>CAURUU010000001.1:0-396713 GCA_963528595.1 uncultured Candidatus Saccharibacteria bacterium
TTAAGGCTCTACAAAAATATAAACTGACGATGATATTGCACAATCAAATTGTTAAAGTTCGATAGACTGGCCAAAAATCCTCACGTAACTTGATCATTACAGATTGTAATTGTCGTTTCGCTCGCATCCCCACGACCAGACTGATACTTATCATACATCATCAACCAACCTTTGGTCAATACTATTTTGTAATTATTTTGTTGCGAAAAAGACAACAAGTGAAACAAGCATTCCTATCGTGGCGCCAACAGCAACCTCAACAGGGGTATGACCATGCGCTACACGGATGCGAGGCAAAGAACTTTTCTGCTCATCTAAGAGCTGATTTAGCGTGTCTCCCTGTTGCCCAGAAGAGAATCTCACCATCATGGCATCATACAAAATGATCATAGTCACCCAGAGAACGATAGCAAATTGTACCGTATCAATACCGTCATATAACGCAACCACAGCAGTCAATGAAACCACCGTTGCAGCATGAGCACTTGGCATACCACCAGACAACAAGAGGGGCGACTTTGGATTTTTGCTAAATACTCGACGATTTCTACCCATCAAGCGAAAGATATGCTTTAAACCCTGAGCTAATGCCCATGCCAACAAAGGCACTAGCAAATATCTCATTTAGTATCCTCTTCGGAAGACCGCTCTTCCATTAAACCTATAGAAGATACCGCATCATTGTCACCCAGCCGCATGATCGTAACACCTTGAGTCGTACGACCTAGTAGCTTGATGTCTTTGAGACTAATGCGAATCGTCTGTCCATTTTGTGACACCAAGATAGCATCTGTCATAGTCGGGTCAATCGTCTGAACTGATATGATTGGGCCCGTCTTTGCCGTCACAATCGCCGCTTTAATACCGACCCCGCCACGCTTATGGCTCGGGAAATTGGTCACCTTGGTGCGCTTACCAAAGCCTTGTTCGCTAATAACTAACAATGTCTGGTCATCGCTGGTAACAATATCCATACCGACTACTCGGTCATTTGGTCGCAGACGAACACCGCGCACTCCGCGAGCAGCCCTGCCCATTGGTCGCGCATCCTTTTCGTTAAACCTAATTGCCTGACCAGCTGATGTTGAAATAATTACATCACTTTCTCCATCAGTTTTCTTGATCCACTTCAGTTCATCACCATCATCAAGCTTTATGGCAATCAAACCATTCGTACGGATATTAGCATAGTCACTGAGCGGAGTTTTCTTAACGGTACCATTTTTTGTGGCCATAAACAGATAACCAGCGTCGCTCGCGTTCTTCTCATGTTTAATGATAGCTGTGATCTTCTCTTCTGGCTGAAGTTGTAATAGATTAACAGCGGCCACACCCTTAGCACTAAGGCTAGCAGCTGGAACTTCATACGCCTTGAGCCGGAATACACGACCCTTATTAGTGAAGAATAGCAGATAGTCGTGCGTACTTGCTGGGATTATCTGAGCGATAATATCTTCTTCCTTAGTGGTCATGCCGCGCTTACCCTTGCCGCCACGGTTCTGCTTACGATAGTCACTCGCCAGAGTTCGCTTGATATAATTCTCAGTTGTCAAAAGAACAACAGCATCTTCCTCTGGAATTAACTCCTCGTCAGAGAACTTGCCAAGCTCATGGTTGATAATTTTACTACGCCTCTCGTCACCATATTTCTCTTTCATTTCCAGAAGCTCAGCCTTGATGATATTCAAAATCTCCTGCTCATCAGCCAAGATAGCCTCGAGTCGTGCAATCAGCTTCAAGAGCTCACGCAGTTCATTCTCAACCGCTTCACGCTCAAGCCCAGTCAGGCGTCGCAGCTGCATTGCCAAGATAGCTTTGGCTTGAATCTCGCTCAGTCCGAACTTAGCACGCAAGTTCTTCTCTGCCTCATCCTGAGTTTTTGAAGCACGAATGGTCTTAATCACCTCATCGATGTGATCCAGTGCAATCTTATAGCCCTCCAGAATATGTGCTCTTGCCTTAGCCTTTTTCAGCTCAAACTCCGTACGGCGGCGCACCACAGACTGGCGGTGTTTCACAAATTCGCTCAAAATATCGTGCAAGCCTAAAATCCGTGGCTGCATAGTATTGACCAATGCCAGCATGTTGTAATTAAAACTCGTCTGGAGCGCTGTTAGTTTGTACAGCTGGTTCAATACTTTCTTTGGATACGCATCCTTTTTCAGCTCAATGACGATGCGGACCTTACCTCGAGAGCTTTCATCGCGTAGGTCAGCCAACTGTACCCGCTTTTCTTTGTGAAGCTCACCAATTTTTTCGATCAATGTTGCTTTATTTACACCATACGGTATCTCAGTAACAACAATCTGGTGTCGACCTCGTTTGGTCTCCTGGATCTCTGCCACTGCTCGCATCATCACACTACCGCGACCAGTCGCATACGCTTGGCGCATCGGTGCACCACCGTAGACGATCGCGCCCGTCGGAAAGTCTGGACCCTTCACATGCTGCAGCAAGTCGTCAACTGTCGCCTCGGGGTTATCAATCAGCTCAATTGTCGCATCTACTAACTCACCCAGGTTGTGTGTCGGGATACTCGTTGCCATACCAACAGCAATACCAATCTGGCCGTTCAACAGCAAATTCGGTAACTTTGCCGGCAACACAATCGGCTCACGCTCTGAACCATCAAAGTTATCCTTAAAATCAACGGTTTCCTTCTCGATGTCAGTTAGTAATTCTTCAGCCGGCTTATCAAGTCGCGCCTCAGTATAACGGTGAGCAGCTGGTGGGTCTCCGTCCATTGAACCAAAGTTTCCCTGACCTTGTACCAAGGTGTAGCGCATTGCCCAATCTTGCGCCAAACGAACCATTGAGTCATAAATCGCTGAGTCACCATGCGGGTGATATTTACCCATCACGTCACCGATGATACGTGCTGATTTGACGAATTTCGCAGTACTACGGTTGCCGTTCTGATTCATTGAATACAAAATACGGCGATGCACCGGCTTCAGACCATCACGCACATCTGGCAATGCCCGGTCAACGATGACGCTCATCGAATAACGGAAGAAATTGTCTTGCATCACATTTTCAAGTCGGCGTCGCTCTAATCCTGCTGATACTTCAGTCACCGTATCTGGTGTTGCCTCAATTGACTCATGTTCACTGGTTGGTTGCATCTGTTTGTCCTGATCACTCATGATTAAATATCCAAATCCTCTAAGTTAGCATTTTTTGCCCAGCTCTGAATAAAGCTTTTGCGCAAGCTCACGTCATCACCCATCAGTCGCGTAAAGATTGCGTCCGCTTCCTCGGCGTCTTCCACTCTGACCTGAATCAACACGCGATTTTCTGGATTCATCGTCGTCTCCCATAACTGGTCAGCGTCCATTTCACCAAGACCCTTAAACCGTGAAATCGTCACGCCAGCCTGCTTTGTGACATCCTGTTCATCATCAATCACTGTACCGCGACCCTTCTTATCAGCAATCAGGTCTGCCAAGACTTTGTCTTTCTCCGCCTCATCATATGCGTAGATCTTCTTCTGGCCGCGGTTGATTGAGTATAGCGGCGGCTTAGCAAGGTACACATAACCGCCTTCAACCACCTCTTTCATATAACGAAATAGGAAGGTCAACAGCAAAGTCGCGATGTGGCTGCCGTCAACATCGGCATCAGTCATGATGATAATTTTGTGATAACGCAGACCATTAATATCAAACTGATCGCCAATCCCAACGCCAAACGCCTGGATCATTGCCACAATCTCTTTGTTAGCAAACATTTTGTCAAGTCGAGCCCGCTCAGTGTTCAACACCTTACCGCGAAGTGGTAAAATCGCCTGAGTTTTACTGTCGCGGCCCTCTTTAGCTGAACCCGCTGCCGAATTACCCTCAACGATGTAAATTTCACTATCACTTGGGCTCTTACTTGAACAGTCCCACAATTTGCCCGGTAATCCCATACCATCAAGTGCGCCCTTACGGATCACATTGTCGCGTGCTGCTCGTGCCGCTTTGCGAGCTCGTGCCGCCAAGGTCGCCTTACCAACAATCTTCTTAGCAACACCAGGATTTTCCTCCAGATAGTACGAAAAGTACTCATTCATCACCTGCTCAACATAGCGACGCATCTCTGGATTACCAAGTTTATTCTTGGTCTGACCTTCAAACTGTGGATCGGGCAATTTAACCAAAATAATCGCTGTCAAGCCCTCACGAATGTCGTCGCCAGTCAGGTTGTCTTCTTTCTCTTTCAGTAGGCTGTTCTTACGCGCATAGTCGTTAATAACCCTGGTTAATGCTGAACGAAAACCAACCAAATGTGTACCACCGTCTGGTGTCAGCACATTATTAGCAAACGGCTTCACTGTCTCAATATAGGTGTCGTTATATTGCACAGCAATTTCCACCATGCAGTCTTCAACTTGTTTTTCAACGTAAAATGGCGCATCGGCTAGCACGTCCTTGCCAAGGTTCAGATGTTTCACATAGCTCTGAATTCCGCCTTCAAAGTAGAAAGCCTGACGATCACCCGTACGCTCGTCTACAACAGAGGTGTACACGCCTTTGGTTAAGTATGCCTGGTGGCGTAAATAGTTAACCACCCATTTATAATCAAAATCAACCGTTTCTTTAAATATTGTTGGGTCGGGATAGAAAGTTATCCGCGTACCAGTTGGCCGATCTGTCTTACCGACCTTCTTGAGCGGCTCCACAATACCGCCAGTTGCGAACACCACCTGGTAGAGCTGACCATCACGCACCACTTCAGCGATCATCTTAGTAGAGAGGGCATTGACAACGCTCGATCCAACACCATGAAGTCCAGACGACACCTTGTAACCACCACCACCAAACTTACCACCGGCGTGCAACACTGTTAACACGGTTTCCAGTGTACTCATGCCGGTCTTCGGATGTTTATCCACTGGTATGCCACGACCATCGTCAGTGATCTGAACACCGCCGTCCTCCAGCAATACTACTTCAACTTTTGTGGCATACCCAGCGATAGCCTCGTCGATCGAGTTGTCGGCAATCTCCTTAATCAAATGGTGTACACCGTCATAGCCGGTACTACCAATATACATACCTGGGCGTTTACGAACCGGCTCAAGTCCTTCGAGAACTTGAATTTGTGATCCATCATAGGATTGATTATCTGTTTGTTTAGCCATGTCTCCCTCACTATTTCCTGACTTGTCAGCTATTTACAACTCTCTCATTATACCGCAAAAAAATTGTTCACTCAAGTGCTTTACCTGAACATATTTCTTATGCTAAAATGGAGTAGATACTATCATAATAATAGATTACATAAACATACAAGAACGGGGCAACCATGTTTAGAAAAATAGTTTCTCACTTGCCATTTAGTCCATCACTTATCAATGAATTGGGCTTTTATGCAAAAAGGTTAAGTAAAGAGGAGGCTACTCGAAAATTAGGCTTAATTTTCACTGTTCTTGCGTTAATCGTCCAATCCTTAGTGGTATTCTCTCCTCCGGAATCAGCAAATGCTGCAGACCCAAGCGACATGGTTCGAGGTGGCGTATGGAGTGGAAGCCAAATGATGAATCACTATGATGCTAACACCAACGATATCCGCTCATTGTTCAATACAATTGGTATCACCCGCGCAGAGCTATCAAATGCAACCCGCAACCTGCAAACTCTACACAGCCGTGACGGCAACTATTCATGGGGGATGACTCCACATTTTGGATCAGCCCAAGGAGAGGGCTCCTACTCTGTTAAATCAGCTGGCAGTGGAATGCGTAGTTTTTACTACAGGCCACATCAGCTTTGGGGCAATTTTACTTATACCGCATACGTAGGCCACTCAGCCAAGTTCGGCTGGTTCGCGATTATGCGTAACTGTGGCAATCTCATTACCAAAAGCATCCCTCCAGCACCAACCTGCCCTCCAGGACAAATCGGTACCTATCCAAACTGTTCAACACCTCCAGCTCCCGTAGTTACTTGTAATGCCTTAGAGGTGAAACAAAGTGATAACAATAAATACCAGTTTACTGCGAACACAAGTGCCGCTAATGGTGCCAAAATACAAAAATACGTGTTTCAAGTTTATAGGGGTAATTCTCTTGTAAAAACTCTAGAGAGCACCACTCCAAATGTAACATATCAAGAGAAAACCCCAGGGTCATACAAAGTAACCGTAACACTCAAAACTTCTCTAGGCGACCGCACCTCTACTGGCTGTCAAAAGGCGTTCAATATTGCCGAGCCGGAAAGGTGTCCACAAAATCCAACACTACTTAAAAATGACCCACGCTGTCAGCCGTGCGCAGGCAACCCAACTCTTTGGATAGAAGATAAGCAGTGTTCTGCTTCCTTTATCCAACAAAAGAATGCTATAAACCTTACTCAGAGTAATATGGATGCTACTAAGACCACTGCAAAAGCACATGATCGTATTACCTATCATCTAAAAGTCACCAACAAAGGCTTTGCGCCAGAAAAATATACGTTCACAGAGAACTTGGGCGATGTTCTGCAATATTCAACCATCTTTGAATCGGGCGGCGGAACACTTAAAGAAGATGCCAATAGCAATGGCGGAAAGACTATTCTTCAGTGGCCAGAGATAACCATTAAACCTGGCGAAACTCAAGAACGCACCTTTACGATACAAATGGCCAGCAAAATATCCTCTATGAGTACTGGCACAAGTAACCCTGGATCATTTGACTGCAGGATGGACAATACCTTCGGTAACACCGTAAGCGTTAAAGTTGACTGTCCAAATGAAAAGAAAGTCGTCGAGACAGTGGCAACGCAGCTACCCCGCACTGGAGCTAGCGAGAATATGCTATTCGCAGGTCTAATCCTTTCGGTCGTCACATTCTTCTACTTACGGTCTAGACAGCTCAAAAAGGAAGTGCGTATCATACGGCACACATATAACTCAGTAGGCACAATTTAAATAAAAGTTAGGCGTAGTCACAATGAAAGAATCACTTAAATTCAACAACGAGGCCAAAACATCACACGAAGATCTGGATGATCTGCGAGCAGAAACACACGATCGCGCGGCCGAAGTTATCAAAAATCGAGTCGAAAACGAAAGCTCACCAGCGGAAAAATCAGAGGCTGAAGCACGTGAGCAACTCGAAAAAGTCATCGAAAAGTCCGAAGCTGAAGAGGTAAAACAAGAAAAGAAGAAGCAACCCATAAAAGCCGAACGCCTCATAACCAAAGAGGATCGCAAAGACAGCTTCAAAAAGACCATGGAGACAGTTCAAAGCCAGCTCCCTAAGTCTAGCCGAACTTTTAGTAAGGTCATTCATAACCCGACCGTCGAAAAGGTCAGTGAGGTTACGGGCAAAACAATCGCTCGACCAAATGCCATACTGTCTGGCTCTGTGACAGCTTTTGTCTTAACTCTCGCTATATATACCTTAGCAAAAATAAATGGTTATCCTCTGTCGGGGTTTGAGACGATTGCGGCATTCACCATTGGATGGCTTGCTGGTATGTTGTTTGACTACATCCGCATAGGAGTAAAAGGCGGGAGTAGCAGCTAAGCTACTACCGAATCTTAGGCCTCTTATTCTAAATTTATCGCAATTTTATTGATATTTCCCTATCCGAATCCTGATTGCCATCCCTGAGGTCAAGCCTATTATCAGATGGTTTTGGCTGTGCTGAGTCTAGCTCTTGTTGCATTCTTTCTTGGATAGATAAATTCTCTTTATTAGCAGTATCTGAAGACGGCATAGCATTGGCAACCGGAGGTGTTGTCGGTATATCTACAGGAGTACCAGGATTATCCTGAGGCGACCGTGACAAGCTGCCCATCTGACTACTACTCAAACTCTGCATGTTAGGGCCTGAACTAGCAGTAGACATTGGCGTTGGTATCGTCACTGGCGTCGCAGGAGATAACGCACCAGAAGCTTTTTGCGTTGGTACTGGCTGCGCACCGCCTATCTGCTTACGCTTCGATAGCCATTCATCCAGAAAAGATTTATTTTCTCGTAATGCAGTAGGTTTAGGTGAAGTAGCTTGTGTCTTTGTATTTGCCCTGCCTAACCGCTCAAATATTTCCTTCTCCACAATAGCACGCGGCCTGCCATATTTCGCAGAGGACAGCCTCACCAGCGCATCCCGCAGCTGAGAGTTCTCCTGCCCCATTGGTGGTATCCAATTCATACTAAACGGCGCCGATGGAACATTATTAATCATGACTGAGGTAATTGATTGGAAGTTTGGCAACTTAGACAAATCATCCACATCAAAAACTGGTTGAAATTTCTTGACCATCAACTCAGCATCCGTCACGCCAATACGCCCAGAAATCACCGTACCGACGTTACCGATAATTGCTTCACGTATCTTATCCGTCAACTGGGTCATAAACTGGTTACCCATGATAAGACTCAGCTTATATTTACGAGCCTCGGACAGAATAGATTCAAAACTATCCGTAGCAAAGTTCTGAAACTCGTCAACATACAATGAAAAGTCAACTCGTTGGTCTTCTGGAGTGTCAGCCCGAGCCATTGCTGCAGCCTGAAACTTCATCACAAAGATAATACCCAGCAGCTTGGAGTTTAGCTCTCCCATCTTACCCTTGGAAAGGTTGACCAGCAGAATCTTATTATTATCCATTATCTCCCGCAAATTAAATCCAGACTTCGTTTGCCCAATGATATTACGCATTGCATCATTAGAGATAAATGGACCAAACTTTGCGACAACCCAAGACACAACTTCACCAGCTTCATTAGATCGCTGTGACGCTGGAAACTCCTTTGTCCAGAAATCAATCACTTGCGGGTCGGTAACATATTTCAGTTTGCTCTTCACAAATTCTGGGTCTATGAGACATTTTGGTATATCGATAAACGTTCCGCCCGCAGGATCAGACATCAATAACAACGCACAGTTACGGAAAATGTGCTCCAAACGAGGACCAACGATTCCCGTATGCCCCGGGTCATACAACCCATACAGCATATTGATTGCTTCTTGCACCAAAAAGTCTTTCTGGTCTGGTGTATCAAACTCAAACATATTCAAACCAATAGGGTTTGTCATGTCGGCTGGATTAAAATATATAATATCTTCGACACGCTCTTTTGGCACCTTACCAAGAAGAGACTCTACCAAGTCTCCGTGCGGGTCAATAAACGCAAAGCCTCGACCATCCATCATGTCTTGATATGCCATATTCTCCTGCAAGACAGACTTACCGACACCAGTTTGACCAATGATATAAACGTGGCGACGACGGTCTTTTGTTCCGATGCGAATAGGTTTTTTAACTCCACGAAATTCGTTATAACCAATCAACAGGCCTTCGTCCAAAACATCTGTAGGACCATCAACCTGTTTAGACATCTGGCGTTTAACTTGGGAGGTCGGTATTGATGAGGAGCCAGGTAAATGGAACAACGTTGCCATTTCTACACTATTCAAGATGTTATATTTTATCTGTTGTGGAAAAAACCTCATTATGTAGGCTGTTGTAATTTCCTCTATATTGCGCGTAACTGAGAACTTAAAGCCATTATTTCGTGGTGAATCAAACAACGCAAAAGCGGCAATAATATTCTTCAACAGAGATTGAGACCTTGCTGCAGTATTAGAAGAGACCACAACACGAATCAAAACCTCATAGGCTGGATACCTAGTCTTTTCACTAACAGCATCAACTTCTGCCTGCTCAAGCGAACTCAACGGCTTATTTTCTTCTTCTTTTTGCTTTTCATCATTTTCTTGTGGTGGTTTCCACAATGCTTCCAAAATATCCTTTGGGGCTATAAGTGCACCAATACCCGTCTTTTTCTTTTTATGTTTTCGCAAATTGTCAATGTGAAGCTCAGAGGCTTTAGCCCAGCCGTCATATGCTGGCCTGATAAGAAATTGGATACCAATTCCATCGTCTTTCGATGCAGACGAAAGTGCATTAAGTAATGCCCGCGATGCATCACGCTTTGATTCTTGATACGTCGCTATTGGATAAATGAAAGACTTGCGCAAGGTGAATTCACCGCCTATCATGCCAGAAGCGCGACCAATCTCACTAAAAATATTCACTTCGCTCATCTCCTCCAATCGTGCTGATGGATAAGCTGCTATGATAGCTTGGCGAATAACGTCGATCAGCACCACAGGCACCACTGCATAATAGTGGACTAAACCACCAGTAGCGACAATCTCAAGAGATATATGACGCTGACCATAAAACTTACTCTTAAAGCCTTTGGTAGCGGTGCTGGATATAATATTATACATAACCTGTGCCTGAGAGATGACCTCCTCATTGAGGTCACGCTGATCACGGCTACCATTATCTATATCCTCACTGGTCGGAGGCAAATGTATCAACAAAGGCACCATTTTTAGGCCGCGCTCATAATTCTTTGCTTCACGCATAGCATTACGGTACAGTATAAAAATTACTGATGTTCCAACAGCTATAATCCCTAATACCAGCAACCCTAAGATAAGAACTCCACCCATTAATCCATCCTACTCATCAGACTGACCAAGAGTCTTATTATATCGTTTCTTCAGATAGTCTGCCTGTAGCTGAGCAATAACCCGCGCTCGTTCATGGGGATTACCCTCTGTTAGGGCAATTAAACTCTTTAGCTTATCAACCCACTCTTTCTCAATCAAATCATCATCCCCTGCTATAGAAGGAACTCCTGCCATAACTGCATCATCATCCGTCTGCGGTGTCTGAACACTAGCAGGATCCTGAGGAGTAGGCTGTGCCAAGTTTGCTATGTCAACAACAGGCAACGCCGGCGTAGCAGGTAATTGCTTCCCCTGCTCAATGGACTGTGCCCCATACTGTTCAAAACTTTTTTCTTGATTATCATATTGACGCTCTACATCAGGAGCTACAGGAGCTGATTCTGTCCTCGGTATTACTGGCGTCGTCTCAGGATTCATACTCAAATTATATCATGGTGTACACGAAAAGACCATGTTAGAACCTCTTATATACGTACAAACAAGCAATCACTTCAAAGATGACAACGAGACAGATATCAAAAAGCTTTATGCCGCCAATAGATTGAATTCCTAGCAATATAACTGGAGCCAAAGCAAGCACACTGGAGAAATAATACAATTTTATATCCTGTCGATTTTTACTACCATCTCTAGGCCTTGGCATATGTAATATAGAAAATAAAAATCTCAGCAAAATATATAAAGCGCTAGTTAGTGCCACATATAGGGAAAATAAAAACAAAAGAACCCCAAAAGGACCTATGCCAGATGGGGTAGTCATATTTATAATCAATAATACCGTTAGGGTTGCAACGCAGCCAATTGTAATAGCGATCTTCTGCTTCATATCACATATTATACACGAGCGCATAGCCCAAAAGAGCCCGAGCGATAACAGAAGTTGAACTACAAACGCTCCATCCGCCGCTTCAAAACAACTATTAGGGCGCGGGCATTGCGAGTTCGTCGTTATCGCTCAAGGCGACTGACCGCTCCTTATGTAAGGAGCATGTCCTTGCGTGAAGTTCCTTCCACACATCCAGTACTCTCATTACCAATACCTTACAAAGATAAGGATAAACTGGATGTGTGTGTACTATCCACGCGCGCTCAACACCTATACTATTTGTAACTTGCGAATAATCACAAATAACTTTAGTGGAGCATCGGCGGCACCATGACTAAAACACAATAATCAAATATAGACTATATGCTTTCAGCTTCATGTTGCAGCCGTTCCCTACACCAAAGTAATATTTAGCGCTAAGCGATATTCTAGAATTAATTATTTTAATGTACTTTTTTGCTTTGTTTGTTTTTCAAAAGCTTATGTACACATATTAGCATCTATTGCGAAATAAATCAAGTATCTTTCCAAGAAATTTGTTGTAATAATCACATAAATTAATAATATTTACCATACAATCATCTGTAAAATCAATATTCTAAGGACAGTGACCATACAGTGAATATTACAACAATAATAATTCACCAGGCTTATATCTGCCAAGAAAATTCTTTGTCTATGCCAACTAGATCACAGCTCATGCAGTAGCAATAGCTAGTAAATACGCTACGACTTATCTAACAATTTCTTTAGAATTACTTAAACAAAAGCATACTACTCAATATGTTACAAATATATAATCATTGTCCACTGGGTGCAGACATACGCGCATACAATATCAGTCACTATTAACAACATCCTTCATCTTTGTGGTAGATTTTTAAATCATGTTATTGCCACTACCAAAACCTCAGCAGTCCGTCTCTCGTTAAGGAAGGCGGCGTTATTACCTGTATTGCATGGTCTATCGCCCTCCTCCACATACCGTATAAATATAGCAAGCAGAAGGACTACGCGGTTGGTAGCAACCTAGCATCACTAAGGACTGCTTGAGAGTTAAAATAGCTGTTCTTGCCCTACAATCAGGTGTAGTTTTTTTTACTCATTAAATCTTTAGTAAACATGTTGACATAACCGTTTTCATAGATTATTATAGGGGTAGCTTCTGAATAAAAAAGTTGTACAAACTAATAATGGAAGCCAAAAATAAACAGATCATCAAAAACTCCACTTTTTGAAAACGACCACTACTCGCAGGTGGTTGTTTTCTTATATGAAAGTTTTTCATAACAAAAAATCAGCCTAATGGCTGATGTTAGTTGAGCTGTTTGGTGGAGCTGCCGGGTACTGCCCCCGGGTCCAGTTGGTATCATAAATATTCGTCTACAAACATAGGATCATTTACAGTTTTATAACACAGCTTGGATAATAAACGAACCCAAAAACCGAGCTTGTTACGTGGCAAAAGTCCCATGTATTTGCCACTTCCAAATACATAGCGAGCAACATAAATTCTGACACCTCAAATCGTATCATGTTGCCTATACGAAGAGATGGCTATAGATTAAGCTACAGCTGGCGCAAAGGCTGGAGCCTTGAACAGGCTAGCTACTTTGCTTGCAAAGTTTTTTGCATCTAACAATATGCGTATCGTGCATGTTCGGTTTGCAGAATATTTTGATAAAGTCCAACTGTCGAACGCTATTTCAGCCCCACAATCATATACAGTATACCACCCCACCTTTAAAAACCAAATAAATTATGGTTAACTGTACATATATGACGGTAAGCAAGATACTCTCTGCAACACCATGTGGGTTTCAAGGCCAATTAATTGAAATTGAGGGAGATTTATCAAAAGGGCTGCCGAATATCCAAATTGTTGGCTTAGGGAATAAGGCGATCGACGAAGCAAAGGACCGAGTCCGAAGTGCTATCAAGAACTCTCTACTTGAGTTCCCAAAGGGCAAAATTGTCATCAACCTGGCGCCAGCTGAACTACCAAAAGATGGTACCCAATTTGATCTGCCGATTGCATTGTCAATATTACAACTGAATAATCTCCTCTCGCAAGAATCCGTTAGCAACGCGCTCTTTGCTGGAGAGCTAGCTTTGGATGGTTCCATCAGGCCCATCCAATCAGCAATTACCATTGCCGAAGCTGCTGAGAGAAACAACATTACGACTATTTACATTCCAGCTGAAAATACAGAACAGGCTCTCCTATTAAAGAACATCACCGTTATCCCTATCAAAAGCCTGCGCCAATTATTCCTACATCTGAAAAAAGAATGCCTGATACCACCTGCTGTTAAAAAAACTACATCTGATGTTACAGAGGTGACAGACACTCCAATAGACACGATCATCGGACAAGAGCAAGCTAAACGAGCCATTAGTATTGCAGTAGCAGGAAGACATAATTTACTATTTTCAGGACCCCCTGGGTCTGGCAAAAGTATGCTAGCAAAGGCTTTAGCGAGTCTATTGCCTCCTTTAAGGGGTCAAGAAATAATAGATGTCACCAAACTGCACAGTATGAGCAATCCGGACTTAGCAGACAACATAGTCTCATCTAGGCCATTCCGCGCACCGCACCATACAGCGAGTAGAGTTTCTATCATAGGAGGGGGTCCTAAAGCTCGACCAGGAGAAATAAGCTTAGCGCACAATGGAGTCCTATTCTTGGACGAAATCTTAGAGTATCCACGATCGGTCTTAGAAGCGTTACGCCAACCCATGGAAGACCATACCATAACCATCAGTCGTGCTAACCAAAAATACAAATACCCTGCCAGTTTTTTACTAGTTGCCACTATGAATCCTTGTCCTTGCGGATATTACGGAGACGCTGAGAAAAATTGTACTTGTACATCTTCTCAAATTCTTAACTACCAAAAACGACTGTCAGGGCCGCTCCTTGATCGCATAGATATGACAGTAACTGTCAATCGCGTGAACCATGAAATACTCCTACAGAATAAGCCGTTGAATAATTCACAACAGTTAAAAATAACAGAGAGTATACAACAGGCATTACATTTTCAGCAACAGCGTTTCAATAGTAGTGAAAAGCACAACGGATCATTAAAAAGCTCTGAGATTGACCGCTATGCTCGCCTATCTCCTGAGGCAAAAAACCTTCTCATTAAAGCAGCGAAAAGCTTGGATCTTAGCACGCGAAGCTACTTTAAAGTTATAAAGGTAGCTCGAACCATCGCCGATTTGGAAGCTTCCGACACAGTTGATACGCCTCACATCGCCGAAAGCTTGCAATACCGGCAAATTCAACATTCATAGATCCTTGAAATACACGCTCTCATCTGTTAGAATTGATCTTGGAATTAATCTAACGATTCACTTTATAAAGGAGAGCTAACGATTAATAAAACAATTCGTACCAACGGAGCCATCCGTGCTCGCGAACTGCGCGTCATTGGTTCAGACGGTGAGCAATTAGGAGTGATGTCGCTCCGTGAGGCGCTAGCAGCGGCAGAAGAAGCGGGATTAGATCTCGTAGAAATATCGCCCAACGCCAATCCGCCTGTGGCCAAAATCGTCAACTGGGGCAAATACCAGTACCAGAAGATGAAGGACCAGCAACGTAATCGCAAACTAGCTAAAGCCAGCGACCTGAAACAAATGCGTTTCGGTCTCAAGATAGGCCAAGGCGACTTGGAAGTAAAACTTCGTAAAGTCCGTAAATTCTTAGAGGAAGGACACAAAGTTCGCATCCAAGTAATGTACAAGGGACGCGAAATGGCGCACAAAGAGATTGGTTACGAATTGGTTGAAAAAATCACTACCCTGCTTGAAGAAGTTGCAATCGTAGAACAAAAGCCTCAGATGGCAGGTCGCAATCTGAGCGTAGTAATAAGGAGTAAGTAATGCCAAAACTAAAGACCCACAAGGGCACTGCTAAGCGCATCAAGCTAACCAGTACCGGCAAACTAACCCGCCAACGTGCATTTGGCGGTCACCTCTTAGCCAAGAAGTCTAAGAGCCGTAAACGTGCCATTAACACAACAGCAACCGTAAAAGGCTCTATGGCCAAAAACGCTCGTCGAGCAATGGGAGTGTAGTATATTATGCGAGTAAAACGAGGTGTTTCAGCACATGCGAAACATAAAAAGATCCTTAAAGCTGCTAAAGGAATGCAGCATAACCGTACGCGCAGTTTTCGTCTAGCAAAACAAGGCGTTATTCGTGCTCTGCAATACGCTTATCGCGATCGTCGCAATAAAAAACGCGACCTACGAGCACTGTGGATTACACGTATTAATGCAGCTGCTCGCCAAGAAGGTACTACCTACGGCAAGTTGATCGCTGGCATGAAGGCTAATAATATTGAGGTAAACCGCAAAATATTAGCAGAGATAGCGGTAAATGATCCTGTAGCATTCAAAAAAATCGTTCAAACGGCTACAAAATAGGTCACAACTTACAAATAATATAGTAAAAATCCTCCTATTGATGGAGGATTTTTACTATACAGTCCACCGATAAGCCGGGTTCTGTCGTGGGCAATCATCTATCTAGTTCATCTGTTACCAAATGAATCAAGCGGTTCTCGATCTACAGGCGGACACCCAAAATGTAGATCTCCTTGCAACCAACAGGGTTTACCTCCTTGCCATGTCACCATAGCAAGCTGTAAGCTCTTACCTTACTCGTTTCACCTTTTCCCATAACTATGGGTAGTTTTGTTTCTGTGGCACTTTCCCTAGGGTCACCCCCGGTCGCCGTTAGCGACTGTCGTGTCCTTTGTTGCCCGGACTTTCCTCTTGACAAGAGTCAAGCGATTGCCTAGTGAACTGCTGTATCTGATTATATATGCTCTGTAATTATTCGTCTACCCACCAAGCCCAATTAAAAATATGCAAACAAAAAGCCCCCGGGCCATGAACGCTTGATATTCCCCGCATAACGCAAGGTGGGTGCTCGCAACATATCACCACGGTGATATATCATATAAAGCTCCCTATCATATGATGTTAGGAAAATCATACGCGCCCATAGACTCAAGGGACTACTTATATTATACACTAAAAATCAAAACAAATACCTGAAGTGTGTGTACAATCAACCAATTCATAAACAAAGATATAAATGGCGAACCGACCATAACAAGAACCATAATTATGACGAGCCCGTATTGTTCGACCTGTCTCATAAAACCTCTCACAAAATCCGGAGCCAATGCATAGAGCACCCTAGATCCGTCAAGTGGTGGTATGGGGATCATATTGAAAGCAAAAAAGCCCAGATTGACAAATACAAAAGTCTGAAGCATGACGCCGATCAATGATGGCGAAAAACCAAATTTGTCTACAAAGCCTAAACTTACGCCAATACCAAAAAAAGTAAAAGCCAACACTAGGTTGGTTAGGGGTCCGACAATCGCCACCAAAGCGACACCCCATTCCCCAAATCGCACCTTATGTGGATTAAATGGTACTGGTTTGGCTCCACCAAACACCGGAGCACCTAACATCAACAATACTAACGGTAACAAGATAGTTAGGAACGGGTCGATGTGTCTTATAGGATTGAGCGATAGCCTTCCCTCTGCCTTGGCAGTTTGATCACCTAAAAAATACCCCATAAAAGCATGCATCGCCTCATGAATAGTCATTGATACCAGAATCACTAACAATGTAGTTATCACTATCGTAAAGTTCATATATTTCATTATACCATCTTGACTATTTTGTGATATACCGTTACAATATTAGGGATTGTTTAATAAATGAGAGAGGTTGGAAATGGCATCACGATGCGAACTAACCGGCAAAGGCAAGCAGTACGGCCATAACGTGAGCTTCTCACTGCGACGTACAAAGCGAGTTTTTAAGCCGAATCTACAAAAAAAGACCTTTACGGTCGGTGGCCAAAAAGTCACAATGGTACTTAGCACCCAGGCGATTCGCACTCTTCGAAAAAAAGGTATTCTACAGAGTGCAGCAAAAGCTAAATAAATAAAATCCTCCATGATGGAGGATTTTATTTAATCAGATTAACTGCGATCAATTTTTACTACCGTCAATTGCTCAGGTAGAGCTTCCGCGGACTTAACTTTCCACTTAGTGCCAGCATCTATACCAGAAGCACCTACTTCTTTTAAGAATGTATCTAATACATCCTGTGGTACCTCATACGCTAATTCTGGATCTGAATAATGAACCGGTATAACAACTCGGGGATCAATTTGCTTAACAATTACTGCTGCTGCCGTAGCATCCAGAGTGTATCCTCCGCCACCGACAGGCAGTACAACGATATCAGTAACTCCAATTTGCTCTAATTGTTCCTCACTCAACTTTGGGTCAATGTTCCCCAGGACAGCTATTCTCACCCCACCTATCAGAAGCTTATAGATCGTACTATTATTCCCCCCTGCATCGATGTGTCGTTGAGCAGGAAAGCCAGCTAACCCAACATCTGCCACCTCATACTCACCAGGGCCATCAAATTGTACGCGAGGATTACCTACTGTTGATGCGAATCGGTCTTCAGTGAGTACCTCGACCACATCCTCAACAGATAAGTCCTTCTTACCAACTAGCGATAGTCTTGGATCAAATACAACCTTTACGTTTTTTGTTGTAAAAATGACAGCATTAGCACCCTTATATTCTATGTCAAACATATTGTCTCCTTATTTTAATATTCTATCTACATCAACTAACACTGAATGCTTACCACTCAAAATATCAGTCACAAACCTATCACGAACGCTCAACCGATAATAGAAGTCATCATATGATAACACGGCATAGTTAAGGCTCTTCTTTTCTAGTTTTTCGGCTTTATCCATCAATTTTTCCAGCTGAGATTGTACGATCTCACCCACAACCAATAAATCTACTCGACTAGCAGAACCTCTAACTAACGTTCCTGCTGCTATGGCAAGCCGCAAACCAGAGAGTTGACCCACTTTAGCTAACCAAGTTGTGTCTTTTGCGACAGCTTTTGGCTCTTTTGCTTTAGGTGAGTTGTCAGCAAATATCATAGATAAAGCCTCGAAATATTGGTACTGTTGATTGACTGCATAGTACAGCTTATTGTCAGCATTATCAGACACAATGATACCGACATTCATCATATTGGCTAATTCACGCCTCACGGAATTAATCTGCTCATCAATAAGACGCGTAATCTCTCGCACGTAGAATGATTTTCCGGGATTATTTAAGAATAAATGCAACAGCTTTACTCTTGTTTTTGAACCAAATAACGAATCAATCATTGCACAATAATTGTATCACGGATTGCCCAGGTGAGCCAGTATCTGTGATAAATAGTGTTCAGCTGAATATAGGTCACACCACACAATATAGGGGTTGCGTCTCAACCAAGTCATTTGGCGTTTGGCTAATTGCCGATCACTAACAATCATCCTCTGCATCATTTCAGCGTAGTCAATTTTACTACATATATATTGACGTATTATAGGATAGACATTACCCGTCATCGCCTCACTACACCAGTCATACTTACTGCCCAAGTATGTTGCCTCCTCTACAACATTATTGGTCAACAGTTGTTCAACCCGTTGAGCAACTCTGTTAGCCAGTTTATTTTTTTCTGTTGCTATTCCTACAACAATAGTATTCTCTTGTATTGATGCATTTTTTACTACAGTTTGAGCACTTCGTTCGATGGCCCGAACGACATAGCGTTTATTATATTTATTCTCCGGCAAAGACATGTTGTTATTAACACAATACTTATGTAGGTCTTCTATGCTCATATATTCTAGTCTCTGACGATACCTTTCATCGCTCCTATTCGCAAAACTAAAATTAAAAATAACCCCATCTATATATAATCCGGTACCCCCAACCAGAAATGGTATGTTGCCACGGTCGCGAATTTCTGCAATCTTTTTTGTTGCATACTCCTTAAAATCAGCAGCCGAGAAAAGCTGCCCTGGTTCCACTAAATCAAGCCCCCAATGGGCTACGCCTTGCATCTCCATGGGGGTTGGCTTGGCAGTTCCTATGTCCATGTCGCGGTACACTGTCCTGCTGTCTGCACAGATAATCTCGCCGCCAAACTTTTTTGCTAATTTTATAGCCAGGGACGTTTTGCCGCTCGCCGTCGGACCGGTAATAACAATCAAAGGCGCTGTTTGCTCTAGCTTATTGGCTTCCATCGCCGCTCCTCAAAATCAATTATTCGCCATCGTGCGTCACAAAAAATCCCATCTTGTTCAAGCAATTGTTTTTGTGCCCCTTGACCACCAGGAAAACCGACAGCTAATCCACCCTTAGCATTAACCAAGCGATGCCATGGTAAATCCAAAACTCCATTATGGGCGATACCTCCAACGATACGCGCTGCATATGGATGCCCAGCCATGGCGGCTAAGTCTCCATAGGTAGTGACTTTGTCATTTGGTAATTGCGCCATCAATTCATAAACTTTATCGCGCAAGCTCATCGCTGATAGTTTGTTCAATATATTACTCCAAGTTACTTGGCTATTTCATTGGTTATTGTATGTTCTGGATATAGCTAGCCAATTGATCAATCGAAATTTGTTCTTCACCCTTACGAGTACGCACACTAACGGCACGTGCCGCTTTATCTCTTGGGCCAACAATAATCTGTGTTGGTATTTTTATAACAGTTGCTTCACGAACCTTCTTGCCAATTGATTCATTTCGAATGTCTGTTGTAAATCTGACTTCATTATATTTTACTGGTTGCATCAAAGTAACCCCTGATAAAATCGTTGTTATTTCATCAACATAGTCCATAACAGTGTCATTGATCGTCAAAATACGTACCTGTTCTGGTGCTGCCCAAAATGGAAACCAACCGCCTGTGTGCTCGATGAATACGCTCAAGAATCGTTCGATTGAACCCAACAACGCACAGTGAATCATCACAGGCGTTGTAAAATTGCCATCACTCTCTGTGTACTCCAAACCGAACCGCTGCGGCTGCACAAAGTCTAATTGTACTGTCGCAACTTGGTGTTCACGACCGATGGCATCAGTTGCCATGAAGTCAATTTTTGGTCCGTAAAAAGCAGCCTCACCTTCCTGTTCAAAATAGTCCAGACCAACTTTTTCAACTGCTGATTTCAACTGGTTTTGTGCAGAAGCCCATAGCTCACGTTCGCCCAAATATGCATCAGAATCATCACGATAACTCAGTCGAACTCGCAGCTTCATATCAATGGTATCGTACAGTTCCCGTGCAGCAGACAATAAATTATTGATCTCTTGCTCAATCTGGTCTGGACGACAAAAGACATGACTGTCATCCTGGGTCAACGAGCGCACACGATTCAAACCACCCAGTTCACCAGTTTTTTCATCACGATAGTCAGTGGTTGTCTCCAAATAGCGTACCGGCATATCACGGTAACTGCGCGGCTGTGAAGCAAAAATTTGCGTATGGTGTGGGCAATTCATCGGCTTTAGCGCCATTTCATCACTAGTTTCCTGACTTTTAACCAAAAACAGCTCTTCACCAAATTTGGCCCAATGGCCTGATGTTTCATACAGATCCTTTTTGGTGATATGTGGCGTCCAGACTTTTTCAAAACCAAATCTCTGGCGTAATTGATTTGAATACTGCGCCACGATATCGCGCAGAATAGTTCCACGAGGCGTAAATAACGGCAAACCAACCCCCACGAGCGGCGAGGTGGTGTACAAATCAAGCTCCTTGCCTAACTTGCGGTGATCACGCTGTTTGGCCAGTTCTAATTTCTTCAAATATTCATCCAACTCTTCCTGCGTAGCAAAAGCCACACCGTACAATCGCTGCATTTGAGGATTTTTTTCATTACCGCGCCAGTAAGCGCCTGCAACCCGCATTAATTTAAACGCACCAACTTCACTGGTATTTGCAACATGCGGTCCGCGACATAGGTCCCTAAACGATCCGTTCGTATAGAATGAGACCTCATCAAGTGCACTATCGCCTTCGGTAATTGTGCCCATTTCTGCGGCATCCAGATCTTTTGCCACTGTCGTTCCGGCACGTTTCAGGTCGTTAAGAAGCTCTTCTTTGTATGGCTGATGATTATCCTTGGCCCATTGAATCGCTTCGTCAATTGGACATTTTGTGCAAACAAAGTCCTGCTTCTCGGCAATAATTCGGCGCATTATCTTTTCAATTTTATTGAATTGTTGCTCACTAATCTTTGTTTCGCCAAGATCAATATCATAATAAAACCCGTGTTCAACAACCGGACCAACCCCAAACTTAGCATCTGGCCATAACTGCTGCACGGCTGTTGCCATGATGTGTGCTAGGCTGTGTCGCATTGCATAGAGTTTATCTTCGCCCATAGAACCTCCTTTAATGTCCTGGATACATTTGGCTTAAATAATGAATAAGATATTTATATGCCTCGGGCCAGAAAAACTGGCGGTTCCACCTTGGCGATTCTCTTGCTCCGACTGTTATCGTTCATTCAAAACGCATGCGTCGCAACCGCTTCCATGAGGTTCCGAAGATGGTTAGTCTTCATCACTACCTTGCGGTTATTATACCAGCTAATGGCAACTCTCTCAACAAAAGCTATTTTGCTATCACTAAACACTCTACAATCACTATATCTTGTAGGAATGGAGTATTTCTGATACTATCAGTAAGCGGGGGCGATTAGCTCATTTGGCTAGAGCGCAGCATTGACGTTGCTGAGGTGATAGGTTCGAATCCTATATCGCCCACCACACTAAGCACCTTTACGGGTGTTTTTTTATTTACTCACATATTCACACCATGATATATCAATTGTGAGATTGTTCTATTGACTTTTTAAACCGTTTATGCTAATATGTAATATATGAGTAATCGTGCCACTACTAACGTGATCGCGTCATCAAAAAAACAAGACGCATCACTTCTCAGCAAAATCACTATCCATTTCGAATATGACAAGCAGATCAAGGAAGTTCGTGCTAACTACTGCAGGATGAACGAGAAAGTAAAATAACCATCAGAGACCATTTCACCCCTATCCCTAGTAATAACTCTGGGGATATTTCTTTATCCACTACACACTTATGGTTTTCCACTAGATTTTTTAATAGCGTTATGTCAATATATAGACATGATATGTATAAATTGTTTTCACAACAAAACTCGTGTGATAAACTCACGAAAGCATAAAAAGTACCCTCAACTGTGGCGGCGAAGATCTTGCGACAACTGTCATACTACTTTCACTACGTATGAATATCCCTCAATTGATAACACCCCAGTCATCAAGGAAACAACCGAGGAACCTTTCAATATCGGCAGATTGACGCTCAGTATCGCAAAGAGTCTCCAGCACGATGACTATTCAGCGAAATATGATAGCTTTCATTTGGCACAGACTGTTCAGAGAAATCTCCTCATTAAGAATATGGCAACAATACCAGTAGATAGTATCACCAAAGAAGTTCACACTGTACTCACTAGATACGATCCTGTGGCAGCCATACAGTACGCCGCCCAGCACAAATTGCTTATTTCGAAGCGCCGCCCCGGTCGTCCTTCGACCGGTTACGTTCTGCCTTCAATCGATCATTAATATCAACGGTTAGTTTCTCGGTAACATCAAACTTATCTAGATATCGTCCCGTCATTAGCTTCGTTTGAGCAGCATACGCCGCCATGGAGCTATACAGGATAGACGTAACTGGCATCAAGATCCACTGTATCAACATCAAGAAAGTACGTCGCTTCTTATAGCGCGCTGGGCGCGGCGGTAAAATCTTAAATGAAGAAAAGATAGCAATCACCATACCAAGCATCGCAATAGTCTGTAATAAGCTGATCGTACCAGGCAACTGATGGGCATCTATGTTTCGTACTGCCTCTGGGTTTAATAGAAGTGGTAACCACGCTCCGAAAGCCGTTACAAGCGCTACGTACGCTAATGTGACATGACCGTCCAATAACCTCAGAAAACGCGTCAGACTTGGCCAGAACGGCGCTCGGCGCTTAGAACTGAACACCCGAGACCCTACATATGCAACGTCAGAGGCGCCATATGCCCAACGACGAAGTTGAACAAACTGTGCCTTTAGTGTCTTTTTGTACGTTTCGGACAAAACCGCATCTTGGTAAATTGGTGCATATATTGGCACTACCCCGTATTTACCATCGAAATGGAAATAACTACGCCAATATTGGTGCCCGTCCTCAACGATTGTCCTGACGCTCCAAAAATCCATTTCCACTAGCGCATCCATCGGTTGCGCATGTGATGCAAAATTCCTTAAAGCATATGGGCGCATTGAACTAACAATATTCCAAAATGAGTTGCCCGTTGCGATCACGCGCATAGGTGCCGGCACGTCCCATATGTTATTGGTAAACAATGCAATCGGCTGATACGATAAGTTCTTGCGATCTTTATAGACAATGTATTCATAGGTGATGTAATCAAAATAGGTGGGGTGTGGTTTGTTATCACAGTCCATTGTGGTGACCAACACCTGAGAGAAAGCTATCCCAAGGTCGCCCAGATAGCTTTTTAGCCAACGCCCTGCATGCGTGATATTACCACCCTTACCTATCACCTCGTGCTCTATGCCCTTTGGATGCTCAACAATATGGAACGAATGGAACGCATCATTATATTTCTTTTGCAGTGTCTCGGCGGTTTTTTTAATTTCAGCGCCTCCGCGCTCCTCATAGGCAAATACGACAATGAGATGCGACAGATCATAGGTTGTATCTAGTAGTGACTGAACTGCGGGCTCAATAATTTCAATACTCTCATTGTATGCTGGCATAATGATTGCATTATAAATTTGTGAGGGCTTAGGATAGTCTGATGGTTCATCAATGATACTTTGTAGGTTTCTCAGATGGGTCTTATATTCAAACTGCTTGTTTTTTGTAGCAAACAACCTAGCATGAGCAGCTGCTGGATCTTCAAGGTCATGTAGCCTTTGCGACCAGTCTACCTGACAGGCTTTCTCCATGTTTGTACGACCAACCAACATATGATAGCTGATGCCAAAAATCTTTATGAGAGCCATGGATATCAAGACCAATAGATACACAGAAGCGAGCAATGGATTAAAAATTGATAGCAAAATTAATAGAATGATGACGCCATAGCTCAGCATTCCAGGCAGCATCTCTAAGAAACGGTAGAATGGTTTTCGTTTGCCTACAGGTATTTCTAAATCCATATCATTTATCCAAACGAAGCAATTCGTAATATTGGTAACGCAAATAGCAAGAGGATAGCCGAAAAACCAATCGTTCCCCAAGCTAGAGCCAAACCGAGATGACGACGCTCCAGTTTCACTAACTTAACTGCGAGGATACTGTGCCCCAGAACGGCAATAACTTCCAGCAAGGCGTAAAACCATAGTGTATACCAATAGTCTCTATATAGACTTGTGATACCAAAGGCACTATATTGGGTGATAACCTGTGTTTCACGCGGTTTTATGTGAGCCGCCAAAACGATCACGACGATGACGGCAAAAATGATGTTAAAAATTATCAAACCGGCCAACCAGCGGTCGTTCATAATAGTCTTAATACTCGTCGTTATCTCTTGTTTCATACTGCTATGGAGCCGCTGACCGGATTCGAACCGGTGACCTACGCTTTACGAAAGCGCCGCTCTACCAACTGAGCTACAGCGGCAAGACTCCTCCGCATAATTATATCAGATGTGAATTATTTTTCAATCAAGAGAAATGTAGTAGGTAGCCTTCTTTTCAGTCTTGAATGCATCAACTTTAGCCTTAAATACCGTCAGCGGCACATGGATGTAGCTATACTTCACAGAACTATCAGTTCGCTCATCAACACGGATAAAGTAGTAGCCGTCACCAGAAACCGTCTGCTTGGCTTCTGAAGTGGTTCCTGGTTCAATTTTCAGAGCCTGTTCAGTGATGCCGTCAGCATTATCCTTGCCGACTGACATGTCGGCAACATATTGCACTGATTGACCATGTTCTGTCGCAATATCTGCCAAGCTTTTACCTGATTTTATGGCTCCATCTATAGTAGAAACCAGGTTGGTCGCCTTATCGTCAACAGCAAATGACACCTTACTGGTGATCAAACTATCTCGAAGGTTTTCTTTCATCTCAGCGAGAGACAATCCCAATGTCTTACGAACGGCAGCATCATACGAAGCATCAGAAAGTCCGCGCTTATGCCGTTGCAACGCTGCATCAATCTCAGAATCTGATACTGTAATTCCCTTTTCTTGAGCAATTTTCTTTGCGTATGTAATTTTTACAACTAAGTCCATGGACTGTTGTCGTTGAAACTTCACCTTATCATCACCACCCAGACGATTGACTGACTCGAGGGAAGCTAATGTACTGCGGTAGTATCGTAAATAGTCACTATAGCGAACTGTTGCACCTTCGATGGACGCCACGGGCAGTGGTACAGTGCGCGTGATGCGATAAGCGACATCCCCTGTGTCACGCCAAATGTAAAGCTGAACCCACACAAACACCGTCATCAAGATTGCTGTTCCAAGTCCAATGAATATAGCGTTCCACACCAACCGGTGCCTGGTGTATTGAATTGGGTACTTGTGCTTACGACCACCCGCCAGAATCTTCTCACGATGTTCAGCGACCGTATCGTTAGTGATACGCGTCGGTACTTTTTTCGACTTTTCTGACTTACGCTTCAGTGCTTTCTTGATCATGACTATTCCTTTCATTCGCTATTTCTACTGCATCTTGCAACATGTTGTAAATTTTATCTGGGTGCTCTACATTCTTGATCACAAGATCACCGACAAATGTTTGAATGATAATTGTTCCAAACTTGAACATTTCGCCGCTGAACCCTGGGATATTATAACTGATAGTTTGAATTTTTCGTAGTTGCAATTCTACAACATCCTTACCAAAGAACCCACGTTGCGTAACCTGGCGAATTCGCCGATCCGTCACGATGAAGTAGGTAAAAAACCACATGAGAAAATGATAAATAAACAACAACAGCCCAAAGATAAAGCTACCAAAGAATACCCACAGCAGTTCGAGGTTACTTTGCCAAATCAAAAACGGCACTGCACCAAATGTCATAGGTAATAGCAGACAATAGAAACCTTTGCGCATGGCAATAATGTGGCGACGAAAGACAAACAACAACTCCTCGCCATCGCGTTGGCCATCAAAAGCCTTAACTGTTTTAGTCTTCTTTGTCATAGTCTATGGTACCCCGGGCAGGAGTCGAACCTACAACCTTATCCTTAGGACGGATCTGCTCTATCCAGTTGAGCTACCGAGGCATATTACTATTATACCACGGTAACTCTGTGGACATACCAGCGCTAGCGAGTAAATTTTTCACTCAGTGTTGTATAATTTACCAATTCTGCCTCTTCAAACCAGTGGGCAATCTCTTGAACAGCCTCTTCAGAGTCGCCAGAGGCATGGATCAGGTTTGGAATGCCCTTACGGCATGAGTCGGCATAACCAAAGCTGACGTGTGAGTAGTCACCACGGATTGTACCCATGTCAGCAGATTTCGGTTCGGTTGGGCCAACAATTTTACGAACCACTGCTACAGCTTCCACACCCTCGAGCACCATGGCAATCACTGGACCATCCATCATCATATCTAATGTAATATTGAGGGTCTCTTCACCACGACGAGTTGCTAATTTGCCAATGCCCTCATAGTGTTTTTGATAATGTTCCCTGTCTGGAGATACCATCTTGACACCAATAATCTTTAGACCAACTCGCTCAAAGCGTTGTAAAATTTCCCCCACAATTCCCCGCTGGACTGCGTCTGGTTTGAATACAATCAGTGTTCGCTCAACTCCACAGAAAACCTTTCCATCATTACTTGCCATTGTAGCTCCTTTCGTTAGTATTTGTCTTATGATAGCAAAAAGCCATTATTTGATAAACTGCCTAAATACCCGTACAATAGGCTTATGTTTGTATCAGAGGCACTAACTGATTTCCTGGAGCATTTAGAGATAGAGGGCGGTAGAAGCCAAAATACCATCCGAAACTATTCGTTATATCTGGAACGATTCATTGAATTTGCTGGCGACATAGAAGTAGTAAAAATTACATCAGAGATGATTCGGCGCTATCGCCTGTGGTTAAATCGTTATAAAAATGACAACGATGGCAAAGCGTTGTCAATTTTAACACAGAGCTACCACTTGATTGCGCTGCGTGGCTTTCTCACCTATCTGTCGCGGCGTGATATCCCCTCATTATCTGCCGACAAAATCATCTTGCCGAAGACGGTTCGCAAACAGGTGACTTTTTTACAATACGACGAGGTGGTTAATCTGATAGACAATATACCACTAGACAGTGAGCAAGGTTTGCGCGACCGAGCAATCATAGAGCTACTTTTTTCCAGCGGGCTGCGTGTGTCGGAGCTCGTCAATCTCAATCGAGATCACATCAACCTCAAACGACGAGAGTTTATGGTGCGCGGAAAAGGCCAAAAAGACCGCCCAGTGTTTGTTTCACAACATGCCGCTGAACAGGTCGAAAATTACCTACAAGCTCGTCAAGATAGCCTGCCTGCTCTTTTTCTCAACTACAGTAGGCGATCAACCAAGCCAACCACATCAGGCGATTATCGTCGCTTATCTGCACGTAGTATTCAACGGATGATATCACACTATGCTCGCCTAGCGGGGATAACTAAACACGTCAGCCCCCACACCATGAGACACAGTTTTGCTACGGACTTGTTAATGAATGGCGCTGATTTACGCTCAGTTCAATCACTCTTGGGTCATAGCAGTATATCCACTACTCAGGTGTATACGCACGTCACTGACCAACACTTAAAAGACATACATGAACGCTTTCACAGCGATACTTCTCAGTAAGATTTAGGAGTCGCAGGCTCCACCTTCTACGATATTGCCAGCAAGTGAGAAATCCTTACACAAGTTATTTAATACTTCCACAGATCCGGCTGGATACCATATATCCTCACCAAGTCGGAGGCGCGCTTCTACACGACGGAACAGATTATTTGCCCTCCCTGTCGAGTCAACCGCCGGCTGAGCACCATAAAGCATGACCTGTTCTGTTCCTTTCATGACGGACACACGAACATTGGCACCCCTGTAGAGATGATTTATCGCTAGAAAAGCATTTGCGCTGGCCTCTGGGCTCACCTCATCAAGCTCAATAATAGCTCTACATGAATGGCCATGAGGATGTGCAAAATCCTTAGAACATAATACCCCTGTTGGTTCGTTGCGAGTCGTTGGCGTATCAGTAGCGCGGCGTAATGAGCCCTTGTGCACTACATTTTCTACCGCTGGCACCCCTGAAACGATACCGTTAGGGCGCAAGAAGACCGCCTGCGATGCCGACGAAGAATCTAGGCTATCTATGGTGAAATTATTGCCTGGTGTAATAACCTGAGCACGCAAAACAGCTGGAGCTTGAGTACTCCAAGTAGCCTTTTCTGGTAGGCTAATATCGCCATTGTGAACATCGGCCAACGCCACGTTTTTATTGGCATTATCTTCCTTATTAAACCACTCGATTATCACTTTATCGAACGCTCCCCGAGCACGCAACGGCACCAATTGCACCTTATTTTCCGCTCCGACATACAAGAAATCTTCAGTATCCATAGAAACCTTCAGACAGGTATACGCCTGATCGAATTTCCTACCGTTTGAACTGTTGGTTTGGACCAAGGTTTCTTGCGCATTGCCAGCACCTCCCAATACTGATGATTGACGAACACTGTTGCAATCTTTCTTTTCCAGGGCATCACATGCCGAAGCATTGCCCTTCTGACACGCACGAATCACGCGTTTTGCGTCTTCCACACCAGCCAGCGCGGCATCATAGGCACTTTGCGACAAGTCGTTATTGATGGCTTGCTGCTGATCTTTGAGCATTAATTTCACAAAGCCAGCTGCTAGAATGGTCAATAACATTGCCGAAAAAATGACTGCAAACAAAGATGCTGCGCCCGATTCTTTTCTCTTATCCATTGGTCCTCACTATCATCTCAAAATTATTAATTGCACAGAAATTGAAATTGGCCTCGTTGTCTTCTGGTGGCTTACAGGCCATGTCCTGCAGCTCGGCAACAGCACTTGTCCCCAGCGTGAACGATACTTTGTACAGTGCCTCTGAATTATTAGCTGACGTAACGCGAGACGCCGTAAAATCATGCACGGCAATGGCTACATCAGTGCCATCAATAGGCCGCAGCAAATGTGTAACTCGCTCTGACTCGATGTCCATCGGATATGAACCTGAGGTCGATTGACACAACGCAGCATCTTCATCCAATACTCGTGCTAGGTTAATAGCCTGACCATTAGAGCGAACAACTCCACTGCCACTCCGGCGAATCACTGGATCATCAATCGCGGAAGCCATGTTCCAAACGTAGGAATATTGACCCAAGCATACACGACCGCTTCTAACTGACCCAGATTCACGGACTAAAATAACCGGGTTGGCTGAGTTGACAATCTTCGTGGCGCTACTCTGTAGAAAGTCTCGACGAATGACATCACTAATCGTTCTACCCGACTGATTAACTGTCTTCATGACGGTACCGCGGTTATATATTTTGCCAGCCTGAACAGCGACCATAGCAACAGACAATAGCAATACTGATACAAATGCCATCGCCAACATCAGCTCTACTAAGGTAAATCCTGAATTAGCTCTTCTCTGGTGCATATAACCTCACAATCGTTCCTATCGTCACAGGCCTTGGCTGACTTGGCGCGTACCAACAAGCCTGAATATACGCATCGTAGGCAGATCCACCGGTGACATGCACCAATTGCACAGAAATACCGTATGAAACATCACCCTCTTGTTTGGCATACACTTGAGCTGGCATATACGACGATACTCGACTAAGAACATCGCTGCGCGAGCGCAGTGCAAATTCACCGTCACCAAAGTGGTCTGGGCAAGTGTCGACATTTAGGATCTCATTTGCAGCATCTTTTTTGGGCAAGTTCTTCCATAGCTCAGCCATGGCAGCATCGCCCTTGTGGGAATTGTTATGCACAAAACGGAGCATCTCTGCTTGCGCGTCAATCTGCTGGCGAACCAGTGTTGACTCAAGAGACTGCTGAGCTATAGACAGTCCCCGATTCATCACCGTCAGACAACCGACAGCAACCGCACTAAAAACAGCAGTCGCCAGCATGACCTCAATCAAGGTATCTCCAACCTGATGCTTACAGCGCTTTACACGCATTTCCCGCCCCCTTAACCGTCAATGCTTCACTGGATCCAGCGCGCGCACCGATAAAGACCGACAAACGTTCTGGAGCGAACCATTTTTCATCATAGATACAAACTTCATAGGTCGCGTCGCCTCTGCTCGTCAATAGTTCACTGATTTTATCATCTGGATAGGTGCGTGAATCTGAGCGTATCGCCAATTCTCCAGTGGCAGGATTGCGGATCATAGCAACCGACAAACCGCCGCCAGCTGGCTCAACAAGCGCTGTTTTTACACTCCAGTTGGTCTGATATTCGGCGACATTATTATTGGACGACCGATATGACCAGGTTTTTCCATCAGCCCCAAGCAACGCATAAATTAGCTTCACGCGGAAGCTTCTACCCTGATCGTCGCCAATGATATAGCGCCCTACTATCACGCAGTTTGACTGCCCCCGATAGCCATTGACACTAGCTCCCGGAATAGGACACGGATCTGTCGGCTGTCGATCATTTTCTATACTAATAACCTTTGAGTACTGTTCGGTTAAAAAATTAGCGTAAGACTGGACAGCGTCGCGATACTGTTGGCGCTGAATGGCTACGCCGATACCAGCTAACAACGCAATCGCCATGGTGCCGGAGATTGCTAGAAACATTGTTACTTCAATTACAGTAAAGCCACCCTGTCGTCGCATATTTCTAGTATAGCATAAGCGGTTTCTTTAGCCATCATATGAGCGGGAATAATCCACGGATAATTTCTGGACCAATGAACCAGGTCAGTAAAAATCCAACTATCAAAAGCGGCCCAAACGGTACCTTAGCCTTACGGTCTAGTGTTCCCCGTACCATCCCAGGCAGCACCATCAGGGTACCAAGGAGATTGGCTGCAAAGAGACATAAAAATGCTAGTTTCCAATCAGCCAAAAACAACGCCAAACCAAGACCGAGCTTGACGTCCCCAAACCCGATCCACTCACCTTTGGAAATAGCGTATAGTACAAGGTATAGCCCACTCAAAATAATTACCGCTCCACTGAGTGTCATCAAAAGGCCGACGATGTCCGAAGAGGTTATAAACCGTGTAGCTACAAAAATACCGCCCAACGCAACGAATGGCCACATGGCAATATCAGGCAAAATGGACCATCTTAGATCGTAAACGAACAATATTGTTAATGGTACCAAAGCTGACAGCCACACAACTACCCGCAATAACCCCAGATCAGAGAACGACTCTGGCCAGAACCATACTGAAAGCGCAAACAAAGCCCCCAGACCAAGTTCTAACAAAAGTTCAGTATAGCCAATGTTCGCCTTACAGTACCGACATTTGCCACCAAACCGTAGCCAGCTGACAACTGGAATTAGATCCTTCCAGATTAACTCATGGTGGCACGACAGACACTGTGAACGGTCTTGTTTGAGTTTTTTGCCAACGAGAGGCTTGAGTTTTTTCCACTCGGCGGCATCTATTTTTTCACCAGCAGCCTTGTCTTGTTTGAGCTGCCAGGCGCGCAGTCGCCACACTTGCGCCCCCGCAAAGCTACCCAAAACCGCCCCTAACAATCCAATCCCTACGGTCATCATGATCATAATACAACTGTCCATACCTCTTATGGTAGCAGAAATAGCAAAAAAAAGCAGCCTCTGTTGATGACGAGGCTGCTGTAATTGATCTGATTTTTACGCACCGCTGTCTTGGCAGAAGTGAGTTGGGCCACCCTCAAGCAGTACCACGACCGCAAACTGCCGTGAAGTACCAGGTTCTAATTCCTGTTTCTCCTTAGAGCTTTCACCACATTTCATGCCAGTAACAACCTGAATTTCGGTGTCGCTAACAGTAACTGAATTCTTTTTACTGTCAACTGACACGTGATCTTTGTTGGTGTATTTTGACAGATCTGTACCCAAAAATGATCGGAGTTTCTCAGTGCCTGGCCACGCGCCACGGTTAGCATTGGAGTAGTTAGTAACTGCAGTTGAAACAAGGCTCAAGTCGTTTTTACGAGCCGTGTCACGCTGGTTACGGTTTAGTACTGGAACAGCGATGAAGACCATCAGGAATATCAGTGCTGCGATACCCAGAACCAATACCACTTCTATGATCGTAAAGCCTTTTTTATCTTGTGTGTTGATCATAAAGTTTCCACCTTTCTATGATCTATTACTAATGTTAGCGGTAGTGCTTATCCTTATAATACACGGTAACTAGCACGTTGTCTAGATTCCTACGTGGTTAACCAGACTATAGATTGGGAACAAAATGGCTCCCACCATACCAGCTGCTACAATAGCCAAAAACACCATCAATACTGGCTCAATGGCGGTGGATATGGCTTTAATTTCCTCATCAAGCTCATTTTCATAAATCTGAGCTGTTTTGCCCATCATTTCATCAACCTTACCTGATTGCTCTCCAATTTTGATCATATGAGGCACCATTTCCAAGATATATTCCTCACTTTTCAGCGACAGGGACAGCGCCTTTCCGCCCTTCACCTTGTCGGCAGCGCGCATAATTTCCTCGCTGACAATAACGTTATTGACACCGTCTGCAGCGATTTTTAGCATATCAAGCATTGGCACACCAGTTGACAATAGCGTCTGTCCGGTTCGAGTAAACCGCGCCATGTAGAGCTTACGGAACATGCCTTTAAACAACGGCACATTGAGCTTAAACTTATCCTTCATGTGAATACCCGCCTCTGTTCGCAAGTACTGAGCGAAGAAATAAATGCCAAATCCCAGTAAAATAGCTAATAGCCACCAGAAATTGATGAAGAAATCAGCGATACTAACCATCACTTGCGTCAAAATTGGCAGTTCTCGTCCAACGTCTTTGTATAGACCTTTGACCTGTGGTACAACCGAAACCGTCATAAAACCAACCACCATGACGATCACCACTAGGACGATTGATGGGTATGTCAAAGCGCCCTTAACCTTACGCATCATTGCCGCATCTTTTTCCTGCTGGTTTGCTACTCGTTTCAGCGCTTCATCCAACGTTCCAGAGGCCTCACCTGCTGAAACCAAGGCAATGAATAGCTTATCAAACACTTCAGGGTGTTTTGAAAAGGCGTCAGACAGCTGCTTACCACCTTCAATATCAGCGATCACTTCTTGAACGATGCCCTGCATGCGCTTATTGGACGTTTGTTCCAACACCGTACGCATACTTTGTGACAATGGCAATCCTGCACCAATCAACGTCGACAACTGACGAGTGAACAATATTTTATCTTTGGATGTGATACGGCCCAATATCCTATCAATCAAATTTGACTTATCGTCCTCAAGCTCAATTTTTAGTGGCACAAAACCTTGGTCTGTCAGCAAACGCGCAGCCGCATGCTCACTCTCAGCCTGAACCACTGATTTGACTATTTTATTGCTAGCGCTATCCCTGGCTTCGTAGGCGTATTTTTTCATATATTATCCTCGCAATAACCTTTCTAATTCCGTCAAATCAACTGCGAATTCACGTGCGCTATCATAGGTAATCGTACCATTCTGCACGAGATTTGCCAGAGTTCGGTCCATGGTCTGCATGCCCTGCTCGGCACCGGTCTGGATCACTGCGTCTAGCTGGTGAGATTTGCCTTCACGGATGATGTTACGCACTGCTGGGTTAGCGATGAGGATTTCTGCCGCCACCACACGACCACCACCGATGGCTGGCACTAAGCGCTGCGAACAAATAGCCATCAAGATATTACTGAGCTGTGCGCGAATTTGTGGCTGTTGGTGTGGTGGAAATACGTCAATCATACGGTCAATCGACTGGGCAGCCGAGTTGGTGTGAAGGGTTGCAAACACCAAGTGTCCTGTTTCGGCAATGGTAATGGCTGCGGAAATAGTTTCCAAGTCACGCATCTCACCGATCAGCACCACATCTGGGTCCTGACGCAAGCTGGATCGCAAGGCCGCTGAAAATGAGTAAGTATCGTAGTGAACTTCTCGCTGCACAACGACTGATTGCTTGGATTTGTGAGTAAACTCAATTGGGTCTTCAATAGTGATGATGTGATGTGACTTTTCTGAGTTGATCTTGTCAATCAATGATGCCAGGGTTGTCGACTTACCAGAACCTGTTGGACCTGTCACCAACACCAAGCCTCGCGGAAAGTCAGCAAAACTATTGACGATCGGCGGCATGCCCAGCTCGGTGGCTGATTTGATTTCATTTGGAATCAAACGCAGCGCAGCTGCCAAATTACCTCTTTCATGGAAGGCATTCACACGAAATCGCCCCAATGTACCAAACGCGAAGCTAAAGTCAAACTCTTTGTCTTTCAACAAGATCTGGCGCTGATCTTCATCCAAAATTTGGAACACCAAACGTTCGACCGCCGCCTCATCAAGTGGCATAGTACCAGCTACTGGCATCAAACGCCCATCGATACGCAGCATTGGTGGCAGACCCACTTGAATATGGAGGTCAGATGCACGCTTCTTAACCACATCTTCCAGTAACAGTTCAATTCTTAGCTCTTGATTATTCATAATTCCCCCTTTTTTTATGCTGTGTCTGCTGCAACACGATTAACTTCTTCCAGTGTCGTAATGCCACTCAAAGCCTTCAAATATCCGTCCTGACGCATCGTAATCATCCCCTGTTGAACCGCCATTCGCTGAATCTCTGCTGAGGTTGCTTGTTTGACGATCAAGTTTTGGATCTCCTCTGTCACATCCATCACCTCATATAAACCAGCACGTCCCAAGTAGCCTCGCGGTGACTGAGGAGTGTCCCGACCTCTCACTAGCGTGTATGATTGTTGACCAGCCAGCGGCAAGTCTTTATATCCCAAGTCTTGAGCATATGGCACAACTTGTTCTCGTGATTGCGGTAACAAATGTCCAATCGTTGATTGAATAGTTTGCGTCTCCAGAGGTGAAGACTGATAAGCATCGTGTTTCGGGGCAACTCGCCGGACCAGGCGCTGACCGATAATCGTGTTCACGGTACTAGCGATCAAAAATGGCTCAATTCCCATATCCAACAAACGCGGCAACACACCGGCTGCTGAGTTGGTGTGCAGTGTTGAAAACACCAAATGTCCCGTTAGTGCCGCCTGAACCGCCAAGTTAGCCGTTTCCGCGTCACGAATCTCACCCACCATCACCACATCTGGGTCTTGACGCAAGATAGAACGTAACCCCGAAGCGAACGTCAGCCCAACCTCAGTGTTCACCTGAATCTGATTGACACCGTCCATTTTATACTCCACAGGGTCTTCCAGTGTCACAATATTGACTGAGTCGTCTTTAATTTCCTTGATCAAAGCGTACAAACTCGTGGATTTACCAGAACCTGTCGGACCAGATGTCAAAATCATACCGTTTGGCCGCTTAATTCCTTTTCGGATGCTGCGCAGGGCTCGGCCCGCATAACCCATATCTTCCAAATCAAACGAATTTCCCGTCTTATCAAGCAGACGAATCACCACCTGCTCACCCCAAACCACCGGTGATATTGCTATACGCAAGTCGACCGCCTTACCAGCTACATTCACTGCAAACTGACCGTCCTGAGGGATGCGGTGCTCGTCAATTTTCAAGCTGGATAAAATCTTTATACGGCTCACGAGCGCTGGCTCAATACTTTTTGGCAGCTGCATGACCTCCCTGAGCACACCGTCAACACGACAACGAATCTTCAGGGCTTTTTCCAGTGGTTCTATGTGCACATCAGAAGCATGGCTTTTTACGGCATACTCTAAAATAGTGCTTAATGCGCGCGAAATTGGAGAGTCCTGGACGATAGTCTTGATCTCGGTTGCTGATTCAATAGCTGCTTCCTCTTGTGATACCTGAGCAGCATCACTCACCGTCGACAAATCGGCCTTGTATTGGCCCAGGACATGCCTGACGCTATCCTCAGATGCCATAAATACCTTTAGCGGACGCTGGATACGATTTGCCAAATAGTCGACAGCCTGGACGTTATTGGCGTCAATCATAGCGACTGCTAGGCGATTTTGAACTTCAGCCAACGGAACCGCCATGAAACGCTCCGCCACTTCAGCCGGCAGCAGAGATAAGATATTCTGATCGATGAAGCTATTACTCAAATTGACGTATGGTACGCCTGAAACTTGAGCCACCGCGTGCGTCAGAAGCTCATTGTCGATGACACCTTCTTCGGTCAACAGCGAAAAAAGCGGCTTATCTTCTTTTTTTGCCCGCTTTTCTGCGTCATCTAAAATTCTCTTTTCAACAAGACCCTCATCAATCAAAAGCTTGATGAGTTTTTCCTGTATTTCATCTGTTAGCAGCGCCATGTTGCTAACCCCTTATCCGTTTTCGCCACCAACAATCACTTCAACGGTAGGGTTGATCGCTTTATCGTTAAAAATATCTTTGCTCGGTTGCGTTACGTCTGATGAAATTTTGCGAATCGTTTGTACTTTTATGCCACTGTCTGGTAACTTCAGAAATGACAGGTTAGACGCCACCACATACGCGACAATCACGCCCAAACTTGCTACTAAAATAATCATTGCTATATCTGTTTTTTTCATGGTTTTACCACCTTATTTTCAAGTGTAATTGCCTGCGCTGGATTGTATGGAACTTTGCCTTGTACGTTGAGAACCACCTTGCCATCACCCGCTTGAATTTCCATGGCAGTGATTTCAATGACACGAATTGATTTCTCAAAACGCTCCATCAATTCTTTCAGCTTATCAGGTGCGCCGCTAACTGAAAGGTTAAACTTGTGTGCTGACTCTGAGTTAGACTCCCCTTCACTGGCAGAGGCTGCGTCTACCGTTAGGCTCTCCAGTGTCAGACCTGGCACTGCGCCAATGAATTTTTGTTGCAAAGCGGCACCCAGGGCATCAGCATTTGGCTCAGCTGGTAGTGCGTCCAAAATAGTTTGTAGTGGACTACTGTCATCGCTCGACTTTACTGATTTGAGCGCATCATTTGTCTCTAATACTCTGATATTATCCTTTAGCTCTTTGGCGTTAGAGATATTGCTATGTAAGGTACTCACGGTACCATTTTTTGTAGCAATGACTTTAGAATGGAAAATAATCTGTTGTATCAGGAATATCGACACCACCAGTGCAACACCTGTCAAAAAGGCAGCACCCGCCACAAAAAAGAACATTGTCTTTTTTGAAGAATCTATCTGTTGGCGTTTGCGAATTGCCACATCTTGCTCACCTGAGGGCATTATTGATTCTCCTTCTTCTGTTCAGTTGACTCACTACGGCTAAAGAGACTCTCTGGTACACCTAAGCGTGAATCTGTCACGTTTGTCTTGCTGGTCGGCGTAATGATTGAAATCGTTTCTTTTGAATGTGCAAATAGGTCATCAGGATAGGTGAAAGTAAAGGCAAAGCGCAACACCTTCTTACCTTCGGCATTCTCGCCAAATGTTGTTTCACCAGCTTTCATATCACTTGCTAGTGGCACACCGTCACCCTCGGCATTACCCTTTTTCACCTTGGTGCTGGTCAATGTCTTCTTCAAAACTTCCAGCGCCGCAAAACCATTGACGGCTGAACCTTCCAGGGTAATTGTCTTTTCTCCTGGGTTAAGGCGCGCCATTGATATCTGTACATTATTTGGTGCTGGCGGGTTGATGGCGCTTATCAGAGATAACAGCCGTGAATTAATCTTTTTGTCATTATGTAATCGATCGATCTGCCCCAACTGCTGCTGCAACGTTACGGTCTTGTCCAAATCACTAATTTGTGACAATTCACCATATTTGCTCTTTATATCACTGTCTTGCTTGAGTTCAAACGCTAGTTGACCACCTAAAACAACTGCACAAAACACGACGATAGCAATAGACACGATGCCTACCAATATCGACATTGATATGACCGCGTTGCGCATCATGCGAATGCGTAGTAATTCGCGCTTAACATCTGGGATCAAGTTGATTTCAATCATCCGAGATTACTCCTTTGCGCTAACCCAACGACTGTTGCAAACTCAGAGGCTACTGGAGCCAACTGCTGCTGATCATTCTGCGACATCGAAACACGTTGCCACGGATTAGCAATAACAGCGTTGAGGCCAGCCTTTGAGGAAATGTATTGATCCATCTGCGGGATAGCTGCGCCAAATCCAGACAATAATATGCCAGAAACCTGCAAGCTCGTGTAACGCGTTTGGAAAAAAGTGATTGATTTGACAATTTCTGAAGCAAAATTGTCCAAAACCATATCAATCGCTCGGAGCACCTGACCATCCAGGCGATCTGGCGCCAAACCAAACTTCAAAATAAATTGCCGCGCCTGGTCTTCTTGGACGCTCAAGTTCTGTACTGCTGACCGCACCAGTGACTGTAGGCCTGTTGGCACCGTACGTACCAACCGAGGTGTTGTGCCATATACCACGGCTAAATCAGTAGAGATTTCACCCATATCGAGGATCAATTTGACGTCTTGATTGTCAGATGGCGTCAATGAGCGAACCATTGCTATCGGGTCTGGCTCCTCAGCGATAACATTAAAACCTAGACCTTCTACGAACTCCAATTTACTTTCAGCGTATGATTTGGCTGTGCTAGTCAACAACACTTCGTACTGGTTTTGCGTTCGCAAGCTGTCACCGAGCAACGCCCAGTCAACCTTTGCATCGTCAATCGACATTGGAATATATTGCTCCACCTGATATTTCATGGTTGCGCGCAGCTCTTGGTCAGACACTTTTGGCACATCGATGATAGTGCTGAAGGTTTTACTCGAAGGCAACCCGATGGCAACATTTGAGGTTTTGATGCCACTTTGCCCAACGGCAGTCATGATAACTTCACCCAAACGGCGCTTCGCCTCTGGTGAGTCACTGCTTGATATCTTGCTATCAACTGGTGCATAACCATAATGCATCAAGTTCCAGCCTGAACCACTGCGGCCCAACTGAACAACCCGCACCGCGTTTGTACCGATGTCTAGTCCGAAGAAGTCGCCCAACCCTTTTGAGAATTTCATATCACCTCTCATTATACATAAGCTTGTTATATTTGTAAAACAAAACGTTAAAAACGTGGCGGTAGTTCACGGGAATACATAGTCTGGATTGCGCCCGAATCACGTGAACGTCCATAATTTGCTAAATACGCATCTGGTCGCAAGTTCAAAATCTCTGCAGGCTTGCCAAAATCAGTCTGATCAGAACCGTGCGTACGCCGCAGATAGAGCGACCCGGTAACAATTGGTCCGTTAACACGGAGCTGTTGCTTATCGCAAGCCCCACTTGCTAACAGATCTGATTCTGGCCAACCCTTGCCATTCTTGGCTTCAGCACAGGTACTGACAGTCTTGTTGGCCAGCAACCAGGCATCGACACGCTGCACATTTGGCTCTATGATGATATGGTCTGCTCGAATGATGAGTTGTGGAATAGACCCGACACTTGATAGCGGGCCGTTTGCATAGGTAATATCACCGGTGATTCGCACTGTTCGCCCATATACCGTGATGTATACACCAGTCTTCACCGTACCGCCAGTAATCTCTACTTGCGCTGCACGGTATTCTGCATTGCCAGATAACTGTCCGTCACCGATCTTTATAGAGCCACTGTCTGTTCCTTTGATAGCCGGGTAATTGTATCCTGTGAGGCGACCAAATTGTCCATATGGCGTTTTAGTGTTACGGAATGTTAAGGCGTTATATTCACGCGCCAGACCACCAGCTGGACCACCATCAGACAATCCAGCCCCCGAAGCAGAAATAATGTTTTGTGGCGACAGGATGCCATATTCTGCCCATGATCCATACCGTTTATCATCTAGAATTGTCATACTAGTCTGCACCAATCCCTTACTTGTCGCTCCGCCAAATGATACGCCAGCCCTAACATCACCACCCCAGAACTGAACTTTTGGTTTTTTACTGACAACCACACACTTCACAGCGTATGATGACGTTTCTTTACCAACCTCTTGTTTATAAGCAGCAACTACCGTTGCATAACAAACCCTATCGCCCGACTGGACCGGCAATCCATTGATATCATCGTCAGACGAATGAATCATGGTTTGATTGACTGGAAAGTCTCGATCCGAGCCATCTTTGTAAAGGTCTTTACAAGCACCAGAAATTGTCACGCCATGTTTTGCGGCAATGTGAGCTGCTAATTCACATGGATTCTCAATAGACATCTTTACATTATCACCAGATTCAGCAATGGTATTACCCGCCTTTGCCACAAACCGCACTACCGCACTACGAGTTGGTTTGGAGCGTGTCGGTCCGCTATTATATATCGATCCCTGCACTCCAGAGACCTTCTTTTGTCCTAGCATAATTGTTGTTGAAGCAACATCAATTGATGGTCTCAAAGTGTATTCATATGGCACGACAGCACACGCGTAGTTTGAGCCAGCAACACCACCCTTGTAGCTAGCTGGTGCCCATTCAATTCGTTGACAGATATTTTTTCCCGCATCACTTGCTTTAACAGTATATCTCATGACATTCCAGGGGTTCTTTGCACCAGAGTATGGACCATAGTGTTGAATAAAGGTATCTCTTCGTAACGGTGGGCTGGACCAGCCAAAGTCAATCACGCTAGCATCTTCCGAAGCACTAATGTGCGGACTTCGCGGCAAATTATGCCCCCTAATGGTATGGCGAATTTGTTGATTAGCATTTGCGTCACGCATAGCCAGTCGGTGAGTAAAACCAATAGTCTCACCCGGTTTAGCAAATAACGTTGCTTTCTGCCAATCCCGATCAACATTTCGGTTCGCCGCTGTTTCGCGACGAATATAACTCTCTCCCTCTGCACGCCATGGAGCTGCTTGGCGGATTATCCTGACCGGTAACGTTTCTGCTCGACATCGATCAAGCGATCCATTCTCTTTGAAGTCACCACAACGCCGAAATGTCAGGTATACAACCTGTCCATTCGGGTCACCGGGGGTGGCAATATTTCTAATATCCAGAGTAGCTGGCAACGACCCTCCAATTGACGTCCAGCCACTGGCATCACCACGTCCACGGAAAAGATTGGTGCCATGAATAGTTAATCTTGATGATAGTGACTGAATAAACGTAGCATAAAAGGGATCGCCCTCGCATCCAACCATTACCGCCGATCCATGAAGATAAATGGTGATATACTGCTGGTCATGAGCGACAGCCTGGACACCAGTTGAATAATATCCTCGTTCCCAATCATTTGATGGACCATAGTTTCCATCTTTATCATTAAACCACAGGGCTCCTTGTCCACAAACCTTGTATCTCAAATAATTGTTCCAGGCATCTATCTCTGAGTTGTTATATGCTGGACGTGCCGCATGAGCATCGTTTGTCAAAAACAACGCTGAGGCCATGGCGCCCACCAAGACCAATGAAGCAAACGCCCACCGCCGATTCATTTAGTCTCCCCGCCTCTGATCACCCTGCTTATCATGTGAGCCCACAATATTCTTTATGGCATCAAGGGTAATAATGTCATTAACTCGATGGTCTACATATACACCAGAATTGTTCACTGCTTTTTCAAGGGCTTCATAGCCACTTTTTGCTGCAGCTACATCCCGCGTGTAGTAAAACGGATATGCCAAAGCCATGAACGCACAGGTTGGATCCTTGTCATAATCCTTCTTTGCCTTCACATCATCGACAAACTGCTTCATTTCTTCGCTATGTTTTTTCTTGGCTACTTCATCAATTGACAAGTCGGTATCCTGACGGATTTTGTTATACCGGTCAATCATATCTTTACCACATATCATATACGGTGTTTTCACCACTTGTTGTGGTTGCTTAAAACCGAGGTAAACAAACCCGCTCTTTACGCCAGCGACGACAATAGCCACCACGACCACTACTGATATAATACCCCATATAATCACTTTCTTCATACTGCTTATTCTAATACAGCTACGCTATCCTTGCAACCATCAGTGATGGTATAATAAGCTCATGAGTTTATCTATTGGTATCGTGGGGCTCCCCAATGTCGGCAAGTCAACCACTTTTAATGCATTAACAAACAACGATATTTTAGCGGCAAACTACCCTTTTGCGACGATTGAGCCAAACACGGGAATTGTTCCGGTGCCAGACAAACGGCTGGAGGTTTTAGCAAAATTATACGGCTCAGAGAAAATTCTGCCAGCTACGGTCACCTTTGTAGATATTGCTGGTTTAGTGGCGGGCGCCTCTAAGGGTGAAGGCTTGGGTAATAAGTTTTTAGCAAACATCCGGCAATGTGACGCAATTGTGCATGTGGTTCGTGCTTTTGAAAATAACGCCATTTTGCGCCATGATGAAGCACCAGTCAACCCCAAAGCTGACATTGACATCATCAACACCGAGCTAATCTTGGCAGATATTCAAACCATAGAAAATCGATTGCCACGGCTACAGAAAGAAGCCAAAGCCCGCCCGGCAGCTCGCGAAGAGGTCGCCTATCTACAAACACTACTAGAACAACTGCAGTCTGGTGTACCGCTATCTTCAATAGCCGACTTGAACACAGAATTGATTCAAGATCTCCACCTGCTGACCGCCAAACCAGTTATTTATGCATTCAATGTTGACGAGGCGGGACTAACCGATACTGCCCTACAATCAGAACTCACTTCCCTGGTAGCGCCTGCCAAAGCTTTGTTCTTGAGCGCCAAGCTGGAAGAAGAACTGAAGGGGTTATCACCTGAAGAAGCTGGCGAACTACTGGAAAGCTATGGTGTCACGGAAACTGGACTCATGCAATTGATCCATGCTGCGTATGATACACTCGGCCTGCAAAGCTACTTAACCGCTGGGCCTAAAGAAGTTCGCGCCTGGACCATCCACAAAGGATGGACGGCGCCACAAGCTGCTGGCGTTATTCACACTGACTTCGAAAGAGGCTTCATCGCCGCTCAAGTGGTCGACTATCACGACCTCGTTAGCGCTGGCTCTGAAGCCGCCGCCCGCGCTGCTGGCAAGATACGGACCGAAGGTAAAACCTACGTCATGCAACCTGATGATGTGGTTGAATTTAGATTTAACGTCTAGCTGATTTAGCTACTTTTAGTGCATAAAATCGCTCACGATTACCGCGAGCTCCAGCCACGGCACTATCAGCCTTGTCCACCGTCACGAACAATTTTGCTGACCACTCCTCAAAATCACGCAAAATCTGCCGCCGAATTGTATCATTTTTGATGACGCCACTGTTACCCAGCTGCTGACGCGCAGCTTCAAACTGCGGTTTAACCATAGCAACAATTAGCGTCGTGTCCTGACAAATACTCGCAAGATGCGGTAAAATCTGCCGTAAACTGATGAATGACACATCGATCAGCACAATATCCGGTGCTTTGTCTGGCACAAAATCCCGAATATCAGTTTTTTCGTGCAATTCTATCCTTGAGTCGCGCCGCAAATCTGGATGCAACTGATCAGTCCCAACGTCAACTGCATATACTTTTTTAGCACCATGTTTCAGCGCATAATCAGTAAACCCGCCGGTACTACTGCCAACATCCAGCACGATTCGGTCAGTAAACCTAACACCCAAGACTGAAGCGACACTCGCTAGTTTCAATCCCGCACGACTTACATATCGTTCACGTGGCGACAGTGTAATCAGGGACTGCTCCCCCACCATATAACCTGGCTTTTGCACCACCTTTCCGTCAACCACAACATCACCGAGGCGAATGTAATTTTCAGCCTGCGATCTACTAGCAACCAGGCCTCGAGCAACCAGCTCTTTGTCAAGCCGCTCCTTAACCGCCATACATAATATCCTCAAGCTTACGAGTTATCTCAGCTATCTTACCCCATGACTGACCCTTGGTGATGATCGACATAACATATTTACCTTTCGGATGAGTCACGATAGCCGCATCATTCAGGTAGCCTTCCAAAAAACCAACCTTGTCCTGCACTGTGCCGCCACTACCAGCCGGTATACCCTGGCGATACACCTGTCGCTGCATCAAGCCCAACAAGAAGTCACGGTGGCTACCTCTGACTAAGGTGCCGTCATCAATTCCCTTCAAAATCTTCGCTAAATCATTAGTCGATGTCATCACGTAGGAACCCCTAAATGACGTCTCCTTAAAACCTTTGCCCTCACGCAAATATTCAGTGATACCGCTAGCGGTATATTGTGCTATAGTTGCCTCTGGACACGCATTATCCGAGTTCACGATCATCCGCGTTATACATTCTTGCACAGATGCCCCGCCGATTTTATCATTCATAGCCAACTGGTTATTGTCAATTTTATCCATCAAAATCATAGCTATATATAATTTGTAGGTACTGGCCGACACACTAGGCTCACCGCCGTGCACCTGAGCACTCCAGTTTTCGCCAGACACTTGGCTGACTGTCAGGCGAATATCATGATCACGCGCCAATGAATTGACATAAGCCTGCAGTCCCAGTGCCGAATGGGAGAAAGTTTCTTTATATACTGGCTGTGGCGGCAACTGTTTAGCAAGTAAGGCAATTTTACTATCTTTTTCCTCTGTAACAAGCAGCACCTCTTGTACTTTTGTCGTCATTTGCGCAACATCGATGCCCCGGCCTGGCGCCCCATTCTCACGTTTCGTCTCTGTGCCGTCATGCATATGAATAACGGTTTTACCAGCTGGTTTATTAACTACTCTGCCAAATGACTGTTCCAAAAACTCGGTCAATTTCGCTTGGTTTAGTGCTATTTTTGGAACATTATGCCCATCTTCGATGAAAGACAAAAGCTTTGCTATGGTTGATTTGTCAACTTTGACTGCCTTACCTTCAAATTCCACGGTGACATTTCGCTGCAAAATCTTTTCAACACGAGAGCGTAGCTCTTGCAGCTGTTTTTCCGTCACTTTAGCAGACAAACGTTTACCCTTCATGTGTATCTCAGTCTTGTCACCCAAAGAATACTGGGTCGAAGCTATCGCCTGACGCGCCTCGGCACTTTGCAGTTCACGACCAGCTTTCTCTGCTACAACCACCACCTTGTCATTCTGAATCTCTACTCGTGCATTTTCTGGCGGCAATGTTAAGCTATCACCATATTCAGCCACCTTCGCCTCCAACGCACTTTCATCAAATTTCACTTCAGCATTGTTAACCTCGACCGAACGCCACCATAAACTAAACGGTATCAATCGCTGCCACCATGGATAGTCCAACGCCTTGTCGGCAACGCAATGACTACACACTGTGCCGCCAAAATTGTCTACGGAAGCTGCTTGCTTACCATTTCTTGTCACAAATTGCAGTTGCGTCTGCGGGGTACTATCTTTCGCTAATTTCTCAATATCATTGCGCGTCCACCAGCTAACACTCCGTCCCATCATGTACACCCTACTGGTCAAGCGATCCCCAGGAAAGCTCATCTGAACAACCACAGACAACAGACAGATTAAACAAAAACTAACACCACCATAAAAGACCCATCTCAACGATGAGTCTTGATGACATCTTTTACAAAAACGACGCATTCGAAGACGTATAATCTTCACCTGTAGCGTGAGGTATTTCCTCAGTTCTCTACTTTTTTCTTTCCCTATATTCACCAGTTGTTGTATCGACATTAACAATATCCCCCTGTTTGATGAATGCTGGCACCTTGATCACTAATCCAGTTTCCAGTGTCGCATCTTTCAATACGCTCGATGTCGTATCACCCTTCACAACATCTTCAGTATACGTCACTTCCAAGTATAGGTTTTTTGGTAGCTCTACGTTGATGACTCGCTCATCAAAAAACTGCAAGCTCAATGAGTCACCTTCCTTCAAAAAGTCAGCCGCTGAATCAACAATTGCTGCACCCAATTCAAATTGTTCAAAGCTCTCAGGATCCATAAAGTAAAATGTCTCACCATCACGGTACAAATATTGAACAGTTTTATTGGTCACCTCAGCTGACTCAATCTTCTCTTGCCCCTTGAAGGTTTTCGGGATAACACTGCCGTCAATCAAGTTTTTCAATTTCACATTAACAATCGATCCGCCGCGGCCCATCACCTTCTGTCCATATTCAACCACGCGATATGGCTTACCGTCTATTTGGCAAATCGTTCCTTTTTTTAAATCTGTTGGCTGGTACATCCTTGCTCCTTTATTTCATCTTTAGAACTGTTGGTCGGCGCGCCACATCCTTTGGTGCGCCGAAAAATGTCCCAAATTAGCCGTGTGTCACGAATGGCAACAATGCCAAGTGGCGGGCGCGCTTGATAGCAACCGCCAGGCTTCGCTGCTGTTTCTCAGTCAAACCAGTTTTTGCAATTGATTCAATTTGACCGTACACGTTGGTGTATCGTTGCAACGTCTTTACGTCTCGGTAGTCAAATACACTTGGTGTATCCTTTTTTTGTCGTTTAGCCATTTTCTACTCCTTGTTAGAACGGAATTTCTGATAAATCAATTGGTTTATCGTCAATTTCCGTCACTACTTCTTCTTTCGTTGATATATTTGCCGTTGAGCCACCGGTGTCGCCACTTGGCCCATCCAGGAAGGTCACGTCAGAGGCAACCACTTCAATTCGTGAACGTCGCTTGCCAGTTTCCTTGTCTTCCCAGCTGTCTTGGCGAAGGCGTCCTTGTACCAATACGCGTCGGCCTTTTGATAGATACTGCATAACCAACTCACCGAGCTTTTCCCATGCAGTGACATCAAAGAAATCAGCTTGATCATCTTGTGTTTGGCGATCCACCGCGATAGAAAAGCTCACAACCGTCCTTCCTGACGTTGTCGTGCGCTGCTCAGGATCACGGGTCAATCTTCCCATCAAAATGACTTGATTGATACTTCGTGCCATAGTGTTACCCTCCTTATTATAGGTTTATTATCGATATCATTTGCGATAATTATGCGTCAGCTTCAGCGGCTTCAACGGCCATCTTCTCAGATCGCTCGCGCTGCTCTGCCAATGCCTGACGAGTCTTTTCATCAGTCTTTACCAACAAGTAGCGCAGTACTTCGTCAGTAATGTTCAATGTATTTGAAATCTTGCGCGGTGCGTCTGATGGCAATGTTGCCTCAAAGTACACATACACTGCGAAATCTTCGCGGCGAATTTGGTAAGCCAGTTTTTTCTTACCCCAGTTGTCTTCTTTGGTGATTTCACCACCATTGTCTTTGATCAACGCTCGAACCTTGTCCAGCGCCGCGTCCAAATTTGCTTCCAAATCTGGATGAATAAGAACGGTCAGTTCGTATTCGTTCATGTTTCCTCCTTCGGAATCCTTCACGGATGGTTATGTTATCTCACATAACCTTAGGTTATTATTCCCTCGTATTATACGGTAATCTGATGTAAAAGTCCAGTGATACGCCCCGCCGGGCCATGCTACAATAGAGTTCATGCGTATCGCTATTCAAGGACAAGCTGGATCATTCCACGAACAAGCAGCAAAACAATGGTATGGACCTGACGCTACCATCGTTCCGTGCGTGACCTTTGGCGATGTCTTTCAAGCCTATGCTCGTGGCCAGGCTGACGCCGTTGTCGTGGCGGTGGAAAATACCATTTACGGTACCATCAACGAGACCTACCGTCACATCGAATCATGTGGCGCTCCCATCGTCGGTGAAGTGACACTTACCATTCAACAAACCCTCATCACCAATCCAGGCACAAAACTTGAAGACATCACCGCTGTCTATTCACATCCTGTTGCCTTATCACAATGCCAGCATTTTCTCCGAGAACACCTACCGCAAGCCGCACAAATTGAATATTTTGATACCGCCGGAGCTGTCGAATTCATCAAACAGCAGAGTTCACCACACCTAGCAGCCATCGCTGGTGAAGCTGCCGCTCAGCTACACAATATGCCAATTCTCAAGCGGCACATCCAAGACGGTCAGGACAATATCACTCGCTTCCTCGTCCTCGATCCAAAAGCCACAGTGACTGATGCCAATCGAGCAACGCTTGTGGTGACCACTACCCATCAACCAGGCAGCCTGCTCGAGATACTCCGTACCTTTGCCAACCAGTCCATCAACCTCGCCAGCCTCCAATCCCAGCCTATCATCGGCCAACCGTGGAACTACAAATTCTTCATAACCGTTGATACTGCCGGCCCGTCATTGCAGCGCGCCATCGATAAGATCACCTCAACTGGCCACAAAGTCACACTGCTTGGAGAATACCAAACTGCACGATAAGCCCGTCCTTTCAGACTAGCTATCGCCAAGCTCATCAAGGCTTGATACCAACACGTCTCGTGGCTTCGATCCATTAGCCGGACCGATAATCCCCTGATCTTCCATCTCGGCCATGATACGAGCAGCTCGACCATACCCAATCTTTAACCGCATCTGTAGCAAACTAGTAGAAGCTCGACGACTCTCGATGACCAAGCGGACAGCGTCTTTAAACATAGCATCACCGTCGTTACCCTCCAAGTTCACCGTCACACCACCCTTACCGTTGAGCTGCACAGGCTGCGCAACCACTTCGTCATTGTATTGTGGCGCTGACTGCATCCTGAGGTAATCAGTTATCTTATTAACCTCATCATCAGTCACCCATGCGCCCTGAATACGCTTTGGCTTGCTCATGCTTGGTGTGTAGAGCAGCATGTCACCCTGGCCAAGCAGTTTCTCAGCACCAATCTGGTCCAGAATAGTTCGTGAGTCAACCTGAGAAGCCACTGTAAAACCGATGCGGGCTGGCACATTTGCTTTGATCAAACCGGTGATCACGTCAACGCTCGGCCGCTGCGTTGCCAAGACCAGATGAATACCCACCGCTCGAGCTTTCTGCGCCAAGCGAACAATCAGCGCCTCGACGTCACGCGCTGCCACCATCATCAAATCAGCTAACTCATCAATCACAATGACGATGTACGGCATTGCCCCATCCTCATGCTGTTGAACGTTCCCATTCTCATCAGCAACCGGGATTTTCGTGCCAGCAGTCTTAATTTTTTTATTGTAGCTCTTGATGTCGCGAATTTTCTCGGCAGCCAACAACTTATATCGCCGCTCCATTTCATTGACCGCCCATTTCAAGGCCGAGATAGTCTTTTCTGGCTCAGTAATCACTGGAGTTAACAGATGTGGGATATCTTCGTACGGTGCCATTTCCACCTGCTTTGGGTCAACCAAAATCAATTTCATGTCGCTCGGGCTGTTGCGATATAGCAAACTGGTCAATAGAGTATTAATCATCACCGACTTACCAGAACCAGTCTGACCAGCGATCAACATATGTGGCATTTTGTTGAGCTCGCCAACCACTGCTTCGCCAGAGATATCCTTACCAATCGCAAAACTCAATGGTTCACGAGCGTGCTTCCACTGCTTCGAATCCAGCACACCATACAGCCGCACATCAGCCGCTCGTCGGTTTGGCACCTCGATACCAACGGCTTTTTGTCCAGGAATCGGCGCCTCAATACGCAAGCTCTGCGCTGCCAAGTTCAAAGCAATATTCGTCTCCAACGCCGTGATGCGCGTCAATTTCACACCACTCGGCGGCCGCAAGGTATATTGCGTCACTTTCGGCCCAATATTGGCGTCTTCCATCTCTACATCAATGTTAAATTCCGCCAAGGTGTCGTGAATGATCTGGGCGTTTTGCCGAATATCGCCAGCGTCAGCTGGGCTTTGCTTTTTCTCTAGTAGATCCAAGCTTGGTGATTGCCAATTTGGATCATGCACTGAAACCAATGCCGCCTGTTCCTCAGCAGATTTATCCTGCTTCACACTACCCCGCAAACTACTCAGCGGTGATGTCTTTTTAGTTTTAGCTGACTCTTCCGTATCTACCGTCGGCACGCCAGCGTTCAAATTAATCTCGCTAACCTTTCGTGGTTCTGCTTTTTCTGCTTTGGCAGCCTGTCGCATAATTGCCTTGTTCTCATCATCCTCCGAAGAATCACGCCGCATCATCTCCCATATCTTACCGAACAGCTCGACTGGGGTCATGAGCGTGATAAATAATGCCGTGATGAGGATGAGAACGATGTATATCAGGGCGACAATTGGCTTTTCTGCCAGTGTCATCATCATATTATTAGCAACATCCCCAATAACACCACCAGCCTCCGGGCGGGCGGCAGTCTTCAGTAGTCCAAACAGCCCACTCAGCCACACCACCTCCAAAACAGCCGCTATTTTCATGGCAATTGGCAATCGATTATTCTCTGCGCGGAAAGTCTCCACCGCAATATACACCAACAACACTGGCAGAGCATACATAGCGTAACCAACGACCTTCAAAGCGGCGTGGTTGGTCCATTCCAACACTGGGCCACCGACATCAAACCATGCCACCACTAACAGTAATGACAGCACTATCATCAAGACCGCCCCAACTTGCGACCAAAAGCCACTCGGCACATCATGTTTTGGCGCGGTCGCCACTGATTTCTTTTTCGTAGTCTTTCGTTTTTTAGGCATAACTGTTATTTATTATACCCCGTTTTACGGATTATCGCACTTATTTATTATATCATACTTTATCAAACATGTCTAATAAGCCGGTGCGTTGCGTCGCTCTCGAGCCTTGGTGTCGTTCGCCTCCGTGTCAGGGATTTGTTTAGCTGGAAATCGTTTTTTGGGTAGCTTTGGAACAACTGGGCTATCAGCCGCTGCTTCTGGCTTAGCTGCTCCCTGGACGCCCCGAGAAACTTTTCCTGGAGCTTTCAAGCCACCACCGATTTCATTAACTACCGGGATGACAATTGGTGTTCGACGCGTCTGGTCATACAAAATATGTGTAACTTCATCCTTAATTTCCTTTTTCACCACATCAAGATCGTATTTACCAGCGAAACTACGTGCTGCTTTTTGCTTCAAGTACTGGCGGATCATGTTCATCAATTCTTCGGAATCACGCAAGTAAATGAAGCCGCGGGAAATAATATCCGGGCTAGTCAACAGCCGTCCCGTACCGCGCTGTACCGTCAGCACCACCACAAACATTCCCTCTTGAGACATATGAATGCGATCCTTCAGCACCACCTCAGAAACAATGGCGCCGGTATCGTCATACATCACACCACCAGCCTGAATTCGGCCAGCTTTCTTAGCTTGCCGCTCAATATCAATCTCAATAATATCACCGGCGTCACACACAAAGATATTCTTCCTCGGAATCCCACACTCTTTCTCTGCCAGCCGCGCATTGTGCACCAGCATGTGGAATTCACCGTGAATTGGCATATAGTACGTTGGGTTCAAGGCGTTAATCAGCTTAATGTGATCGTCATAATACCCATGACCCGACAAATGTAGCGGCCCAACCCCGGTCAAGTGTGTTTTACCGTTCTGAATCACATCAGAACCCTCGCGCATCAAACCATCAACTGTTCGCACCACGTTTTTCTCATTGCCCGGGATCGGGTTAGAGCTAAACACCACCACATCAGAGCCTTTAATCTTCATGTATTTATGCGCACCAGTCGCCATGCGATTGAGCACAGCATTAAACTCACCCTGCGAACCAGTACAGACCACCGTGACTTGGCTATCTGGCAGCTTGATGATATCCTCCATCTTCATGACGGTATCTTTCGGGATCTTGATGGTTCCCGAGCGCAGCGCCACCTCCAAGTTCTGGATCATTGAAAAACCGGCAAATGCCACTTTGCGGCCGTGCTTATGCGCCTCTTCCAAAATCAATTGCAGGCGGTGGACCTGTGACGAGAAACAGCTCAAGATCACTCGGCTGTTACTGAATTTATCCATCACCTGACCGATGGAATATTGAATATCAAACTCGGTGTGGGTGTGCGTACCAGCTGACTCACAGTTGGTCGATTCATTCATGAACATCAACACGCCTTCTTTGGACGCTACTTCAGTCATGCGTTTAAGGTCAAACTTCTGACCATCAACTGGGCTTTCCTCAAATCGCCAGTCACCAGAATCAATGATCACACCCAGTGGCGTCCGAATGATCACCGCTGTCGAGTCAGGGATGGAATGGTTCACTCGCACCAATTCCACCGAAAAGTGTTTCGACACCTGAACAATTTCATGGCTCAATGGATCCATCACCCGAAAGTCTGGCTGAAAATCAGTATCCGCATCAGCCAGCGACTTATCTAGCATACCGATAGTAAACTTCGACGCATAGACTGGCGCTGGAATTCGGTGAATAAAATGCCGGAAAGAACCGATGTGATCAAGGTGTCCGTGGGTGAACACGTGCGCCTTGATCTTGTGCTTATTTTCCTCCAGCCAGGTGATATCCGGCGTGATATAGTTAATGCCCGGATAATCACTGCCCGGAAACAGAAAGCCCATGTCGACAACGATAATCTCATCATCATACTCAATGGCGTTCATATTTTTACCGATGCCCATTTCGCCGACACCACCGATTGGGATGATTCGTAGTTTTAGCTTGCCACCGCGAGTCCGTTTTGGCTGCATTTTGGCGCTAAATTGTTCGCCGCCATAGCCATTGTAAACTGATTTATTGACTGGGATATTGATCACGTGCTGCGATGCCCTGAGGTTAACATTCTCGCTTGTTCGTCGCTGCGCGCGAAAAACCTCACCTTTACGAGTGGTGGTGCTGTTTAATACTGCATTGTTGCTTTTTTTCGACTGAGGACGCTTTTTAGCATCATCCTTCTGCGGTGTTGCCAGTCGCCGCTGACCCATATTGTTATACTCCTTTTTCGTTATAATAATTCAAAAATCAGGCAGAGAGATAAATAGCAAATATTCCCTCGTTAGTGGATCTATTTTAGCAAACCACAGATATTTTGTCAAAAGCGCGTAATAACAGCACCACTGTTATCTATATCAATCATCGCCGTCCACTGATGTGTGAATAAATTTTCGCTTGCCGCGGTAGACGAAGAAGCCGAGCATCAACAGGTTAGCTGCCAGCAAAAAGCCCGCCAGCACCCACATGCTATCAATGTAAAATGAGTTGCTGAGCCCTCCCGAGATAGCTTGACGCAAGGCCCTGATTGAATAAGTCATCGGCACTAGCGGATTGACCGCTTGGAAAAAGCCGTTTGTCGTTTGGATTGGGAAAGTTCCTTCGCTCGATCCCAGCTGCAACACCAGCAGCACCATTGCTAGGAAGCGCCCCGGATTATCCAAGACAATCACCAACAGCGACACAATCGACATATAGGCAAACGAGGTCAAATATACCGCGCCGATGAAATTCCCCGGATGGTCAGGCGTTAAGCCCAGACAATAAACCATAATTAGCATCAAGATTGTTGCCTGAGCAAAAGCTGCCGTACCAATGACCGAGGCTTTGGCGAGCCACCAGCGGAAGGCATTTTCTTGTTCGGCAAAGGTCTTGCGGATAGGATAAATGATATTGACCGCTAGCGCCCCGAGAAACAAGCTCAGCGACAAGACGTATGGTGCCAAGGCATAGCCATAATTTGGCACATCTCCCTGTTTATTAGTTTCCGACGATACCGGGTTGGCGATTTGCTGCTGCGTGGCAGCGCCAGTTGGCTGCAGCTTTATCTGGTTGCCAGCGTCAGCCAATTTGACAGACAGCGTGTCCGCACCAGTTGCCAGCTGTGATGTACCGTTGAGCAGGGTGCCCGAATTAGCGTTCAAGACTGCCGCGCCGTTGGCTAGTCGCTGGCTGCCGGTTTGCGCTTGCGACAAATTATTCACCAGCGTTGTCGAGCCAGCCAGTAGCTGATTATTAGCCGCTCTCAGGTTATTGTAACCATTGAACGCACTAACCGCATTCGGTGCCAGTTGGTTCGCACCGTTTGCTAGTGTCGCAATGCCTGTTTGCAATTGGCTTTGTTGTTTGCTCAATTGCACCGTCAGTGTTTGCAAATCTTTCAGTAGTGCGGCTACTTGAGTAGTAATCGTTTGCGTTTTATTAAGCGCCTGGGAAAGCTGGCTAATCTGCGGCAAGGTTATGGTTGTTGAACCGCCGGAATTTGCCGCATTAGTTCCTAATGTTTGCAACGTACCGCCTGCTACCGCTAAGTCCGCCCTTGCCGCCTGCATTGTCACCGCCAAAGTTTGCGCCTCGTTAGCAACCTTTTGTTGCAGTGCTGTCAGTTCTGGCGATGGATTATGCACGCTGGTGTTGAGCTGATTGAGACCAGATTGCAGCTGCTTCATGCCGTTTAATAATTGCGCAACTTGGACTTGGCTCGGCAAACCATTTGACATTTGCCCTAGTCCCGATTGCAGTTGGCGCGACCCATCAGTTAGCTGCGCCAAACCGTTGCTTAGCGCCTGCTGATTGGTCGCCAACTGCTTAACGGCACTGGTGTAAGTTTGCGCGCCTGCCTGCAAAGTCGCCAAACCATCATGCAGTTGCGCTGCGCCGTCTGCTGCTGTTTCCAGACCGCCGCCAAGCTTATTGATATTTTCTAGCACGCCTTTGGCATAAGCCTTAGTGACTTGCTCAGCCACCGAAGTCTTGACTTTTTCAGCCGCCTGGCTACTGACCAACGAACCGATATAATTCTTGGCTGGCGTCGTCGTATAGTGAATAACTGCCTGCTCGGGTTTATTTTGCGTAATCGATGCTGCTTTTGCCGAAAAATCCGCCGGAATCGTCACCACTGCATAGAAATGCCCGCTGCTAACGCCGCTATCGGCTTGCTGCTTGGTCACGAATTCCCAGCCCAAATCGTGATTATCTTTTAATTTTTGCTCAACCGACTGCCCGACGTTCAGCACTTGACCATTCAGCTGCGCGCCTTTGTCCTCGTTGACAAACGCCACCGGCAAGTTTTTGGTTTGCCCGTACGGATCCCAAATCGACCCTAAGAAAAAACTGCTGTACATAATCGGGATAAACGAAATCACCGCCAGCGAAACCAATAAAATCTTATTTTTGAATAAATGTCGCCACTCGGCGCGCACCATATTACTGCGTTGCCGGCGCGAAAACCGCTTTACTTTTTCAACCATGCATTACCTCCTTGGCAATATCTTCTAGGGTTACTGTTTTTAGATAATCGCTCCACTTTTGCTGCGCTTCAGAAAAGACTTTTTCGATCATATTCATGCCAATTTCGACTTGGCGGCGGCGCGTCGCAAAGACCCGCTGAATAATCCCCTGGGGTTGAAAAAACGGCGCCTCGCCCTCAATCGCCAAAACGACGTCGTGCAGCGTCACTTGGCTCATTTCCCTCGCCAAAACGAAACCACCGCCAGCACCCTGTACTGAAGTGATGAGCTGTGCCACCACCAATTTGCGACTAATCTTCTTTAGGTACGTCGGCGATACCGCCATTTTCTCAGCCAAAGCGTCGTTGGTGATTGGTGCGGTTCGTTTAGGGTCGGCCAAAAGCGCCATAATACAGCAGGCTTGTTCAACAGCTCCCGATAGCTTCATCTTAATCCTTTCATAAAGTAGCTATAGTAGATATCTACTATCCACTATACTACGCTCATCCTACATAAACAACTCCCGGTCAATTAAAAAGCTCCGCCACACGACGGAGCTTCTCACTTATTCTACCTGAGCTTTAACTTTGATTTGCTTTTTCAGTTAATATCCGACCCAAAGCATTCAACTGAGAGTTAACCTCTGCCTTCTGGAACGCCTCGTTTAGCTTTTTTGGAGCGTCACCAGCCTTGAACTTTGTCAGTTGGCGGTACAACTTACTCGCAGCTGCTGACAGACCAGACGCGTCGCCAGCATCATGAGCTTTTTGCATCTCCTCAACTATGCCTCGTTGTTCATCAAAAGCATCAGCCAGTTTCTTTGCCTCTTCGGACAACAATTGACTCTTTACTTTGGCTAATTTTTTAACAGCAGAAACACAAGAACTAACAGTTTTGTCATAGTTCTCTAGCAACTTACTACGGTCTGAGCTGAATCGAGGAAAGGTAGTAGCGGTTCGACAGTTCTTTGTGGTCTCCAACAATTCATCAGATGCATCAGCCAAATCACCTACCATTGTGGTAAATTCATTGTTTTGTTTGATGAAATCATCATATTTTTGCTTAACATCTTTGTCGCGCAAGGCTTTCATGTCTTTCAAGTCATCAACCGACTTCTTGTATTCTTCTACTGATTCTTTAATCTTATCGGTAGACGCGGTTGATGTCCCATATGAAACCATACGAAAAGCCGAGCCAACCCGTAGATAGGTACCTCGCACTTTCGTAACCTTATCATGCGCTTCCTTGTAATCTTCTTTGCTTGGACCGCTCAATAAAATCACCGCCAAAACAATACCAACGACCAACAAGATGAAGGCAATCGAACCACCAATGATACCCCACAACATACCCTTGCTCATGCCCTTTTTCTTGACTGGTCCCTGAGGAACTGGCTGAGTTGGCGCCGGTTGCACACGTGGTTCCGGAACGGTTGCAGCAGGAGTTGGTGTCGAGTTTGTATTATTACCTTTATTATCCATGCATTCTCCTTTTCTTACTCTATTAATTGTACACTATTTACGATTTACTGAATACGGTTATGGCTAGATTACAAACCGATCATCGTCAAATTGATCTTGCCGCGCTCATCAATACCAGTTATCTTTACGCGGACAGTCTGGCCTTCTTTGACGACATCAGTCACCTTATTGACCCGACCTTCGGCCAGTTTCGAAATATGTACCATACCATCGACTCCTGGCAAGATATTCACAAAAGCGCCAAAGTCTTTGATACTAACAACCCGACCCTCATAAATCTTGCCAACCTCTGGCTCTTCTACCAAACTCTTGATCCAATTCATAGCTTTTTCAATTGATGCGCCGTCTGGGCTAGCCACGGTAATTAAGCCATCTTCTTTGATGTCAATTTCAGCACCAGTTTCCGAGGTGATCTTATTGATCATCTCGCCACCCTTACCGATCACCGCACCAATCTTGTCTGGGTTGATCTTGATCTTCTCAATGCGCGGCGCGTATGGGCTCAATGCCTGGCGTGGCTGTGGTAATACTGACAACATATGCTCCAAGATGTGCGCTCGGCCAGCTTTTGATTGCTCAATCGCTTGCGCCAAAATGTCAACTGGTAGGCCATGCACCTTCATATCCATCTGTAGCGCCGTGATACCTTGAGCAGTGCCTGTCACCTTAAAGTCCATATCACCAGCAAAATCTTCAGCATCAGCGATGTCGCTCAGCACATATGGTGTACCCTCGTCCATCATTAAGCCCATGGCGATACCGGAGACCGGATTTTTAAGCGGTACACCTGCATCCATCAGCGCCAAACAGCTTGAACACGTCGCTGCCATTGAGGTGGAACCATTCTGGCTCATGATTTCGGTCACCGAACGAATAGCATATGGGAACTCTTCTTCACTTGGCAACACTGGCGTCAGTGCTCGCTCCGCCAAGTAACCATGCCCAATTTCACGGCGACCTGGACTACCCAAACGGCGCACTTCACCAACAGTATAACCCGGAGCATTGTAGTGATGCATATAACGTCGTTCGTAATCAGTTTGTTCCATGGTGTCTACCAGCTGCGCGTAGCTCAGCGGCGCCAAGGTAACGATGTTCATACCCTGAGTCACGCCGCGGGTAAATAAGCTTGATCCGTGTGCTCGTGGCAAGAAACCAACTTCTGAACTGAGTGGTCGAATTTCCGTCAATTGACGACCATCTGGACGCACCTTGTCCTCAACGATACCTCGGCGTACATCCTTGTGGAGCGCCAGCGTAAAGGCCTCGTCGTATTGAGGTCGCAGTTCATCATAACTCTCGCCAAGTTTTTCGGTAAATTCATCATGAAACGCCTGACGAATATCCGCGATCAATTCATTGCGCTCTGGGTAGGCACGGCGAATAGCTGCGCCAAATTTACCGGCGACCCACGCATCAACTTCTGCTTGGATGGTTTCATCCGGTAGAACTAGTTCGTACTGCTGCGCGGCTGGTGCAACTTTTTCTGCCAACTCACGTTGAAGCTGGATGGCTGGCTGCATCATCTGATGCGCCCACGCCATTGCATCAATAATCACTTGTTCGCTCACTTCATGAGCACCCGCTTCCACCATAGTGATGCCATTCTCAATACCAGCAACCACCAAATCCAGGTCACTGGCTGCGCGCTCATCAGGGGTCAAAAAGGCCTTAAATTCACCGTTCACTCGACCAACACGCAAACCTGCCACCGGTCCATCAAATGGGGTGCCAGTCAGGCTCAGTGCCGCACTAGCAGCTACCATTGCCACCATATCAGGACGGAAACTTGGGTCCATACTGAGGACACTTGATACGACTTGAACCTCTTGGCGATATCCCTTTGGGAACAGTGGACGAATTGGTCGGTCAATCAGCCGCCCGATGAGTATTGCCTCGTCAGATGGACGACCTTCTCGCTTGATAAATCGGCTACCAGAAATCTTGCCGGCAGCATAAAACTTTTCTTCATAGTCAATTGACAGCGGGAAATAATCTAGTTCCACTGGTCGCGAGCCGACCATCGCCGTACCCAGCACAACCGTGTCGCCGTAACGCGCCACCACACTGGCGGTGGTGCGAAAACCAACTCTATTTACCTCTAGCGTCAGTGGTCGACCACACCATTCAGTGGTAACACTAAAAATATCCTTGCCACTTGGATTAATAATGCTCATCATGAGCCTCCTTTCTTGTCGCGAAAAGTAACAGGGGTGAAAGCTGATATTGTATAAGCTCTCGTCTCTATCACCATTCGCGGTTAGTTACCTTTTTATTATACCACACTCTTCATTCATCACCCGACGGGCTGTTATAATGATAAGTGTGAATATTAAACGCACCAAAACGACAAAAGACTATATTATATTAGGTATAGCGCTAACCTTATTGGTGGGTGGCGTATATTTGCTTATTACTATTTTTAGTCCCTTTTTCGCAACACAATTCATCGACCCAAAAAACAATGAAACGACCAAGGTTTTGCAAAAAACAACTGATGAGTTTCATCCAGAAAATCGCATTTATATTCCTGCCATCAATGTCAATATTCCATACAAAACCGGTGGTGCAGAAGTGTTAGAGTTGACTGCCTGGTGGCGTAAACCAGAAAATGGCAACCCTAAAGAGGGTGGAAATTTCATCGTTGCTGCTCACCGCTTCCAGATTGGACCAACACCACAACGCACCATCAACAATTCTCCTTTTTACAACATCAACAAGCTCAAAGTTGGTGATTCCATCACAGTTGATTACGACGGCAAACGCTACGAGTATAGCATATATGATATATATAAAGTTAAGCCTGATGCCGTCGAGATAGAAGAGCGAACCGATCAACCACGCTTGACACTGTATTCATGTTCCCTGGGTGGATCATTTGATAAACGCGAGGTCATCATCGCTGTCCCCAAATAGTTCATACAAAAATCCGCCCCGATATATTGAGGCGGATATATAAACTACTTGGTTTGCTTATTTGCGTAGTCCCAATGTAGCCAGCACTTGCTTATAACTCTCAAAGTCAGTTCGCTCCAAGTATCGCAGTAGGCGTTTACGCTTACCTACCATCTGGACAAGGCCGCGACGAGCCATGAAGTCGTGTTTATTCACCTTCAAGTGCTCTGTAACCTCTTTGATACGAGCTGTCAAAATCGAAATCTGCACCTGAGGGCTACCGACATCGTTTTTGCCAACCTGAGTCAAAGCAATCGCTTTTTGCTTGTTCTCTTTACTGATCATAGCCGTTTAATTATATCAGGAGTGACCGATATTTTCAAGCAGTGCCGCTAGAATAGCTGCGCGTAGCTATATATCGTTGAGCCACTGTCTGGTGCTTGCGTGCTATTGTGATGACAACTTGAACGAATACGATTGAAGGTTGCTACATCCTCAGTAGATGGATTATTCAATGCGGCATATATCACAAACCCCTTACCACCGTCATGACACTCATAGATTCGAAAGATTGCTTCCTCATTTGCTGCTTTTTTACTAGAAACACCTTGCCGATAGTCAGCCTTCAAATAATCCGGTACCAAAGTTTGTACACCATCCGGCGCATTAAACGGACCAAATCCAGTGATACGCTTTCCTCTAGCCTCCGCCAAAGCAGCAGCATCGCCCGCAGTTTTAACTGCAGATCGAATCTTCGCGTCCAATCCATTATCGCGCACCGACCGATACGAGATGATTGAGATTGATGCCAAAATACTAATCACCGCTATAACAATTAATACTTCAACCAATGTAAAACCCTTATGCTTCATATCCATATAATACCACTCTAATTCTCTATGCCAAAATCCGACAGTTTCGCTGCTTGGTCAATGGTAAAATCGGCAATTTTCGTGCGCCGCAACGATTGACAGTAAGCGCCCGTCCCCAGATATTTCCCGATGTCCTCTGCTAGCGTACGAATATATGTGCCACTAGAGACATGCGTATTGATGCATAGTTTTGGATAGTTATATGATGTAATTTCGATGTCATACACCGTGATTTGCCGTGTGGGCATCGCAACTTCCTGACCTTTTCGCGCGAGGTGATAGGCACGCTGCCCATTGATTTTGATGGCGCTAAAAGCCGGCGGGGTTTGTTCAATCACCCCAATGAACTTCCGTACAGCCTGATTCACCTCTTCAATTGTCGGCTGATGCTCAGACATTGGCGTGAGCTCACCTTCAGGATCTCCCGTCGTGCTAGTCATCCCCAAAATGATTTCTGCCTGATACCATTTGTCTAGCTTGGTAAACGACCCGGCTTCTTTACATTTTTTACCCGTTACTAAAATCATCAGACCAGTAGCAAACGGATCTAACGTGCCAGTGTGTCCAACTTTTGCTTTCTTACCTAGCTGTTGATTGAGCACTCTCCTGATTCTGGCGACTACGCCAAAACTGCTCATACCAGCTGGTTTGTCAATAAGCACGATATCGTCATTTGGTATCATGTTAGTTTTGTCCCGGAATTTGGAACTGTATTGGATTAAATTCAGAGTTAGTAGTATTTACAACTGACGGGGTTGCCGCTGGCGCCGATGGGACGGTAGGGCTGACTGCTGGAGCTGGCGGAAAAGCCGGTGGCAGTTCTGGCAATGTGCTAAAGTCAGGCATTGGTGGCAACCCTGCTATATTTTTGGCAGAAGACTCAATTTCCGCCAAAGTTGGGGTGCCAGGGTTTACCGCCAATGGATCTGGAACATTAGGCACCGCTGCTAATGCTTCGCTAACCGCCTGATGGGTTGGTTGACCCAATGACTGATTAGTCCCCAATACCTTTGAGGTATCTTCACTGAGAGCAGCCATGACATCGCCATTATGTCCAGCGATAGCTGAAGCTTCTCCCAGGGGAGAGATAGACCTATTGTTCTGTAAATTGTTGTTCGTTTCAGCAAACGGGTCGACTGATTTTGGCTCATCATCATGGCGAGCAACGGTGGCATTTATCGGTGAATCACTAAACCCCCCTTGACTAGTACCAGGTTGACCATGATTCAAAATCGTGCGGTTACGACCACTCTCAGCTTCTCGCTTCTTATCTTCTGCAGCCTGTTCAGTTGAAGCATTGAACGTACCACCCACTGACGGCTCTGGCAGCTCGTCTTTTGGAGACTGGGGACCGCTCAGCGGCTTGATGGCTGGTAAGCTATATTCTGGTTCTGGCAACTTTACTGGTTCTTCTGATTCTACAGGCTCTTCTGGTGTGGATTTGGCTAATTGTTTCTCCAAGTACGATTCAGCAGCGCGCGCAGCCTCATCTTGAGCTTCGGCCTGTGTTCGTCGAGCCACCTCATCTAGGTCACCCCTCTTTTGGTGTGATATTTCCAAGGTGCCATCATCTGGTTTTGGTAGCTCCTTATCTGCTTGTTTTGGCTGTTTACGTGATGAACGGCTAATTGACAGCTTGGTGTTGTCTACTTCTGCTTCCTCAGTATCTGATGACTCATTTGAACCATCGGCACCTTCCGGTTCATCATGTTCGTCAGCCGGGGCCTCCAATTCCTCAGCTTCCACCAACTTTGCTGCAATCAACTGCTGGTTAGCTCCTGCAGCCATCAAATCCGCAGCCGCTGTCATAACGCGAGGTGATGTCAGGTTGTTACTAAACCTATTGGTTACAGCAACGATACCGGTCATAAATGCATTTGCCATCTGCTCGTCCAGTGTCGCCTTTACCGTCTTCAGCTCATCAACCAATTCCAAAAGCATCTCGCTCACACCACTAGCATTGCGCTCATGCCAATCAATCGCACCCAAACTACTCTTGATGTCCCGAGCCGTCACCGTCACTACGTCAGCACTGTGCAAAATTTTACCATGAGCCGTCAAGGCTTCATCAAGATGATTGCTGTCTTCAACGTTCAAAGCCAACACCAGCTCAATATTGTAATCACCCTGTGAGAATTCCAAGTCTGCCTCAGTAATTGTCGTTCGGTACGGTGTGATGAAAATTTTCACAACAGCATCATCGACAATTTTGTAGCGCAAGTGGTCCGCCTTTTCCTTATCAAGCGCTATGATAAAGTCTCTGAGACTATCCGCCGTGTCCTCAAATGTCTTATCAGGCTCCAGAAAATTTATTGCCGGTGGAATTTTACCAGAGAATACCGCTGTAGCATGCTTTCCAAGCTCATTCAAAAATAGCGTTAGCCCCAATGCTGCTGATAACTCATCAACGCTTGGATCACGACTAACCGTAACCAATATATTAGTATTTTCTTTGATTTTTTGGATTACCTGCTGCTTGGCGGAAGCGGTGCTCATTGTTTGTTTTCCTGTTTCTTTTTATTGCTATAGCCTTTGGCTGAATTATAGCATAAGCATAGGCGATTAGTCAAGATTATACCCCGTTTCATCCCGCCCCTTTACTTTTCATGTGATTTTCTGTATAATGCATCCTTGATTAGCGATAAAAACTTATAGAGGTAAAGGAGTACCATGCCAATCATCAAATCCGCCATCAAGCGCGCTAAACAAGCAGTTAAACGCCGTGAAAAGAACATCGGTATCAAGAAAGACATCAAGTCAGCAGTCAAAGCTTTCCACGCAAATCCAACTGCTACTACTTTGGCGGCTGCCCACTCTGAATTAGATACCGCAGTTAAAAAGGGTCTTTTGAAGAAAAATACTGTGGCTCGCCGTAAAAGCGCTCTCAGCAAAGCAGCTAAAGAAGCTGGCGTTAAACTAGAAGCTACCAAAAAGCCAGCAGCCAAGCAACCTGCTGCAAAGAAAGCACCAGCTACCAAGCCAGCTACTAAAAAGGCACCTGCTAAGAAGCCAGCAGCCAAGAAACCTGCCGCTAAAAAAGCTGACAAATAAGACTCGTCGATTTCAAACAACACCTCAGCGATAATGCTGAGGTGTTGTTATATAACTACAAATCTACCAACGCCGTTTCTATCAACAGCCACGGATTAACTCCGGTTGTTTTCATCTGAAAGTCTGCCTGAAACAATGCGTTATTGATCTGCTTGAGACGCTCACCATCAATGGTTCGCGCCGACGAGGACAGCCGCTGCAATACATATGGGTTAACCGACAAATCTGCTGCCACCATGTTATTGTCACCGCCCGATAACACCAATGCCGCCATGTTAGTCGCCTGCGAAGCGAGTAGCCCCATCGTCTGGTAGGCGCCGTCTGTACCACTTTCCGACTCTAAGTAACTGATGATGTTATGCACCGTTTCATAATCTTTCGACAAAGCAGCCACAAACAAATCAAACACGTTTTCCGACCTCGCCAACGGCACCAAATCATTGATCAGCTCGTTAGTAATATTCTCCGCGAGCGCCAATTGATCCAAAAAATTACTGAGTCGCAACTGGTCAAACCCCAAACGGTCAATCAACGTTCCTATTTGTGTGCGCGTCAGTCTATAACCGCGCTCACGAGCCTGCACTTCACACCAAGATATAAGCTGCGGTTTTTGGCGGTCACTGAGCGGCAAAAATTCTTGAGTTTTGGCAGTTTTTTGCAACCATTTATAGGTTTTTGTTCGTTTATCAAGTTTGCTTTCTAGCAAGATAACGGTTTTATCATCATCAAACGGCAACTCTGACAATCGCGACCAGATGTCAAAATTTTCGCTCAACTTCGAGATGACGTACATTGCAGACTGACTAAATAGGGTTTGTCCAATTGCTATTTCCTGCATATCAGCCAGCGTTAATTCCTCGCCATCATACCGCACGACGTCCGCATCACCAACCAGCGCCGCAAGCGCCGCCCGTTTCTCAAACTCATTGTCGCCGTGGAGAAGATAAATCATATAACCTCCGCTTGACATACCGGACAGACATGCGTACCGCGGCCGCCGACTTTCAACTTGATAATCTCTTGGTCAGGGTGACGGTGGCAAGCCTGACCTTCGCGGCGAAATACATGAGCAAATGTCAAATAATTCCCTTTTCGGCCCTCGGCATCAACGTAATTTTTATCGGTTGAGCCGCCTTGATCGATGCTGAGTTGCAAGATTTGCCGCAGCTCATTAAATAATGTATTCAACTGCTGATCGCTAACATTTTTTACCCGCGTTTGCGGATGAATCTGTGCCGCCCACAGCGCCTCGTCAGCATAAATATTGCCAACCCCAGCGATCACTGCTTGGTCAAGAAAGGCTGGTTTGATCATCGAATTCTGACGGCGGCGAATCCGCTGGATGAAATCCTCAGCCCGCGTCTGAGGATCAAGCGGCTCCGGCCCGACTTTTTGCATGAATGGCAGGTTTTTTACTTCATCAGTCGGCAGTAATTTTACCCAGCCAAACTTGCGCTGATCGTTAAAAAACAGTCGTGACCCGTCCACAAAATCAACCTGCACCCGCGTCGACCGATCCGGCAGCTCACCAATCAAGCTATCGTTTGGGTGACCGCCAGCAAAACTCTGCACTCCACGAAAGATAAGCTGCCCCGTCATCTTCAGATGTATCACCAGCGAATACTGCGTATCCAGGTCAATCATCAGCACTTTTGCTCGCCGTCGCACCGCCGTCACGCGCGCGCCATACAAAAATTGTTCAACATCAGCAGGCGCATTCGGAAAGCTTTTTGGTGAGTCAAACGCCGTCACTCGCGCTACCACTCGACCCGGCAATAGTTCAGCTAAACCGCGGCGAACCGTCTCAACTTCTGGCAGCTCAGGCATCCGATGTAACCTCCATCCCTCGTCATCTATTATGTGTATTAGAATTGGAAGAATGTATCTTCCTGCTGCAAGCCAACACCTGCAGCAATCTTTTTCCCGTCAGGAATTTGATTGAGGAACATCAGCAATATGTCATTGGCATTGGCAGTTGCTGAGCCTTTTGAGCCACCACAGTCCGACGTCCACAGCGTCTTCACTGGATTTCCGTGATATAACGTCTCAAACTTGTACACTTTACCGTTGGCGCAAATACCCCTCAAATCATTTTGTTCTTCTGACAATTGACGCCCTTCCATCATCTTTCTTTTTTCCAGAGCGTACACCAATTCCTCATAGGCGCGGCTATTATTATCCAGCTTTTTCTCGTCAATTTGCTTTTCCAGGTACCCCTCATAGGTACTCATGCGTCGAATGTCTGGCGTGATTTCAATCTGATAGGAACGGAATTTTTCCTGCGCAACAATTGGTCCCCGAACCGTCAAACGTACTGCTCGGTTAGCATCGGTTGAAAGCAATGACTCTTTGGCGATGTCTGCCTGAGACTTTGGTTTATTCTCCGGATTATTACCACCCAACAAGGATTGACCAATGGCAATCACCGCCGCCACCGCCACTACCATGATGATAATGACCAGTAAAATCGGTATCAGTCGGGAAAAAGAATTTGTTCTTGCGTATCTCATGGGGTGATTATACCATAATATTAGAATTTTTGCACTAGTTACTTAGTATCCTACGAGAGCTGGGCTATCGCTTGACAGAAGGCCTCAGGATATTTGTTTTTCAAATAATCAGCCGCTTGTTCAGGGCTTGCCCAATGAAGTGTAACGCCAGGCTCACATGAACGAGGAATTTGATCTGCCGGTAGCTGAACACGGTACACAATCAACATCAGACTTGTCATTATATCGTTATACGGTAGCTGTTTGACCGCTTTTGCTACATTCCACAGTTCTTGTTTGGCAATGTAATGAATGCCAATTTCTTCGTTTAGTTCACGTAACAGTGCAGCCGCTATATCCTCACCCTGATCCATCCTACCGCCTGGAATATCCCAATAGTCTTGGCTTTTGAGTAGTAAAATTTGGTGTTCATCATTTTGAATAAGGGCTTTTATGCCGATTTGAAATAACTGCTCCGTCATATTATGTTTCCTCCCAATTTTTGCCTATTTGTACATCAACCTTCAATCGAATTGGCAACTCCGGACAAACACCTTCCATTGCCGCACGCATGATGCCACCAACTCGCTCGGCATCTTCCGCTCGACATTCCACCAAAATCGAGTCGTGAACCTGCAAAACTGGCTCGGCCAGCCCAGCCAGTTTATCCTCCAGCCGAATCATCGCCAGCTTCATCAAATCCGCCTCCGTACCCTGAATCGGCATATTCATCGCTGCCCGCTCGGCCGCCGAACGCACCATAAAATTGCTCGACTTAACGTCTGGCGTTGGCCGCCGCCGGCCAAAATACGTCTCGACAAAACCTTGTTCGCGCGCTTGAACTAAAATTGTGTCCAAATACTGACGAATTGGTTGGCGCACCGCAAAATAGTGTTCAATAAACTGTTTCGCCTCAGTAAACGTCATACCCGTGGCCGCCGCCAAGCCATGTGGACTCATGCCATACAGCACGCCAAAGTTAATCACCTTAGCCGCACGGCGCTGTACTTTCGTTACCTCACTCATCGGCACACCGTAAGTCTCGGCCGCCGTCTTAGTATGAATATCCACGTCACTATTAAAATCGTTAATCAACTGCTCGTCGCCCGCCAGCACCGCCGCCAGCCGCAGCTCAAATTGTGAATAATCCGCGCCAACGAAGACCTTATCCTCACTCGGCACAAACGCCTGGCGAATTTTCCGGCCCAGTTCTGTGCGCACCGGAATATTCTGTAGGTTGGGATTGGTGCTACTCAGCCGCCCGGTGCTAGTGACGTCTTGGTTAAACGTGGTGTGAATCCGCCCGTCCTCGGCCACCAACTTTGGCAGTGCTTCAATGTAGGTGCTGATCAATTTAGTCAGCTCCCGATACCGCTCAATCAGCTCGATGATCGGGTGCTGTCCGCGCAGTTTGTCCAGCTCCTTCTGCCCCGTTGAATAGCCAGTTTTGCCCTTTTTGATACCGGTCGTCGGCAGTTGCAATTTGGTAAATAGCACCTCAGACAGCTGCGCCGGACTGGCGGCATTAAACTCACGCCCGGCCATCGCATACATTTGTTGTTCAAGTTGGCTCACCTCTGTCCTCAGCTCCTCACCCATCCGCTCAAGCAGCGCTGTGTCCAGTTTCATACCGCGCCTTTCCATCTGAAATAACGGCCAAATCACCGGAAAATCAAACTCGCGTAGTACCCGAGCAACTTGCTGATGTGTCGCCATATAATCCTGCTGCTGGCGGTAAATCTGCCGTAGTCGTGCCAACTGCCGCGACACGGAATTATCCTCAGAAAAATCACCCACCAGTGCCGCTAAACTGCGGTCGCGCCTCAGTGGATCGATCAAAAACGCCGCCTGTCCAACATCCCAGACCTCATGAAACCGCACCGCCACACCGTGAGCATCCAGCGCATGATACAACTCCTTGACGTCCGCCGCGATAACCACACCCTGCGCCAACAGCTGCCAAACATGTTGACCAATTTCACTCATCTTGGCCCGCCACGCCGCGCCAGGCTTGGAATTGATATAGACCGTGTCCGGCTCTGATAGGTCAATATAGATAATATTTTCTGCCTCAAACAGCGGCTCAGTCGGCAGATTTTCGACGCGCGGCAATTCTAACTCCGCCGTCTCCACTGCCTCATCCGCCGTTTGCATTGTCTTTGGCAGCCGCCCGATCAGCGAATGAAACTCCAATTTCCGCAAAATTTCCGCCACCCGAGCAAAATCACAGTCGTTAACATCCGCCACTTCCCAGTCCAGTTCCACTGGCGCGTCCGTCCAGATTTCTGCCACTTGCTTAGTCAAATATGCCGACTCACGACCATTTTCCAACTTCGTTCGCAAAGCACCTTTTTGCTCGTCCACATGTGCATAAACCCCGTCCAGTGTGTCATATGTTTGCAATAATTTTACCGCCGTCTTTTCACCAACGCCCGGCACGCCCGGCAAATTGTCGCTCGCATCACCTTTCAGCGCCTTCAAATCCAAAAACTGATCCGTCCGAATACCATATTTTTGTTCAAAATATTCCGCCGTAAATTCCTCGATATTCCTCAGGCCATTTTTCATGGCGTACACTTTGGTCAGCGGCGACACCAATTGCAGCGCATCCAAATCCGACGTCAGCAGACAGGTCTGCACGCCGCGCGCTTCCGCTTGCCTGGCAAACGCGCCCATGATATCGTCCGCCTCATAATCATCCAGCTCATACAGCGGCCAGCCGAACGCATCCAGTAGTTCCATCAAAATCGGAATTTGCTGATAAAAATCATCAGGCGCTGGTTTGCGACCCGCCTTGTACTCTGGATATAATTCCCGCCGCTTACGAATGTTGGTACCACGCTTATCCCACGCCACCGCCACGTAGTCCGGCTCTAATTTTTTGATCAGCTCAATCGCCAAACTCACAAACCCATACACCCCGCCGGTCGGCGTACCGTCCGCCGTACTGAGCCCCGGCATGGCATAATACCCTCGGTAAAACACTGATTTTCCGTCGATAACTGCCAAACGCTTCATATACTCAGTATAGCAAATTTGCTATACTAACAACATGATACAACCATACGCAAACATCATCGCCCTCGTTGGCCTGGCTGGTAGCGGCAAAAGTTCGGCAGTCGAATATTTTACCAAAAAGGGCATTCCGAAAATCTACTTTGGTGGCATCATCTACAAAGCTATGGAAGAGGCCGGCATCGAACCGACTTGGGATAATCAGCAAAAATTCCGTGAGGAAATTCGCCGACGCGAAGGCAAAGATTTCGTGGTCAAGCGCGTTGTCAAATCCGCGCATGACTTGATTGACGCTGGCCAAAAGCTCATCGTCCTGGATGGTTTGTATACCTGGAGTGAATATAAAATCCTCAAACACGAATTCCCTGGCCAGATGTCCGTCATCGCCGTCGTCACACCAAAACACCTGCGCTATCAACGCATGGCCAAACGCCCAGAGCGACCGATGCAGCCGCGCGAAGTTGACCAACGCGATTGGTCAGAAATTGAAAACCTGGAAAAAGGTGGACCAATCGCCATTGCTGACTATTTCGTAACAAATGACCGCGGCCTAGATGAGCTGTACGCTCAGTTGGAAGCCGTCACTCACCACGAACATTTTTGCAAGGCGCCTGAGCAGTGCTAAACACAACGCATCGAAAAAGCCAGGTATACATCCGCCTGGCTTTTTTATTATCACTTGCCCATTTAGCTCAAATATTCATACAATTTTTTGGCATCTTTGTGCTTCCGCAACTTCGCCAAAGCCTTCGCTTCAATCTGACGAATTCGTTCGCGCGTTACGGCAAATTCCTGACCAACTTCTTCCAGTGTGTGGCTTTTACCATTGTCCAACCCAAAGCGCATACGGACAATTTTCTGCTCACGATCGCTCAAGCTCGACAACACGTCATTAACCTGCTCTTTGAGTAACTGATTGGTCGCTGACTCTTCTGGTGATACCGTATCCTCATCTTCGATGAAGTCACCCAACACCGAATCTTCTTCATCACCATCACGACCAACGCCAGCATCTAAGCTTGAAATATCTTGCTTGATTTTCATCACATATTCAATCTTTTCTGGCTCCATATCCAGCTCTTTAGACAGTTCTTCAATGGTTGGCTCACGATTCAATTCTTGTGTCATCCGTCGCTGAGTGCGCAACAATTTGTTGATGGTTTCCACCATGTGCACCGGGATACGAATAGTTCGTGCCTGGTCAGCAATCGCTCGAGTGATTGCCTGGCGAATCCACCAGGTGGCATAGGTTGAGAACTTAAAGCCCTTGTCTGGATCAAATTTTTCGACGGCACGCAGCAAACCAGTATTACCCTCCTGGATCAAGTCCAGAAAATCAAGACCGCGTCCTGAATACCGCTTAGCAATTGACACCACCAAGCGCATGTTGGCCTCAGCCATCTTATCTTTAGCCTTTTTATCGCCCTGAGTTACACGCTGTGCCAATTCCATTTCTTCTTCAGCGCTGAGCAGCGGAATTTTACCAATCTCACGCAAATATAACCTAACTGAGTCATCCGATATGTCATCCAAATATTGCCCAGCATTCAGCGCATCAAGGTCTTCAGCTTCCTCGTCATCATCAACGTCATCAATGTTTGGTTCATCAAACTCCGTCTCATCAGTTGCTAATGGCCTGTTTTTTATTGGATCGTCGGTCACGCTTTCTCCTTAATTAGTGCGTTCAGCTGATGTCGCAGATCTTGAGCCAACGACTCATCATTTGCAGTTTCAGCATCACGCAAATTACTCATTAATTGTTGTATTTTGTTTTCACGGTGTTTAGATATTACATGTTTGACCAATCGTGCCATCTCACCTGGTAAATCGTCTTGTTTCCAGTCGGCATAACGAGTGTCGAATTTTAACTGTACTATCTTTACATACTCCTCAATATTTTTCAAGGTTTCGGGCATCGGATCAAGTGTTTCGTTCGGGTTTTGAGTAAGATATTCCAACAATTCTCGGGTGTTCGCATTATCTGTAGCTTCTGTTGGTACCGACGCCAGCCAACGCCTCACGCTTGGTTCTTGGGCCGCAAGCCCTAGTAGCATATCGAGCGTCTCATCTGATGGTTTTTGTGGTGCTGTTTTCTTAACTTTTGATTGGCGAAGAACCGTTTTGTTTGTTGTGATACCAGACATCTTTGCTTTCAGAGCCTCTATGCTAGCCCCTGTTTTCTCAGCAACCATCTGCAAATAATGCTCTTGTTCTACTGGATCATGCAAGCTGCGAATCAAGTTCAGCGATGCCGTTGAAAAGCGTCGTTTTCCCTCAGCAGTCCTGACATTTTCTCGTTGCGAATATTGTTGTATCACCCACGCCACAGCAGGCGTAGCTTTAGCGATGACCAACTCCCATTGTTTCACACCATGTATTTTAATCAATTCATCCGGATCCTTACTACCCTCTGGTAAACTAACAACCTCCAACTCCACCCCAATGGTTTGTGATAGTTTGATAGCCCGTTCAGTCGCATTTAAACCCGCTCTATCACCATCAAACGCTAATTTAATTCTACTAGCCAGCCTACTCAAGGCCTTGAGGTGCTGTTCAGTGATAGCTGTTCCAGCCGTGGCGACAACCTGCCGCACCCCTGCCTGATGACTACTCACTACATCCAAATTACCCTCAACGATTACCACTTCGTCTGATTTTCGAATCGCCTCTTTAGCCTGAGACAAACCAAAGATGTGCCGTGATTTATCAAACAGAAGTGTTTGCGGCGTGTTCAAATATTTTGGGGCATTTGCCTCATCATGAATGATCCGGCCAGTAAACCCAACTACTCTGCCAGTCGCATCCATAAGTGCCACCACCATCCGACCACGGTACAAATCACCACCAAATCTATTCGTTAAACCAGCATCGGCTAATTCTTGTTTTGAAAAGCCCCGCTTGGTGAGTGCCGTTACCAACGATGAACCGTCATCTGGCGCAAACCCAACCATAAAATCCTGAATCGTTTGTCGAGTCAGACCACGTTTTTTGACGACGTACTCCAGGGCTTTGGGTGTACGCAGTAGTGATTGTTGGAAGAATTTTGCCGCTAGCTCCAATGCTTCAGCCGCTCGTGCTCGCCGCTTGGCAGTTCTCCCATCACCGCGAGAGAACAAACTCAAATCCACACCCGCCTTACGCGCCAAATGTTCCAACGCCTGGCGAAAATCCATCCCCTCCACCAGCATCACAAATGAAAATACATCACCGCCCTTGCCTGACGAAAAATCATGCCAAATCTGCTTTTCTGGACTAACCATAAAACTTGGCGTTCGCTCGTCGGTAAACGGACTAAGTCCCTTCATGTTACGACCTGCCCGCTTCAGCTGAACATACTCACCAATCACGTCCTCAATATTCAGTCGTGCCCGCACTTCTTCTTTGGCATCTTGCATGTCTTTATTATATCACCCTTTACCTCTGTTCGTGTTTATGCTTAAATAGTACTATGTATCCAAATGATCCATATTCTCAACCACCAACACCATCTGGTATTGATTATCTCAATCAAATCGCTGCTCCACCAGAGCCAGCTGGATTTGATAAGAAAACCAAAATCATCATTATCATCATTGCACTGGTTGGTGTGCTCAGTCTTGGCTTCATTTGGGCGGCCAGTCAGTCAGGTTCTGGTCCAACGGTTTCTAACGCCATCATGAGGGTTGCCCGCCTACAAACAGTCACTGAACTACAGAAAAAGCGTCTAAAAAATAGCACGGTCACTGACATTAACAGCTCCCTTGATGCAATATTAACCACCGCCGTCAATAAGGCAACACCAATCGCTCAGTCAGAAAAACTGGATATTAACAAAGCTCTCAAGGTGCCGGACTTTGAGGTAAAGCTCAATGAAAAGCTAGATGATGCCTTTTTAAACGACCAGCTCGATGCTGTCTACACCAGGGAGATGGCCTATCAACTTGAGCTGCTTAGTTCGGAATTATCCAGCTTATCGAAAAAAGCCAAAAAATCTGACGTCAGAGAATTCTTAGAGAAAACACAGTCAGATATCACTTCCATCAAGAAGCGTCTCGAGAGCTCTCCGGTGTAATACCGCTGACTAATTGCCAGCTCAACCGCGCCAAATCAAAAACTTCTTCATCACTCAACTGCCCTGAACAGATGATGGTGTTCCAGTGCTTTTTGTTCAAATGATAGCCCGGCAGCACTGTCTCATATTTTTCCCGCAAATTCTGCGCCAGCAATGGATCACATTTCAAACTCACTCTGAGCGGTTTTGAACCCTCCGCCACCAATGCCACCATTTTCCCTGCACCATCATTACTCTTGCCAAATTTATACACCGCAATATCCTCACCAAAGGGATAATCTAACCACACACCCGGCAGGCTTAGGATAAATTCTTCAAATTGTTTATGGGTCATTTTTTCACCTTCTTCAAATAATATTGTAATTCCATGATACTACCGCGAATATCTTCCAGTGCCCGATGATCCTCTGGCTTGACAAATTTCTTACCATATTTACCCTCAAATACCACTTTCCAAGCACTGACATCTAACATTCGGTAGTGTAGTCTTTTTGACAACAAAGGCCACCACTGGTCGATAAACCGACGATCCTGATGAATAGAATTGCCGCCCAGTAAGATCCGTGGCTCGTCCGCAAAATATTCATTGCAAAACCTAAGCAGCTCACGCTCCACCTCAGCCAGCGGCTTACCAGCTTTGTTCTGCTCCTCCAGGCCACGCCGTGCCTCTGGATGCTCATTCCAAAAGCTGGCATTTCGATCCAGCAATTTCCTCAGCTTCTCTGGGTCGTGTTGTACAACTCCCTCATACGTCGCCATCTCCGTAAAATCCCAATCAGTAGCAATCGCTGCTACTTCCAAAATCTCATCACGCACTGGATCTAGTCCGGTCATTTCCAGATCCATCCATAAAATCTTTTTTGGCTTAAAAGTTGCTTTCATATCTTTATTATACTACTTTTTAGAGTCGTAGTAGTCACGAGAAAACCGCTCTGGCACCTGCCGTAATAACCCTTCAATAACGTCATCAAGCTTTACCACGCCACCATTTTCTCTTTCAGCCAGAAAAACATCAGATGCGTTGCCGTCAGAGGGAACAAAATTTGTCCGATTGACTAACTCATAGTATAATTCGGCAGCACTCATATCTTCACAACCATATGGCAACATCCTGTACGACCTCAGATTTTTTACGTAGCGTTCGGCCAATTCGTCGCTGACTTCTAACGCCTTATCCAGTTGCAACGTTTGCATGAAATAATCGTCTCTTGGATCGCCATAAGTATCATCTGGCAGCTGGACGCTTTTAATACTTGCATCGTCAATTCCTTGAACTTGCATATCTGAAAGAAGGCGCACAGCCTTGAGGGCTAATTTGTTACCAATGCGATAGCTATTATCAGGATCGTGCTCAAATACCGTTGGCCTGATGACGTGCTCAGCAGTATCCAGCACTGCTTGAGTACTGGCCAACAGCCTCCAAGTGTCACCATCCTTGCGTATAAGCACTTGATTGATTGTAAAATCATGCTGCCTCATAAACTCAGCGGTAGACTGTACAGGCTCCGCACTATAGCCATTCATTGCATCACGCGGCGAAAAGCGCATTGAAAGATCGCTCGCTACCGCCCAAATCTCATCTGGATCATAATCGCCGTTAGCAATAACTTCTTCTAAAATTACCAAATCGACATCGCGAGGAGGTGGTAACTGACGGTCACTGTGTACTAATGCCTCCAAAACCTGGCGAGCCGCCCCGCCCTTTACACCAATAAATGACGGTAGTTCATCTAAATCAAAACCCAAATTAGCCCGCTCAATAGCATCGGCAGGCAACTCATATTCATATATTTCATTGCAGCGAGCTTCCGGGTTACCGAGTTGCTCACAATCACAGTCTTTTAATTGAAGGCTCTCCCCTCCTAAATCCGCATAATGTTCACCACTATCAAGCATTTGCAGAACACGAGGCTGATGCATCTTAGCCTCTATATCGCTCGGGTTCGGGCTTACTTTTTCCACGTACAATATTTTAGCATAAATCATTTAAAAAGTCAAATAAATACGATCGGCGCCACTTCCAAAATCTCATCACGCACTGGATCTAGTCCAGTCATCTCCAGGTCGATCCATAATATTTTTTGTCTTACTCATACTACCTATTATACACTCGTTATCTATTTACCTGACCATAAAAAGCTTCTTGCTGTTCGCTCGTTAATACCTCTTGCACCACAGCCCAAACCTTAGCCTCCGCTTCATGGACATTGTGACTATTTACCGCGGCCCCTTCCAGCACCTGACGTAGTTGACCCTTGGTAATAATTCGCTGATGTTGTAAATCAAACAATACTCTTACTTGTTTATTGGCCCTGTTTTTCATCGTGTCCACTATCAGCGCGATTTGTTTATCTGTTGTGGCGGGGATTTTTTGCTGCTGTTCTGGACCGATCACTAGTGAGCCAACTTTCGGCTGCGCCACATGAACCAAATCGCCATTCGGAGCCACCCGGTCACCAAGAAACTCAGGCACGGCACTGTCGCTCAGGGCTTGCGTGATTTGATCCTTCGTCACCGGCAAAATTGTATTGAGCGTATGTCGACGACCATCATGCGCGTCATACCACCACGGAAAGGCTACTACCAACTTCAGCGCCTCCATCCCCATACGCCGCGCTAAACTATACGAACTAATTTCGTACTCAGAAATACCACGTTCGCCAGTATGAATATTTCTGTATTGGTTAACTGTTGTTCGACCAATACGTCGACTACCGACCTTAGCATACAACAACTCTTGAAATCCCCGCAGCAGGGCCACTGATATATTATGTTTTTCTTCACTGTTCAGTTCACCCATATCGACGTCATATGGATTAACCTCCAGACGCCGACATATTTTGTTAAATTGATAGTGAATATTATCTGCCTTATTTGGATCAATACCATTTGCCAGATAAGCACGACCATCAGTGTGATGACCATTGTAGATCTCTCTGGTTTTCAAAAAAGCATCGTATTCGGCAAAAAAGTCATCTGTTGTATCGGGGCTGACAAATTCCTGGAATAGTTCCTTTGGTTGATGCCAAGCAGCAAAGCCACCACCAGAGATAGAAGCCGCCATCGCTGACAGCGCCAACACTTCACGCAAGCTTCCTCCACGTTTGATCATTTCTGCTAATGCTCGAGATAATTCTGGTGACAATGGTAGATTATCCATAAATTCACCAATTTTTGTAATCTGCCCTTCTTCATCAATCGCCTCCAATGTTTCCAACAAATCGTACGACTCTTGAATAACTTTTTTACTAGCAACAGGATGCATCAAGTATTGGTTCAAATCCTCAAAAGCACCATTCTCAAAATCGCCATTGAAAAAATCGCCATTTAAATGAATAACCGTCAAGACATTACGTACGATATTGGTGTGATATATCTCCGGTGGGATGTGCTGTTCACGGGACTTGATGTCACAGAATCCTTTCAGTTCCTCTGGCAGATAAATTTTACCATAGGAAATTGGCCGCGCCAGCACAAACTTTGCACCGTCAATATCACGGCCACCACGCCCCGCCTGTTGCATCAGCTCTGCCTGGGTACACAATCGAGGTGGCAGTCCTTCTGCGCCTTCTTCGCCGATTTCTTTACTCTTTGTTAGTCCATTTGACAACACCAAATCAACCTCGGGGATAGTGATGCCAGACTGTCCAGCCGAGGTCGAAACGATGACAAATGACTCGTCTTCTGCTGGTTCAGCAGTAAAAATTTCTCGGCGCGCAGCCTCTGATATGCCAGAGTGTAATTTAAAAAATCGTATTCTCCCGGACTGATGGCGGGTGTGACGCTTAATCGACGCAATAGTTTCCTCAATACTTCTCACCCCTTCAACAAAGACCAATGCTTTTTTCGAGTCCTTACCATATTCAAGATACGCTTCAGATACGGTCCCCACGTTATCTTCTGTAATGTCGATATCATGCGGCCGACCCTCGATGGTTACGACTGGCAATGCTGATCCATTAATATCTTCGTACCTCGCCTGAGAAACTTCCGTGTCAGGCGTCGCGCTGGAAAAAGCCATATGCCATTTGTCGGTATTCTCTATCGATTTTGCCGCCAGGGCCGTAGCAAATTCCATCTCCAAATTGGCTTCATGTATTTCATCAACCAACACCAGCGTTTTCTCACCATGCCAATCACGAGAAAACTGTTCCAATTTCTTTGTAAACGTTGCTGCCGTCATGAAACAAAGTCTAGTATCTGGCGTTGCTTCCGTGGCGCGTCCATGAATTTTTCCTACCAAATGATCAGGATATTGTTTGCCCAGCTGTTCACGTAAATTCTGCTCGACATATTCAGCAACATTATCGACGATGACCCGCCGTGGCATCAACACCACAACACGATCAAACCGCTCCAGTGCGTACTGAGCGGTTTGTGTCGTCTTTCCGCTACCCGTCGGTCCGCACAACCAAGATATTTTATTTTCCGATAACGTATCTAATATTTCTGATTTGTGCTTATACGCAGGCAATGTTTTGTCACCAAGATCGTAGTTAGCAAAAGGAGTTTCCGGTAACTTCCCGTGCTGTTTTCGCAATTCTTCGAGGCGCTGTCTTCTCTGCTCGGGAGACTCGCCATAGTTATATGGCGACCGTCGAGGACCTTCAATATTCTGACTTAACAAATGGCTACTACTCGGTTCTTTCGACCTATGTAAATAACCCGCCCTCCGGACTCCATCTTTCACACTACACTCTCCTTTATACTCACATTGTAGATAGGAGAGCGCAAAATGGCAAACGTAAGCGTTTTAGTCTTTTTTCTTGTCTAATTTATCAAGTTTCAAGAAATGGACAATTGCATAGACTACAAAGGCAACCGCCAGCAAGGTGATCAATGAGCTGATAAATGCTCCGTACAAAAATTCACCCCGACGTCCAGCGATCTCAACAGTAAATGATGCTGCCTGGAGACCTTGTTGCGAACCAACGATCAACTGTACAAGCGGGTCGATGAATGCTGTCACCAACTTTTTCACGGTATCACCAGCCGCAGTACCGATCGCCAAACCGACAGCTAGACCAACGACACCCTGCTCACGAATAAACATCATAAAGCCGCCGCCATGGCTTTTTACCACGCCTGCTTTTTCTTTTAACGCCGCTACGCTTGGTTTTTTAATAATTGACTTCTTGGTCGTCGTTTTTTTGACTGCCGCTTTCTTGGCTACTTTTTTCTCCGCCATAAAACTCCTTTACGTTAAGTAACACCTTGATTGTACCATATTTAATGTAGAGCGACTTATAGCCTCTCTGGCGCTACAATACCCAAAACAGTCAACCCTGCTTTCAAGATATCAGCGTACACCGCCACCAGACCAACGCGGTGCGCTTCTTTGTCGCTGCCGACGACTTGGTTTTTCTCGTAGTAACGATTGAACTCCTGCGCCAGCTCAAACAGGTAGGCACAAACATGATGCGGTTCCAGACTTTCAGTAGCTCGGTTAACCGCCTCCGCGTATTCGCTCATTTTCCTGACCAGCAGCCGATCTTCATCAAACAATTCTGTCGGGAAAGCAACTGTCTGCTCAGACTTTGCCAAAATACCCCGCGCCCGAGCGTGCGCGTATTGCAGATAACTACCGGTGTTACCTGTTAGACTCACCGCATCATTGATATCAAACACCACGTCGCTACCAATTTTCACTTTCAGGAATTGATAGCGCAGCGCACCTGCCACCACCGCGTCGGTTGGTTCGCCGCCAGCTTGGGTGATAGCTTTCTTGAACTCGTTGAATAACCAATCGATAGTAATGACGTCACCAGTACGCGAGCTCATCTTGCCGGTTGTTAGCTTGACGAGGCCAGTCGCATAATTAAACAATTTACCCTTCAATTCTGGAATTGCGAGTTCGCTAGCGGCAATCACCCCGCGGAAATACGCCGCCTGCTCTTCGCCATTGACTGTAATCGACAAATCCAAGTTTGGATAATCTTGATGCTTCAGCTGAATTAGCCCCATGTCGTGCGCGCCGTACAGGCCGTTGCCGTGCGAACCGATAAACACATTGTCAAACGCACCGTATTGACTGCCCTTGAAAATATACGCACCATCGGACTCGGTAAAGACCTCTGGGGTTTTTGCTTTAATCAAGGCCTTGCCTGGCACTTCAGTTTCGCTCTCGACATAGCGCCGCTCAATTGGCACATTGCCCAGCCGTGCCACATTGGCATCAATTTCATCAAAACTCCAAGCCTTACAAATCTCGTACACTTGCTTGTACAGCGGATCATCCAGTACAAACGACTGCTTGGCCAGCTCATCAATTTCCGCCCGCGCCTCTGGCGATTCTTTAGCTGCCCGCGCCCCTTCAACGTACATACGGCTCATAAATTCATTGCGCTTGTCAGCTGGAATAGCCTCTAATTTACCGACATCGCCGTCAATTTCGCGAAGAATCGCCCACATACTCTTACCGACATGCGTGCCGACGTCGCCGTGGTAACTCACCCGATGTACCGCCGCGCCGTCCACCGCCAGCAAATTCGCCATAGTGTCCGCCAAAATCGCATTCAAAGCGTGACCAATATGCATAGCTTTGAATGGATTTGGACAATTAGTTTCAATAACGACCGTTTGGCCTGCACGATTAGTCGCCGGCCGTACTTTCAGCGATTCCAGCACCGCTTGGTCACTTAACGTCACGTTGATGAAGCCTGGACCAGCCACGCTAACCTCGCTCAGCTCCTCGTGACCACGCAACTCTTCTGCGATCGCCTCGGCAATCTCACGTGGATTTTTACCCAAGGGCTTCGCTAGCTGCAGCGCCACATTCGTCGCAAAGTCACCAAACTTTGGATCAGGACGCGTCAACTGCACCGTCGTTTCAATATTAAATAGCTTTGCAATAACTTCTTGAATTGTGTGTTCCATCACCACCAGTATACCACCAGATCAACTAGTCTTCCACTATGTCCAAGTCCAACGCCGTGGCGGAGATTAAACTCGATCCCCGGACATGACGCAAAATATATGACAACGTTGATAAATCATCCTGTGTTGGCAACGCTTGTGGTTGCTGTGATAACGCTTGCTCTTCAGCCATTAATTTCCTTTTTTTGTTTCATTCTTTATATGTTATGATATTATCATATTATTTTTAATTTGTCAATGAGATGTGTTCGGTAAGTTAATCTATTCTTTAGGCAAATGACGATTACCTTTACCGACTATTCTCTTAAATACACTACCCTTCGCCAAAATCTTCTTCAGCTTATTCCGCATAGCCTTTCTCGTCTCTGGACTAGCCTCTGCATAAGAATGTTGAATTGTACTAAGCCAGTTGTCCCTACTATCACCAATATTAATTTTTAGTCCATGATCCTTTAATACAGCCGCAGATGGTCCACCAGAAAAATCCTCCGCCTTATCGCTTGAGATAGATATCGGTAGAATCTCAACACCGGCCTCTAGGGCAATATGTGCCGCCGCAGAACCAAGCTTACGATGCTCCACTGATTCGTGGTCTGAAAACCCTGCCATAACTAATATCTCACCATCTTTAACTCGCTCAACAGCCTCCTTATAATCATCTTCAGAAAAAGGGGCTGGTTTTTTATTTTTCCTATCCATCCATGTATACGGTACAGGGATAAAGTTTTCTCTTCCCGTTAAAACATATTGTATAGGCTCCGGATTAAATCCACCCACACCTTCTTTTATCCAATCACCGTTGGTTGAAGCTATCCCGATACTAGTCTTACCCACCAAAGAGGCTAAATAGCTAGCAGTAGGCACATCAAGCCCAGACTCATGCGATGTAATCACCACAAGTCCCCTGTTCTTCTCCTTAGCTCTTTCTACTGCTTCAATTAGATTATCTTCACCAGATATATCAACATTGCCGCGACCATGCATTACACCCATCAAAGCCCTCAGACCCAAAGACAAACGAATATCCGCTTTTGGCAATCCTAACTCTTCACTAGCGGCTTTCATTTTTTTCACTGCAGGGTGCCTAGATAAAAACGTTTTTTCAGATGGTTCCATACTTTTATTATATCATATAAAACCCTATAATGTCAATAGGTAAGTGTTTAAGCTTATCTTGAAACCCGTCCGCTAATACTACTTGGCTCTATCTGGAAGCAGCTGCTCTAATGAGTCCATCAAAGAGCGGGTGTGGCCGGAATGGACGAGATTTAAACTCTGGGTGAGCTTGTGTAGCAACGAAATAGTCACAGTGTGGCGATTCAACAAATTCAACCAATCTGCCGTCTGGCGAGGTGCCCGAAACAACCAAACCACCTTGTTTAATCGCCTGAACAAAATCCTGATTCACCTCATATCGGTGCCGGTGTCGCTCCGTCACCTCTGTCATACCATACGTCTTCGCCGTTAGCGAGCCTTCTTTCAGCACTGCTGGATAATCACCAAGGCGCATCGTGCCACCAGTCGACTCTTTACCTGCCTGCCCATCCATTAGATAAATCACGTTCGTGCCCTGACCTGCACCAAATTCTTCACTATTAGCACTATCCACACCACCTCGACGCGCCGCAGCAATCACCGCTGTTTGCATACCCAAACAAATACCCAGATATGGTTTATTATGCTCCAGGCAATACATTGCCGCTGCAATCTTCCCTTCAACACCACGTGCACCAAAGCCGCCCGGCACCAAAACAGCATCAACCTGAGAAAAATCGTCATCACTAACAGTCTCTGCATTTATCCACCGTATATTGACTTCGCAATTCTCCGCCCACGCTGCTGATTTTAACGCCTCCGTCACCGACAAATAGGTATCAGTATTATCAATATACTTTGCCACCAAACCAACCGTCACTTCACGTGCATAATCAGTAGTGTCACGTTCTGCTAGATTTTTCCAGCGAGTCAAGTCAGGCTCCACAACTACCCCAGTAAACTCACTCAACATTGGTCCCAAGTCGCGCGCAACAGTCAATGGTACCTCATACACCGTATCAACATTTGGCATCATGATGATACCCTCGGGACGTACACCAGATGATATAGCGATTTTCTCACCAACACTACGTGGTGGTTTATCATGACCCTCAGTCCGCACCGCCACCACGTCCGGCATAATCCCGAAACTACGAAGCTCCGCCATGGCATTTTGTGCAGGCTTTGTTTTGTACTCCTGGCTGGCTTCCAAAAACGGAACATACACCACATGAACAAAAAGGCAATTATTCCTGCCTACTTCCTGTGAAAAATCACGAATTGCTTCAATAAAACTCAGCCCTTCGTAGTCACCTACTGTGCCACCAATTTCTACAATATGCACATCACCTTCAGCTGCTTCGTGAATAGATTTTTTAATAGAGTTGGTTAGATGCGGCACTAATTGCACCGTTTGCCCACCAAACTTACCAGCTCGTTCATCAGCGATGAGATCACGCAATAGTCGACCTGACAGGGTAGTATTTTTCCGCGTCAACTCCAAATCTAAAAATCGTTCATAATGTCCTAGGTCCAAGTCAGTCTCGGCACCATCTTTGGTTACAAAGCACTCACCGTGCTCTTTTGGGTTCAATAGTCCAGCATCAACATTCAGGTACGGATCACACTTCTGCACCGACACCGACAAGCCTTTGGCCTGTAACACTGCACCAATACTCGCCGCCGTGATTCCCTTACCGACACCAGACAGCACTCCACCAGTTACAAAAATATACTTCTTCGTCATCACTTCTCCAACTTATCAAAAGAGGCGTCAAATCGACACCTCTGTTGTTTTATTCACAACCGTCACACACTGTCAAACTTGCGGGATCGAGCGGCGCCGCAATACCACCAGATTTTTTTGCCTGGTCATCAGCTGCCTGCTGTACTGCTTTCATCGCCGCGTCGATAGCGCTTAATTTTTCTTCCAATGTCATGTCGTCAGAAATAATTTGACTTGCGTTCATGTTCCTGTCTTTCTATATATTTAGTATCTGCTTATGCTTATAATACGCTATATGTAGCGTTTATGCAACATAGTGGAGCCAATTTCCTGTTGTAGTTTTTTCATCAAGATTACCGATTGGCATGATGTAAATTTGCCTATGTTCCACGCGCGGCATAAAGTCGCCCAGCTTATTGGCATACACCTCCAAAGCCGCTGCCTCTTCTTCCTCTGGCAACTCTCGTACCTTTGTTGTCAAAAAGACAGCACTCTTTTGATCATTCCACACTACAAATTCTACAACACCGCTGCGGTAGGCATTAACGGCGTGGCGGGATTGTCGGTCAGAGATCCAAATAATGTTGTCATTTTTATAACGTACAAAGTGGAGCGGCGTCACTAGCGGCGTTCTGTCACGATTAACAGTCGCCAAAGCACCAATTTCAACTGTGTCTAAAATATCTGTTGTAATTTTGTCCATGGCAGTTACTTCGTGGTGTTTACTTCATAGCTGGTGTTGGTACTTTCAAAGAAATTGACGAGTTCCAAGGTGTCATTCGCGGTAGCCATCCATTTGGCTGGGTTGGCTACGTTATACTCAGGCTCAAAGCCAAGCTCGACCAAACGGCGGTCAGTCATGTGCATGACGTATTGGTTAACATAATCAGCGTTTAAGCCGAGGATTCCCTTTGGCAACATATCCTTGTTGTACTCTTTCTCTAGATCAACCGCCTGCAGGATGAGGTTGCGAATTTCCTCAGCAAATTCCTGCGTTTGCAGTTCTGGGTTTTCGTCCAAAATAGTCAGTAGCAAATTAATACCAAAGGTCAGGTGTAAGTTCTCATCCTTAGTGATCCAGTCGAGCAGCGTACCGACATTACGCAGCAAGTTGCGCTGACGGAAACTCATACCAACCATAAAGCCCGAGTAGAACCAAATACCTTCGAGCACAATGTTATACGCCACCAGTGAGCGGACAAAGTTTTTCTTACCCTCCAGGGTGTAGATGTCGAGATTTGGATCGAGCATCACATCCAGGTGCTTGTTTTGAAAGTTCGCCTTGTCAGCCAGCGATTTTTTACCAAAGCCCGCTGCGTAAATCTCTTCACGATTAAACGGAAAGGTCTCGATGATATACTCAAAGGTCATAAAGTGATTGGCTTCTTCCCACATCTGTTTTGATAGATACAGTTGCGCTTCAGCAGCATTAACATATGGGTAAATGCCAAATGCCAGCGACTTGTTGATCAATAGCTCGTTCGGGTTAAGGTAGCTAATGACGGTTTTTAGCGCATGCTTTTCTTCGTCACTGAGTTTTTCAAAATCCATCAAATCCTGTGCTAGCTGAACTTCATTAGGAAACCAAGTGTTGGCCACCGCTTGGTTGTATAAATCGTATGCCCATGGGTAACGAATTGGGTGCAAGCTTAGCCCGTCGCGCAGCCCCGAGCCTAAAATTCCACCTTTTGGATGTGTATAGTCTGACATAATAACCCCCTTTATTTATTAATTTTTGCAAAGCCAAAGCCACGCGCCTTGCCTGCACCTGTTCTAATCTTTTGCTCAGCAATTTTTTCCACCGACACTGTGGTCTGCTCTGATTGGTGGCGTGGCTTAACGTGTAGGTAGTAGGTCGTTTTCAGACCACGACGCCACGCTTCAGAATAAATCTCCACATACTCATCAATGTCACGAGTTTCCAGGTACATGTTGCGGCTGATTGCCTGGTCAACCCACTTCTGGGCTCGTGCCGCCACCTCGATAAAGGCATAGGGACTGAGCTGGAAGCTGGTTTTGTAAACGTCTTTGAGCTTCTGTGGAATAGCATCAATGTGTTGAATATCACCTTGGTTGGCAAACACTTCTTCCTTAATGTCATCCCACAAGTTCAGTGCCTTGAGGTCGCGCACCAGGTTATTATTTACTTCTAGGAATTTACCATTTAGAGTCGAGCGGCTAAAGATTTGTGCAAACTGTGGATCGATACCCGGCGTGGTACCAGCAATGTGGCCAATGTTAGCGGTTGGCGCGATAGCCATCAATGTCGCGTTGCGCATACCCTTTTTCACTTTCACTCGCAGTGCGTCCCAGTCGAGGCTCGACTTGTGGTCAATTTTTACCTTCACCTTACGGTCAGTGGACAATGTCTCCAGGGTATCAATCGGTAGAATTCCTTTACTCCAACCACTACCTTTGTAGGTAGGATAGCTACCTAGCTCCTGTGCCAAGTCTGCTGATTGGTCGATAGCGTGATAGCTGATGAATTCGGTCAGTGTATCAATCAAGTTATATGATTCCTTGGACTCATAGCAGTAGCCAAGTTTTTCGAGCACGTCAGTAAAGCCCATTATTCCCAAACCAATTGCCCGCGTTTGGTTGTTTGAGTGCATAGCTTCCGGAATCGGCGTCTGGGTTATATCTACCAAGTTATCCAATTGACGCACAGCAGCTCGCGACGCTTCTTTGAGTCGATCCCAATTCCACGTCTTATCTTCGTTCAAAAAGGCTGACAAATTAATGCTGATCAGGTTACAAGTAGCGATATTATCCTTGTCCTGCGGCAAGGTAATTTCCGTACAGAGATTGGACAGGTGAATCGTACCCGTGTTATTGTTCAATGCTCGCACATTGATAGTGTCTTTCCAGGTGAGCCATGGGTGACTGGTAGCCTGTAGGCTAGTCAAAATCTGCTTGAACTGCTGGCGAGCTGATGTCTTCTCAAAGACGCGTAGCTTACCAGCTTCAGCCAACTTAATGTACTCTTTGTAACGCGCGGAAAATTCTTCACCATACAACTCTGGCAAATCTGGCGTATCTGCTGGATCAAACAAGTACCAATCTTGATCTTTTTGTACCCGCTTCATAAATTCGTCAGAGATAAACACCGCGGTGTTGGCAAAACGCGTTCGCATGTATGGGTCACCTGAGTTAGAGCGTAGGTCAATGAACTCCCTAAAATCAATGTGCCAGTTTTCCATATACACTGCTGCCGCGCCCATCTTCTTACCTTTGCGCGATACCGCAAACAGCGCTGTGTCGATCATCTTGATAAATGGAATTGGTCCAGTACTTACTGTATTAGTTGTCTTGACTGGACTACCAGATGCCCGCAATTTAGTAAAGCCGATACCGATGCCACCAGTACCTTTGGCGATCCACATAGTGTCACGTACACTCTTGGCAATTGATTCCATATCATCATCAACGTTCAGCAAGAAACAGTTACTGAGCTGCGGGAATGAACCACCAGCATTGACGCGGGTTGAACCACCTGGCACATACTCCAGGCTACTCATGTGATTGTAAAAATCAATTGCTGCAGCTGTTGGATCTTTTTCATTGTAGCTCAGCCCCATGGCGATGCGCATGTGAGTAAACTGTGGTGGTTCAATTGGCTCACTACCATGTTTACGCAGAGCATAGCGGTTACGGTTAGTGATGACACCAAGGTACTTACTAAGGTCGTCTTTAGCAGGATCAAGCGCTTCACCAAGCTTTTTCAAATCAAACCTACCGTCGGTCATCCGCTCGTCCAGTAACCCAACCTTTACTGCATCCTTCACGAACTGAGGAAATTTCTTTGCGTGCAGCTTCTTTAGCTCATCAGCAGTTTCATAATCATCTAGGGTATTTTTATAAATATTTTTTAACAGCAGCCGTGCCGCAATCTTGTCATAGTCCGGATCATCTTTAACGTTCTGCAAGGTTGTCTGGATGACCGCTTGGTCAAGCTGCTCAGTTGTAATGCCGTCAAACAATGTCAGCTGCAGTTCAGTAGCCACCTGCACGACTTTGGACACTTGATCAGGCAGTCCCTCTGCTGCCTTCAGTAACGCGATGTTGATTTTATTTGCATCAAACGGCTCTTTCGTCCCGTCTCGTTTGACGACATGAATGACACTCATTATACCTCCCTTAAAACTATATTGGTCACAGAGACACAAGAAAAATACCAACAGTACCTCCCCTGTGGTATCAGCTTTTCTCACCTCTTGGTTTTTGTTTGTCTACCCGCTATAGATATAGCGTATATATACCATGATAAACACTAAATGTAGGGTTTGCAATAGGTTTTGTTAATTTTACAATGACGATCGAAGATAACCCTATTTGCACTTGGCGGAAGGACGGGGATTCGAACCCCGGAGACCCCGTGAAGAGTCTACACACTTTCCAGGCGTGCCAGTTCAACCACTCCTGCATCCTTCCGTCTTGATTTAGTATACAAGACTTTATGGGAAATAACCAACTACCGCAGTAACAATATAAAAATGGGCTGATGATGTACATTTTACATAACTATTATGGTTGCATATCCTCCCGTACTGCATATAATAAATATAGTATGGATACACCAGTTGCACCGTGTATAAGACTCACAAACATTACAAAGTGTTTTGGTATCGGCGATGCGGAACACTATGCTCTTGACGACGTGAACTTGACCGTCGAGAAGGGCGAATTCATCGCCATCATGGGGCCAAGTGGTTGTGGTAAGACCACCCTATTAAATATCATCGGATTGCTAGATCAAGCAACAGATGGTGAATATTTCCTCAACGGTGATTCAGTGGACAATCTCGGCTCAAAACGATTAGCCCGAATCCGTTCAGATGACATCGGTTTTGTGTTTCAGAATTTTAATCTGATTCCTCGCTTGAGCGTCCTAGAAAACGTGTCTCTCCCGCTAACATACAAAGGCATGAGTAAGATTAAACGCCTACAGGAAGCCAGCCGAATCTTAAAGAACTTTCACTTAGGCGAGCGCGAATATTACATGCCGCACCAATTGTCAGGTGGACAGGTTCAGCGTGTAGCGATTGCTCGTGCGCTCGTTAACAGCCCGTCAATCATCCTGGCGGACGAGCCGACTGGTAACCTAGACAGTAAAGCCAGCCATATCATCATGGAAGAGTTGGCCGACATTCACCGCCGTGGCAATACCATCATCATGGTAACCCACAACCCTGAGTTGACCTCGTACGCCAGCCGCGTCATCACCATGCTTGACGGCAGGATCGATACAGATGAACAGTTGCAGAAATCAGCACCATTTAGGAAAAACCTGGAAATTATTGACGAAGAAAAAGAAGCAAAACCATCAGATAAGCTCAAGAAATCTGAGAAAAAAGCTACTGAACCTACCGAAAAGCCCAACAAAGAGGAAGCAAAGCCGGCCAAACATCCTGAAAAAGAAGAAGCTAAGCTTGCCGAGAAACCAAAAAAAGAAGATGATAAACCCGCTGAAAAGTCTGACAAAAAATCTTCAACCAAATCCACAAAGAAGACACAAACTTCCAAAAAGGAGACGACCAAGTGAGGTTTTTATTCAAAAATCACATAGAAAACGCCATGCAATCCCTCCGCGCTAGTCGCGGTCGGACAACATTGACGGTTACCGGCATCACCATTGGCATCATGGGCATCACTATGATCATGTCCCTGTCTGTTAGTGTCAATAAATTGATCAACCAACAGTTCTCAACCACCAAAGACAGTGTGGCATTGATACGGTCTGGTTTGGGTGGCAATGTCGAACGGTCATTGTCTCAAGCGCAAAACATCACACCCCTGCCAACCCTAACTGAATATGATGTGCAGGATATTGCTCGCATCACTCCAAACAGCGCTCCGATGTCAGTTATTCACAACTCCATCACTACTACCAACTCACACATCGATGCGCACAAAACCGCCATCATTGGTACCACTGAAAAAATCAAAGATCTGGCAGAGCTAGAACTACGCGATGGTCAATTTGTTGGGCAAGCCAACGGTGTGGTGATTGGTCATCAATTGTCAATTGATCTGTTTGGTACCGAATATTCACTTGGTAATGTCCTGCGTATTCAGGATAAGCCGTTTACGGTCATGGGCGTTTTAAAACCAGTCAAACAACCGCTTACTTATCTAGGCGTTAACTTTAATAACTCAGCCATCGTTTCACTCGATGTCAGCAAGAAGCTAACACAAAATGTCGCGCAAATTCAGCAAATTGCCATCAAAACTGATGGTGACTCGTCGCTTGAGAAAGCAATTTCTGATATTACAGCAAAGCTCAATCAAAATCACCACGATGCTAATGACTACCACATCATCACTGGTAAAGATATTACTGCAACTAGTGACGCTATGTTGTTATCACTGTCCGCAATCATGATCGCTGTGTCAATCATCTCCCTGTTTGTCGGCGGAATCAGCATCATGAATATCATGTTAGTAAATGTTGCCGAACGACAGCGTGAAGTCGGTATCCGTAAAGCAATTGGTGCAACCAACCGACACATCATCCATCAATTCTTGATCGAATCAGTCATCATTGGTTTAGCTGGTGGTGTTATGGGGTATATCTTTGGCTTAATTGGTGCGTACACGGTCAGTACCTTCCTACCAGTTTCGCCAATTTTGAGCTGGCAGCCTGCTGTCGTCAGCATTGGTGCTGCCATGCTGGTCGGCGTCGTCTTTGGTATTTATCCAGCCGTACGCGCTGCCAACCGCAACACCATTGAAGCGATGCGCAACTAAGTAACCTGCGGACTGATTTTAGCTTAATTCTTTTTTCAAACGTTCTACCAGTTTTACTGGCGCTGGATCAACACCGTTCAGGATTGCTGTGTAAATACTTGCGGCATCACCAAGCGCCAAGCCCCACAACAACTGCTTGAGCAAGGTTTCGCCTTGTAGTTCCACCGATACAGCGTGCGGACGCATACCACTCAACAATCGATCACTCAGCTCCATTCGCTCACGAATGCGCGGATGTTCCAAATGACTCATCAAATCAAAAATCACAAATGGCTTTTCAACCGGATGAGATGACCAGCCGATAAATTCATTGTGATTAAATTCAGGGTACTGATTACAAAAAGCTATATTTTTTGCCGATTCATTCCAGCTAATTTTCCATTTATACGCCAGCGGCCAGGTTAGCTCGCCAGCATAAATCACCGGAGTTTTGCCAGCTGACTTGAGCGCCAACTGTTTAGCAATGTTTTGCTCGGTCGGTACTTCTGGTGCCCAAGCTTTTACCTGACCAGATAACCATTCGCCGCTTTCTTCCAATTTTTGATATAAATCACCATCAATGATCAAAAAATGTTGTAATATCTTCAACAACCCTCGCAGATGGTAGACTGTTGACATACGTGGTTGCGCACCGGCTGGTATTTTTATCCTCTTTACGCCATCAGCTGCTGCTTTTTCAAATAAGGCTCCGCCCGTGGTGATTGTCGCCAGCTGACAATTGTTGGCACGCGCTTGATCATAGCAACTCAGGGTTTCTTCGGTATTACCGGAATGGCTGATGGCAACTACCAAGGTACTGTCGTTCACAAAACCTGGTAAATCATAGCCTTTTGTCACCACCAGAGGAATATGTAACCAACCCCTCGTTAACGCAATTACCATTTCTGCTGCCAACGCCGAACCACCCATACCAGCAATCACCACCGCATTGATATTTCCCGCTATATACTCACTTCCTTCAATAATTGCCTCAAAAGACGTTTGCGCTGATAATTGCATTAAACCAGACAGCGTGTCGGCTGGATCTTTTCGCCGAATCATCATAGGATCATCAAGCATCTTGTCATACCACCTTTCTTCATGCTAAAGTATAACATATATAAGCATAATCATTAATAAGATGGGGTGGGGACATGCAAAACCAATCAGTTACCGATGACCAAGAGCTTGCCAAGGTTTTGGCGGGTGTAACACAACAAACAGATGATAATTTGAGCTTTGAAGAGACGGGGACAACTCCGCAGTCAGACGACGCTCAGGTAGTCGCGCCACCACCAGACAACTCAATCCCAGTAGCAACAGATGATCTGATGGTCGCGCCGCCACCAGCGGTACCTATTTCCGTCGATACTACGACCCCTGTAGCCCCAGTGAATGATTCAAACCTGGACTCCATCAAGCAACAAGCACTGTTAGAGCTCCGTCCCCTGGTTGACAAGTTGAATATCTCCCCAGAAGAAAAGTTTGATACTTATTTGTTATTACTACGCTCAACTGATGACAGCGCTTTAATTGCACCAGCACATGCAGCAGCTGGCGCCATCGCCGACGAGTCTCGCCGTGCCCAGGCTCTACTGGATGTCATCAAAGAGATAGATTATCTGTCAAATCCACAAAAATAGTCATTTCAATTCATTAAAATAGAGCCGGTTACCGGCCCTATTTTTGATGTACGTTATTACATCATCCCCATACCTGGCATACCGCCAGGTGCAGCTGGAGCTTCTGGCTCTGGTACGTCGACGACCAGTGCGCCCATGGTTGCTGCAGTTGAGGCGATGGACACCGCGTTCTGCACCGCTTCCTTGGTGACGCGCGCTGGGTCGATGATGCCAGCTTTTTTGACATCCACCAATTCGTTCTCAGGCTTCATTACATTAACGCCAAAGCCTGCTTTACCCGCTTCGACTTGCGCCAGCAGCGCGTCGGCGTTCAAGCCAGCATTGCGCATAATCTGTAGGAATGGCTGCTTCAGGGCGTCCTTTAGAATCTGCCGGCCAGCCGCGATGCTATCTGCGCCAGTCACCTTCAGGCCGCCAGCCAAATTCACCAAGGTTACGCCGCCGCCGGCGACAATTCCTTCAGCCAAGGCCGCCTTGGTCGCTGCTACTGCGTCATCTACCCGGAACTTCTTTTCGTCAATCTCCGTCTCGGTCGCGCCGCCGACTTTGATGACTGCCACCTTGCCGCTCAGGGCAGCTGCTCGCTTGTCGAATTGCTCTTTTTCGTATTCGCTGGAGGCATTGTCAGACAGTGCCTTGATCTGAGCAATCTGCTCCTGTACTGCTGATGGCTTACCCGCACCCTCAACGATAGTGGTCTCGTCTTTGCCGACAATCACCTTGCGTGCCGAACCTAAGACCTCCAGGCCAGCATTCTCAAACGTCAGCCCGTGATCTTCAGAAATCACCGTTGCGCCGGTCAGCACCGCGATATCGCGCAAAATCTCCTTGCGGCGGTCGCCGAAGCTTGGTGCCTTGACCGCTACGGTGTTAAATACGCCCTTGAGCTTGTTCAGTACCAAAATGCTCAGCGCCTCGCCTTCAACCTCATCAGCGATCAGCACCACGTCCTTCTTACCAGATTGTGCCAATTTCTCCAACATCGGTAGGAACTCCTGCACGCTGGAAATTTTCTTATCGGTAATCAAAATCGCTGGCTTTTCATAAACCGCCTCTTGCCGACCAGTGTCGGTGACAAAGAACGGACTAACCCAGCCTTTGTCTAGACTAAAGCCTTCAACGACCTCGGCCTCTAATTCCAAGCCTTGGCCTGCTTCGACCGTCACCACGCCGTCTTTACCAACTTTCTCGATAACACCAGCAATCAATTTACCAATTTCCGCGTCACCCGCCGAAATGGTTGCCACTTCCGCCACGCGCTCAGATTTACCCTCAATTGGCTCAGCTAATTTATTCAGCTCTTTGACAATCTCTGCGCCAGCCTGCTCGATGCCTTTGCGTAGCTCCATCGGGTTGTGACCCGCTGCGATCAGCCGGTTGGCCTCCTTCAAAATCGAATAGGTCAACACCGTCACGGTCGTGGTACCATCACCAGCTTGCTTGTTCAAGTTCTTGGCCGCTTGTTTAATCAAATCAGCACCAACCTTGTAACCCAATGTCTCATCATCATTTTCTGGCAGTTCAATGCCTTCCGCCACCGTTACGCCATCATGCGTGACTGTCGGCCCGCCAAAACCCTTGGCAATCACCACATTGCGGCCCTTTGGCCCGTAGGTTACCTTGACTGCGTTATACAGCGCCTCAGCACCGCCCAACACGCGAGCGCGCGCATCATCATCGTAAAAAACTTTTTTTGCCATAATAAAAACTCCCCTTTTCTCAAACAACCGTTGCTAAAATATCTTCCTCGCGGAGGACTAAATATTCCGTACCGTCAATTTTCAAGTCCGTAGTCGAATATTCCTTATACACAATTTTATCGCCCACCTTCACATTCTTGACATCACCGCCAACTGCCTTGACCTCAGCAACCACTGGCTTCTCCTTCGAGCTGTCCGGCAAATACAGTCCGCTAGCCGTCTGCGTCTTCGCCTCCTCGCGCACCGCTACCACGCGGTCACCGAGAGGCTGAATAGGTACACTCATAATATCCTCCATTTCATTAACAATACATCTTATTGTATCGCACCACGTTAGCACTCGTCAAGGGTGAGTGCTAATTCACTCAATACCCTTCCCTAAAAATAGCCCTCCCGCCTTGATATTGTTATAATACCTGTATGAAGCTATTCAAATCTCTCATCTCGTGCCTATTGGTGCGAATTATGCGTAAATTTTTCCACAATAATCCACACATTCGCCTGGTCGCCGTTGTCGGAAGCGTCGGCAAGACAACCACCAAATCAACCACCATCAACGTTCTCAAACACAACAAGAAAGTTCGCACCAACAGGGGTAATTTCAATGCTGAATTTAGTGCACCCCTGGAGATGCTTGGTATTGATGGCCCGAAAAATCCTCGATCCATCACTGATTGGCTATTAACCATCTACCGCGCCTATCGCTCAGCCCGCCAGCTTCATGATATCAATGTCATCGTCCAAGAATTTGGCATCGATCACCCCGGTGAAATGACCGCCTTTGGTCGCTACGCTCACCCTGATATTCTCGTCGTCACAGCCATATCTCCTGAGCACATGGAGTTTTTTGGCAATCTCAAAACAGTAGCCCAGGAGGAATTTGCCCTATCTAGCCACAGCATCGTTACCCTGTACAACCGTGATGATATCAACTCTGGATTCATCGCTTTTGCCAATTCTGAACACAATCTTTCTTACAGTACTGAGCCAGATGCTGACTATTACATCACCGCTCATCAGTTCAATCACAGCCAAGGATATACCTGTACTCTCACACACGGCGAGCAAACCTCCCGTGAGTTCATCATGCCTGTTGTCGCTAAACATCAGCTACGCATTGCCGCTGGAGCTGCTGCGGTTGCGCTAGAATTCAACCTTGACGTTGAAAGCGTCATCACTGCTCTAGAGAACTTCACTCCCGTGCCAGGGCGAATGAACCTCCTGAGCGGCATTAATAACTCAACGATCATCGATGATTCGTACAATTCCAGCCCGCTCGCTGCCAAATCAGCCCTCGAAACACTCTATCAATTACCCGCCAAAACCAAAATCGCCGTCTTGGGAGATATGAACGAGCTTGGCGATACAACAGCGTCTGAACACCGCACACTCGGTACCCTATGCGACCCAGCGCAGCTATCGCACGTCATCACTGTCGGATCCAACGCAGCTACATTCTTGGCGCCAGCTGCCCAAGACAACGGCTGTACTGTCACCTCGTTTAATATAGCCATCGATGCTGTAGAATTATTACAATCCCTCGCCCGTCAGGACACTATCCTATTATTCAAAGGATCTCAAGGCGGTGTCTACCTTGAAGAAGCCATCAAACCACTCCTCAAAAGTTCGAAAGATACCGAAAAACTTGTCCGCCAATCCAAAGAATGGCTTAGCAAAAAACAAGCTTTTTTCGGCAAGTCATTGAGTTAATTATTCTGCTTTTTCCTGTCCCAAAATTTCACGTACCACCTGGCTATCATTCCACGGCAGCCGTTGTCCATTCACGATTCGATATTTCTCATGTCCCATTCCAGTGATCAGCACCATATCACCCTTCTGCGCAGAGCCAAGCGCCCGCTCAATCGCCTGTCGCCGGTCAGGAATTTCCGTCGTCTTGGCGTCACCATGCGCCCGTTCAATTCCTTCATAGATCATTCGCCTGATCTGATCAGGGTCTTCGTTGTAGCTTTCTTCGTCGGTTAGGAATATCCTGTCGGCATTTTTGGCAGCAATTTCGCCCATAGTTGGCCGCTTGCTCTTGTCGCGATCCCCACAAGCCCCAAACACCAAAATCACTCGACCCTTGGCGATCTTACGAGCGGCTGTCAATAATTTATCCAATGCATCAGGGGTGTGTGCATAATCCACGATTACATCATAACCAACACCCTCGACTGCTCGCTCAAACCTGCCAGGAACCGCCTCGACGTTAGCCACGCCTTCTTGGATATCTTGTAATTTCACACCCAACAAATACGCTAACGTCACCGCCGCCGTCATATTGTGTACATTAAATTCACCCGGCAGCGCCGTCGCCAGCTCCAAATGCGTTTGATGATCCAAAACCACATCGGCTTCAGTACCCTTGCGGTACAGCTTCACTCGCTGAATCTGCGCCTCTGCTTCCGGATGCTTACCGTAGGTCATTTTTTGTTCACCAGCAACGAATTGATCAAAATAGTCATACCATTCATCATCGCGGTTCAAAATGATATATCGCGGTTCCAGTGCAAACAGCTTACCCTTAGCCGCTGCATAATTCTCCATGGTCTTGTGATAGTCTAAATGATCCTGTGTCAAATTGGTCATCACTGCTGCCTCAATCGGCACTCCGTCAAGCTTGTGCTGGTCAAGCGCGTGCGACGTGATTTCCAACACAACATAGTCCACATCGGCCTTTTTTGCATCACGAAAGAACTGCTGCATCCTGCCAGTCGAAGCCACTGTTGCATTCAAATCATTAACCTGAGCCTTCCCTGCCACCTCTATCAACGCCGTCGTGAACATCGCTGTCTTAAATTTGGCCTCCTTCAAGATCTCATTGATATAGCAGGCGGTCGTTGTCTTCCCGTTGGTACCAGTTACTGCGATAACTCGCAAGTTTTTTGACGGGTTACCATACCGCGCGCTCAATAGTCGTACTCTAACTCGGCGATATCCGTTTTCCACGCCATGCAAAGCACTAGCGGGCAAAATACTTCTGGCTGCTTTGACAAGAATCTGTTTCATATATCCATGATACCACTTTTGCGTGCCGATTCACACTTCCAGACAACAGAGGCGAATATGTGCTATACTATGCCATAGTTATGAGGATTTTGGGAATTGAATCAAGCTGTGATGAAACAGCTGCCGCTGTCGTCGAAGATGGTCATCTACTATTATCAAATGTTGTTAACTCACAAATCGACATCCATGCCGAATATGGTGGCGTCATTCCAGAAATTGCCGCCCGTTCACATCTGGAGGTTATCAACCCGGTTGTCAAAAAGGCGTTATCTGAGGCCAACTGTACTTGGGATGATATCGACGCCATCGCCGTCACTTACGCTCCTGGTCTCATCGGTTCGCTCCTTGTTGGTACCCTCGCTGCCCGCACTCTCGCTATTATTCATCACAAACCGTTGTATAAAATACATCATGTAGAAGCTCATGTGTATGCTAATTTCATCAACCAACAGTCTGACACCTTATCTTTAACACTGCCAAAAAACCAACCTACCTTCCCTCTCCTTACCCTTATCGTCTCTGGTGGACATTCACAGCTCGTCCTGTTCCGTAACCATGGCGACTACCAGCTCATCGGCCAAACCCAAGATGACGCCGTCGGTGAGGCGTTCGACAAAGTCGCTAAAATTATCGGTCTACCCTACCCTGGTGGCCCTGCCATCGCCAAAGCAGCTGAGCTCGGTGATCCGCAGGCCTTTCATCTACCCATCGCCAAACTCGCTGGTGAGTATGATTTTTCCTTTTCTGGCCTTAAAACAGCCGTTCTGAGAACGGTGCAGCGCGAAGTCGGTAAAGACTTTACCTTCCCATCACACGAACTCCCTGCCCTGGTGACCGACGAATTACGACACAACATGGCAGCTAGCTTCCAGTATACTGCCATCAAAACCCTAGTTGATAAGACTAAGAAAGCTTATGACAATTTTCAGCCTGCTTCCGTCGTCATCGCTGGTGGTGTCGCCGCCAATCAAGAACTGCGCCGCCAACTAAGCCTAGCCCTGCCTATCGACATTGAATACGCACCCATCCAGCTCTGCACCGACAATGCCGCTATGATCGCCGCACTCGGTTATTTCCGCGCCCACATTAACCAGCCTGCCGACCCATACAATATGGAAGTCCAGCCAAGTCTATCCATGCTCGACACAGCGTAAGCCATGGCGCCAAAATCCCAGTTCTATGGTATACTATAACCAGAAATAAACATGGGAGAATACACACATAAGCTCGCTCGAGGGTACTTTTTCGTGTGAAAAGTGTTCGGTGGTTTGTGTGTGTCATTTTTCCCGTGAAATATATAGGAATTAGATCATATGCAATTAGCCAAACAATACATTCCAAATGACTACGAACCAGATATTTATGCCCTATGGGAGACAAGCAATTCTTTTGCGCCCACGGGTGAAGGTAAGCCGTACAGTATCGTCATGCCACCACCAAACGCCAATGGCAACCTACACATCGGACACGCGCTTGATATGAACCTGAAAGACATCTTGATTCGTTACCACAGGCTAAAAGGTGATGACGCAGTGTTTATCCCCGGTGCCGACCATGCTGGCTTTGAAACATGGGTAGTCTACGAAAAAGAGTTGGCAAAACAGGGCAAAAGTCGCTTTGATTTTTCGCGAGAACAATTGTACAGCCAGGTGTGGAACTTTGTCCAAGAAAAGCGTGGCAATATGGAGTTACAACTACGTGCTTTGGGCACAAGCGCCTCCTGGAAGCATCTTACATTCACTCTAGACGACAAGGTGATACAGACGGTGTACGATACCTTCAAACAGATGTGGGAAGATGATCTGATTTACCGCGGTGAACGCATTGTTAACTACTGTACTGTTCACCAAACCAGTTTTGCTGACATCGAGGTCGAACACAAAACAGAGAAGGGGACGTTATGGAAAATAGCCTACCCAACCTTGGACAAAATTGGTGAAATCGTAGTCGCCACCACCCGTCCTGAGACTATGTTAGGCGACGTTGCTGTGGCTGTTCACCCTGATGACGAGCGCTACAAAAAGCTCATTGGCACCCGTATTCTCCTACCAATCATCGACCGCGAAATCCCTATCATCGCCGACGAATACGTCGACATGAGCTACGGTACCGGGGCCGTCAAAATAACTCCAGCGCATGATCCAAACGACTTTGAGATGGCAGAGCGCCATGGTCTACCGATCAAAAGCATCATCAGCCATGACGGCAAATTGATCAATGTGCCGCCACAATTCTTAGGTCTGGATCCGCAAGAAGCAAGGCGTCGCATCTTAGCCGCCCTGGAAGCCATGGAACTACGTCGCGGCGAGTCAGACATTGAACATGCCGTCGGTCATTGTTACAAGTGCGGCACCGTCATTGAACCAATGGTGAAAGAGCAATGGTTTATCAAAATGCAACCACTAGCTAAGCCAGCCATCGAGGCGCTAGAGAAAGGGGAGATTACCTTCCACCCAGCCTCAAAGCGCAAAGAACTCATCGCCTACCTGGAGCAACTCAAGGATTGGAATATCTCTCGACAAATCCCATGGGGCATCCCAATTCCAGCTTTTGTCAATGAAACCGACTCAAACGACTGGATCTTTGACACTCGAGTGACAGAAAAGCGCATTGTTGTAAATGGAACAACATATATCAGAGAAGAAGACACCTTTGACACCTGGTTCTCATCTGGGCAGTGGCCGTACATCGTTACCGATTATCTCAATGGCGGGGAACTAGCCAAATACTTCCCAACCAGCCTGATGGAAACTGGTATGGACATCATGCGAGCATGGGTATCACGCATGATTATACTCAGTCTGTACCGCACCGGCAAATTACCATTCAAAGATGTTTATCTACACGGCATGGTCAACGACGAGCACAATCAAAAAATGTCCAAATCCAAAGGCAATGTCATCAACCCAATGGAACTGGTGTCAGAATTCGGCTCAGACGCCACCCGCATGGGTATCATCGCTGGCCGCGCACCAGCTCAACATCAAGCTTTCAACAGGGGTGCGGTCATCGCTGCTCGCAACTTCTGTAACAAGCTGTGGAACATTGCTCGCTTTGTTGAAGCACAAATTGGCGATGATCACGTCATCGTGCCATTACAGCCGCAAACCCCAGCTGACCACTGGATTATCCGCCAGCTGAATGACGCCGCCAACAACATCGCTGTCCGTCTGGAACAATACCGCTTTTCTGAGGCCGCCGAAACCGTCTATCACGCCATTTGGGATGACGTAGCTGATTGGTACATCGAATCATCAAAAACCGCCATCAATCGCCCATTACTGTCATGGGTGCTAGCAACCAGCCTGAGGATTACTCATCCATTTGCACCATTCGTCACTGAGACAATTTGGCAGACACTCAACTACACTGACGGTATTCTGATGCGCGACAGCTGGCCAACACCAGAACAATACGATGAAATTGAAGCTGAACAATTTGAACGCATCAAAGAATTAGTCTCCGAAGGTCGCTGGGTAATCACAGAGCTACCGGGCAATAAAAAATATCGCTTACTGTATGGCAATGACAGCTTGGTCAAGGAAAACGCCGACACCATCAAACACCTCATGCGCCTTGCCTCAGTTGAGCACACTGATCAACCACGTGGTCTCAGATTGGCCGCAGCAAACAGGGAAGTGTGGCTGGATATCGATGACGAGACGCTCTACCAGCACCAGACTGAGCTGGAAATGCGCCTCGCAGAAGCCCGAAAACGCCTCGAGGGGCTTGAAGCGCGTATCAACAATCCGTCCTACGCTGAAAAAGCACCAGCCCACTTAGTGGAAGAGACTCGCCAACACATCACAGAGCAACAGGCGCTCATTAAGCGGCTAGTTACCGAGTTGGAAGTTATCAAATTTAACTAAAAACAGATCTTACCGATACACAAGCGTTGCCCATCAAACTCAGGACCGCCATTGCCCTGGGCACGCTTAACTTTCATATATTTTCGGTCATCATTACGCGGTGTCGAACGTGGGTTTGCTGATCCATCATGAATGATACTACTCAGTGATGTATGTTCCGGGTGTGTATGCGCTGATGAGCCAATCCTCGTCGTTTTCATACCATCGTCACCCGTTGATCCCTGAAAATCAACTGCACTAAATACTGATACCACCGCCTTATCCACGTGGGTGTCATGCATCAGTACACCACAAGCAGTAGTCAGGCTCACAAATATGGTAAATTGTGTAATAATCTGTTGTAATATATTCATGTATCTCTCTGTTTATGTTTTATTAACGCGCACCAAGCGCTGTTAAACTGATTATCATATTAGCATAAGTTTTATTTTATGTCAAGTATATTTCACGTTGTAGCAAATAAAAAACACCCACTTGAGGTGTTTGTATCATTCTGGCGGAAGGGGAGGGATTCGAACCCTCGGTACGTTTTACCGCACGCCGGTTTTCAAGACCGGTACCTTCAACCACTCGGTCACCCTTCCAGAAATCTGTTCACATTATACCACACTCCTGTTCACAAATAAAAATTCCCAACCCGTAAGTTGAGAATTTCATATCAGTTTCTGGCGGAGGAGGGGAGATTCGAACTCCCGCTACAGATCTCTCCGTACTAACGATTTAGCAAACCGTCCCCTTCAGCCACTTGGGTACTCCTCCAGAATGTACACCATGAAACCTGGTTACATTGTACCACACCTGTACAAAATACCATAGCGTTGACTTTTTAATACCAACCAAGGATAATATAACTATTATGAAGAAGTTTCTAACTGTTGGCGCAAGCATCATCATAACAACAGCTTTAGCATTTACCATCACTGGTCTGCCAGCTCTGGCACTTGGCGAAGGTGGTTTCGCAGAAGGCGTCGAGGCAGCTCGTGGCAATGGCGTACCAACCAACCTATGGAATGGTGACAGCTCTCTGGTGCGTCGGGTTATTAACTTCATGCTGATCGGTATTGCTGTGGTCAGCGTGGTGATGCTTATCTTTGGTGGTTTTCGCTACGTCATATCCGGTGGACGGAAGGAATCAGTCACTGCCGCCAAAAATACCATTTTGTATGCCGTGATTGGTCTATTGATTGCTCTTTTTGCCTATGCCATCATCAAGTTCGTCATTAACTTCGCCGTCAGCGGCGGTTCTACCGACGTCTAGCCTACACATTATGCTCATGGTATACTAAAACCATGGAAGCAGAACCAACCAAAACAACAACTCATGACCTGTCTGAACCGTTTTCTTGGCACGCCCCAGAGACCAGAGGTCCAGCGCGTGGTCTAGGCTGGTATCTATCGTTTGCCGTAGTCATCATGGTGCTCATGGCGCTGTCTGTCTTTTGGATCAAAAGCTGGACATTCACAGTATTAATACCCATCATGGCAGTAGCATTACTATCTCTGTCTACCAAGACTCCTCGCATGATCAACTATGCCATTAGCCCCAAAGGTGTCTACGTAGCGGATAAATTATACGATTTTAGTGAGTTCAAAGCTTTTGGTGTCATCGAATATCAAGGTCAATTCTCGGTACTATTACTACCCGTCAAACGCTTTTCACCAGGACTAACTATCTACTTTTCAGAAGCAGAAGGGGAAACGATTGTCGATATGCTCGGCACCCGCCTCCCCATGCAAGAGATAAAACCAGACGCTTTGGAAAAACTCATCCGAATCATTAAGCTTTAGCTTGCTCTTAGCTTTTGATATGTGTTAGAATGTAAAAGTTCGATGTTCATGATGTGAGCAGAGAAGGTACCTTATATTTTTGTTATGGCCAATCGGTTTTACCGAAAGGCTGTATGCACCCGTAGCTCAGCTGGATAGAGCGTTGGCTTGCGGAGCCAAAGGTCGTACGTTCGAATCGTGCCGGGTGTACCAATGAGCATTATCAAAATAACTCTTCGTTAGGGAAGAGTTGTTTTTTTATGATGAGCTATTTGGTAAGTTGATCTTCTGCCGACTCTTTCTTAGGAACCAATTTGGACGTCAAGCTAACTGTTGTTTCCAAATGGTCTACGTTAATCTCTTCTGTACTCTCCGCAGCCAGAAGTGCCGCCGGCGGGGCGATTCCCTTACTTACCATTGCCCCAAGAAAGTCACCAAGATTAGCCACCCCTCCTAGATTCCGAAGAACCTTCTTAGCGTGTTCTATATTCTCAGGCAACTCTTTATAGGCTGAATCATATTCGAAAGCCATGTTATCTTCTCCTCTTTACGATACTTCAATGTTATTATATCATACTATTCATCTCTGGTAACACAAGACCCCCACAGAGGTGAGGGCTGAATAAACATTTCATGGCGGAGAGAGAGGGATTCGAACCCTCGAAGCCTTGCGGCTTACCGCTTTTCGAGAGCGGCCAGTTCAACCACTCCTGCACCTCTCCGTGATTGACTTTTTCATTATACCAGAGGTTGGGTTATACTTGCAGTAGATATGCTCAAAATTATCACAATCGGCAAGAAAAATAATTCATGGGTCATGGATGGCCTAGAATACTACCAGAAGCGCCTGAGAGCCCCATGGAATATCGAATGGGTATTGTTGGCTAATTCTTCACTGGAAGGCCCCAGAGCGCGTCAGGAAGAGTCTGAACGGATACTCAAGCAAATCAAACCAGACCATTTTGTCACTTTACTGGACGAAAGAGGTAATAATCTATCATCTCCAGAGCTATCAGCTCTCTTGGAAAATCAATTCACCCACAGTCAGTCGGTAGTCATCATCATTGGTGGGGCATTTGGTGTTTCTTCGGAACTACGCGAGCGGGCCGATGTCGTTTGGTCGCTGTCAAAACTGGTGTTTCCGCATCAACTTGTACGTCTACTCTTGACAGAACAACTTTATCGCGCGCAGGAGATCACCAAAGGTAGTGGGTATCACCACATCTAGTCAACCGTGGATTTTTGTGAGTCGTGCCGCGTTAGAACTATGATTGTTACAGAGGTAGCACCCGCCTGACGTAAACAGTGAGCAGCTTCTCGCACCGTGGCACCAGTAGTAAAGATATCATCGACCAGATAGTAATGCTTAGCCGGATCGATATTATCCGTCACCTGGAAAAATTCTTTCGCTTGCAGCCTTCGTTGTTTGGCTGATTTGGTAAAATGCTGCGTCACGTTGTTGCGCCGCTGGATAACCTGCTCAACGGGGATGTTCCTGACTCGTCCCAGCTGACGACAGATGAGCTTCATATGGTCGTATCCTCTGATGCGGGCGTTACGTGGTGTGGTCGGAACAGGGACTAACACACTGTTAGCCGGCAATTGCGGTAACAGCTCATTAGTGATATCCACCAAGTCGTTGATGACAGCTAGTTTGCGTTCAAATTTGAGCGCGTCAATTGCTCGCAACACCGCACCCCGCCTGAGCAGTAAACAGTAAATCTGCCTGACAGGGAAGTGATGTCTACCACAATAGTTACCATGTTTGGGACGCCGATCACACAATACACATGTGGTATAGTTCATCTGTATGATGTGTTTTTTACATTTTTGGCAAATAGTTTGACCAGTTTTTCCACACCCATAACAGTAGTGAGGAGCGATGACTGACAATACCTTATCAAACATTGTATTTTTTACGTTTTTTACCTTTCACTGTTGATTATAACGCACATAACCGTTATACTAATAGGGAACATTGTCAATTGAGCCAAATAGAGTGGAGGAACAACTATGGCCCGGAAACAGGACGATAATTTATTTACAGATGACGATTTAACTGCTGCATTTTTGGATGAAGCTGATTTGTCAACTCCAGCACCAGCACCAGCACCAACCATGACTGCCGCTGAAGACAACTGGGAAGAGGACGCTGATGACCTGATGGGTCAGTTAGCGGTTGACGTTTTTGAGACCGAAGGAGAATTGGTCATCAAAGCACGCACCGCTGGCGTTGACCGCAACGACCTGGATGTCAGCATCTCTGATGGTATCTTGACCATCTCTGGCACCTTGTCCAGTGGTGACGAGACTGAAGTTAACAACTGGCACATTCAGGAATGTTACTGGGGTGAATTTCGGCGAACCCTAGCTCTTCCAGTCGCAGTCAAGGAAGAGGGTGTAAAAGCAGAACTAAAAGACGGTGTATTGACAATTACCTTTGAAAAAGTAAAACAAGAAAAAGCTAAGAAGATTCAAGTTCTGTAATCAATCACTGATTTCTACTAAAAACACCAGCCGTAATGACTGGTGTTTTTGAGATGTAACTGAGTGAATTAGTTACCAGTAACCTTGCTGACCACGAAGTTAACGATAGCGTAGGCAAAGATAGCAATGATCAGACCAATCAAGGAGTACATGATGGTATTCTTAGCAGACGTCACCTTAGCACTGTCACCGTTTGATGTGGTGTATTTGAAACCACCAAGGATCAACATAAACACAGAGACAATCGCAATGGCCATCAATGCAAAGTTGATTGACTTTGAGATGATGTCATCAACGTTAGCACTAGCACCGGTGTTAGCTCCCTGAACCTTGTTCAAGCCTTCTCGGACCCCATTTTGTGCAAATGCATTGTCGCCAGAAGCCAAAAATACGACACCCATAACCAACACAGGAAGGGCAAACGCGCCAGCTATTTTAATAATGGTTTTTTTCATGAATTTCGTTTCCTTTCCTTGGGAAATTGATTGTTATTTTACTTCATTATACCATATTTTACGGTCTGTCTATACTGTGTTGGGCTCTATTTACCAATTATGCGAAGAAATACGTAATCAACGATAGCATACGCAAGAGCAGAGATGATCACGCCAATGATGGCGTACATGATAGTGTTCTTAGCAGAGCTTAGCTTAGCACTGTCGCCATTGGAGGTGCTGTATTTCAACCCACCAATGATAACCATCACAACTGATACAATACCAGAGATAATCAGCAGATATCTGATGACTGTTTTGATGACAGGATCAACTGATTCACTACTGTTAGCACAAACAATGTTATTTGGATCGGTACTACACGCATCATAAATACCAACCGCTGAAGCAGCTTGTGACAGCAAAAAACCACCAACTATGGCGAGAGCCAGAGTAGCGGTAATAGTTACGGTTTTTTTCATTAGTTAAACCTCCCTGCGACATAATTTGTAATAACAAAAGCACACCACACCACCAGCAAACCAACCACCGAATAGATGATACCGTTTTTAGCCTTGGAGACCTTACCAGGGTCACCAGCGGATACACTGTACATAATGCCATAGATGATGATGGAAATGATAGCTACAACCGCTGAAACAGCAAACACAAAATTCGCTATACTTTGTAATGCCACCTTATCATCTTTACGATCAGGAACCCCTACGTCACTTGGGGAACCTAGTTGGCTAACAATTTGAACGATAAACTTTTCCATAGTTATAATAATGCTCCTGATACCCAGTTTACTACACCTACTGAGGCAATGGCTATAACTAAGCCAATAATGGCGTTAAAGACTGTTTTTCGTCCACGAACCGCCCGATCTGGCGATCCTGAGCTAGTGATGAACAGAAAACCACCGTATATGATGTATCCTGCTGCAATATAACCTGTGATTTGGAACAAGTCTTCAATGAGATTCAGGGCAATTCGCCAGATGTATGGGCCAAAACCACCAACCTCACTCGGACTCTTTAAATCACACGAATTACCAGATGTTAAGTTATAAAACCAAGGTTTTAGAGTTATAACACGACCACGTTCATCACAAACACCAGCCAAGGCGGGTTGTGTACTGACAAACGCCATGCCAAAACTACCCGTAACTATCAAAGTCAGTGCTATAATTGCTCGCTTGATCATGAGAACACTCCTCCTGGAATTAAGAATTGAGTCAGCGTGACAAAGAAGGCGTATAGCAGCAACCCTATCACAACATTGATCCAGATCTCGCGAGCTTTTTTGATGTTTTCTGGCTTATCTCCAGATGATGAAAATAGTATCCCGCCATAAACTACCGCACCAACAGCTGTCACACCTACACCCATGGTTAAAATTTTTACCGCCTGTTTAACGATATCAAAGATAGCCTCTTTACCGCTTTTACCGCCACATTCTATGGTTGAAGTATCGACGCCAGCACATTTCTTCGCACTCTCCTCCTCAGCAAATACCGGAGCTGAAACAGTAAAACCGACTAGTAGGGCTACAGCAATGATGGTTTTTGTAAAGAAATTTCTGTTTACCATTGAATTGTTCTACCAATATTAGGTTGATATGTGACTAATTGTAAGATATTGTCACGCAAAATGCAAACAACATTTCACCTGATGGCTCTTGAATATTAGGGAAGTCTTTGGTATTATCGAGCTAGTTGACATGCGCTCGTAGTGAAGTTGGTCCATCACGCCTCCCTGTCACGGAGGAGATCGCCGGTTCGAATCCGGTCGGGCGCGCCACAGACACCCAAGCAACAGGGTGTTTTTATTTTGCTGGTTTTCATACTTGTATTTTCATATACTTTGTGTTATAATCACGCCATATCGATTGTAGATATAGTGTGTAACTAACCTGGTAGTAAACCAGAGAAAGAATCCCAAGCGTTATGAACGAATATAACCCAAGCGATTCACAAGAAACATCAGTATATGAAATAAACCGCCGAGGGGTCCTGGGTCTTTTTGTGATCAGTGCTGGAGCGATGGCTTTAACAGCCTGCGGTGGTAAGAAAGAAACTACACCAGAACAAACATCAGGACAACTACCTGAACATGTAGAAAGCGGTGATAATACTCCTTCACCAGAAGTATCTCCAACTCCTGAAGGTCCAAAAACACTAGAAGCGAGTGAGTTTCAGACCATGGAATCACTTTATAAGCACTTTTTCGACTCCAGGATTCCTGAAGGTCGAAAAGCGTTTGAAGCACTGACTATTCCCGCAAATGATTACAACGATCCTCAGAAACTAGGGCAACATTTCTCTAATATCTTCGAAAAGATATGTAATGTGTTCACCGACACCAACGAACAAAGCTACCCACCAGTGTCAGAATACTATGAAGTACAATCCCTTAATAGACTGGGTCAGCCAACAACCAAACGAGGTGCTATTAAATTGGGAGATGGGTTAGTTTCTTACTTTGCAGAAAATTACTTAAAGGGGACTGTTTTCGAAGACCCAGGCGTTGACATGGATGGCAAACCAAAATCACTTGATCTTGGAAACGGTCTAACAACCTTCCTGACACAACTCGTATCTTCAGAAGCATATCTACAAAAAGACGATAACGCTGAGCGTAGAGAAAATGAGTGGGGTACAGCCTTGCCTTCATTTACCTCTCCAGCCGAACCGGACAAATTCTTAGGAAAAATATCTATCGAAGAAATGTCTGTTGATAACGCACAATACTCCAATGAAACAGTTGACATGAAGTTTAGCTGTCGGCCAGATACCGAAGCCGAGGATTCTGAAACAATCACAAGCTTAGTTGATAAGGTTGGTAATAATAACATTGGAGGCCTAGACCGTATCCTGGGATTGTCTATCAAAGGTATAAAAGATGGCCATATTTCATTCAAAAAGACCAATGAAGGCACCGCTGTCATTAGTAGCGTAAGCTTTAACCCTCACCAGGCAAGCTATAAAGAAATTCAAGAAGAAAAACAGTCATAATTAAGCATTTGCGCTTTTGGGACATATACACTACAATTTGTAGTGTATATGTTTTTTCTGAAAGGGCATCAAAACATGAGTAAAAAGCGAGGGTTGATAGTACTCTCCACACTAGTAGTGGCACTTATATCAGCAGTGCTACTTGCTCCGCAGGCAGAAGCTGCGAAAAATTTGAAATTAAAACAAAAAGTTGAGTCAACACTACTTTACGCTAATTTGATGAAGCGTGGCACCAACGATTGGACATGTATGACCGATTTCGAGGGGATGCGGTATAGAAACACGACAAGCACCGACTCTAACTGGGCGCCATCTAACGGTGATAATGAGGAGCGTGCAAATACCTTTGTGGGAAAAAATACCAAAGGCGGTATTAAATCCTACTCAGGCGTCGACCCCATCACAAAACAAATCGGTGGAGATCTCAGCTGTGCTAGCCTCCTAAAAGCGGGGATTGATATTTGGGAGGGCTCTTCTAAATATGCTGACTTCTACCGGCATATGGGTGGTAAATTTTTTATTGATCAAACCAAAGCTGGCTGGGTGTTTCGAAATTGGGAAAGATGTAAAAAGTATGAATGGAATTCTTGGGGTCGTTTTACACAAAATGTTAACGACTTACGGAGTGTATCAAAACCAAATTATTTTACTTCATACACTGTTTACTATTCTAGTAGTAATTTAGCTCCTGACGAAAATCCTCCGGGTGGTTGTGCACCAAAAAAGGGTGGCGCGGCCATTAAAGAACGTTTCAAAGACGGTATCAAAAATGCCACCGGTAGCCTACCTTCTATAGCTTCAGGCAGTGCCGAACAATGGTATATGTATTCAAAAACATTTACTAGTTCTGCTAGCGGTTGTTCTGCTAGCGGTGATAAATCTCTCAAGGAAATCCCTAAAGAAAATCCAGATAGCTCGGGGTATTATTACTACAAAATTCCATTTACCAGTACAGGTGGCAAAACCGCCGACATGATTTATAAAACTTCCAAGGGTAATGAAAAAGTCTGGTTGGCAGCAACCGACGACACTGAGGGAGGATTAGTCGAAGTAAGTTGTAGCGATATCGGTTCTTGGCTCCAAAACAACAGGGGTGCTTTTGATAAGTTTGCCAAATATGCGTCTGAACATAAGGATGAACAAAAAGAACTTTCCGTAGGGGATACTCCAGAACAAAGTGCTGATGCTACAGCCCAGTCAACAGAAGGAGCGGGAGAAGAAAAGGAAGAGAAGACCTGTACAAGTGAATTGACTGGCGTAGGGTGGTTTCTCTGCCCAGCCATTGAAAAGTTAGCTGATTTTGCCGACTCAGTCTGGGGAATGTTAGAAGGGTATTTGGTTACAAGTCCTTTACAAGCAACAGGAAGTACATATGATGCATGGAAAACCATGAGAGACCTTGCTAACGTTCTATTGGCACTGGTATTTATACTAATCATCATCTCACAGGTGTCGAATGTCGGTATATCCAATTACGGCATCAAGAAAATGTTACCTCGTTTCATCATCGCTGCAGTTGCAGTTAATATATCCTACTTTGTTATCCAAATCATCGTTGATATTGCAAACATTATCGGTAGCACCTTATTAGGAATAATCACAACACCGATACAAAGCATGAATCTTACCGATGTTGGCTGGGGTGCTTTATTGACAGCAATTTTAGCAGGTGGCGGCACGGCGGCTGGAGCGACACTAATTGGTGGAACAATTGCGGCCTCAGTTTTCGGGATTGGAACCCTGTTTATGTTTGTGCTTATGGCAATCGTTCCAGGTGTGATCGGCATCGTCTCAGGGTTGTTAGCATTGGTATTTCGATCAGCAGTGATACCGGTACTGGCAATCTTAGCTCCATTGGCCTTTGCAGCTTGGATTTTACCAAACACCCAAAGTGTCTTTGACAAGTGGAAAAAAGTCTTCACCGGTATGGTCTTCCTCTATCCTTTGGCGGCAATATACTACGGCGGATTAAAATTATTAGCCTTTACTGCCCTTGCTGACAAAACCGGTGGAGTGGTACAACAACTGATGGCTTTGGCACTTTTATTTGCTGGTACTTTCGTCATCCTTGGTATGGCTCTAAAATCCAATGCTATCATCGGCAACCTGATGGGGCGGGCAAATGGACTATTGAACAAGGCATCAGCACCAGCGCTTAATGCGGGAAATAAGTTTGCTAAACGTCGAGCAGGTATGAAACGTCGTGAATTTATGGCGAAAGATTTTAGCAAGAGTAAGGCTCCTAGACGCGTCTGGAGTGGTGGTCTGCAACGGGGCTTTAGAAAAATAAACCAACGCTCACTCGACAGAGAAACCCGAGCAGCTCTGGCAGAACAAAGCGAACAGCAGCGCTACCGAGAAGGGCTGGCTGAAGCTTCTGGAGGTGAACTAGACAAGCGCCTTGGGTTTGCGGCAGCTACTACTGGTGGCCAGGAATATATTCATAAATTATCTCAAGAAGCTGCAGCCAAAAAATTGCGATTCGAATACAACAGCAATGCAACTGAGGCTCTACGGTCAGATGACAAATACGTTCAAGCGGCTGCTGCAGAAAAATTATCCCAATCGGGTGCCTGGGGAACAGCACAGTTGCGTAAATACTTGGAAGAGGGTGGTAAAATTACCAGCATCGAGATGGGGGATGCTCTCACCAATGTCAAGAAATACGATGCCGGAGTGGCCGCTGCCGGAGTGGCCGGTTTTGACGCAATAGGTAAAGGACAGCAGGCTTATGGTGTTAGTCGAGACGAGCTAGCCCAAATGACAAGTAAAGCATTTGAAAACCTTTCTGTAGATAATTTATCTACGCAAAGTGCAGAGGCACTTGTTAATGCTTACGACAAGGGAGGCTTGGCAAACAGTAGGGCTGCTGAAGTGTCCGATAGCTCACGATACATGGGTCAAGCCAATGGTAAGACCGCACCAGTGTTTAAGGCTTTGGGTCAAGAAGGTCAGCCTAATCTTCAGTCGGCAATTGACACAATAAAGTCTAATATGGCTAGTTCGCAGTCAACACCTTCTCAAGCGCCAAGCATGGCCCCTGATCGTCAATACGCCATCAAAGAGCAGGCACGAGGAGTAGAAGCTCCAAAGCCAGATTCATTGTCTTCAGGTGGTCAAACACAAGCTCCAGCTCCACAGGTTAACGTTACTGTGCAGGTAGACAGATCCTCTGATCCGACGAGTGCTACCAGTATTCCACCGAGCTATATTGACCAGGGTGGCACCAGTGGCACTGGACGGTCACAGCACCGACGCAACCGACCACCTACCGCATTTGGCCGATAGATTCATATAGTTGACTTTTACGCCAAAAAATGCTACCATTTACAGTAATGGAGTGGTTGAAAATGCGAGTGCGTCCGCAAATACGTCGGTCGCAGTGGTTTGCCATACTGACTATTGGTGTTTTTGTCGGGTTTTTTAGTGGTATACTCATCAACTCTACCTCAGTCTATGCCGCTGAGGCTCAGTGGAAAAGTGACTCACTGATCGTTGACGGCAAGACACTCAAACCAGTCAACGACACAGCTCGTAAAAAACTGCTTGGTCGTGATAGTAAAGACTGGGTCTATGAGGCTACCGAAGGCAATCAATCAACAGTGGTATTTTTCGCTGGAAACGGCAATCCACGAACCGCTACTACCGCTAAATACGTCAAATACACCCTAAACGGCAGCACACCAACACAGTCAGGCGAGCCAGAAGACATCGAAGTTAAACAAGACAGCAACCCTAGTGAATCAGAATGTGATGTGAGGGGGGGAACGGGTTGGTTTATTTGCCCAATCTCTAATGGGATCGCCTCAGGAATTGATGAGGTGTATACGTGGATCTCCGACCTGATGACCACGCCAGCGATAGACAGCTCCAACAATAGCTCTGGAGTAAAGGTCGCTTGGGATATCATGCGAAACATCGCCAATGCAGCGTTCATCGTCGCCTTTTTGATCGTTATTTATTCACAGCTCACCTCAGTCGGCATCAGTAACTATGGTATCAAAAAACTAGTTCCACGAGTGGTTATCGCTGCAATTTTAGTTAACCTGTCTTTCGTCATCTGTGCTGCGATGATCGATCTGTCAAATATCTTTGGTGTCGCCCTACAAGATATGTTCAACGAAATTCGTTCTCAGGTGTCAGCAAACGGTGCGTTTAATGGTGCTCCACTACCAACCTGGAGTGACCTGGTAGCCATGGTTCTGTCTGGTGGCGCAGCAACAGCAGGGGTCTATGGCGCGCTGGCAGTAACTGGCGGGTCGTTAGCTTCAGCCGCTTACTGGTTGCTGCCTATCATCGCTAGTATCTTACTAACCCTGACGGTTGTCTTTATCATCTTGGCGGCACGACAAGCATTATTGATCATTTTAACGGTCATATCGCCACTGGCTTTTGTGTGTTATCTGTTACCGGGTACCGAAAAGTTCTTCGAAAAGTGGCGAAACTTGATGTTTACCTTGGTGATATTTTTCCCGGCATTTTCAGTGGTATTTGGCGGAGCACAGCTGGCAGGAATGATCATTTTACAAAACGCCAATTCATGGATTATGGTGATTTTAGGACTGGCAGTGCAAGTTTCAGCCCTAGCCATCGCACCACTAGTGTTCAAGCTGAGCGGTGGTGTGCTGGGCCGAGTAGCTGGTATCGTCAATAACAAGAACCGCGGTGTTATCGACCGAACTAAAAACTGGTCACGTGACCGTAGTCAATTGGCAGCAGACAAAAATTCATTAAGTAAAGCCGACGGTCAGCTGAACAATGGTATACGAAAAGTGGGGCGCTGGGCTAATTACCGCTCGCGTAAATTCAAAACTCGTTCAGAAGCCTACCAAAAACGGGCTGACGCAGCCTACAAGCTTTCCCGCGCCAACCAAATTGCTGACATTGAGTCGCGAGCTGCCGCTGACCAATTGTCGCTAGCTGATGTCACGACCGCAAACGCTTATGAGGAGATGAAAGTTAAGTATAAGGATCAGAATACACAAACACCAGCTAACCTGAAAAAGAGAGCTGCCCGCCGCTATGAGACACTACAAGAAGAAGTTCAACAAGAAGCGCGCAATATTGCGATTCAAGGGCTACGAAAAAACAGTATTCAGCGTGTTAATGATCACATATTAGCAAAGAGCTTAGCCGACCAGGAAGGGTTGCGAGCCCAAGCAGGTTCCGTGGAAAATATGTACTTCGGCAAGGATCGTGGCTCACAGCGCGTATGGTCAGCGGCGCGTAGTACCATCACTAAGGCTAATAAGGAATCGATTGAGAACGCTATGACTATTCTCAATGCCATGAACGTCAGCAATGATGATATGGTGGACTTGGCAAACGGTGTCAGCCGGCGCAACTTGACGGTTACTGATGATATCCGCTATGCAGCGGTTCACCATGTATTGGGTGGTAAAGACGCCGTAGCTATCCAGAGCTTACTGCAAAAAACCGACTTTGGTGCACTAAATGATGAGTTAGCGCAAGAATACGGTGACGCGCTGCTGTCCAACTCTGCTAAACCAGCCTGGTTGGGTGGTGCAGCTGCAGCGGCTATCAAGGCCAACAATGTTAATATGAACGGCCCAGACTACATGAGGAAACTTATGCTTGATAACCTTAACATCGGTGGTTTGTCGACCGAAGCAATTGTCGGTTCAGACTTGGCTTACCTAAAGCCACTAAAGGAAGCGTTGAGCGACCAAAGCTTTGTCTCGCAAATCAATGAAGCTGGGCTGGATACGTTGCGCAAGAACCTTGTTTTGGCACAAACCGATCCTCGGTTTAGTAGTCGAATTGGTAAAACTGGTAATACAATTCGAGAGATATCTCTTTCTCTAGGAATTAAGCCTGAGGATTTAACTAGTTAAGCTATCTTTGCTATACTAGTAGCATATGGCTGTGTATAGAGTGCCCCAGGATGTGGAAGCAGAAGACAAGCTGCTTGGGCCGTTCAGTTTTAAGCAATTTGTGTTTCTCATCATCGCGGTGGGCTTTTTTGGTATAGCGTGGGCGCTAGGAGTTGCCTTGTTACCACTAGCAATCATTCCTTTACCATTTGGGGTGTTTTTCACCGTATTAGCGTTGCCACTACGTAAGGAACAGCCGATGGAAATATATATTGCGGCAGTGATATCATTTTTCTTAAAACCGCGCGTGCGGCTCTGGGAGCCAGACGGAGTAGAGACGCTGATAGAAGTGGTGGCACCAAAAACCAAGGAAGAAAACCTGAGTAAGAACTATGATCAACGAGAGATCCAGCGACGATTATCATACTTAGCAAATATTGTTGACACGCATGGCTGGTCAGTCCGCGGCGTCGGCAACCCGGAAGCAACGGGTAATTTAGATACCGCCAGTTCACTACAGGCTGATTTCTATAATACCGCTGTCCAGGCAGAGGAAGATATTTTGGATCGGGGTAATACTACTTCACGACAAATTGCTGATATGATCGCCGAGACAGACCAACAGCGACGAGAACAACTGATGCAGCGCATGCAAAAACCTCAAACATCAACGGTACAACAGCCGACTCAGCCAGCAGTTTTCATGGCAGCTCAAGAGGAAGATGTACCAAAACTAACCGTCAACCCGTACCCCCACATGCGTCAAGGTGTCCTATCTCCAGCAGGTGAGCGACCTACCGTCACCCCACTAGCTAACCAAAATCAACCTATACAACAACCTGTTGACCCTGGTATAATAGATTTGGCAAATAATCATTCCGATCTTTCCATAGCGACCCTACAAAAAGAAGCAGATCGGATACATAAACGCTCAGAGGAAACAGCTGAGGAGGAAGTGGTGATTTCACTACGTTAGGTGGGAAATGCAACCAGATAATCAACAACCATATCAGTTACCACCCAACCCGACGACACCGCCGGTTGTTTCTGGGCAGCCTAGTCAACCATTACCGCCACAGCAGCCACAACCTGGTCAGCCAGCGTTGCCAATGCAGCCTGGTATAACTCAGCCAGGTCAGCCAGCTCCAAATCCACAGAACCCACCAGCTCCGAAAGACAAAAAGAGCGCCATCAGCACACAAAATACGTTATTGTTTTCAGAAATGCGTGAAAACATGATCATCATGAGTGATGGTAGTTTTCGAGCAGTGATAGAATGTCAGTCCATCAACTTTGATTTGATGAGTACTCGTGAGCGAGAAGCTATCGAATTTAGCTATCAAAACCTACTCAACTCGCTCTATTTTCCAGTTCAAATCCTAGTACGATCACAGCGTGTTGATATCGGTCCATACCTTGATCGATTGTCGCGCATTCGACGCTCTCAAGACAATATGTTACTGAATGTGTTGATGGATGACTATATGAACTTCATAGAAGTGCTGTCGCAAGAGGCAAACATTATGGATAAGCGATTTTTCATCGTGGTGCCGTATTTTCCTGGTGGTGATGTTAATGCCATGAAACAACAAGCAAAAGGTCTGTTTGATAGCTTCTTTAGTGGTAAAAAGGAAACATTGATCACTAGAATCGATCAACCAATGTATGAAAAAGCAAAAGATGAAATCAAAAACCGCATCGATACGGTGATGAACGGTCTGTTTGCTATGGGCGTGAAGAGTTTGCAACTCAACACCAGGCAGCTTGGAGAATTGTTCTATATTTCCTACAATCCTGACACTGCAGCACGTCAGCCATTAGTACGCAACCCAAATGATCTGACGACGACTTACATCCGTAAGGGAAATGGTGAATCGCCATATGGAGGAGATTTTTAATGGCTAAGAAAAAACTAGACGCCATCGATATCGCCGCTCAACAGCGTGCTCGCGAACAAGCTGAGGTCGAGCAGGCTTTCTTGACTGGCGTGAGAACTCTGCGAGATTTTATCGCCCCAAGTAGTGTAGAAATTCAAGCAAGTTATTTCCGACTGGGCGCCAAGTATGGTCGCACCATCTACGTCTATGGTTATCCTCGTGAAATTTACACTGGTTGGCTGAGTTCGGTGATTAATATCGACGAGGTGTTGGATATCAGTATGTTTATCTACCCAGTTGATACGCAAGTGGTGCTGAACAATTTGCGTAAAAAAGTGACTCAGCTGGAAGCTAGTATGAATATCAACGCAGAGAAGGGGCGTGTGCGTGACCCGGCCATGGAAGCTGCCTTGCAGGACGCCGAAGAACTGCGTAATCAGCTACAGATTGGGTCAGAAAAATTCTTCCGTTACGGACTATATGTGACGATTTACGCCGACAGCCTTGATGAGCTGAACTTTATTCAACACAAAATTGAAACTATCTTTGGTCAGCAGCTTATCTTTAGTAAAGTGGCGTCAAACCAGCAAGAACAGGGATTAAACAGTACTATCCCTCAGTTGATGGATCAATTACAAATCCGCCGCAATATGAACACTGGTGCTATTTCTACCAGCTTCCCATTCACCTCTGCTGACCTAACCGACGGTAAGGGTGTGTTGTACGGCATCAATATGCATAACAATGGTTTGGTGATCTTTGACCGATTTTCTCTAGAAAATGCCAACATGGTGGTGTTTGCAAAGTCTGGTGCTGGTAAGTCATTTACCGTGAAACTGGAAGCGCTGCGTAGTATGATGATTGGTGCTGACATCGTTATCATCGACCCGGAAAATGAGTATCAAAAGCTATGTGACGCCGTGGGTGGTAGTCATATACGCTTGAGTTTGAATAGTGACACGCGTATTAATCCGTTTGATTTACCGCGGGTGATTGATACTGAAGAGGCCGACGACGCATTACGCGCCAACTTGGTTACGCTGCACGGTTTACTGCGTCAAATGTTGGGTGGTTCAGTGGCTGGCTCAATTGGACTGACCGCGGCAGAGGAAGCAGACATCGACCAGGCGTTGATCGATACATACGCTCGTGTCGGTATCACGTCAGACCCACTGACGCACAATTCAACACCACCAACCATTCACGATTTGTACGACACACTGCTACACATGGGCGGTACTGGCCCGCAACTGGCACAGCGTCTGCGGAAATTTACCTCTGGTACTTTTGCTGGTATTTTCAGTCAGCAGAGTAATATCGATATCAATAACGCCATGGTAGTCTTTAACATTCGAGATCTGGAAGATGAACTGCGCCCAACGGCTATGTATATTGTATTGAATCACATCTGGAACATCACTCGAACTGACCAGAAGAAACGTATGTTGATCGTTGACGAGGCGTGGCAATTGATGAAATATGAAGACTCAGCCAGCTTCTTGTTTAGCCTAGCTAAGCGAGCCCGAAAATATCAACTAGGCCTCACTACAATCACCCAGGACGTCGAGGACTTTGTCGGTAGTAAAATGGGTCGCGCTATCGTCGCCAACTCATCCATGCAGCTACTCCTTAAACAATCCTCAAGTGCTGTTGATGTGCTTTCTAGTGTATTTAAGCTGACCGAGGAAGAACAAAAGCGCTTGGCGAATTTCCCTGTTGGACAAGGTCTGTTCTTTGCTGGACAAAACCACGTACATATCCAAATTCAAGCCAGTGATACTGAGTATGATCTGATCAATACTTCACCCGTAAAACAACAACTTCCGTCTGAAACACCAATTGGTGGATATGGAGCCGTATAATCATGGCACGGATTGACTATACGACTGATCCAGATGTTGATGAACGGCTCAATCCAGCCTCTGAACAAACGTCTAAATATCTGAACTCCATGGAGAATAATGCCGCCAATGATAATTTTTATGATGGCGACAAGAAAGACGACGGGCTCAACGCCGCGGACAGTGTTAATAGTCAAGAACAGTTGTATTCTCGATCACCTTTAGGTAAGGCCGGCGGTAAAAAGCGTGGTAACCTCTTGGCAAATATGAGTCGTAGAAAATGGGGCGCTACAGCCGGCATTGGTGGAGGATTATTTGGCTTAATGATGTTATTTTTCACAATTTTGCCATATAAACTTGACGCTATGGTCTCCACCATCACCGACCAGCTCAGCTCTGTGCCACAGCACGCCATCAATCAACGACTCGAGTATATCACCACACGTTGGGTTGCCATGAAAATGATGCAAACCGCATATCCTGGCGATGCCAATCTCGTGTTCTGTGCCGGTGGTGGTGTGTTGTGTCACCTGGGAGCTACAAAATACAGTACGTGGTTTGAAAAACAGCTTGATGCGAAGTTTGAGAAAGAGGGAAGGAATGTCAAGGCCGTCTTTAATGCGAGCGGTAGAAACACCCTGGGTGGTAAGGCGACCTCATTTACCATGCATCTTGAGTCAAAAGATATGAACTCTGTCCTGCAGGGGGTAGAAAAGGAATTATCTCACAAAGATATGCGTCGTCATATCAAAAAGATGACACGTAAAGTCCATGGGCGCAACTACTTCATGCGCTATCTGTCTAAACGTGTATTGTACCGAAAATACGGTGTGAAAAAGTTTAACATCATACCGGAGAAAGCTGGTCAGAAATATGCTGACTTTAAGGCTAAGATTAAGCTAAATATGAATACGCGTATCACCGCTAAAATGTCGCCTCGTTTTGCAGCGTATTTAGGATGTTTGGATGGTACTGACGCTAAAAAATGCCAAGACACATTAGATAAATTAAATAACGACCTTGATAGTAAGATTAGCGAAGCAGAAAAAGAGGCTGAAAAAGCGACAGGTGACAATAAAACAAAAGCTGATGAAAAAGTGAAAAAAGTTAAAGGGCAAAAAGAAGCTCTTAATAATATTGATTCTCTGTCCAAAGCAGCACCGGACACACCACTAGGTAAAATTATCAGTAAACAACTGTTTAAGAAAATAGCAGCTGCCAATGCCATCATTGGAGCCATTGACCTTGTTGCAAAAATCGTGGGAGCGGTTGACCAAAAAATTATTGAGATTGTTGGGGCTGACCAAAAGAAGCAATTATACACCGCTTTCACTTACGACGAAGAGGCTAGCCCAGTCTTAACCCGAGACCAAATCCGTGCCGGAACAATCGACAATATTCAGCACGTTGAATTAGCAACCTCACTGTTTGACGGCGCCGAATCAGCACCAATATTCCAAGCGACGTTTGGCGGTAACAACACCGCAGCGTCACTACTATATCCAACCGCTTACGCCGAGGATGGTGGTATTCGCACCAAATGTGACGTTGGTGGTGAACAAAAGGTTGTTGCTTTGGATCCTGGTGAACTTGTCTGTCCAGAAAAAAAGATTGTTAAAGACTACACTACCTTTACGAAATATCCTGTCTGGCAAGTGTTAGCGGGGATAGCCAAAGCCTGGAATAGTACGTTCGGCGCAATCATCGACTTTGTTGGCGACACAGTCGGCAAGGTATTCAGTTGGTTCTTTAGTTATCTACAGGAACTACCAGGATTGAAGCAACTGGTTGAACTCTCTGAAGGCTTGATCGAAAAAGCCATGGGCTGGGCAGTAAGTCTACTCTTTGGTATACCAGAGGTGGGAGTTGATGCTCCAGGCAATAATAACTTTGAGGCTCTCCATGGTGGATTAACAACCACTATGCAAAGCAGCACTGAAGCTGGGCAGGCTGGGGCTGATTCAGGCTCCAAACAGCCAGATGGAATTGGTGGAGCGCGATTAACCAACCAACAGGTTAGTGTACTAGCAAAACAAATTGAGCAGGAGCGCGACGAAGAATTCCGCGAACAACCACTCATGGCAAAGTTATTCGATCCAACACTCAAACGCTCAGTGGCTGGACAATTACTAGCCGTCATGCCAACGTCTGGATTTTCGACTGCGCGACTACTTGCACGTGCACCAATTGCCCTGGCGTCTGCCGTCACGCCAACCAACACGCATGCCGCCAAATATGACCAAGCAGCCGTCATGCGAGCTTTCGGTGTAACTTGGCATGGTTTTACTGACGAAGCAGTGTATAAAGCCGACCCAAGTCAGTACACCGACGATGTCTGTTCAGCCAAAGCCAAAGCACGTGAAGAAAGTTACGGAATTCACGAAGGTGACTTAGTTCCAACATATAGTGTGGCTGACCCATGCGCACTGGAATTAACGGTGGCTGGTAACCTGGCGCTGATGGCCGACGACAAGGAAGGCAAATATTATCCAAAGGAAATTGATGACCCATCAGCCAACACCGGAGCACAACAAAATAGCGGACCAGTCGGCGACGCCATCGGTCCACCAGAACTAGAAGAAGCACAGACTTTTGGTAAGGATCCTGCGTCATGGGGTGGACACAAAAACGGTGAAATTCCACTATCAGCCATGAGTGAACTAAAAACTGCACCAGGTCACTACATGCATCCAAAAGCCGCCCAAGCTTTTGACGCCCTAAATGAACTTTACGCCAAAGAACACGGTGGTCAGTATATGACAATTCAAGAGTCATACCGAGATTTAGCAACACAGCAGAGATATGTAGCAAGTGGTCTCACGCTAGCTCCTGCAGGAACCTCGAAACATGGTCATGGACTCGCCCTAGATATTAACGTCGGTGGCACTAGTTTCAATACGCCAACATTCCTATGGCTGAAAGCAAATGCCTCGAAATACGGCTTTGTCAACCCACCATGGGCATGGGATCATAGTAACCCTGATTGGTATAGGGATGAGCCGTGGCATTGGGATTATGCAAGGAGAGTACAATGAAACGAGTAACTATCGGCCTACTGTTGGCTTTGGCGGGCTGTATCATATTTTTGACCGCCAACTCCTCAGCAGCACCAGAGAAAGACAAAGAAAAGAAGAAGGATCAACCAGCCGGTATTCCTTACCAAGACTATATTTTAAATGACATCAATATCAACAATCCAAACGGTCAAATCTGCTCAACCCAAAATACCGCGACTGGTGAACTTTCTGGTGAAAACGTAGAAAAAGTTCTTAAGTTTTTTACCGGCAAGGGTCTAACGTTAGTACAAGCAGCAGCGGTGGCTGGTAACCTCCAGCAGGAATCTCGCATCGATCCGAGCGCCCTCAACAGTATTGGTGCCTTCGGTATCGCTCAGTGGCTGGGTGGGCGCCGCACGAATCTGGAGAAGAAGCCAAATTACAGTACCATCGAAGGGCAGCTAGAATACCTCTGGGAGGAGCTGAATGGGGCAGAAAATGCTGGTCTGAAAGTACTGCTTAAACACACTGATAAATCGGGTAGTGGTGTCAGCGCTTTGGCGGTTGAGTTTGGTGAAACATTTGAGCGGTATGGTGCAGGCGAAGAAGGTAACCGTGCCCAGTATGCCTCTGAGATTTTCAACAGCTACAAGGGTAAAATCCAAGACGGCGATCCGTCAAAAATCGCGGCAAGCGCCGGTGGTGATTCGAGCGGTGCACAAATTAGTTCAGCATCAGCAACTGGTTGTAGTGGTAATGGGTCTAGTGTCGCCGGGCAGAGCATCGTCGATACAGCCAAGCAGTTGGCGTGGAATCCAAATACTGACAAAGGGGCTAATAACCAGACGGCTAAGGCTGAATATATCGATGCAGTCAAAAAGAATAACCCAAGTGTCGTCGGTAGTTCAGACAGTGACTGCGGTAGATTTGTAGCGACGGTGCTGCGTACTTCTGGTGCAGATAAAGATTATGAACCGATTGGCACTACAGCACAATATTCTTATGTAAAATCTCATCCAGAAAAATTCAAAATCATCGATCGTCCATCTGCTTCAGACTTGCAGCCAGGTGATATCCTCCTCCACCCAAGCCATGGTGGCTACGGACATACTTTGATTTACACTGGTGACGTCGGTGGAGGTTACGTCGCCGCTAATGCCTCCCTTGGAGATACAGTACCGATATTCATCAAGCAAGGATCTGTTGACTATCAACTCACTCAACCAGGTAATATCTTGGTTCGCGTCATTCAATCAAACAAAACCTAGAAAGGAAATATCATGCAGCCAGTCATCACAAAGCAAAAAATTATTGGCGGTGCAGTGATTATCGGCGCGCTGATTGTTATGTTTATCTCATATTATGTATTTCAAACAGTCACGCACGATACTACATTACTGGCGACCTTTGCTCCAGAGACTGTTAAAATGTCGTACGACTCAGTGAAAAATCAGGTCATCAAGTCTGACAAGCCCGTAGCGGTTAAAAGCGGTAAACATACTTTTAGTTTTAGCGCTGACGGCTATGACACATATACCGTTGAGCTTGATCTGGAAAAAGGGAAGGAGCGAAAATTATTATTCGCCCTGACGCCAAAAACCGACAAAGCAAAAAATGAACTGAAACAGAAAAAATACGCCAAGGTTTTTGATGGTCTAGGTAGTCGAGAAGTGAATAGGGTTGGTAAAGAGATCGATAAAGCCAACCCGATATTGCAACACTTACCATTTGAGGACAGAGACTATCGAGTATTTTCTTGCCAGCCGTATCGCACGGATATCAAGAAATCACATAAAATTGGCATCTGTATCACCATGGCCGGGCGTAATGGCGAGGCTCTCTTGAATCAGATATTAGAAAAACTGGCTAAACTTGGCGCGACGCCAGATAACTACGACATGAAGGTAAATAATTATATCATACCGACCAAGAAAGAAAAAGATAGTCGAGCCGCTGTACCATGTGGCGACGGACGACCGTCATGGTGTTACAAGTTCCGTGATTATTAACCTAACTTTTTAGCGGCATAATGATGTGGATATAATCACGTTTTTTTGCCGTGGACTGAATGATACAAGGAGAGAGTTTACCACTGAAGGCAAACGACACTTCGTCTCCATCTGTGACATTTAACGCCTCAGTCAAGTACCGAGAATTGAGCGTAATCTGACCATCAGCGGAAATCTTAGCGGTAGCTTCTGAGGTATTTTCACCAAGTTCTGAGGCAATGGAGTGGATGGAGATGATATTATTTTCAGCCGAAGCATTGATAGTAACACCGCCGCCTGAATCTCGAGCAAACAAACTAGCAACTTTGGTGATGCGGCTGAGGTCGGCGCGCGAAACGATGATTTCCGTTTGTGACTGCTGAGGAATCAGCTGGCGATAATCTGGGAATTTTCCATCGATTAACCGGCTAATAATCTCCAATTCTGGCGTCTGGAAACAAACTTGGTCGTCGCCAAACAATATCACAATGGCTTCTGTGGCGTCGCTCAAACTACGAATCACTTCTTGCAAGGCGGACGTCGGGATGATGGCTGAAACTTCGCCGTCCGCTTTCATCAGTTTTCGCTCAGCTAGTCGGTAGCCATCGGTTGCCGCCAAATATAACTCGTCTTCAAAAGTATGCCAATATACCCCAGTCAGTACCGCCCGAGCCATGTCAGAGCTGGCCGCCAAAATGGTTTGTGACACTGCTTTTTTTAGATCATCAGTAGCAATTTCGTAGCGCACTGCCGTGTCTTCGTTGATGGTCGGTAGCTCCGGAAACTCATCAGCAATAACCCCGTTAATGACTGATTTGAATTTACCAGAAGTGATGTGTAAGTGGTCATCTTTAGTCTCCAAGTCGATGGTGCCGCTCGGCAGGGTTGAGATAAATTCTGAGATTAGCCGTGCTGGGATAGTGATTGAACCTGGCGATTGTATTTTGGCACCAATGTACTGAGTGGAAGCAATTTCCAAATTGGTAGCTGCAATCAACAATCTCCCTCCGTCGGTGCGAAGTAAAATATTGTTCAGAATGGGAAGTTCGACACGACCAGAAGCTACCCTTCCGATATTACTAAGTGCTTTTGCGAAATTTTCTTGTGTGACTGAGAGCTTCATAGTGACTATTATATAACCTTTCTTATTTTTTTATCTGGTGTTAGTAATAATAGGTGCTGTGGAAACTGAGTAAAACAATTGTTCAGACAGAGGTGAGTGGGCGAAAAAACCTGTGGATAGCTTTGTGGATCAACTTGGTACAAGGCAGTGGATAAGGCTGAGTTAACCCACAGTCGTACGGAGCCCGCCAGACTTTGCCACAAAGTTAGTCGCAGGCTGCGAACAGAATTCCATAGGTCATACACAGGTTTTCCACTAATTTTGCACATATAGTTTATCCTTGACGTCATTGATTTGTTCGCGCACTAGCTGGTTAGTTAAACTTTCTTTGGTAATTTTTTCGACAGAGTGCATGGCTGTGGTGTGGTCTTTACGGCCAAGTTCTTGAGCAATTTTTGGAAAACTCATTTTCAACTCGCTGCGCAACAGATACATGGCAATTTGTCGTGGCTGGACGATAAACTTATCGCGCCTGGCTGAACACATATCTTTTGGATCGAGGTTAAAATAGCGCGCCGTCCGATCGATAATCTGCTTAGCGGTAATGTGTTGCGGGCGAACGCGTTTCATGTCGCCCAAGACGCTCTCGGCTGCCGCCACATCTGGCACAAAGCCTTGCATGTCAGCATAGGCCAGGAGGCGATTGAGTGCACCCTCAAGCTCACGAATATTTGTTTTGAAATTAGCTGCCAGATATTCAACAACTCCTGATTCTAGCTCAGTACCGCTGAGGCTAGCCTTTGCTTTGACGATGGCACACCGCGTTTCATAGTCAGGCATTTGAATATCAATTGCCATACCCCATTCAAAACGACTGCGCAGTCGGTCGGTGAGAGTAGGGATACTCTTGGGTGGTTTATCGGAGCTGATGATAATTTGTTTGTTGTTTTGATGGAGGTCATTGAAGGTGTGAAAAAATTCATCCTGGGTTTTTTCTTTGCCGGCAATAAACTGCATATCATCAACAATTAGCACGTCAACATTGCGATATTTATCAGAAAAACCCTTTTTCTTGAAGCGAATATAATCCAAAAATTCGTTCACAAATGCTTCAGTTGTCGTGTATAGCACCCGAGCTGACGGCTGTTGTTTGATAATTTCATTACCAACTGCTTGCATGAGGTGAGTTTTACCAAGACCCGAACCACCATATAAATACAGTGGATTATATTTAAGGCCAGGGTGTGACGCGACTGCTTGGCATGCAGCGTAAGCCAGGTCATTACTTGATCCAACGATAAAATTGTCAAAGGTATAGCGCGGATTGAGATTACTATTGTTCTTTTGAGTTGGGGCGATGATGCGACGTTCCTTTGGGCGAGTAGTCTCTTCTGGCTGATCCCGGTTGATGGTCTTTTTTCGTGAACCAGAACCGATCCGATATCGCACCACTCCTTCAAAACCATTTGATTTTAAAGCTTCTTGAATATCGGTATGAAACTTTTTCTCTAGCTGTGCCTCTACGAAAATATTTGGCACAATAATAACTGCTTCTTTATCAGAAATTAGTTCTAATTTTGTTTTTGTGAACCATGCAGAGAATGAAGAAGACGGAATGGTCAATTCTAACTGACCCAATACTCCCTGCCAGATTGCTTGTTCTTTCATGTCATAACCCCTCACACATAATCTACTCTGTACTATAGCAAAAAGACAGAGTTTTCCACAAGCATAGACATCTCATGGAAGAGAAGGTAAAAATAGAGGTGAACTTTTCCACAGGCGCGTGTCACCTCTGTTATAATTGTGGATAAAACAGACCGAGCAGTGGAAAACTACAATTGATACTTGCAAAAAAACCAAAAAAACGCTAAACTATCACCCAGTATGCCAAAGCGAACATTTCAACCACACAAACGTCATCGTGCCCGTACGCACGGTTTTCGAGCACGCGTTTCTACAAAGGCTGGTCGCGCTGTTTTGAAGCGACGCCGCCTAAAAGGTCGTGCACGGATTGCACTGTAAACAATACTTAGTGCACTCGATGATCTGATACCACTCCTGATGTATATCGGAGTGGTATTTGGTATACTAAGAGAATGTTAACGCATCGTCACAGATTTCACGGCCACGGCAGTTTACGGTATTTGTACCAAAATGGTGATGCCGTACGGTCTCGTTTGATGACAGTAAAATATATCACCAATCCGCGCCGGAAACACAGTCGATTTGCTGTGGTGATTAGTAAAAAAGTCCTCAAATCAGCCGTTCGCCGTAATAGGGTGCGTCGACGGGTGTACGAGGTGATTCGAACCGAGCTGCCGATGCTTAAAGATAATCATGACATAGCGCTGATCATTGTTACGGCTGATTTTTTACACATGGAATATAAGAGTATTCAAAACGAAGTTAAACGACTATTCTCCCAGGCTAATCTGTATAAATGACATATTTTTTGATATAATGTGAGGCATGAGTTTTTTTGATGTTCTGATTGTACAGCCAATTTTTAATATTTTAATGGCCATTTATGGCTTAATTCCAGACTTTGGTGTTAGTATTATCCTCTTTACTATCATCATCCGTCTTCTGTTGTGGCCAATGGTTAAAAAGCAGCTACACCAGACAAAGGCGATGCGCAAAATGCAGCCGCAACTGGCGAAGATTAATGCCAAATACAAGAATGATCGCCAGGCACGAGCGCTTGCGATGATGGAACTATACAAAGAGCACAACATTAGCATGTTTGGTTCAATTGGCGTGCTTTTGATTCAGCTGCCAGTATTGATCGGTATTTACCGAGTGGTGCAGATTTTTGTGTCTAGCCGGGTTCATACCGGTGACCTTGCTAAATACGCATATGATTTTATCGAACAATTACCAGTAGTATCCAATTTAGTAGCTCACCCAGATCAACTCAATCAGAACTTTTTGGGGATGGTTGACCTCACACAGCACGCAGTTAGCAATAGTGGTGTTACATGGAGTTTACTAATTTTGGCTGTGTTGGCGGCGGTGATGCAGTTCCTAACTACTAAGCAAATTTCTCCAGCGAGCGACAGTAAGAAGCGACTACGCGATATCATGCAAGAAGCTGCTGAAGGCAAAGAGGCAGATCAGTCAGAGATCAATGCTATCGTGATGCGCAAGATGATGAAATTTATGCCGATCTTTATGTTTTTCGTGATTATCAACCTGCCGGGCGCCCTGGCACTGTATCTGACCGTCTCAAACGTTGCAGCATATGCGCAAAATGCCATCATCCTAAAAGGCGATAGTGACGAGATGGAGACTATTTCTAAAACACCGAACAAGTCAAAGAAAAACTCCAAAAAACCTCAAGCAAGTAGGCGTGCAGCGACAGCGACTGAGGCGAAAATAACCCGGATCAAGGCCAAGGAATAAGGAGGAATAATCATGGATCAGCAGCAAACAATCGATTACATCAAGAAGTATGTTGAGGATTTGATGGCCTTTTTTGACCTAAATATAACGGCTGAAGTGTCCATCGAAGACGATATTTTGATCGTAAAAATTCCATCAACGCAATACAATAGCTTACTGATTGGTCGTGGCGCTGAGACGTTGCGCAGTATCCAACACCTACTCTCAGCACTGCTTCGCAACAGCAATGCCGCAGTGGAACGAGTTAACCTAGATATCGCTGACTACAAGCAGCAGCACGCTGAAAAACTTGCTGAAAAAGCTCGCGCTTGGTTTCAGGAAGTTCGAGACACTGGCGAGCCTAAGAGGTTGGATCTTAACGCGGCTGACCGCTGGACGGTACACCACACCGCACATGATTTCGATGACATAGAAACTCACTCAGAGGGCGAAGGTCGCGATCGACGGCTTGTGATTAGCCTAAAAGATTAAAAAGCGGTATAATCGGACTTGGTATATGCAGGAGTTGTTTAATAAACGAAACAGAGTAATTTTACTCGAATTAGTAAAAACTGATTTTAAATTGCGCTATCAAGGTTCATTTTTAGGAATCTTATGGTCAGTACTGAAGCCACTGTTGCTGTTTTTGGTGATGTATTTGGTGTTTGTGAAATTTTTGAAGTTTACCGACGGCACAAAAACCTATCCAATTGTCTTACTCTTAGGTATTGCTCTTTGGGGATTTTTTACCGAAGCTACCTCAGTTGGTATGAACGCCATCGTTAGTAGGGGTGACTTACTGCGTAAAATTAATTTTCCAAAATACATTATCATCATCTCGTCAATGTCCAGCGCGCTCATCAGTCTGTCGATCAACTTGATTGTGGTGCTAATCTTTGGACTTATCTCTGGAGTAGATTTTACTTGGAGAGCTCTTTTGGCGCCATTGAGCATTATTCAGTTGTTTATCTTGGCGCTTGGTGTATCACTAATATTATCAACACTATACGTAAAATTCCGTGATATTAGCCATATCTGGGATGTGATTTTACAGATATGTTTTTATAGCATTCCAATTATTTATCCACTTAGCCTGGTGTCTAATTTTCACCCAGAAGTCGCAAAAGTTATGATGCTCAATCCTATTGCACAAAGTATTCAAGATGTCCGATACAGCCTTATCGCTCCACAGACGACGCCGACCACTTGGAGTACAATAAATAACATCTGGATTAGTCTAATACCTGTTGTACTAACGGTGGTTGTCGTCATTATTGGTATTATTTATTTCAGAAAAAGCAGCAAAACCTTTGCGGAGAATATGTGATGAGTAAATATGCGCTAGAAGTAAAGAATCTATACAAGAGCTTTAATTTACCAACCGAGCAGGCAAACGGTATCAAGCAGGCATTTTTGAACTGGACTAAGGGTGTCAAGGGCTATAAAAAACAAGAAGTTCTAAAAGATATCTCGTTTACGGTGGAAAAAGGTGACTTTTTCGGCATCGTTGGACGAAACGGTTGTGGAAAATCTACACTGTTAAAACTGATTTCTGATATTTATTCGCCCGACTCTGGAGAGGTGATTGTTAATGGTAAATTGATTCCGTTCATTGAGCTTGGTGTTGGTTTTAACCCAGAATTGACTGGTCGGGAAAACGTCTATTTGAACGGAGCATTGCTAGGCTTTTCGCACGATGAAGTTGAAGATATGTACGACGAGATCGTTGATTTTGCCGAACTAGAACAGTTCATGGATCAAAAACTGAAGAACTATTCCAGTGGTATGCAGGTGCGTTTGGCGTTTTCAATTGCCATCCGTGCTAATACCGATATCCTCGTCTTGGACGAGGTATTAGCCGTCGGTGACGAAGCCTTTCAGCGTAAATGTTTTGAATATTTCAAGCAGATCAAAAAACAGAAAAAGACTGTTATCTTGGTCACTCACGACATGGCGTCAGTACGACGGTTTTGCAATAAAGCAATTATGTTAGAATCTGGTAAAATCGTCGCTTCAGGCGATCCAAATGAAGTTGCTAACCTGTATTCTATTGAAAATATAGAGTCAACGGCAAAAGCTGATAAGAAATCAAAGAAAAACACTGCGTATATTCAAACAAGGGTAGAAAACAAGGTGCTAACACCAAAAGACACGTTGGAAGTTGAAGTAAAATATTTTGTTCCAGAAGATAGGCAGGTGTCATTTGGTATTTCAATTTTGGACGAAGCTTCAAATCGCATCACTTCTGTGATTGATGACGGATTCTTTATCGATGATAATAATGTGGAAATAACCTCCAGTAAAAAAGGCACGCATATTTATAAATATACTCTGCCATTGGATCTGTTTAACAACCGTGATTTTGAAATTACGGCTACCCTGTTTGCTTATGATAAGAAAAAGGACTCGTATGAGCCAATTGCCTACACAACAGAAGAGGGTATCAGCCAGTTTTATGTGAGAGAAAATAAGCCGAGGGGTGGTTTGTTGAAAAAGCGTGGTTCATGGATGAGTGTGAAAAGTAAGAAGGAGAAAACGTCATGAGTAAACTGTACAAATTCTACACCTACACCAGACAAAATGGGTTAGGTCAGGCTGTCAGAAAAACTCAAGTATATCTGTCAAAGAAGACTACACCAGTGATCAAGCAACCAATTGAGGTGATGGCTTCAATTGAAGATATCATGAACGCGGACTACATCAATCACCCGTACAAAACACCAAAGAAAAAGTCAAAAAAGAAGTCTTTGAAAATTGGCTGGGTATTGTCTCCTATCTCAAAAGGAAGTGGTGGACAAAACACCATCACCCGCTTTGCTCGATTCTTACAAGAGCAGGGTCACGACGTAACTTTTTACATCTATGAAGGAATCCACCCGCAATCACCAGCCGAAGCCAAGGCGATTTTGTCAGAAAGTTTCAATTTTGACATTAATGTGAAAAAAGTGTCGCAATACACTGAATCTGACGCGTTGATCGCTACCGGATGGGAGACGGCCTACCCGGTATTTAACATCAACACTAAGGCACACAAGTTTTATTTCGTGCAAGATTTTGAGCCGTACTTTTATGGACTAGGTTCAAAGGCGGTGTTGGCTGAAAACACCTATAAAATGAATTTTTATGGCATCACAGCTGGTCGTTGGCTGACTAAAAAAGTGAGCGAATATGGCATGAAGGCGGATTATTTCGATTTTGGTGCTGATATGAACATCTACCGTTTGGCAGATAAAGCTGATAAACAAAAGAAGATTTGTTTCTATGCCCGCCCAGTGACTGAGCGCCGCGCTTTTGAGTTGGGCGTGATTGCACTAGATAAATTCCACAAAAAACATCCAGAATACACTATTGAGTTCTTTGGTTGGGATGTGTCGAATTATCAAATACCATTTCCATATGTCAACCGCGGTATCTTGTCTCACCAAGACGTGGCCGATCTGTACAAAGAGTCTGAAGCGTGCTTAGTGTTGTCACTTACTAATGTATCGCTCCTGCCACTCGAGTTGTTGGCGGCTGGCTGTATCCCAGTGATGAACGAAGGTGAAAACAACAGCTTGGTCTTGGGTGAAAATAAGTACATCCACTACGCCGCGGCCTCACCGATTGAACTGGCTAATGAGTTGTGTAAGGTTGTTGAGATTAAAAATATCAACACCTATGCTAAAAAAGCTTCAGAAAGCGTCAAAGATTTGTCATGGGACGAATCATACAAGAAGGTTGAGCGCATTCTGATTCGTGAGGTGATAGGTGGCTAACAACACGAAAAAAGTCGATATCACTGTTTTTATCCCAACGTATTTTGGTGAGGACTATTTGGATGATCTGCTAAAAATGGTGTTCAAACAAAAAATTGATAAATCCTATGAAGTGTTGATCTATGACACAAGCTCAACAGATAAGACACCAAAAATCATTAAGAAATATGCTAAAAAACACGCAAACCTGCGGTATAAAACCATCACAAAAGAGGAATATGGTCACGGTAAGACGCGAGCAGCTGCCGCTCACGATGCAAAGGGTGATATTGTTGTCTATCTGTCACAAGATGCTACGCCCGCTCACAAATACTGGTTGTACGAGATGACAAAGCCGTTTGAACTGTCAGACCGTATCATTGGGGTTATGGGAAAACAAGACCCAAGACCAACTACTTTTCCGTTGTTGAAGCGCGAAATCATGGGTGTGTTCAATGGCTTTGGTCCTGATTTTGGAACAACATTGTTCTACAAAGATTCTTTTATTAAAAAACAAGAAACCTATGACAAAGTGGCGTTTTACTCTGATGTTAACTCAGCTGCTCGTCGCAGTTATTTGACTGGTGAATTGCCATACCAAGATGTTCCGTATGCCGAAGATCAATTGTTTGGCCGCGATGTCATTAACGCGGGCTATATGAAAGCCTATGCCTCCAGAGGTAATGTGTTGCATTCTAATGAATTCAAGCTGCGTGAATACAAAATGCGAATGTTTGATGAGACAATGGGACTGCGCCGCGTTGGTATTGACGTGCCGCTACCGACTATTTCTCAGATAACTAAAATGGTCATCATCGGGTGGATTCGCGACACGCTGTTTACTTTGCGCGATAAGCAATATTCACGGAAAAGAAAGCTATTCTACTTGGTGTTGAATATTTTTTACAATATAGAAAAATGGCGTGGTGTACGCCGGGCAGTGTTGACAAAATTAGACGACCACACGGCGATTGATAAATATTCGTTGGAACACGTTGAAGCAAAATCAAAAAGCTAGCGGTTAATTTGAAAAAATTGATTTTTTACTGTATCATTATCCTAGGGTAATAACTATGAAACAGAAAAAACTTTCTAAACTATCACGCAAGAAAATTATCAGTATATCACTACTGGCGGCAATTGTTGTTGCTGGCTCGTATGTGGCGGCAGCTTACTATAATAAATGGTTGCCATTTTCAGATCAGGACAAGGCTTTTACGGTTGACGATCAGGGTCGTGGAGTAAATCCAAACAAAACCAAAACTGAGAAAAAAGACACTAAAAATGTCGAGGATAATCCAGATAATAAATCAGCTCGACCAAACACTGATGTGACACCGCAGCCAAAGACCGACCCTCAAACAAAAAAACAATCAGTCTACGTGCTGATGACTAGTGTTGAGCAGTCAGTTGATAAGCATACTATCACCGCTAGCGGATTTGTAACGAACGCTGTCGAGCAGGATGGTACGTGTACCTATGTATTTACACTGGGCAATCGAGTCGTCAAAAAGACGGCCGGAGTAATTCCTGGTCCAAGCTCAACCTCATGTCAAACGATGCGGGTGAGTAGAGATGAGTTAGGAGCTGCTGGTAAGTGGACAGTGTCAATCGAGTATAATTCAGGCAGGTCTCACGGTGTAGCTGACGGTATGACGGTGGTGGTTGAGTAAATGAAGAAGATAGTAGGATTGTTACTAAGCTTAACCTTTGCGGTCATTCTCTCTCAAGGGGCTGGAGCTTCAGGCTTTAATCCTGGGAGGATTATTGATGATGAAATCTTTTATGATTCACGAGCTATGGGTTCTGCGGCGGCAGTGCAACGATTTATCGAGCAACACACACCAGCGTGTGACACCTGGGGTACCGGGCCTTCTGGTCACGGCAATACCAAAGCCCAGTACGCAGCACAGCGTGGCTGGCATGGTCCACCATATGTTTGTTTACAAAATTATCACGAAAATCCAAACAACGGCGAAACCTCCTTTGATCGTGGTGGCGGTGCCTTTCCTGGCGGCATTAATGCTGGCCAAATCATCTGGGATGCTGCGCAACGATATCAAATTAACCCACAAGTATTGCTGGTAACATTAAGAAAAGAATCGGCTGGTCCGTTGTTTGCCGACTCTTGGCCACTGCGGTCACAGTACAAATATGCCATGGGTTATGGCTGTCCTGACAGTGGTCCAGGCTATTCTGCAAACTGTGATAATGAGAAAGCTGGCTTTTATAAGCAAGTAAATAAAGCCGCCTGGCAATTACGAAAATATCGCAACGAAATTCAAAACTATAATTATCAGCCGGGTCGAGTCAATAGAATTTTGTATAACCCAAACCCTGCTTGTGGCTACCGAGATGTATATATTGAAAATTACGCAACGGCCAGTTTGTATATTTATACACCATACGTACCAAATGACGCAGCACTGGCGGCCTATCCTGGCACGGCACATTGTGGGGCTTATGGTAACCGCAACTTCTTCTATATGTTTAGGGAGTGGTTTGGTAGTACCCACGTCAACAGTACCTTGCTGAGGTCTCATGATAACGCAACAGTTTACCTGGTGTCGGATAATGTTAAATATCCGGTGCCAAACTATGACATTTTGGCAGCTTTGTCTCCTCTGGGTGGTGTTGGTTTTGTGTCTCAAGCGTATCTAGATAAAATTCCGACAGGTCAGGTGGCAAACCGATTGATGCGATCACCTGATGGTACGGTGTATTTCTATGATTCTGGTATTAGGCTGGCGTTTACAACCTGTGCCATGGTGGCACAATACGGTATGGATTGTGGCAATAGTATGTTACTAACTGAGGCACAAGTGAATAAATTCTATCATGGTCCGCGCATGGGACACGGCTATAAGACAACTAGTGGTAAGCGATTCTATATCCAAAATGGTACGCGCCGTGAGGTCTTGGATGATAAATCATTAGCTTTGCAACAATACGACCAGGGATATAATGTGCTGGGCGAATCAGCCATTCAATATCTGCCATATGGCACGCCAATCGTCAGAGAGGCAGCGGTCGTGAGAAATAGGGATACTGGTCATCAAAAGCTGATTAGCAACGGAACACTACACAACATTAGACACTCTGAATATGTCGATCAAACTCTGCAATCGCTCGGTGGCGGCGTATTGCAACAAGAAAGCATCAACAAATTACCGCAAACCAGCCAAACAGTCGATGATTATGTTAAAAACCCAGCCGGGGAAACCTTCCTTATCACCAATCAAGGTAAAAAGAAAGTCACCAAGCCACAAGATATACCAGTCAGTCCGCTGTCACTATCAGACGAAACAGTCCGCTCGTTGCCTGGAACTGGGGCGCTGGACGATGTTGTAACCCTGAAATCGTCAGATAATGGCACGGTATATGTCATGGAATCACGCCAGAAACGACCGATAGTTGCTATGGAAGATGTGTTTGCCATCACTAAGACTGAGCGACCAGCCATCGCCTGGTTGTCTGGTGAGACTATTCGAAAGATTCCTTCAGGCAACGTGGTCTTTGCACCCGGTAAAATGGTAAAAGCACCCTCTAATGGTACGGTATATGTTTCTGATGGATACGACACACTCATCCCGCTGTCACACTTTGATCAAGCTGCTGATTTGGGTGTCAATGGCGCCATCCGCCAAGTTGATGACAGGGTGGTTGAAAAATATAAAGTCAGCAACCGAGTCTTGTCTCCATATGTTAGTTGCGAGGGCCGCAGTTACTTAGGAATGGGCGGTACATTATATGAATTACACCTACCGTCACAAAACCCATATCCACTACAAAGCAAAACATGCGCCATGCTGACCAAAGAAGCAAAACTGCCGCAGTTTGTGGGCGATCCAGGTGGTACAATCTATCATCTAAGGAACGGAACTTTGCACCCGATTCGTAGCTGGCAAAAATTTGTTGAGCTGAATAAAGAAAAACTGCCTATCGTTAAGATTTCCTATATCACAGTTAGCCTACTAGCTAAGGGTGAACTCATATAGCAAAACAGCGAACATGAGTGTATAATTAGTGCTATATGAAGACGGTGCGAGAGAAGCTTGATAGTGTCAAGAAAAAGTTAGTATTGCTGTGTAGTCAGCCGCATAAAATCTACCTTATAGTTGGGTTAATTGGTGCATTAGGCTTTGCGATCATCACCCCTCCATTTCAAGGTCCTGATGAGCCAGAGCATTATATTCGTGTGCAGTATATCGCACACGGATATGTTATACCAGTCAACCCAAAAAGCACTGGTGCTAGTTTGCCAAAATCTATTGGTGAGACGCTGAGACTAACGTTCTATGATGATGAGATTCGCGGTTTTTCAGCTAAAAAATATGATTTTAATCGCACTAAGCAAGCTGTTAAGAAATCGTTGAACCCAAGTGAGCGGTATCAACCGCCTATGGTTTCATACAATTTTCTAACCTATTTACCAGCTGTTCCAGGGGTATTTTTGGCTAACGTCTTTAATCTCAGCCCGGTTATCTCTCTCTATATTGCACGAATACTATTAGCTTTAGCGTCAGTGGTAATAGTTTATTTTGCTATTAAACTATTACCAGGTAAAAAATATTTATTTACGTTTGTTGCGTTGTTGCCAATGATGTTATTCCAGCAGTCTATGGTAGGAACTGATGGAGTATCATACGCTTTACTGTTGTTATTCCTTGCATATGTACTGCGCTTATATACACAATCAACCGACATCCAGCGTAATCAATGGATTAAATTAGCTATGCTGTGCGGTGCGATCGTTTGGTCTAAACCGCTACTATATCTGTTTTTGCCATTGATCATTATTTTGGTAAAAAAGAAGCATTTTTGGCGTTGGTCGATTACCGCTGCAGTTATCAGTGTATTGCTGCTTGGAGCTAATATAGTGATGGCGAACAATGCAGGAGAATATGAATACAGAAGTGATTCATTGCCTCAAAATATACAATCAGATAAACAATTACAGAATCTCAAAGAACATCCAAGACGAGGACCTCGTGTTTTGTGGAATTCATATATGACATCATTTGGTGATGATGAGGCTCGAGGTGTAATTGGTACTTTTGGTGCGGCCGATACATTATATCCATTATGGATGGGTTATATATATATCTTTGTGTTAGGAATGACAGCAACGGTATCGTTAGGAAAGGACAAGAGTAAGCTTACTATCCCGAACTCTTGGCGTTGGTTAGCTGTAGGTTTGGCCGCGGTACACTTTGTTGCAGTTAATGTAGCTATCTATCTAACGTATACACCATATAACTTTGACATCATCTACGGGGTCCAGGGTCGCTATTTCTTGCCAACACTTATCATAATTTTCATGGCGATATTTTTGGGTCGAGGAGCTGAGCTAAAACCTCAAGATAAGAAAAATATCATCATGATTTCATCGCTAATCATTTTGTTATTGGTGATAATGGCGCTATTGATAACGTTTCAGCGGTATTTCATGTATACCCCGTAACGTGAGGCGACTGTATGCAAAATATCAAAAAAGATTATCTCTGGAACTCGCTGGGTTCATTGCTACAGAGTGCGATCTCTCCGGTATTACTCATTGTCATCACTCGACTAAATGGCATTGACGATTCTGGACTGTTTTCGTTTGCGTTGTCACTTTCAGTGGTGTTTTGGGCGGTTTCTTTATGGGGTGGTCGGACCTATCAAGTGTCTGATGTTAAGCGGGAGTTTTCGAGTGGTGGATACGTCGCCGTACGCTTCATCGCATCACTTATTGTGGCGATTTCCGCAGTAGTATTCTGTGTGCTGAACGGCTATAACGCTACAAAAACAGGCTTAATTATGATTTTAGTGACCTTTAAAATCCTAGAATCAATTGCTGACTCGCTGTATGGTGTTTTACAAATTCATCATAAGTTATATGTCGCTGGTATATCATTAACCATGAAAGCGATGCTTGGTTTTGCGGCGTTCATGGCGGTTGACATTGTCACCAAAAATGTCATATACGGTACATTGGCGATATTGTTGGTTAATGTGCTTATCATATTCCTCTACGATATACTTTGGGTGCGACGCGTTGAAGTTATTAACGTAAGTAAAAAACTATGCAAAGAATATATCGCTCAGGCTGTTGCTATCATGAAACACACGTCAGCGGTGTTTGTTGTGATGTTTTTGACGATGTTTTCACTCAATATCCCACGGTATTTTTTAGATAAAGCCCATCCTGACCAGATTGGTTATTTTGGTATTATGGCGATGCCGATTACGCTTCTTGGACTCTTTATCTCGTTTATCATTCAGCCGAATGTCGTCAATTTATCTGAACTATTAGCAAAAGGAAAATTGAAGGAGTTTGCGCGAATTGTTGGTAAGATCAATCAAATAACCTTTGGGATAGGCGTGCTTTCAGTTATCCTGAGTTATTTGATTGGTGTTTTGATACTTAACGTTATTTTTGACATCAATATCAATAATTTCCGCCTTGATTTGACGATTATGGTTATTGGTGCGGCGGCGAACGCTTTTGTGTCGATTTATGTTAATCTGCTAATCATTATGCGTCGATTTAAGGGACAATTTTACACACTACTACTCACAGATATTTTGGCGGTAGTGGTGTCTATGTGTCTGATCGAGCGATTAGCGATGTTGGGTAGTGTGTTGGTCTTTATGATGATTAGCTTATTGCAACTAGCACTTTTGTTAGTCATCTACAAGCGGTCGCTAAAAGATGCTATAATAATTGACAAAGTAAAGGGGAATTATGAGTAAGAAGTATGTAATTCTGGGGGCAAGTGGACAACTGGGTAAGGCGCTGTGTGCTATGTTTCCAGATGCCAAGGCACTGTCTCGAGAAGAGTTGGATATAGCTGATGAGGAACAAATAAACGCATTTGATTGGTCAAAATACGACGTTATTATCAATGCGGCAGCGTTAGTTAATGCTGATGGGTCTGAGACAGACGAACTACGTGCTAAGACGTGGCTGGCGAATGCTTATGGCCCGCGTAACCTCGCCAAAATTGCGATTGAGAAAAATAAAACCCTTGTCCACTATTCATCAGATTATGTCTGGGACGGTCGAGAGAAAAACCATCAAGACGATGAAGTGGTTGCGCCTCTTTTGGTCTATGGAGAAAGTAAGGCAGCTGGTGATTTGGTGGTCAGTTTAGTGCCAAAACACTACATTATGCGAGTATCTTGGGTTGTTGGCGACGGTCACAATATGCCGAAAACCATGAAAAATTTGGCAGATATGCGTATCAATCCAAAAGTTGTTAATGATCAATTTGGTCGGCTAACGTTTGCGTCAGAGATTGCTCAAGCCACCAAGTATTTCTTAGATAATAACGTTGCGTATGGGCTATATAATGTATCTAATGATGGTCCAGTTAAGTCGTGGTACGAAATTGCCGCTGATGTTTTCGAATATGCTGGACATGACCGCAACCGTGTGCAGCCGATTTCCACTGAGGAATATGCAGCCAGCAAACCAGGTTTTGCACCGCGGCCACTCAATAGCGACATGGATTTATCAAAACTGCGCCAAACAGGCTTCACGCCAAGTGATTACACCGGTCTATTAAAAGAGTATGTTAACCAATTGCCAGTAAATGAATAGGAGACTGCGACTGTGAATAAAGGAATTTTAAACGTTATATATCAGAGTGATGACAACTATGCTGTAGTCAGTGCAATATCTATTGTGTCACTTTTGGAAAACAACAAACATTTGAAAGAGATTAATATTTTTTACCTCGGACACCAGCTCAAGAAAGATAGCATTAACAAATTCAACAAAATGATTGGAAACTATAAGAATGCCACAATTACTTTTGTTGATGTATCAAGTTATCCTGATGAATTGAAAGAAATTGGCGTTAAGGCTTGGAAAGGCCTGTATATCACATGGTATAAGATGTTGGCGTTTGCCAAGCTTGACATCAAAACAGACCGAATTTTATACATTAATCCACACACGGTGATCAGTGGTGCACTTGATGGTCTTTTGGAACTTGATTTTGAGGATAATGTGATGGCGCTGTCATACGACGCTACCATGGTGAACGCACATAAAGATGTCATCGGCTTGAAGCCAACCGACGGTTACTTTAACTGTGGAATTATGCTTATCAATCACAAAAAATGGATGAAAGATAAGATTGACGCTAAGATGCGCGAGCACTTGCGGCACAACCACTATGAGGTAGCTGACCAAGATTTATGTAACGTGTTTTTCAAAGGCAAGATCAAGAAAGTTGGTGTGGAATATAACTTTTCGACCGTTTTCTATGGCTATGATATTAAAAAATACATTAAAGCCAACGGTTTCTTGCCTGAAAGCTTTTACAGTTATGATGAGATTATGGAGAGTTACTACGCGCCGAAGATTATTCATTCACAGTTTGGTATGAACGGTCGGCCATGGCAGCAAGGTAACGACAACCCAGTTGGTATTTTGTGGCGTAAATATTTGAAACTAACGCCATGGAAAAATGCTACGATGCCACTAGCCAAGAAGGATATGAACTGGCGGCTATACGACTTATTGCCGCAATCAATAATTGTCAAATTGTACGCCTGGGCGGTTAATCGCAAATTTGCGAGGAAGAAATAATGAGCAGTAAATCGCAGCACACTTTTGTTGTTTTAGCCTATAAAGAATCACCATTTTTGGAAGACTGTATTAAATCTGTGATGAACCAGCAATATAACAGTACTGTTGTGATTGCTACATCGACACCAAATGCTTTCATTGATACTATCGCTAAGAAATACAACCTAAAAGTGATTGCTCGACCAGAAAAAGACAGGGGTAAAGGTGCTGCGAGTGATTTTGATTTTGGGCTGTCAGTTTCTAAAACCACGCTAACCACGGTCGCTAACCACGATGAGATATACGACTATAACTATTCTTCAGAGGTGGTTGCCTACTATGAAACACATAAAGATAGCTGCATCATCTTTACCAGGGCATATGACATCAAAGGTAACTTTGCAGTTACTAAGTCTTTGAATTTGATTATTAAAAACATGCTTTGCTGGCCGCTGGCAATTTCCAAGAAGAGTCGATTTACTAAGAGACTGCTTCTGTCTTTTGGTGATCCAATTTGTTGTCCAGCCGTGACTTTTGTCAAAGGTCACTACAAGCTTCCGGTTTTTGAGTCTGATTTGATAGCAACGTTTGATTATTGGGCATGGGAAAAATTGTCAAAAAATACCTATGGCTTTGGGTATATCAAAAAATCACTAATGGGTCATCGCATTCACGAAGGTTCAATCACCACCAAAGCGATCGGCGACAATGCTCGTGCTAGGGAAGAATATATGATTTTGTCAAAGTTTTGGCCAAAACCAATAGCTAAAATCATCTCATCAATATATCGTCTCAGTGAGCGGAGTAACGGGTGAAAATTGCCATCACTGGAGCGAGCGGATATCTTGGGCGTCACATTACTGCGTTGGCTAAGAAGAATGGGCACGAAGTAATAGCTATTGATAGGTCGAGCGATATCGATATTTTTGCTCAGCACGACAATGTATTTGAAGCGTTACAGAAACCTGATATTTTACTGCATTTAGCCTGGCGAGATGGCTTTCAACATAATTCACTAGAACATATGAAAAACCTCTCTCATCACTACGAGTTCTTGCGGTCATATATACATGATGGTGGCAAGAATGTGGCTGTGATGGGTAGTATGCATGAAGTTGGTTACTGGGAAGGCGCAATCGATGAACAGACGCCATGTAATCCACTGTCTCAATACGGCGTTGCTAAAAATGCCTTACGGCAAAGTATAATGCTGCTCGCAAAAGATCACGACATTAGCTTATATTGGCTGCGTGGTTTTTATATCTATGGCGATGATATGGGCGGCCACTCGATATTTTCTAAAATCGCACAAGCTGCTACTGACGGTAAAACTGAGTTTCCTTTCACGACAGGCAAAAATAAATATGATTTTTTGCATATTGATGATTTTTCAGATCAAGTATTGACAGCCATTACCCAGGATAAGATAACGGGAATAATCAATATTTGTTCTGGTAAGCCGGTGAGCTTGGCAGAGCGAGTCGAACAATACATACAAGACAATCACTACAATATTAAGTTACAATATGGAGCTTTTCCAGACAGACCATATGATTCGCCAGCAGTTTGGGGTGATAATTCAAAGATAAGGGCAATCAAAGCTAAGTAGCTACTTGAAAGTGACCTATTTTTGAGAGAGCTTGATTGATAATTCTTGATGCAAGTCGCGTAACCTGCGCTCATTTTGGTCTATACGTTGGCGCTGTGTATTGGCGATATAGAACAGGAGGATGATAGCGGTAGTTTGCAAAATATCAAACAAGCTTAATTCTGATGAATCAAGTGGTGGATGTCCAAGTGAGATGTTATACATCGGGAATGACCCCACTAAAACAACCATGATAACCAGCCAGATAATGAGTTGATGGCGAAAGCGTGCTGTGCTGACTTTACGCAGTTTGTATTGAGTGATGATATTGATCAGTGCTGCCAGGATAATCGGCACGTTGAGTAGGACGAGGATAAGATATCTCATTCGAATAGCTCCATTAAGCGTTGCTTGAATAATCGTTTGACAATGTTGATGGCGTTCCAGTTGTTTTGGCCTTTAGCACGGGAGTAGTCAGTATAAATTGCTTTAATCGGGTATTCGGAAATAATCATACCTGCTTGTTTAGCACGCCAAATCATTTCTGAACAGAACTCATAGCCAGTTGATTTCCAGTCAAGGTTGTCAATTGCCTTTCGCGAGTAAACTCGTAGACCAGACTGTGAATCGGTAACATTGATGCCAAACAGAGCGTAGGTGATGAAACTGAGACCTTTATTTCCCAAAACTTTAGTCCTAGACATACCCTCACTGTTGATAAGTCGGCTACCAATAAGTAAATCTACGTCAGATTTATCGCTTTGCCGAATGCCCGCCAAAACATCCTCTGGGTCGTGTTGTCCATCAGCATCCATGGTAGCCGCGATATCATAACCGTTTTGTCGTGCGTAGGTAAGGCCGGTTAGCGTAGCACCGCCAGCTCCAGAGTTTAAGATGTGATCAATGACAATTGCGCCACCATCTCGCGCTTGTTTGAGTGTATTGTCTTTTGATCCATCATTAACAAGCACAACATCAATAACGTAGGATTTATGTACCTTTGAGAAAACCTTCTTGGATCTCTTGATAACGTCCTGAATAACCGCGCCCTCGTTGTAGGCAGGTATGATGACACAAACTCGTTTCATGCTAGCTATATTATAACAACCTTGTGAAATAGTTACTATATCCAGACTTTTTGAGTGGTTCAGCGAGTGTATCAAGCTGCTCTCGGCTAATCCAGTCATTTTTAAAGGCAGTTTTTTCCGGACTACCAATGATGCGACCAGTCCGTTTTTGGATGACACGAACAAAATCAGAGGCATCGGTCAGGCTGTCAATCGTCCCAGTGTCTAGCCAAACATCACCATTATCTAGAGTCTGGACTTGCAATTTGCCGCGGCGGAGATACTCAGCATTGATGGAGGTAATTTCTAGCTCACCGCGGTCAGATGGTTTGACGTTCTTGGCGATTTCGACCACGTCATTATCGTAGAAATACAAACCAACAACAGCAAAGTTTGACTTTGGCTCGGCCGGTTTTTCTTCGATAGAGATAGCTTGGTTTTGCTCATCAAACTCGACGACACCGTATCGTTCTGGGTCGGAAACTTTGTAGGCAAAAACCGTACCGCCGTCAGGATTGGTACATTCTTGTAGTGATTCATCCAGTCGCTCGCCGTGGAAGATGTTATCTCCCAGAACCAACGCCACTTTGTCGTTGCCAATGAATCCTTCACCGATGATAAAGGCTTGTGCGAGGCCATCTGGACTGGGTTGAACGGCATATTCGAGGTTGATACCCCACTGTGAACCGTCACCAAGGAGTCGTTGAAATCCAGCCTGGTCGTCCGGTGTCGTAATTATCAAAATGTCGCGAATTCCTGCCTGCATGAGTGTGGTAAGCGGATAATAAATCATCGGCTTATCATAAATTGGCATTAGCTGCTTGCTAATCGCCTGGGTGATTGGCCAAAGGCGCGTGCCTGATCCACCTGCTAAAATTATTCCTTTCATAAACCTCCTACTTTCTAATAATAAGTATAACAAATAGATTAGCTAATTGACAAAAGTACAAAGATGAGTTATAATGCGATTAATTATGAGCATAGAAAGAACATCCAGTAGCCATGAATCCTTTGAGCAGTATCGGGAGAGCTATCTTACTAAGGTAGCCGAGAAGTTATATCAAGACCCGGATCATCCCGAAAAGGAGCCAAGGAGCCGTTCAATTATTTATGTGCCGTATCATGGTGTTGATGAAGGTTTACAACAGGATTGTCCAGACATTCTCTTTACTGATAGTGGTGATCAAAAGGTTACTAAAGTGCTTTCTGAGACTGACGTCATCATCAACATTGCTCGTGGTGAAGAGGTTGTTGAGGCGGAGATTGGCCATCCTGACAGGAATGTCAAACTACCACCAGAGTCGGTGGCAAATACCGATATGGTGAGCGATCTGTATGTGCGGGCGATGGAATCCGGTAATACTAATGTGCAAGTTGTTCACACCGGTAGGATGAATAATAAGACGATTGCTATGGCAACGGCGATGCCAATTTTAGCTGAGAGCGCAGGGCTTAATTATGAAGATGTGATTCATACGTCTGATGCCGAAATACGTCAGTTAGTAGAGGAAAAACAAGTCGACCTGAACGATTTGATGCATGAAGTTGACGCTGATCCAACAATGCAAGATATGCAGGTTTGTACGCGGGCGCTTCGGCGAATATACGAGGCTCGTAATATTAATCCAGACACTGCCAGCTCATCTGAGTTGACTGATGCACTATTGGATGAATATAAGAATTATCCACGCATTAGTACTTCAACACTGATGAAAGAGCAGATGTTGCAGAATGTTGCTGAAAAGTTACGAAGTGAAGGTAAGAGTGAAAAAGAAATTAATGAAGTAGTTGGAAAACTGGATGAGTTCACAGATGAGGAGCCCGACTCGGTTGATACGGTTACGAATTTTACGAACAGCATCCCGATGATTTTGTCTGATAAACTGATCAAAAATGGCTACAATGCTGATGAGGTTGGTGCTATGAGTACCGAACAAAAGATGGAATTGTTGGCTGACACTGAAATGACAGCAGTTATTGTAGCTGATATTGCACATATGCCACGGGTGATGTGGTTGGCTGATTATCTGATGCCAGACAACTTTAAGCTGGTATTTGTTGAGAGTAGGACGGATCTGGATGAGGAAACGCTACAAAAATCGATGGAACGTGAAGAGCGATCATTTGGGCTTGGAAATAACTGGTTGTCAAATCAAATGGGAACTCGGAATCCAGCCAAGGTCGGTGAATTGGCGGACAACGCTTACTGGGGTAAGGACAGTATAAGTAATAAAGAAATTAACGACAAGCTTAAAAATACAACTAACTTAACCAAATAGGTTGTTTAGCTTATCGTGCCAGTTTTCTGGTATGAATCCGGTTTTTTCAATTTTCGCTAAATTCAAGGTACTTTGTTGTGGTCGCTGAGCGGCGCTTGGTTTGTTGGCAAAATATTCAGCAGTAGAGACTGGCTGTATGTCTGAAGATGATTTACCTGATTTTTCAAAGACAATTTTGGCAATATCTGCCCAGCTGGCTGATTGACCTTCATTAGTCAGATTATACGTGCCGTACGGTGCGTTCGTTTCTAATAAATGTTTAATACCATGAGCCAAAGTATCGGTGAAGGTTAGGCGACCAATCTGGTCGTTAACAACCGAAGGCTTAATGTCGCATGCTGCCAAGTCTTGCATGATACTGACAAAATTTCTGCCGTCACCAACTACCCAGGAGGTACGAATGATGTAATGTTTGGTCGTGATAGCGGCCACTAAGTCGCCATCAGCTTTAGTCTTGCCATAAACGTTGAGCGGTGAAAAAGGTTCATCTTCGTTGTGGATTGGCCGAGATCCATCAAAAACATATTCCGAGGAGATATGCACTAATGTCAACCCGTGGGTTGTTGCAGCTTCTGCTAGATATCGTACAGCGCGGTGATTAACCAGGTTGACTTGCTGAAAGTTATCAGGATTTTCAGCAGCGTCAACATCAGTCCAGGCGGCGGCATTGATAATAACCGAATTGGGTTGCCAGCTGAATGATTTGACAGCAGCCTCGTCGGTAATATCTAATTCTTGACGAGTTAAGGCTATGGCGTTCGGGAAAATAATGCGGAGAGCACGCCCTAGTTGACCATTAGCGCCAGTGATGACTACTGTCGTGTCGTCCATTAAACCTCCATTGGAATTACGTTTGCAAAGAGCGGGTGAGCAGCATCCTTCTCGGAAATGATTGCTTGGTCTTGGCTGATCGGCCAGTCAATACCGAGTGCCGGGTCAAACAGATTGACAAAGGTGTATGTGGCGTCTGGTGACCAGTGTGCGTCAACCAGGTAGGTGTAGGCGATGTTGTCATCAAGCGCTTGATAGCCGTTGGCGACACCTTTGGGTACGAAGATTGCCGTGCCAGGATTGATTTCGTGTGTGAAAACAGTGCCGAAGCTGTCGCCTTTACGCAAATCACACCACGCGCCGAACACTCGGCCATTAGCGGTGGAGATAAATTTATTCCACGGCTCGGCGTGCAGACCGCGGGTAGCGCCGGCTTTGTCATTGAAACTGATATTGTTTTGCACGATGGTAAATGACGGTAGTCCCAGTGCTTCCATTTTTTCCTTTTGATAATTTTCTTTGAACCAGCCGCGGTTGTCGCCATGAACTGGTAGTTTGATTACAAACAGCCCAGGGATGGGCGATTCAGTGACGGTTAGTTCGTTGTAGTCGTTTGGATCAAACATTTATACTCCTTTTTACCAATAAATCTATAACAAATTGAACGTCGTCCCCAGAGATAATAGCAGGATCAATTGACTGTAATTGAAACCACGCAACATGAGCACAATCGTCAGATGGTTTTATATGAGCAGTCGGTGATAGTCTTGCAGTAAAAAACGAAGAAAGAATTGGTAGTCGCTCATTATTTGAATTATATGTACTTGCCCGAGAGCACAAATAAGCTGGTTCGCTATAATCATCGGCCTCTAATCCTAATTCTTCGTATAGTTCACGAGACAAAGCTTTCTCTAGTGGTTCCCCAGGTTCTACAAAGCCACCAGGGAAATCAAATAAGCCCTTTCCTGGGTTAATGGCGCGTTTCGACAATAAAATGGTATTATTTTCGCCAAGAAAAACGCCATTAACAGTTGGTTGAGGATCGACAAAAATATCATGACCATTTTTACAAAAAAACGCGTATGGGTGGTTTGATTTATTGCGGAGTGTCGCACCGCATCGTCTACAAAACTTAGTCTCTATAACGATATTTTTGTTAACCAAAGGTGCATTAGACATATTCTTATTGCCCTTGCTTTGCGTATATCGCCTCAACGGCTTCTTTTTGGGTCTTCCACCAATCTTCGTGCTCGCGGTACCACTCAATGGTTTGCAGTATGCCGTCATGCATACCTGTTTGGTTATCAGTGTACTGTGGCTGCCAGCCCAGTTCGCGGCGCAGCTTGCTGGAGTCCATGGCGTAGCGCATGTCGTGGCCAGGGCGGTCATTGACATGCTCATACCAATCCTTACCTTTGCCCATCAGCTCGCAAATTAGCTCAATCACCATCTTGTTATTGACGTGGTCGTTGTCGGCGCCGATGATATAGGTTTCGCCCAGTTCGCCTTTTTCCAAGATGAGGTGAACGGCCGAGTTGTGATCATCGACATGAATCCAATCACGAACCTGCTTGCCGGTGCCGTACAGTTTGGGCTTGATGTCGCTCAAAATATTGGTGATTTGGCGTGGGATAAACTTTTCAATATGCTGGTATGGGCCGTAGTTGTTTGAGCAATTGGAAATCGTCGCTTTAATGCCGAAGCTGCGAATCCAGGCGCGTACCAGCATGTCGCTAGAAGCTTTGGTGCTGGAGTAGGGACTGGATGGATTGTATGGTGTGTCTTCGGTGAAGCGGTTTGGATCGTCAAGCTCCAAATCGCCAAATACTTCATCAGTCGAGATGTGATGGAGGCGCTTGCCATGTTTGCGGACAGCCTCGAGGATGGTGTAGGTGCCGATGACGTTGGTCTCGACAAATGGCCATGGATTGCGCAGAGAATTGTCGTTGTGGCTTTCAGCGGCAAAATGCACAATGATGTCGTTTTCAGCCACTAATTTATCCATTAACTCGGCATCACAAATGTCGCCTTCTACGAAATTGATTTGGTCAGCTACTGGCTGTAAATTGGCGGTATTACCCGCGTAGGTGAGCTTGTCGATAACAGTGATGTCGTATTCTGGCTTGTGTTTGACGGTATAATGTACAAAATTCGAGCCAATGAATCCCGCACCTCCCGTAACTAGCATTCTGGTCATATATATACTATACCATGTATAATGGATTGCATCAGGCTAAAACAGGAGATGATATGAGAGCCGCAGTGGTTATTTTGAATTATAAAGGCTGGCAGGACACGAAGAAATGTTTGGCTGCTATGAAAAAGCAGACGTATACAGACTTTGAGATATATTTGATAGACAATGGGTCGGGTGATGATTCGGTTAAAGAATTATCGAAAATCAAGATGAAGAATCTCCATTTTCATCAAGAGCCAAACAATACTGGCTTTACTGGCGGGGTTAATATTGGAATTCGTTGGGCTATTGAACAGGGATTTGGTGCGGTGGCTTTGTTGAACAATGATGCGGCTCCAGAACCAGACTGGTTGAAAAATTTGGCGGGCGCTCTTGAGCAAAAACCAGAGGTTGGTGCGGTCACTAGTTTGATGTTGGACACCACTGGCAAGTTCATCGACGACGCGGGTGACGAATATTCTACCTGGGGTATCCCAGCGCTACGGGCGGAGCATTTGCCAAAAGAGCAAGCTCCTGACAGTGGCTTGCTCTTTGGGGCAACAGGCGGGGCGACCTTGTATCGGACGAAAGTTTTTCAGCAGATTGGCTTCTTTGACGAGGATTTTTTCGCGTACAATGAAGACGTTGATATTTCATGGCGTATGCAATTGGTTGGCTGGAAGGTGTGGTATGAAAAAACTGCTGTAGTTTTCCATAAACACTCAGCAACAAGCTCCAAAATCCCTGGTTTTACCATCAATCAAGTGTTCAAAAACTTGCCGCAGGTATTTTGGAAAAATGTGCCATTTCCTATGATTATACCGATGTGGTTCAAATTTACGCTCATATATTTCATGTTCATGGTGTACCAAACACCAAAAGGTGGCTTTAAATTTGCAGCCAAAGGGTTCATGCAAAGTATACGCCTGTGGCCAAAATCTCTGGCTAAGCGCCGCCGCATCCAAAAGACCAAAACCGTTTCAAATGCCTACATCAAATCACTGCTATATCACGGTCTTCCATTGAAGCAGGTGAATCGCATCAAGAAAGCCTTGGGATTTAAGTAATTAAGGGGTAAAATAACACTATGAAACGCGATTTCCTGTTCACCTCAAAAGCGTTACTCTTGCTGGCTGATGTTGCGATGGTGGTGCTGTCATTTGCGTTAGCTTATTATTACCGCACCCATTTGGACACCCGCGTGTATTATTTTGTGCCGCAAATTCGTAACTTTGTCGTGCTGATTGTGGCCTTGTTGCCGCTATGGCTGATAGTCAACGCATTGTCTGGGCTGTATAACCGAGAAATATTTTTGTCGCGCCCCAAAGAGTATATGCGCGTGCTGTTGACCTCCGTGATCAGTGTGATGGCGCTGATTTCCTATGAGTTTTTCACTGGTGAAGATGTGTTTCCAGTGCGAATCATTGCGGTGTACTTTGTGGTCATCAACTTTATCTTGATGATTTTGGGTCGTGAGATTGTGAAATTGATCAATAGTGTTTTGATTTTGCGTGGCTTTGGTAGGCAAAAAGTGTTGATCGTTGGTGATAATGATAAAACCGTTGAGTTGGCAGAATATTTTGGTAAACATATCAACTATGGTTATGATGTCGTCGGTGTTGTGGCGGGTTATGGCGGTAAGGGAGTAGAAACCTTCAAGAATTTTAAAACTGCAGTCGAAGCAGTTCGCCCAGCTATCATCATGCAAACGGACATCACGCGGTCTCAAGAAGTCTATCACTACGCGTTGTCAAACCATCTGACCTATATGTTCGTGCCGCAGCAAGACCGAATGGTATCCAGGATGAATAGCGTGGAGATTATCGCTGGACTACCAATCATAGAAATTCAGGCAACCCAGTTGTTTGGGGTTGGTCGGGTGTGGAAGCGCTTGATGGATATCGTGGTCGGTAGTGTGGCGCTGCTGCTACTCTCACCGATCATGCTGTTGGTGGCGATCATCATGAAACTGAGTGCGCCGCGTGAAGCCGTGTTCTTCCGTCAGACCAGGCTAACACGATTTAACCGCGAATTTAGGATTTATAAGTTCCGCTCACAGAAGTCCAAATACAACGGCACCACTCCTGAAGAAGCCTTTACGATGATGGGTCGTCCGGAGCTGATCAAGCAATACCGTGATAATGGCGATCAACTAGACAATGATCCACGCATCACTCGGTTGGGGCGATTCCTTCGAGCAACCTCGCTGGACGAATTACCACAACTACTGAATGTCGTCAAAGGTGATATTTCACTGGTTGGTCCACGAGCCTTGATTCCTCAGGAAATCAATCAGTACAAACGCAAAGACACCATCTTGGCAGTGAAATCCGGCTTGACTGGTCTAGCACAGGTGTCTGGGAGGCGTGATATTAGCTTTGAGGAGCGACGTCAGCTTGATGTGTACTATGTACAGAATTGGTCGTTGTGGTTGGATATTCGTATTTTAGTAAAGACGTTTGGGATGGTACTGTTTCAGCGAGGAGCTCGGTGATGGCTTCTGAGGGTCGGGAAGCGCCGCGCGTCGCTATTGTCTGTGACTGGCTGACAACCTATGGCGGAGCGGAAAAAGTAGTCAAATCCATCCATGAACTATTCCCTGACGCACCTATTTTCACCTCTCAATACTCTCGCAAGCAGATAAATTGGTTTAATGATTGCCAAGTTCATGTTGGTTGGGTGAATATCTTTCCTGCTCGCCTCAGGAAGATTTTGGCGGTACCCAGGGCGCTCTATTTCAACCGGTTACATCGTCGGTTGCGTCACTATGACATCATCATCACCGTTTGTACGGCAGAAAGTAAGGGTATCAAACTTTATCCACATCAGACAGGAATTTGCTATTTGCAGGGCCCGCCGACGCAGTATTTTTGGGGGATGTATGATGATTATGTCAAAAACCCTGGCTTTGGTAAACTGAACTTCATCGTACGGTTCTTTTTTAAGCTATTGGTTGGGCCGCTGCGCAAGATTGATTGGAAATTTGCCCAGCGACCAACAGTACTGGTAGCTAACTCGTCGTATTCAGCTGCCGAAACTAAGAAGTACTATAATCGGTCGGCTCAGGTGTTATTTCCACCCGTGGAAGTCGATAAATTTACTGTCGACTCGGCCGCTAATTCCAAAGAAGAATTTTTCATCACCACCTCTCGGCAGGTCAACTGGAAGCGCCTGGATATCGCTATTCAGGCGTGTCTGTTGTCAGGTAAGCGGCTGGTGCTGGTGGGTGACGGCGCAGAACATGGTATTTTGCAGCAGCTGGCGGGAGACAGTCCGCTCATCACCTTTATTCCGCGCATTGATAACCCTGAGGAGTTGAATGCCTTGGTGTCCCAGGCAAAAGGATTTATTTTCCCAAGCATTGAGCCGTTTGGTATCGCGCCAATTGAAGCGTTGAGCGCTGGTGTGCCGGTGATCGCTTTGAAACAAGGTGGGGCGCTGGATTATATTCACGAAGGGAAAAATGGCACGTTCTTTGACGAGCAGACAGTTGAAAGTTTGGTAGCGGCAATGCAGCGATTTGAAAATATGACGTTTCATAAACAGCAGGTCTCAGCATCGGCGAAGGTTTTTTCAGATGCGAGGTTTAAACAGGAGCTGCAGCGGATAGTTGATGATGCGACTAGTAAATAAACTAAGACAAAGTTTGCCGTCGTGGCTAGTAGAGGCTAGCGTCACGGAGAAGCTAGTGCTATTGGCTCCCGTGGCGTTGTGGTTTTCGTATTTTCCCACCATATCTTTTGGTCGGCAAAGCGGTACGAATTTGGAACTATCAATCACCGTCATTTATGCAGTAATTTTGGCGTTGGTAGGACTGCCACAAATCTGGAGCCGTCGGCAATTTCTTTGGCGACAAAAAGCCGTCTGGCTACTAGCTGTATTTGTGGGTTGGAATCTCCTCAGTATCATATGGTCAGTTAACCCTCTGAGGTCAATCCTTGTAAGTGGCCTCTGGAGTGTGTTATTTCTCGATTTTCTGGTGATATATAGCTTGCCGTCGCTCAAGAAAATGGTTGGTCCGCTGATGAGCGTTACTGTTATGACCGCGGTGGTGATGAGTTTGCTAGCAATTATCCAGGTGGCGTACGGCGCTTGGTTTGATTGGGGGTTATGCAATGGGTGTGTAGCGCGAGGATTTGGGTTTGTGCGCCCCAGTGGTTTTGCTATTGAACCACAGTTTTTTGGGAGCCTGTTGATTGCGCCAATTTTACTAGTCTCCTACCGACTACTACAAAACAAAGCCACGAAATATGACATAGTTGCTCTCTGTTTGATGTTTGTGGCGCTATATCTCACACTAAGCCGCGGCGCACTGTATGCAGTGATGGCAGCAGTGCTGGTGCAGGTAGTACTAGTAAATTGGCGTACATCGACCAACTGGCTACAGTCCTCGGCTGTGGTCGTCATGGTGCTAGCGGGGAGCTTTGCTTTTGGCATGATGTGGCACGGAATCTTTACGCAGCTTAATCCTCGGGTGGCTGACGGGTTTTATCAATCAATCACTAAATCGATCAACCATCTATCATTAGGAAAGATTAGTTTACCAGACCTGACACCCCAGCAACCGCCTCAAGAGAATACCTCAGCAGCCAGCTCACAACAGGCAACGCCAGACTCGCCGCCGAAAGCAGTGTTTGATGGCTATGTTGCGAAATCGACAGAGGAACGAACTGGTATGTCGCAACTTGCTTTGGGGGTTTGGACGAAGAGCCCAACGCAATTTCTCTTTGGGGTTGGCGCAGGCGGCGCAGGGCGTGCTATTTTTCAACAATCTGGCAAGACGAGCGGCGAATTTGAAATTGTCCAAAATGAATTCTTGTCTGTGGCAGTGGAATTGGGGATTGTAGGTGTTGTATTATTGACAGCGCTACTGCTGGCTTTATGCCGAAAAACGTATGCCAAAAAAGCGCTAGCCTGGCCAATTATACTGGGGTTTGTCCTCCAGTGGATGTTCTTTTCAGGGCTACCAAACGCGCTTCATATTTATTTTGTTGCGATGCTTATGTTTGCTATAATAGATAGAGTTGATGAAAAAGCCGAATATATCAGTTGATGGTTTCATTCCTGCTGGTCGACGACCAGAGCGAGTCGGGAATAAACCCGGTGCTGACGCTCCGAGGCGAGTGGGCAGACCGGTTGCTATTGATGGTATGCAGCCACGCACGCCAGTTGCTCCGCAGCATTTTCAGCAGCCACAGCAATTGCAGCGGCCATTTTCTGAAGATAATGATATACAGGCCGGTCTGCGAGAAATTGACCATCAGCCACCTCGACCAGTCCGACCAGAACCGGATAAAAAAGAGCAGAAGCGCCTCAAAGCAGAAAAGAAACTCGAAAAGCTTAACAAAAAGCGTGAGAAAAAGAACAAAAAACCGCTATCGTTTGAGCAGTTCAAAAAGCGACGACTCATTAAGCGCATTATACTGATAATATTAATTCCGCTGCTGATATTTTTGGGCTTTCAGGCGTGGCGACTATATAACAATCTGTCGCGAGTTGTCGGCGGAGACATTCTTGGATTATTCACCAAAACACGGCTTAAACAGGATGACAATGGCCGCACGAATGTCTTAATCTTTGGTACGTCGCCTGACGGCTGGGAAGGCGCTGACTTGGCTGACTCAATCATGGTATTGTCCTACCACCAAGACAATAAGGACGCCTACACTGTGTCTCTGCCGCGAGACCTTTACGTCAAACACACCTGTCAGTCTTGGCTGAAAACTACCGCTGGAAAGCTCAACGAGAGTTATGGTTGTGGTAAACAAGACGCCAAAGACAGCGGCAAGGATCAAGCTGCTAGTGAACAGGCTGGACAAGCAGAGATCGCTAAAACTGCGCAAGAAGTATTGGGTATGGAAATTCACTACAAAGTGCACGCAAACTGGCGCGTTCTTACCGAGGTGGTTAATGCACTTGGTGGAATTGATGTGAAAGTTGAGGCTTATGACGGCTCATCGATGGTGTATGACGTGGCTACAAAGATTCGCTACCGCAACGGCGAAACGGTTCATATGAACGGTGAGCAAGCCCTGGCGTTTAGCCGTGCTCGTGGTAGCGCTGGAGGAATTGGACTGAGTGGTGGTAACTTTGACCGTGAGCGTAACCAGCAAAAAATTATCAAAGCCATCGTCGAGAAAGCCAAAACGTCCAACAAAGCAGATTTCAATGTCATGATGGGGATTATCGATGCGCTAGGCAATAACATTAATACCAACTTTGAAACCAAAGAAATGCAGACCATCATTGAAATTTTGAAGGAGTTTAATGCGGAAAAGATTGTCTCAATACCACTGGTTGACGAGAAAAATAAGGTGCAGCTACTGACGACTTCCAATATCGCGGGTGCTAGTGTGGTGGTGCCGACCGCTGGAACCTACAACTACACGGCCATTAAAAACTATGTCAAAAAACGCATTAGCCCAACAGCTGAGATGAATGAAGAGGCGAGACTGGTGATATTGAATGGTTCTGGTATCGCGGGTGTAGCAGCCGCTGAACAGACAAAGTTAACTAAGCAAGAGTTAAATGTGGTCCAGGTGGGTAACTATCCAGGCGGCGTCCAAGCCAAACATACCATCTACGACCTAAGTAACGGCACAAAGCCAAAGACTATCGAAAAGTTGAAGCAGACCTATGGTACTAATGTTGTGACCACCATCCCACCGACTATTAGTAAATATAACGCCGACATCGTCATCGTTCTGGGTACAGAAAACCAGCGGTAGGAATCCGCTGGTTGTAGGTTAGACGCTGATGGTTATTATGACTGGTAACCGTTTGGATTGTTACTTTGCCAGTTCCATGTGTCTTGACAGGCTTGTTCAACAGACAACTCAGCTTTCCAGTTGAGCTCTCGTTGGGCTTTGTCACAGTTGGCATAGCAAGCCGCCAAATCACCAGGGCGACGAGGCTTGATGACGTAAGGAATGTCATGACCAGAGGCTTGAGAGAACGCCTTGATGATTTCTAGAACAGAGGTACCATGTCCTGTGCCGAGATTATATATATTCACGCCTGACTTCATGTGTTCTAGTGCTGCCACGTGACCACGCGCCAAATCGACTACGTGGATATAGTCGCGCACACCAGTGCCATCTGGTGTGTCATAATCATCACCAAACACGCCGACCTCGTTTAATTTACCAACTGCCACTTGCGCAACATACGGCAGCAAGTTATTAGGAATACCGTTTGGATCTTCACCAATGGTTCCTGATGTGTGCGCGCCGATTGGGTTGAAATAGCGCAAAATAGACACTTCCAGCTCTGGGTTGGCGACTGCGGCGTCTTGCAAAATCTGCTCAATCATAAACTTGGTCTGGCCATATGGATTGGTAATTCCTCGACCAGTTGGGGACGCTTCTGTTAGTGGCAGCGATTCTGGAGTGCCGTAGACAGTGGCTGAGCTAGAGAAGACGATTTTGTTAACATGATGTTTTTTCATGGTCTCTAGAAGAACTAAACTTGAGACGAGATTATTGTCATAATATTCCAGCGGCTTGGCAACCGATTCACCAACAGCTTTAAATCCGGCAAAATGGATGACGGCATCAATCTGTTGGCTAGCAAATACCTCTTCTAGCGCTGCTTTGTCACGCACATCTGCTTTCACAAACGGAATAGTCGTTTTGGTAATATCTTCAATGCGTCGTATCACTTCCGCTGAACTATTTGATAGATCATCCATAATGACCACATCATGCCCACTTTGGATGAGCTCAATGGCAGTATGAGAACCAATATAACCTGCACCACCAGTCAACAAAATCTTCATCTTTATTATCCTCCTATTTGGTTGTATTATAAGTATAGCAAGGAATAGAACATATATGAAACTAACGAAAAAACAAAAACAACTACTCGATTTTATTGAAGGATTTATCGGCGGACAGGGATATAGTCCGACCTTTCGAGAGATAATGCAAGCTTTAGGCTATAAATCAGTCTCGACGGTAGCTAAGCACATTGACGGTTTGGTAGCACAAGGAGCCTTAATTAAGCGAGAAGGTAAAGCCAGGTCGTTGGAGCTTGGTATTGATCACGAGGTTACTACTGGCGCGACTAAGCCGTGGTGGCATCATCTGAAACAAGAAGCCGAAAAACGTGAAGCCGCGGCTGATGAGGCGGCTCATGAGGAGGCGGTTATCTTGAGAAAAGCGTTGGATATCGTCAAAAGCACCTGATATAATTGTAATTCAGTTCTTTACAATAATGTCATGATACGGTACAATGGCAATACGGTATTCCGGCATAGCTCAGTGGTAGAGCGGTTGGCTGTTAACCAATAGGTCGCTGGTTCGAGCCCAGCTGCCGGAGCCAATTTTGAGAATTAGAGTTGTCTAGTACACTAGCGAAAGGCTTCAACAGAGGTAGTTGAAGCCTTTTTGCTTTCAAAGTAGGGTTCGCAAGTAGCATACGCAGAATTTTGTTCTTTTGCTCTGGTTGCGAACGCTCAAAGATATTTTTAGCCTTTGACGCCAGTTCTAACAGATAAGCAGAGGTGAGTTGGAAGGACGTATCGTTATTTGTGTACTCAACCAACTTACGGTCAAGGTCTTCCATTTCGGTCTTATACTTCATTACATATTTGTCATATTCATCGACAGTAATACGTCCATCAAGCCTGTCATCGTATAGCATACCTAGCTTTTTCTCTAAACGTAGGTATTCAGCCCGTGTTTGTGTGATAGCGTTTTTATAGAACAGCTGTATATTATCGTGTTCGTTTTTCATCAGCTCAAGCACTTGGTTCACTATTCCTTCACTGATATTGAGCTTTTCGAGCAGTTCAGTTACTTGAGGTAGTATATCCGCTTCGGCGATATGAGGTTGGTCGCAAGCTACGCCAACCTTTGCTTTAGTACAACGCATATAGACGTGTCCTTTTTGCTCATATGATGAGATAGTACAACCGCAGGTGGCACATTTGAGTAGGCCACTGAAGGTAAATATCTGCTTGGTGTTGGTTTTGGTCTTTTCGTTAGTCCGCTGGTCGTTGATACGTTGAACCTTGTCGAAGGTGGACTTATCTATTATCGGTTCGTACTTATGAGGGTAAAGACCGCCATCATACTTCATAACGCCGTAATAAAACGGGTTCTTGAGCATTGTTTCAATCTGGCTCTGACCAACTATACCTTGCTTTTTAGTGTTACTACGTAAGCCGTCTTCACGAAGTATCTTGGCAATGGTGCGATAAGACTTACCTTCAAGCCGTAGTTCAAACGCCTTGATAATGTACTGCTTGCGGTCTGGGTCGGGTATGATATTCTTTACCACTTTACCGCTAGTGTCTTCCCATTTGATGTTCTTATAGCCAACACAAGCCTTGCCTGGGTATTCGCCATCGTGAAGCTTCTGTTCAATCTTACGTTTTACGTTGTCGCTGATAGCCATTGAGTAGTAACCGCCAAAGACCATACCCATATCTAGACGGGTCTTGTCGTGGGCTGGTGAGTGCTGGTGGTATATAAGCCCGTCAGACGGGAAGTGTAGTTCGCAACGCCCTTCTTTTACTAGGTTCTTCAGTGTGCGTACAACGTCCGAAGAAACATCACGGGTGAGGCGGTCGATTTTATCAAATACCATCACGAAGTACTTAGGGTACTTGATAGCTTCATCAACAATTTCAATAAACTTGGCACGGTCTTCTTTGAAAGCCGTTTCATCAAAGCGATGTAGCTCTTTGCTGAACTTGTAGCGGTCAGCGTATTCGTTGAGGCGTAGTTCCTGTGCTGGCAGGGCGTCTACTTGCCGTGGGTCTGATACTCGTGCGATTAGGAAGGCTTTCATACCTTCATAGTCTTTTACTTCTTTTCTTGCTTTCATAATCTTCCTGATTATATTATATATTTGATAACATTATATAACAATACTTACCAAAATTAGAAAGTATAGTCTTCAATACTAACAGGTGTCATAGCCGTCAATGTATTGGTTATATGTAGGAGTGTTTTGAGTTGTGTAGGGTTCGGTGGCTCTCTGCTTTTTTGTTTGAAACGGCGGTATTGCGATGGGTTGAATAAACCTTCAAGTAGGTTGCGTACATATCGTTCATCTTTGTCTTGTCGTAGGTAGGCATAGCCAACTCGTGCGAGGGCTTCCATCATCTTCATATCTTCGTTGGCTTTTTTGTCGTTGATAAGCAGGTGTTCAGCAGTATCGCTGTCTAATAGTCCTTTAGGTATGCGGTCAAAGATATTTTGCCAGTGTCGCATTAGTATTTTTTGCGAAGTGTCGCTACTATACATTTCTTCAAAGGTGATACCATGGGTAACGCCAACCTTAGCCAGTTCACTGCGTATTTTTCGTAGCCCGTTCAGACGTACTTCTAAGCGAGTAACTGTTACGGTCTTTTGGCATTCTAGTTCATCAAGTAGGTTCATTTGTACGTAGCCGTCTTTTTCACGGCTTCGCTTGGGAGATATACGCTCTTGCTTCAGGTCGGCAACTTTATCGTAAATGGCAATATCTAGGCTGTTGCTGTGTATATGGTAGACGTGTCCACCATTACGAAAGTCGGTATTTTGAATATCGTACACTTTGGAAACGTCAGCCGTTCGGACGTTAGCAAGTACGTTAGAAACTGGCGTACGGTCAGTGAATATAATGTTTTTCGAGTAGTCTATTTTACGGACACTGGCTTGCCGTATTTGATGAGGAAATAACCAGATACCGTAAGTGGTTCTTATCGTGTCAGATAACTTTTTGACCACTGCTTCAAAATCAGTGTCAGTAAGTTCGCTGAAGTTATTATTGAACATCAGTTTTGGTAGCGACAACTCAATTGCTAATTCGTAGTTTTTACCGCCTCTAACTGGTCGTTCGGTATAAGTAAGGCGAGGTTGATAGATACCCTTTTTCTTGTTTTCACTACTAGGATTAGCAACAGCTTTGAATAAGCCCGTATCGGCATCAAAGCCGTGTTGGAAGCGAACTTTTTCATACCAGTGGGGACGCTTACTAAAAGGCAGTACCAGCTTGATAGTATCTATCATCGTTACGTCCTTCAAATACTTCGCTACATTTTTTGAACACGGCTTCTTCAATAGCCCAGCTTGCTTCACGGTTGATTGGATAGAATAGTCCTAGCGACCTATTGCCTACGAGCTTCGTAGGGTACAACAGGCGATACGAGCCGTCTAGCTTGGTGTAAACGGCGATTGAGTTAAGGTATATGTTTCTATCAACAACTAGGCTGGCTATACCAACTAAGCCATTCTTCGGCTTTACAGGCGTGATGTTTACTTCGCTAACGACCATATCGCTTACGTTCCTCAGCGGCTTGTTCTTTTTTGATTGCCCATAACCATACGTTGGTGAGCAGTTCTATTAGTTTGCGGACAAATATCCTAAATAGCTTGTAGGTAGTTATCATTTGTACTGACCCCTTCATTACGTTTTACTTCCATATCAACTTCCAAAAGGGCGTCCAAAAACTTGGCGAGGTTATTCAACTCGTCAGTATCAAGCACTGGCACGGCTGGCGTGTCTGGACTTGCTGGAACTGGCTCTTGTTGGTCGTTCATACTACCAACTATGCCAATATCTAGCGGGGTTGTCGCTGTTTGCGTTTTATGTTGTAACTAAGTCGTTCAATCTGTTATTGTTGCTGTTCGTGATTGGCGGTTTTCTGTTCAGCTCCGTTTATTTTCTGTTCAAAACAGTACAATTCTGTTCAAAATTGCTAGAACGGTATTTCCATCGGTTTCTGTACTACATCAGCCCCAAGTTTCTTGAGCTTGTCGTCTAGCTTGGTGGTGTCAATGTGTTCGGCGTCTACTTCTTCACGGGTGATGGTAGGGCGAAAGACTACGCCGTTGGCTTCGCTAACCTGTGGAAAGAACAAGTCCCTAAGCGCACCAGAGAAGCCTAAGCCGCTAAGCGTAACACTAAGAGTACGAGAATAATTATGCCCTAGATTTGGCTTGAATAGTTCGTTTGGCTTGGCGACTGCTTGCTCCATCAGTTTTGCCGACGCTGAAGCTAATTGTGTTTTCTTGACCTTTAGTACGCCTTTGACGCCGTTGACGAGCAGTGAGCCGTCGCTGGCGTAGGTAAGGGTGTATTCGGGTATAAACCAGTCCCGCTCTACGTCGCTTTCGTCCTCAATTTTAGCAAAGAAGGCTTTGCCGTTGGCTTCGGCTTCGTCAACGATTTTCTTTATTTCAGGCGGGAAGTCTGGCGTTTCTTTGCCGTGCGATATACGTAGCCTGTTTACCTGTGCGTTATGGCTAAGTCCGTACTCGTTATTGTTGTAGTTCGTGTATTCCCATACGTCGCTTTCAATATGTTCGAGCCTATCGAAACTTTGCCAACAGATATTTTCACTGATGTTTTCAAGCTCGGCGTTGCGAGCGTATATCTTTCTCAACTCGTTGACGAGCAGTATATAGCTACGGTTGATGGTACTAACGTCTGGTAGTCCGCTAAGGTTGTTGGCGACCATTTCAAATAGCCCGATAGCGAACTTGTTGAGGTGGTAGGCAAGGGCGAAGTCGTTGGCTTTGCGGTCTGGTTCTTTGAGCGACTTAGCGAGTGCGGCGGCACGGTCTACGACATACTTAGCACTAGCTTCGTCAAGCTCGTACCTGTTCATATAGACCGTTACTAAATTATCTTTCTCTGTCATTACATCTTTCAACTACCAAGTTCTTGTCATTTATTATACAATAATATTATATGGCAGACGAAAATCTATCTGAATACCTAACACTGAAGCAGGTCAGTGAATTGCTAAAGGTACACCCGAACACTCTGCGTAACTGGGATAAAAACGGTACGCTCAAGCCTATTCGTATTGGAGAGCGTAAAATACGGCGATACAAAAAAGAAGATGTAAAGAAGTTTTTAGAAGTAAGTCAGTAAATATCAAAAACTGGGAAGGACGTAATGAGCGATGGCAGATAATTCACTGAAAAAAGGACGATATACCAAGTACAGCAACAAGATTGGCTTGTTTAGCAATAGCAAGGGTAGTTTCATCAAAAACGATACCGAAGTGGTATTGAATTTCCCTTTCAAAGATACCGTCCTAGAAGCTGGTATGACCAAAGAAGACAAGGGGCGTGAAGAACGCTTCCTTCAGATTGATATAGACAGTAAAGATATAGACACACTGGAAGAACCAAAAGTACTGACCGATTTTCGTTACGTTGATAAGGATGGCGAAAGGTCGCTGACTGCGAGTAGTGATATTTCCTTCTTTGATGAAGATGGCGAGCTGAAGCAGAACTTACTTATCAAGGGCAATAACCTTCTTGCCTTGCATACACTCAAAAGTCGTCTGGCTGGTAAAGTGAAACTCATCTACATTGACCCACCTTATAACACTGGTAGTGATAGTTTCCGCTACAACGACAGTTTCAGCCACTCGTCGTGGCTTACCTTTATGAAGAACCGCCTTGAAGTAGCAAAAGACCTATTGCGTGATGATGGTATGATTTTCGTTCAGTGCGACTACAAAGAAGACGCCTACCTGCGTATTCTTATGGACGAAATTTTTGGGCAGTCTAATCTTGTTGCTCAAATTACAGTAAAGTCCAACAGTATATCTGGTAATAAAACTCAACACAAAGAAAAAACTATATTGAAGAACAAAGACACCATTTTGGCGTATAAGTTGGCTGATGAAATAACCATCAAGCCTCAATATGTAGCAAAAAACGAGTGGGACACCCACTATAATTCAGTGCTGAAGGAGTTGCCAGACGGTACGCTGGTCATTGAAAAACTAAAAGATGTTTTAGTTGCGGAAGGTATTATTGCTAAAAGCGACACTATCACGCCAGATATTTTGAAAATCCGAAAAGTCAACGATTACCTTTTTGGAATACGCTATAGCGTATTCCGAAAAGTCAATTCCATACCTGACAACCTGAAGGCGTTGAGCCTGAAGACGCCTGATGACGTAGTGTTTATTGAGGACAAGAACGGTAAGAAAATGTACGCCCACGGTGGTAAGCGACTTTCAATGCTTTCCAACGTATACCAAGAGATTGACGGTGAACAAAAGATGGCTCAACTGCTTGGCGACCTATGGACTGATATAGACTTTCAGAATACTCAAAATGAAGGCGGTGTTGACCTGACTAACGGTAAAAAGCCTGAAGCGTTGATACGAAGAATTGTTGATATGGTAACGAAGCCAAACGATATAGTCTTAGACTTTTTCGTTGGTTCGGGTACAACGTCAGCCGTTGCTCATAAGATGGGGCGTAGGTGGGTTGGTATTGAGCAGATGGACTATGTTGAAGATAAGACCACTGTACGGCTCAAGCGTGTAATTGACGGTGAGCAGAACGGTATTTCCAAGTATGTAAACTGGCAAGGTGGCGGTTCATTCGTGTACTTTGAACTGAAAAAGTACAACCAAGAGTACATCGACCGTATTATGGAAGCCACGAGCCTGAAGGAACTTGAAGATATTTACGTTGAAATGCGGAACAACGCCTTCTTAAAGTTTTGGTTTGACCGTAGCCACTTTGAAAAAGACGAAGACTTTAGGCAACTTGACCTTGATGGTCGCAAGGAAGCACTGGCTGATGTGCTAGATGAAAATCAACTATACCTCAACTACGCAGATATGGGCGATACACGACACGAGGTAACGGCTGATGAAAAAGTATTGACGGACAAATTCTATGGCACGAACGAAAACTAAGGTTGGCGAAACACTAGATAACTTTCTTTTTAATAAAATAGAAAGCGACCCTGATTATCAGCAGTGGGCAAAAGATTATCAGATACCTGATTACATCACTGACAATCTACACCCTACTAAGCAACTGCGTGAGTACCAAGAAAACGCCCTGAAGCACTTTATATGGCTCTACGACCACGATAGGGCGAGTGCTAAACACTTGCTGTTCAATATGGCAACTGGAACGGGTAAAACGCTGATAATGGCGTCTGTCGTACTGTATCTGTATGAAAAAGGCTACCGCAACTTCCTGTTCTTGGTGTACCGAGATAATATCATCAAACAAGCCGTCCGAAACTTTACTGACTACAAGTTTGAAAAGTATCTGTTCAACCCGAAGGGCATAAAAATCAACGGGCAGAACGTTGACGTAAGGGCAGTTAGTAGCGTTGCTGATAGTAGCCGTAACGCCATCAACTTTATGTTCTTCAGTACGCAGTTGCTCTATAACAGGCTGAACGAAGACAAGGAAAACGGACTTATTTTTGATGACTTTGTAGACAATGACGTAGTCATACTTGCTGACGAAGCCCACTCATTGAACGTTGAAACTCGTAAAAAGACCAAGAGTGAAGCGGACGAAGTGAAGAACTGGGAAACGGCGGTATTGTCTGCTGTAAAAGCCCGTGAAGAAAATATGCTCATTGAGTTTACCGCTACGGTTGACCTTGCTAATCAAGCCATACACGAAAAATATGAAGATAAAATTGTTCATCGCTACGACTTTTTGGCGTTCAATAAAGACGGGTACAGCAAGGACGTAAAGTTCCTATTCAACCAAGAGGTTCATACCGAAGACCAGAAGCGTCTTTTGATTATAAATGCCGTTGCGTTGAGTGAATACCGTAGGTTGCTGGCTGAACGTGTGATGGGTATAACCATCAGTCCGATAGTGCTTATCAAGTCCGTGAAAATTGCCCAAAGCGAAGAAGACCGCAAGTTTTTTGATAATGTGATTGGCTCTTTGCGACCCGAAGACTTGAACCGCTTGAAGGAACTAGGGCGTGAGAATAAGAACCGTGAACACGAGATATTGGCTGATATGTTCAATTGGCTGGCGTCCAAAGAAGCAGGGTTTATTTCAGGTGGTGATTGGGACGGCTTGAAGGCGTTTACGGCTGAAATACGGTCTAGTTTTGCCCACGATAATACGCTGATATACAACAGCCAGAAGAAGGAAAAAGCGGACTTATTGCCGTTGCTGGACAGCCCACGAAACACAATACGAGCCATCTTTTCGGTCAATGCCCTAAACGAAGGCTGGGACGTGCTGGGGTTGTATGATATTATTCACTTTGATATTTCCGAGAGTAAAAAGGTGTCGCTGCAAGATATTCAGCTGATTGGTCGTGGTGCAAGGTATAACCCGTATGAACTACCACGCTCGTACAAGCGAGATAGCGAAGAAGACAATATGCTTAGCCTGTTTGCTACTCGCAACCTTGAGTTTGATAAGTACAAGCGAAAGTTCGACAACGACCCCTATGATAAAGGACGTGTGCTAGAAACGTTTGTGTATCACTTCGTCAAAACTGGTACGTTTCTTGAGAGTCTTCAGCGTGATTTGCTGGGCGAGGGTATTATCAGTGAGGGTGTCGAAAAGAAGACCATCACAATGAAACAAAAGTTCCTTGAAAGCGAAACGTATCAAAAGGGCTTCGTGCTGGTCAATCAGACTGTCAAGCGTACCAAAACAAAGGGTGATGAAATTGACACGACGTTCAAGCGTATTATAAAAGCTGGTTCGTATAACCTGCGAGCAAGGGGCTTGTCGGATTTTGAGCAAAACCAGATTGTTGCAGGTCAAAAGGTTGACGTTATTCGTATTACAGAAGAGTTTTTCCCGTTGCCTATTATTCGCAAGGCGTTGGTGGCGGCTGAAGCTGGCTTTTTCCGCTATAACAACCTCTGTGAACACGTTGTTGGTATCAAGACGGTTGATGAGTTGATTGAAAAATACTTGCCGCTTTACGAAATAAAATACACCTATGAAGAGGGCAAAGGTATCAGTCAGTTGAATGCTACCGAGAAGTTGCAGCTACTTGTCGGTGTGATTTTACCAGAGGTGCGCAAAGCGATTGACGTGAATATGCCACGAGTAACAGGTAGCAAGAAGTTCCGACCAGTATCGCTGTCGTCGGTATTTGGCAAAGAAAAGAATATCTACCTTATGTCGTTCCCGACCGAAGACCCTGCTACAGGTAAGAAGGTGTTCGTGAGTACCGATGAACGTGCCAAAGCCCAAAGCGACCACGACGACCCCGACCTTCAGTACGATATAGAAACGGCTGACTGGTACGCTTATAGTGAAAACTATGGCACGAGCGAGGAAAAGAAGTTCGTGAAGTATGTTGCTAGTCAGATTGGCGACTTGCGAGCAAAGTATAGGGGTGCTGAAATATACCTCATACGAAACGAACTAGACTATTGGCTGTTTAGCCCTCAAGACGGTCGCAGGTTCAGCCCTGACTATATGCTGATTGTGAACGATGTACACAGTGGCGAGATGTACTACCAGTGTTTGATTGAGCCAAAGGGCGGTCATATTCTTGAACAAGATTTATGGAAAGAAGAAGCCCTGATAAGCCTAACTGATGATAGTGAAGTGGTGTTTGAAGCTGAAGATGGTGATAGTCGAAACTACCGTGAGTATCTGGAAGAAGTAGGCAAACACGGCTACAAAGAAGTAAAGCCACTAGGGTTGAAGTTCTACAATAGTGACAAGCGAGGCGAAGAAGATTTTGCCTTAGACTTTCAGGCAAAACTTTTGGACCGATGAAGGCGTGGCTGAACTTGTTGAGCAGTTACACGAGCTGGCGAAGCTGTCATTATATATGGCACAGGAGCGTCTAGCAAAGGACGAACGGTCGAAAGACCCTGTTCAAAAAACGCTTGGTCAAAAGTAGCCCCGAAATTTACCATTTCATAGGCGGAGTGTCTAAACGCCAAAGTAAAGGGCGACTGCCCCCCTCTAGCGAACAACTTATTCCCAACAATCTAACCACTGTTTGTTGTGTAGTATTGTTGGGTAAAACGGAAAGCGTACTGATTTTTGTTAGCTATAAAAATTTAGGTTGTATGTGCGTTTACGGACTTTCCTGACAAAAAGCCTAGGCGTAAGGGGGGGCTTGCTACCGTACCTCAACACAAACGACCTAACCTTGTTTATCAATTTCTATAGCCTGAAAGATGATATAACCTATGCCTATGCCCATAAAATGGACGGAAGACAACCGACCTATTCATACGCACCTGCTTTAGTAGATTTTATAACATCTCAAATAAAAAAAGACCCCACTGGGGTAATTGACGCTCTCAAGCCAAATAGTAAATCTAGGTAGATAACCCCAGGAGCAAAGGAATTCTCGTCTTGCGACTACTCCCATTCGGGAACCCAGCTTTATCCTTCTCGAGTTATCTAATACTATGATAGTATAACTACGTATTTTGAAACCATAAACATACTATAGGCTGCGTAAAACTTCCTTTATCATACCTATTTTATGGTCATCATATTCTAAGCTTTCAGTTCGCAACGTGTTTGCTAGTGTGAGCCAAGAAAAGACACTTCTACGGAGGTGTTTTTTCTTTGTTCCTCGAAATACGATTCGGTACCATACAAAATTCTACACCAGACTGATGCTTTCTTGATTGTTAAAAATAGCAAATCAGACGTATAATAGATGAGTGAAAAAACGTCAAAGTACAAATAAACGTTGGCTATTGGCTGCAGTGGTAGTTGCGGTGCTTCTTGCGGTGAAGGTTGCTGGACGAAACCTGTCCATAGAGCTACCCAAGCATTTCCAGGACTTTATCACCCTGAGCTTGAGTGTCATCATCGAAGCATTGCCATTTGTGATGCTGGGTATGTTCTTTTCTATGGCGGTTCGGGTGTGGTTGCCTCACGACTGGCTGCTTCAGCATTTGCCAAAACAGCCGTTCTTGCGTCGCGCCCTCATTTCGCTACTCGGAGTGTTTATGCCGGTCTGTGAATGTGGCAATGTGCCGTTGGCGCGTGGGTTGCTTGCCAAAGGCTTAACACCAGCAGAATCGCTCACCTTCCTTTTGGCGGCGCCAATACTAAATCCTGTGACCATCATCACCACACAACAGGCATTTTCTGACGATACCACTATACTGATTGCCAGAATTCTGGGCGGTTTTTTGATAGCCAATCTCATTGGTTGGATATATAGTTCCACGCGACAAGACGCTATGCTGCGTCCAGAGTTCGTCGCCAGTTGTAAAGAAAAACGTGACAGTTCAAACAGGCTCGTTGAGGCGCTACATTTTTTCAAGCATGAAACGCGCACCATGATGCCAGCGCTAATCATTGGCGCCATGGTTGCTGGTCTCATCCAAGTTGTTGTGCCACGCGAAACCATTTTGTTGTTAGGAAACAGCCCGGCCTGGTCAGTGTTGATCATGATATTGTTGGCGTTTGTGGTGTCAATTTGCTCTAGTGTTGATGCATTCTTTGCATTGGCATTCCGCGGTACGTTCACCTCTGGTTCACTGGTCAGCTTTCTGACATTTGGTCCGATGATTGACATCAAAATGCTGAGTTTGATGCGCACAACATATCGCCGAACGGTACTGGTGCAAGTGTCATTGTTGGTAGTACTACTAACAGCGCTACTGGGATTGGTGGTAAACTATGTATTCTAAGGTATCGAGATGGATTAACAAGGTAGACGAATGGAGTGGTATTGTGCTGATATTGGCTGCCAGCATTGCCACTATATGGCTATCTTTCGAGGAAAAGCTCAAATGGTATATTCATCCGCGCTATGAATTATTTTCTCTGGCACTAGCAACAACTGGTGTTTTACTCGCCCTCGCCACGATCATCACCCTGCCAAAGCACAATCACAAAACCTCACATAAACGATATCGGTCATATGGCACCATGGTGATAATCATCATCTCGGTCGTCATGTTGCTGGTGATACAGCCGGCAGCGTTGACCAGCTTGACGGTGAGCCAGCGGGTGATGAACAGTGGGGCAAACGCGACCAGCGATGCTCGTGAGTCGGCCATTCTCAAAGAAAGAGGTAGCTACACCAACTTCACCATCAAAGATTGGTCGCTCTTATTATCCCAATCCAGCGACCCAAAACAATACCAAAACAAACCAGCCAAAGTCAGTGGATTTATCACGGCCAGCAAGGATGAGAATGTTTTCTTTGTTTCGCGTTTTGTGGTGACATGTTGTGCTTTGGATGCTCGCCCAATTGGCGTGCCGGTGTACAGCCCAGGTTGGCGCAAAACTTTTGCTCCAGATCAGTGGGTAGAAACTAGTGGCGTGTTCATCGCCAATCCAAATACCAACACTACCGAGCGTACGGTCCTGTCGCCTGATTATGTCAGACCGATTGATAAGGAGAAAAACCAATATGTCTATTAGTTTTGTGAAACGAACTCAGCGGTGGCAATGGGTGATGGCGGTCGCGATTATTGCTGTTGCTACTATGTTTGTCCTGGTCGACGGGCAAGGTCCACGGTTACGGCGTGCCGAATATATTCCGGCACCAAAATCTGGTAGTGTTGCGCAGTGGCGGTTCTATTTTAATCAGTCAGTCAAAGACCCTTCGCCAGATAATGTTCGTCTGTCAGCCGGGCGCTTATATGGCGTGACGACAACAAATGACGTTGTCACGGTTCAGGTACTCAAAACAGGCCCAGAACCAACAGAACAGCACGTCACCATCATTGACCTACAGGGTAAATATGGTAATCGCAGCAGCAATATAACACATGTGGTTCGTAGGCCAGACACTTTGTTCTACAGTCCTGCTAAATAATCATCGCTAGCGCATTTGGTCGGAAGCGCAGGCGATAGTATACTAAAGAACATGAGATATATCCTGTTACTTCGGGGAATTAATGTTGGTGGTAAGAACAAAGTCTCGATGAATGACCTTAAAGCAAGCCTCGAAGACTTGGGATATCAGAACGTAGTCACCTATATCAATAGCGGTAATGTTATATTTGACACTGATGATGGCCTGACGACAGTCAAAGAGAATATCGTTATCATGTTAGGGTGTTTTCCGTTTACCATCAAACACGTCGTTCTGACGAAAGATGAGTATCTTGACGAAGTGTCTGGTCTGCCAGAGTGGTGGCATCAGCCTTTGGCGCGAAAAGATGTATTATTTTATACCGATGACGTCGATCCTGAGTATATCAAGGAGAGGATTAGCCACATGCCGCTTCATGATGAGATTGTTCATTTTGGCAAAAAGGCAATCTTTTGGGGTAAATATAGTGAGAAAGAATTTTTGCGTACGTCATATCACAAGCTACTGATGAAAGAAAAGTTTTATCCGCTGGTCACCATACGGAATGGGCGGACATTTGATACGTTAGGAAGGATGCTGGGGTAGGTTAGTAGATTTACTAGTCCTAAGTGGCGGTGTAGTTCGCTCGTGTAGGCCTAGTGGCGTAAACGCCTACTATGCGATATACTGGAACCATAGCAAATGATGACTAAAAGGAGTCGTTATGAGTGATACTTCACCGCTGATGTTACACGGACTTACCAAGCGCTTTGGTCATAAACTGGCAGTCAACAATGTGTCGCTGGAGCTGCATGAAGGCGAGGTGTTTGGGTTTCTTGGACCCAATGGCGCGGGTAAAAGTACAACGATTCGGTCGGTGATGGATTTTTTGAGGCCGACGGATGGCTGGGTGGAGTTGCTGGGTGGACGGAATTCCGCAGAACGAACAGCCCTTCATGATCAGGTTGGATATCTAGCGGGCGACATCGCGCTGTATGAAACTATGACTGGTCGGAAATTGCTGAAGTTTTTAGCACGGACAGGTCGAAAGGTTGATTGGCGCTATGTTGATGAATTGGCTGGGCGTTTTGAGGCGGTGCTAGATCGACCGATCCGCCAGCTTTCCAAGGGTAATCGCCAGAAAATTGGTCTAATTCAAGCCTTTATGCACCGACCAAAATTGCTGATTTTGGACGAACCGACCAGCGGGTTGGATCCGCTGATGAAACAAGTGTTTTACGATTTGGTGCGCGAAGTTTCCGAGCAAGGCGCGACGGTATTTGTCAGCAGCCACGATCTGACTGAAGTGCAAAAAATTTGCCACCGCGCTGGCTTTATCCGCGATGGAAAATTGATTGCCATTGAACATATCGCGACCATGAAACACCTGTCAACACACCGCTACATTGTGACCTTTGCTAAAAAACCGTCTCTGGCGGCAGCTAAAAAATTACCATCCATCACCAACGTTCAACACCGTGGCGACGAATATGAATTTACCGTCAAAGGCGACGCAACGGAGTTTATCTCGTTCATCGCCGAATACAAACCAAAACTATTGCGCGAATCAGAATTGGAACTAGAAGAATTATTCATGCGGTATTATGAAGGCGAGGAGGCAAAGCGATGATGTGGCAGACGGTGCGGCAAAATTACAAGTTGCCGCTGTTTTTGGGTGTTGGCATTAGCGTTGTGGCGGTGTTGTTCTCAGCACTGTTCAATAAATTTAGCGATCAGCTAAGCCCGTTCATCGACATGATGCCGGCTGGTATGAAAGCGGTGGTTGGCGATTTGGCGATTGGCACCACGCCAGAAGGCTGGCTGAGTATTGAGCTGTTTCCGCTGGTGGCGATGGTCGGTGTGGTGATTACGGCGATTGTTCTGGGCGCTGGGGTAATTGGCCGGGAAGAAGATTCGGGGACATTGGAGTTGCTCCTCGCTAGTCGGCGGACTCGCGTGACGATAGTGCTGCAAAAATATGTGGCGATAGCAGGATTGTTGGTGATTCCTCCAGTGATGCTGTGTATGACCATTGCACTCATTGGTCCGCTGTTTGATTTTCACCCAAACCTCACACATGTTGCTGGGGCTTGTGTGAGCTTGTGGCTTTTGGGCCTTAGTTTTGGTAGTCTCACCTTTGTCACCCAGGCGGTGACGGGCCGGCGCGGGCTGGCTGTCGGCGTTGGTAGTCTAATGTTTCTAGCAATGTACGCCCTGTCGATTACCGCCAAGTTGATCGAAAGCTGGAAAGATTACGATGTTTGGTCGCTGATTCATTACTACAATATCCCAGATACTTTGATGGACGGATTGGACTTAGGAAAATTGGCAGTCTTAATCTTTGTGAGCTTAGCGGCGCTTGGCGTGGCAGCGATTGGCTTTTATCGGCGAGATACGGGAGTGTAATTCAGGAAACTGACGTTATATGACTGACATAGATCTGTTTGATTATATGGCGCAATAGAACAGGTATATGGTAAATGTTATAATTTCCATATGGAAACCTTGTCTCGCCCTGATAAGTTGCTGACCGACAGATCATTGCAGTGTGCTGCAGCGGAGCTTAGCGTTGACGCGTCTGATTTACAAATTACCTCGGTGAGCGGCGGCTTTTCGCGCAATCGCCGCGCCTTGGTGTCGGCGGGCGATAAGACAATTTTTGTCAAAGAGCTTGATGTCGATTTACTGCCGGACGATGGCGAGCGGGAATTAGCTTGGCTGAAAAAAGATTATGAAGTGACGCGATTATTGCAGAAACTTCACCCGCAATATGTGGCTGACTGGTCAGTGCTTAGCGATGATGGGCAGGTGCTGATGATAACCAGTTATGCGTCAGCCGACGGCTGGCTATGGCAGCCGCCAACGGAAAAATCTGTGGCAGAACGATATATTTCAGCGGTGGTGACGGCGGCTCGTGAGCTGGAAAAAACGGAGTTACCGCATGAGATGGTTGAGGAATTACAACTGCAGCCGTTTACGACGGCGGAACTAGGCTTGGATGAGGGCATTGATAGAATTATTGCCGAGGCTGATATTCGCCGTCAGCTGATCGATAATTATCGAACATTATTACCGGAGCAATCAGAAGTCAACCAGCGGCGCTGCCAGAAAATGATGGAATTACTGAGTAGGAGTGATGAATTAGCCGATATTTCAGTACGCACCAAACAATTCGCCAAGCAGCCAGAAGATTGTTTTAATCACAGTGATGTGCGCAGCGATAATTTGGCGTTTCATCCGCAAACTGGTGAGTTGAAATTAGTTGATTGGAATTGGGCTTCCTATGCGCCGCGAAGGTCTGGGGCGACGGAGTTTCTGGTCGACATGGCGCGGCATGGTCAGGATGTAACACCATGGCTAGACGAACTCAATGCGGAGATGTTAGCGGCATTTGTTGGCTTTTATCTTATCCGCAGCCTCAAACCACCGCTCCAGCTAGGCGATACTCTTCGCCAAATGCAAGCACTAACAGCAGCCACCGCTTATGATCTACTACAAACAATACAAGAATCCCATACATGTAAATAATACAATGTATTTTCGTTGACAGACGCTATATATCGCGTGTATATTCTATATTAAGCACTATATATGGTGTTTTTAGAAAATAAATAACATTTTTTGCAACACGCACCCCGTGGGGAGGTTGGGGTCTGTTTGTTGTTGTCATAATAAGGAGGGGTATGTACAAATCAATCAAAAAACGTGATGGTCGCACCGTCAAATTTGATCGCAAAAAAATCGAAAAAGCCATTGAAAAAGCGGGCTTGGAGACTGGCGAATTTGACAAAAAAACAGCCAAGGAACTGACCGAAAAAGTATTGGCGGTACTGGAAGCTCGCAACCAAAAACAATTACCAGACGTTGAAGATATCCAGGATATCGTCGAGGATACGTTGATTGATTCTAAGTTTAAGAAAACTGCCAAGGCCTACATCATCTACCGTGACCAGCACAAAAAATTGCGCGAAATTACATCTAACGCGCATGTTGATTTAATCGATCAATATATTGGTAACCTGGACTGGAAGGTGAATGAGAACTCCAACATGGGCTACAGCCTACAGGGTTTGAATAATTACGTCTCGGCGGAAGTTACGAAGACTTACTGGCTGGACAAAATTTACACATCAAAGATTGGTCAGGCGCACAAGGAAGGTGATTTGCATATTCACGACCTAAATCTCCTCAGTGTGTATTGTGTTGGTTGGGACTTGACTGATCTGTTGCAAGAAGGCTTTACGGGTGTTGCTGGAAAGGTGGCCTCCAAGCCAGCCAAGCATTTCCGCTCAGCCTTGGGCCAGGTGGTAAACTTCTTCTACACCTTGCAGGGTGAGGCAGCTGGTGCTCAGGCATTTTCTGATTTTGATACACTACTGGCGCCATTTATTCGCGCTGATAAATTGAACTACGATGAGGTTAAGCAAGCACTGCAGGAATTTGTTTTCAATGTCAACGTACCAACAAGGGTTGGTTTCCAGACACCGTTTACCAATATTACGCTTGATTTGGAATGTCCAAAGCACATGGCTGATAATCCAGTGATCATCGGCGGCGAGATGCAGGACACTACCTACGGCGAATATCAAGAAGAGATGAACATGCTGAATAAGGCGCTGCTAGAGGTGTTGTCTGAGGGTGATGCTAACGGCCGAGTCTTTACCTTCCCAATCCCAACGGTTAATATCACCAAGGATTTCAACTGGGATAATCCAGTGATTGAAAGTTTGTGGGAGGCCAGTGCCAAATACGGCATCCCATATTTCTCAAACTTCATCAATTCTGATATGGATCCAGAGGATGCGCGCTCAATGTGCTGTCGCCTGCGCATCGACAACCGCCAGCTAGAATACCGCGGTGGTGGCCTGTTTGGCTCAAACCCAATGACTGGTTCAGTTGGTGTGGTCACTATCAATTTGCCACGCTTGGCGCTGAAATCAAAGAACGAGAAAGAGTTCTTCAAGGGTCTGAGCGAATTGATGGATATGGCGAAAGATAGCTTGGAAACCAAGCGTAAGGTATTGGAGCGATTGACTGATGCCAACCTCTATCCATACACCAAGTTTTACTTGCGTAATATCAAGCAGCGATTTAATCAATACTGGAAGAATCACTTCTCAACCATCGGTTTGATTGGCACCAATGAAGCAGCGTTGAATTTGTTGGGCGTTGATATCGGTACCGAAAAGGGTAAGGCGTTTGCCGAGAAAACGCTTGACTTCATGCGCGACAGACTGGTTGAGTATCAGAAAGAGACTGGTAATAATTACAATTTGGAAGCGACACCAGCCGAAGGTACGACCTACCGTTTGGCGCAAATTGACAAAGCCAGCTTCCCTGACCGAGCACACTTTGCCAATGGCCTCGGCGCGGCGGTCAAGCATCCGTTCTATACCAACTCCAGCCACTTGCCAGTTAACTACACCGATGATTTATTCGAGCTGATGGATTTGCAGGATAACTTGCAGACCAAATACACGGGGGGTACGGTGATTCACTTCTTCCTGGGCGAGCGCATGGATGATCCACAGACGCTGAAAAAACTAGTGAAGACGATTTGTGAAAATTACAAATTGCCGTACTTTACCTTTAGTCCAAGCTTTAGTATTTGTAAAAATCACGGCTACTTGGTTGGTGAACATCCAACCTGCCCAAGCTGTAGTGAAGCGACCGAAGTTTACTCACGTGTGGTTGGCTTCTTGCGTCCAGTTTCTCAGTGGAACAAGGGTAAGCAGGCTGAATTTGACATGAGGGAGCATTATGACGATGCCGCCGAACATCAGCGAGCTTGCGCCGTCGCTGTCCCAGCTTAGGGTGGCGATCGGCGGGATTCAGAAGCTGTCGCTGGTGGACTATCCAGGGCACGTGGCGGCAGCGCTGTTTCTCTCGGGTTGCAATATGCGCTGCGGCTATTGCCACAATCCTGAGCTGGTGCTACCTGAGCGCTTGGCACCAAGCATTCCGGTCGAGGAGGCGATGATATTCTTGAAATCGCGCATTGGCCGGCTAGACGGCGTGGTGATTTCTGGAGGCGAGCCGACGGTTAACGAAGATTTGCCGGTGTTGTGCCGGATGATTAAGCAGCTGGGCTTTGACGTCAAACTGGACACCAACGGCACGCACCCAGATATGGTGCGCGGCATGGTCGAGGAGGGGACGATTGATTTTATCGCCATGGATGTCAAGGGGCCGCTGGAAAAATACGTGGAGATTGCGGCCCGGCCGATTGATCTAGCGGCGATCAAAGACAATGTGCGGCTGATGATTGACTCAGGGATCGGCCATGAATTTCGGACGACCATCGTCCGTGAGCAGCTGGAGGTAGCGGATTTTGAAAAGATCGGCGAGCTCGTCAAAGGCGCCAAGCGATTTGCCTTGCAGCATTTTCGCACCGGTACCACCATTAGCCCGAAGTTTGCCAATTACCACACTTTCACTGACGAAGAATTTAGGGCTGCCCAAAAAATAATGGAAAGGTATGTCGAAGAATGCGTGATTCACTAACCGTCGAAATTGTGCGGGTGCGTCAGGAAAATCCTGAGGTGACAACGCTGTATGTTGTGCGGCCGTTTGACTTTATGGCGGGGCAATATATCACGGTGTTTATTGAGGGCAGCCAGGTGCGTGAAGGCAAGGCCTATAGTATTTCCTCGGGTCCGCATGAGGAACTGATGTCGATTACCGTCAAAAATGTGGGCGGCGAGTTCTCGAGTTATTTGTGTTCACGTCACGTTGGCGATACGCTGCAGATTAGCCGGGCCTACGGTGATTTCAATCCGCAGACTGAGCGGCCGCTGGTTGGCATCGCGGCGGGCTGCGGGCTCAGCCCGATTTGGAGTATTTTGGCGGACGCCAAGCAGCCGACTTTTCTCTATTTGAGCCAAAAATCGCCGGAATATATGGTGTTCTCAGAGGAGCTAGCAGCCTCGTCCATTCAGGTTCATAAGTTTAGTACTCGCCAGCAGGTTGAGGAAACGGATGGTTGGCATAACGGGCGGTTTGAGGTGGCGAAAATCGTCGCTGAAACGCCGGACGATGCGCACTTTCTGGTCTGCGGCAGTCTGCCGTTTGTACGCGACGTTTGGCAAAAACTCACCGCCGCTGGTGTCGATGAATCACATATTTCAACGGAGACATTTTTTGAGCAATGAGTGAGGCGGCGACTACCATAGAATTATCAACGACAGGAATTGACGGTGATAATTTTGATGTATTTTCGTCATTGAGGGGTGGTGCTGGCGGTGAGGAGAAGCTTGATACTTTCATAGATGACAGTACCGACGTAAAAGATATGCCTGCGCCGGTTGACGCATTATCGCTTGCCAGCAAAAGCGAGATTAACTCGCCAGAAAACCGGATGAGCGAAGAGAGAAGAGAGATAATATGTCAGGGTGTGGCGAGCGTAGCTTGTGCTAATTGCGTAGCACGCGATGACTGTCCGATTTTACGCATGCGAAATTTTGCTAGTAAAAATTTACAGCCAGCGCCAGAGCGCGAATCGTATTTGAGCGAGCTACTAAATGACAATGATGATGGCATTGTCGTGGCGGGTTACGTCAACTCCAGTGATAGTGAGGTAAAAACAATACGCACAGAGGCTACTGAAGTTAGTGAGGATAGAGCGGATGAATCGAACGAACAGATGGTATCTCAGGAACAAGAGTGCAAAGCTTTGACTAACGAGACGGTCGAAGTTCTGGGTGCTGATATGGACACTGAAGCGGTAGAGACAGGCAGTTCTTCAAAGAAGGTAGAGCTGCATATTGTTGATGCTGTTTCTGATGCAGCGCATGACTATAACAAACAATCGACGCCGATAGTGATTGAAACTGATCCAGTCGTGCCTATTGTCGAGGATACGAAAAAGGTAAATGACGATATCGCTGATATGGCAGTGAGTGATATTCAAGCGTCACCGCAAATTGAGGTAAAAGAACCAAAGTTAGTTGAGGTGATGGATACAGCTGACAGTTTGTCGCCAGTATCACCAGTTGAGGTGCCGTCAAGAGAAACGCTGCCACATACTACCATAGCCGATGACACGGGGAATGATGACAATAGCTATCGTATAGTGAGTGAACCGGAAGAAAAGAGCGCACTGCCAGCTGCTGAGCAGGAACCCCCTGTCCAGATGCCGGACGCATCAGTCAATGTGCCGATGGAAAATGCGAAACATGAAACACTCACCAAAGAAGTGGTTGCGGTGGAGGCGCCAATGCCAGCAAAGAAGCAGCCTGATCAGCCAGCGGTCATGACGTCGCCAATTCAAGATTATGTTGAATATGGCGAGGAGCCCGCGGTTGATCATAACTCAACACAACCTGTTGTTGTTGATATGCCAGTAGCGCACGAGGTGGTGGAAGTGGTACCGATGGAGAATGCTGCAATCGAGCCAGAAGCACCGACTCCAGTTATTCCTGTCGAGACTATTGTTGATGAGGATGAACTTTGGACCGATCCACCGCAGGGTGGCGGTCAGGAAGTAGCAGTGGATCAGACGGTTTATGAAACACCGACTTCCCCAGTTGAGCAGCTTGACGATGCGGTAATAGAAGAGAATTTTCATGTCAATGATGAAGAAGTGTGGGCCGAGGAGAATGTGGTATTCTTTGTTGAACAGTCGTCAGTGGCGGATCCAGAAGCGCCTTTGACTGAGGCAGTGACAGCAGGCCCGTTAACGGAAGCGATGATTATGACAGGTGAAGAAATTGATGAGCCAGAAGCTTTTGTGACTGATGAGGTTGAATCTATAGAGCCGTTGGATAATCTCCAGGTAGTATCAGTGCCCGAAATCACCAAGGATGACCATGAGCCAGTCGAGCAATTCGTTGTCCCTGTTCCACCGACTACTAAGTCGGTCCCTACTGTTGAGTTAAAGGAGGCGCCAGCACAAGTATTGGAAAAAGATGGTTTGCCTCGTGAGAAACCGGCTGATGTGATTATGACAACATCGGGAGAAAACAACTTGTGGTGCGATGATGAAATTAAGACAGCGGTTATGGAGATTGGTGACGTAAGATCAGATGTTGAGCTGCCACCTGAAAGGCTGGAAGAGCCTGTTTCTGATGAAGAATTGACCGAGTCAGCAGAGCTCGAGCTAGATGAGCCAGATGAGTTAGCAACGGATGCTGCTTCTGACGAGTATAACTATAGCAGTGAAGTAAGCGTCGCGGACGAGGATTCCCTGATTATTAAAAACCATCCATTGCTGGGCTTGTGGATGGATGACAGTCGGCTGAACCCGGAAGACAGTAAAACCCCGACTACTGGTAGCGCCAGTGTCGTTTCATGGTTGACGAAACTGGTTGGGGTGGTGGCGGTCTATGTTGTTTATAGTGGGCGCGAAAATCACCTAAGCCTAGGATAGACATTGCAAAAACCATAAGCTATAATAACGGTGTATGGTCTGTGATTATGCACCGCCAGTCAATATGTCAATTACTCGAGTTTGTAAGCGCCTTTTGGGGCGTCTTTTGATTATAAGGAGGTCTATATGAAGAGTAATAAAAAAAATAATTTAAAAAAGATAGCCTTATGTTTATGTGTTGGTTTGATGGTCTTGGTTGGACTAGCAGCTTGTTTGGTATTGTGGCGAGGTAGTACGAAAGATATCGAAGCGGTGGCGGACAGTTTTAAGCCGCTTGATGGGTGGCAACAGACTAAGCATGACATTGTACCACCAAAAGCTATATGTCTAATGGGGAACTGCCCAGAAGTTTATAAAGCATGGGTATATAAAGATTTTATAAACTATGATGATATTAAGAAGTTTACTAATAACGATAAATTACTGGAGATAGAGGATGGATGTAAGGATAAGAACCTTGACGTTTGTGAATTTAGTGGAAAAAGAAATGGCTATCAGTATAGAATAAATGTTTCACGTCGTGATGATATGACGAGTATAGGACTAACGGTAAGAGAAAGGGGGTTTGTTGATAATATTGATTAAATTGTTTTAAGTATGAACTGTTAATTATTAAGATGATGGGGTGGTAGTCTTTATGAAGAAGCGAGCTGTAATAAGCTATACACTTGTAGCGGCTATAATTGTCAATCTAGTTGCTTTTAACGTTAATGCTGCGGCAGAGAATGTTAATAATAAATGTACGCTGGTTACGGGGATATTTGCTAGAGGCTCTGGTCAGGAGGTTGGTCAAGATAAAGGTGAAGCGGCACGATTTAGGAGTCAGTTATTGTCTAGGATTGGTGATAAATCCAAATTCAATTTCTACGAACTAGGCAGCGAAAGTTACGGCGGCAACCAGTACCCGGCGGTTAATGTTAGTGACCTTATGAATGGCAACGCCATCGGCGCCAAGATGAGTGGTGGTATGAAATATGATTATGGCAAAAGTGTAAATCAAGGCGTTGCAGAATTGAACGCCTATTTAACTGCTCGCCACCGCAAATGTCCCAAAGAGTTTTTCATTTTGGGAGGTTACTCACAGGGTGCGCAGGTGGTTGGACAGACCTTGCCTGGCATATCATCTGACATCAAGCAGAAGATAGTCTTTACGATGTTGTTCGGCGATCCTAAATTATATTTGCCAGAAGGTGAAGGTATCCTGCCGCCAGCGTGCTTTAAGAAAAAATTATCAACCTATCGCCGGGAAATTGCTAATTGTTTTGTTGATAACGGTGCCCTTGGTGCACGAAAACCATTTTTGCCAGACGAAGATAATGTAAAGACTGGACTATGGTGTCTCGGTCATGATTATGTATGCGGCAGCTCAAAATTTGCTTGGGATACGGATGGACACGGTAAATATGCCAATACTAATGGACCAATCGACGACGGTGTATTTGAGGCGGCTATTCGGTTAAATAAGGCTATTCAGTCTACTCCGCAAGACGGCCCAATAATCAATGACAAGCGTTCAAACAATAATATGGGTACGACGGGAACTGACGTAGTGTTTGTGTTGGATACGACTGGGTCGATGCGTCCATATATTGATCAGATGAAAACGTTCATCAGAAATTATAGCTCGAAGATCAAAGAAATGAACGGACGAGTTGGACTGGTTGTGTATCGTGATGCTGGTGATGAATATACTGCTAAAAAATTATCAGATTTACAATCGGATACTACCGACCTGCTTGCCAAGCTTGATAGTGTTTCTGCCGCTAACGGTGGTGATGAGCCAGAGGCGGCATTGCACGCTAGTATGGTGGCCATGAATGAGATGAAATGGCAGAAGGGGGCGACGAAGGCGATAATTCTGTTGACTGATGCGGGATATCACGAGCCAGATAAGGTTGATGGTTCGACCGTGGCGGCCGTAGCTAAACGCTCGCTGGAAATTGATCCAGTAAATGTATATCCGGTCGTGGAGCATTATCTGGCGAGTTCGTACGCAGATGTTGCTAAACAAACCTCGGGTCAAGTCGTTGTTAGCGGTGGCGAGAATGACACAATTGGCGCATTAACAAAAGCCTTAACTAAAATCAAGAATCGTCCGAATGCCAAGCTCAAAATTGGTGAATATTATGCAGATATTGGCCAGGAAATTACGTTTGACGCCAGTGATTCGTACGTCGTTGACGGCAAGATCACAAAATACGAATGGGATTTTGATGGCGATGGTAAGATTGACCAAACAACGACAAACCCAGTTGCTAGCCATGTTTACACTGAAAAATTTGATGGCATCATGCAGGTGCGAATGAGTGCTGACAACGACACGGTATCAAACATATCGGCACCTGTTAAAGTTGGCATCAAGCCTAATCGGCCTGTTGGTCCTGGAGCGCCTCAGGTCTCGGCAAAAATTATTGAGCGAAATGGCGATACGGCGACGATTCGGCTCAATTGGCAGCCAGTTGATAATTTGTCTTCGCGCTGGCTGATTCGTCTGGATGACAATAATCTCGGATGGGCGGTCGGTGAACAGCGACAACTTGATATCACTGATGTCGATATATCAAAAACCAGAACAATCACTGTAACAGGTATGAAAGCTGACGGTTATGTTGGTAAATCCACAACTGTAGAGATTGATAATAAGGCAGCTCATTCTCAGACGGAAGATCCAGCTGTCAAACAATGTCCGTATAACATCAAACTAGGCCCAATTACCGTAGCTTGTCGTTATCAGAAAATAACGTTTGGCAAATGGTCGTTTAATTGGATAGTTTGGTATATAGTTAGGACTTAAGCGGGGTGTAGCGATATGAAGATCTCTGACCGTCATCCATTGGATCGTCCCCGCGAGAAATTGGCGCGGTATGGAACGGCGCGGCTGAGCGACTTGGAACTGTTGATGGCGATTATTGGCAGTGGCAATAAACAAGCGGATGTTGGTAAAATTGCGCGCGAAGTACTGAAAATTGTGCGTCAAAAAGGCGGCGATGTTTCGTATGATGATCTGCGCGGTGTGGTTGGTTTGGGCGAAGCGAAAATCCCGGTAATTGTGGCGAGTTTGGAGCTAGCGCGGCGGTACTTGCTGGATAGCGACCAACCAATCATCGACATCCCAGAAAAAGCGGTCGAGCTGCTGGCCGACATTCGCGACAAAAAGCAGGAATACTTTGTCTGCTTGACGCTGGACGGCGCTAATCGTTTGATCGCCAAGCGGGTGGTGACTATCGGCACACTGACCGCCAGCTTGGTACACCCGCGCGAGGTCTTCGCCGATGCTATCGCTGACCGCGCCGCCGGCATCATCGGCATCATCGTGGCGCATAATCATCCGAGCGGGAGCTTGGAGGCGAGTCAAGCTGATAAAGATGTCACGAACAGGCTGGCAGAAGCGGGGAAACTGCTTGGCATTACGCTTAACGATCATATTATTGTTACGAAAACTGACTACAAAAGTATGTTGCACGCAGAGTAAATGAACCTCAGAATCTGATATAATCTATCTATGAATACGAGGGAACTTGAAAAGCAATTGTGGGCTGCGGCGGATAAACTACGGGGTAATATTAGTTCGTCGGACTATAAATATGTAGTGCTGGGACTGATTTTTCTAAAATACGTTTCGGATGCGTTTTCTGTGCGATATCAGACAGCGATTGATGAGAATTATGATCCTGAAGATCGGGATTGGTATTTGGCGGAGAATGTTTTTTGGATTCCCAAGGAGGCTCGTTGGGAACACCTGGTGGCGAGCGCCAAGCAGCCAGAAATTGGCGTACTAGTTGATAGCGCCATGGAGGCAATTGAACGCGACAACCCTAGCTTGAAGGGTGTGTTGCCGAAAAATTATGCTCGTGAAGCGCTGGATAAACGTCGCCTAGGCGAGCTCATTGATTTATTTACCAATATCAAATTTGACACTGCGAGTTCCAAAGATCTACTTGGTCAAGTCTACGAATATTTTATGGGTATGTTTGCCGACAGTGAGGGTAAGCATGGTGGTGAATTCTACACGCCGCGCTCCATCGTGAAGCTACTGGTAGAAATGCTTGAGCCGTACAGCGGGCGTGTGTATGACCCATGTTGCGGTAGTGGCGGTATGTTCGTCTGGAGCGAGAAATTTGTCGAGGAGCATGCAGGCCGCGTTAGCGATATCGCGGTGTATGGTCAGGAATTGAACGAAACCACTTGGCGACTTGCTAAAATGAACATGGCAATTCGCGGCATTGACGCGAATATCAAACGCGGTGATACCCTGATGGATGACCAGCTTCCCGACCTGAAAGCTGATTATATCTTGGCCAATCCGCCGTTTAATATTAGTGACTGGGGCCAAGAACATTTGCAGGCTGACCTGCGCTGGAAGTATGGCCTACCGCCAAAGGGTAATGCCAACTTTGCCTGGATTCAACATATGATTCACCATTTGAGCCCGCGCGGTACGGCGGGTTTCGTGCTGGCAAACGGCAGTATGAGCAGTCAAACTGGCGGTGAAGGTGATATCCGCAAGCAGTTAGTGCTCAATGATATGGTTGACGCCATCGTCACACTGCCGAGCCAGTTGTTTTTTAACGTTGCTATACCATGCTGCTTGTGGTTTGTGTCGCGCGATCGCGTCAATCGTCACGGCAAAGTACTGTTCATCGATGGGCGTAATTTGGGTAAAATGGTAACCCGTCGTAACCGCGAGCTTACCGAAGAAGATATTGCCAGGGTAGCAAAGACATATCATGATTATAAAACTGCCAGTGCGGATTACGCTGACCAGCCGGGCTTTTGCAAAGTCGCTGATCTAGAAGAAATCAAGCAGCACGATTATGTGCTGACACCCGGTCGCTACGTTGGTGTTGAGGAGGTTAAGGAGGATGGCGAGCCGTTCGCCAACAAAATTGCCCGCCTGACCACCGAACTCAACGAGCAGTTTACCAGGAGTCACGAGCTCGAGGTGAAAATCAAGGCCAATTTGGAGAAAATTAAAACAGAATAATAGTATAGGTAAGAAAAATAAGCCTTTATTTCTGGTGTTCAAAAGCTTTCCTGGGTAGTCTAATGCTAGTGCTGCAGGTACACTTTACAAATGAATAAATAGAGGGAGCACAGTATTTTATCTAAGGAGATCGCTCAACTCAACGATGAGAAACACAGGCTTTTGTTTGACGGGTTTATTGATAGAAATAAATTGTGCTATAATAATTACCAAATAGGTAAACTAAAATATTGATATTTTGATGGCATAGGTAGTATAATGACAATAGATTTTTCCAACGAAAAGTTAGAGAGGATAGCGAATGATATTTTGCTTCTCGATAGGCTTGCAAGGAAGGAAAAAGCACATTGTACGGGAAATGATATACTCGAAACGCTAAACGCGCTTGTCGCAGCGGAGAATTTATTTCTTGTTCCTCAGGCTCCGTACCATCCGCATCCCTTAGAGGTGATCGTAAAGGATCATTTTCTGTACACATCGACAAGACGCATAGGGTAATTTTTAGACCTAATCACAAGGAGGGAGAGGTTGGATATCACATATCGAACTACAAGTCGATAACGAAAATAACAATTGAAGAATTGTGCATTAATTACCATAATTAACAAAATAGGAGGCAATGTTATGGGCTTTCAATCAAATACGGCAATACATCCAGGACGAACGATAAATCGTTTTTTGGATTCACTTGATATGACTCAGAAAAATTTGTCTGAGCGCACTGGCGTAACCGAAAAACATATCTCTTGCATTGTAAATGGTGAGGCCTCGATAACGTCAGATATGGCCGTCAAATTATCAAATGCTATTGGGGGTGATCCATCATTTTGGAATAACCTCCAAACAAACTACGATCAAACGTTGGCTCGTCTAAAGAACGATGAACTCGCAGCTACTGAAGTAAATTATGTAAAAAAATTTCCATACACTGAACTCGTGAAACGAGGCATGGTAGATAAAAAAACAAAGTCGATTGATAAAGTGAGAGAGCTATGGAAATTCTTTGGAGTTAACTCTTTGAGTGCTGTATCTACAACGGAAGCAACGGCTTGGCGAAGGAGTGTAGTGGAGCTAGATGCAAAGTCGGAAAGTCTAGCAGCTTGGCTACGCTGTGGTGAGCTCGAGGCAAAGAAACTTGCAGGCAGTATAGATATAGCTCCGCATGACGCAGAAAAGTTAAAGGAATTACTCCCAAAGATACGTGCATATACTACTTATACTCAAGGTGATTTCTGGAGTGAACTGCAACGAGATCTGGCGGGTGTTGGGGTTGTATTGGTGGCTGTACGTCACTTTCCGGGAACTAAGGCAAGTGGTGCGACGCGCTGGATAGGTGACAATCCCGTTATCGAACTTAGCGCATATGGACGAGATGCTGACAAGGTGTGGTTTACGCTTTTGCATGAGATTGGCCACGTTCTAAAACACGGAAAGCGAGATAAATTCATCAGTTTTACCAAAGATAATGAAAAAACCGCCGAAGAGCTAGAGGCTGATGAATTCGCAAGCGAAACTTTGATACCAAAAAAACACATAGATGAGTTTTTACTTAAAGGTGACTTTTCGCGACTCTCCATTATACATTTTGCAAACGAAATCCAAATACACCCAGGTGTGGTGGTTGGGCGACTGAAAAATATGCACCTATTGCCATATAATGTTATGCAAGATATGCATAGCAAATTAACAGTGAGAGAGGTTTGATATGAAGTGGCTATGGACTTGGGGCGGTAAATGTTATGGATATCAAGACGGCGATCGCCTATTTAGGGCTGATGGTGAGAATGTAGGATATTTTGTTGGCAACGAAATTTACTCCTGCAACAGTGGCCGATATATTGGAGAGCTTAAAAATTCACGTCTGATTACTAATAAATCAAAGAAATCAAAACGTAGGAGCTCCGTAGTTCAACAAGTCGGAATTACCGCTGTTACACCCTGTGATTATGTTGGTTATGTCATGTATGTTGGCTACGAAGATTTTGTCGAAGGTAAAAAGTGATGCGAATGGGAAATCAAAATGGATAAATTTACACTTACTGATTGGGCGCAAATAATTAGCGCAGTTGGAACAATGATGGCGGCAATTGTGGCTGTTGTCGCCGCCATACAGTCTTATCGCTCTGCTCGGCAAAGCAACGAAACTAACGAGCAGATGATTCGACCTAGGGTTATAGTGTATGTGGAGAATTCCAAACAAGACATAAGTTTTATTGATCTTATTATCTGCAATGAAGGCGGAGGTTTTGCTAGAGATATTACATTCAACACTACTGGTGACCCAATACCTATGGAATATTCAAATGGAACCAAGAAAACATTAGGCGAATTTGATGTAATTAAAAAAGGTATTCGTATGCTTCCCGCAAAATCATCTCGTCGGTATTTTATTCTATCTATGGTTGGTCAAGTTGATGAAATGCTATTAAAGAATACTTTTGTAAAAGTTTCGTACAAAAACTCTACTGGTGATAAGTCATACACTGATCAGTTTTTGCTTGATTTTGTAAGCTTACCAAGAATGCAGTTTACAGATAGAAATGAAAGCGCAAGAAAAAAGCTCGCTAATGAAACCGAAAAGATCCGCAAGCTTATAGAGAGAAGGAAATGACGCAGACTGTTTTGCTGGGCGACATTTGTGATATAAAAATTGGTCGTACTCCGCCTCGTAAGCAACCGCAATGGTTTAGTGAATCTTATGGTGTGAAGTGGGTCTCTATTAAAGATATGGGCAATACGGGCAAATATATCAGCCAAACGAGTGAGTTCCTGACAGCGGATGCTATCAAGAAATTTAATATCCCAATTATTCCAGCAGGTACTCTTTTGATGAGCTTTAAGCTGACTGTTGGGAGGCTTGGGTTTACGGAATATAACATGTGTTCCAATGAGGCTATAGCTCAATTACCCATAAAAGACCCAGATATAGTCGATAAGAACTATTTGTATTACTATCTAAAAAATTTTAATTTTGACTCGCTTAGTTCAACTTCGTCTATAGCTACGGCGGTAAATTCAAAAACAGTGAAGAATATATCTGTTAACCTACCGCCACTCGACCGACAAAAGAAAATTGCCAATATCCTCGGCAGTCTTGATGAAAAAATCGAGCTCAATCGCCGCATGAACGAAACTCTCGAGCAGCTCGGTCAAGCCCTCTTTCGTCATTATTTTGTTGATAATCCTGAGGCGAAGAGTTGGGATGATGTTAAAGTTGGTGAATTAGTAGATATTAAGGGCGGCGGAACGCCATCCACAAAGAACTCTAGTTTTTGGGGCGGAGATATTGTGTGGTCTAGTCCACGAGACTTGGCTAACCAAAGATGCCATTTCTTAATGAGGACAGACAAAACTATCACAAAGCAGGGTCTATCAAAGATAAGCTCAGGCATGCTCCCAGCCGGAACACTATTATTGTCATCACGGGCACCGATTGGCTATATTGCTTTTGCTGGTGTTGATATGGCTATAAATCAGGGCTATATAGCGTTTTTGCCGAAAGCAAAGCTATCTAATTATTTTATATATTTTTGGTTGAAAAATAATATTCAGAAAATTAAGGATTCTGCAAATGGTTCAACGTTCTTGGAGATAAGCAAGACAGCTTTCAGGAATATATACATTAAACAACCCAACCAACTTTTGCATAATAAATTTCAATATGAAGCTATGATTATACTTGATAAGATTCGTGACAACGAGGCAGAAATTTATAACCTAACTAGCTTACGTGACTCACTTTTACCAAAACTAATTTCTGGAGAGATTGAAGTGTGAATGATATAGAAATGATTAGAGAATATGTAAAAACAAAAATACTAGCTTTAGATTCTAGGGGATATGTTAAATCACGTGAATCAACAAAGTTAGACTTCAAAGAATCTTTTAATTGGCAAAATAATGCGGAATACATCAGAACAATGGCTGCATTTGCTAACAATCAAGGCGGGTTTCTGGTTTTTGGTATAAAAGATTCGCCTCGAGAAGTTATTGGATTGCAAGGTCAAGCATTTGAAAATCTCACCTCAGAAAAAATTTCTGAGTTTGCAAAATCCACTCTATCTCATACTCTTAGTTATGAGTTTGAAACTTTGGAAGTAGATAATAAAAAGATCGGCTGGATATATACAAGGCAATCTCAGATAAAACCTGTAATATGTACCAGGACTATTGGTAGTGATTTGAAGGACGGTGTCATATATTTCCGGAATGGCGCTAGGTCTGAGCCTATTAGGTCTACTGAACTACAAAAAATTATCGATGATCAAAGAGATGCAGAGGCTAAGCGTTGGATGAATCTTGTGAAGCAGGCAGGTACAGTTGGTATCGAAAATATAGCTATATTGAGCTTGACGGATGGGATAGTTAGCGCTCCTGGTGGTCGAGTTATTATAGATGAATCAATAATGAAAGATTTGAGGTATATAAAAGAAGGAGAGTTCAATGAGAAGGCCGGTGCTCCAACACTGAAGATCATCGGTGAGGTTGAGGCTAGCTCGGCTCGTGTGGTAGAGCGAAATATTGATCCTGAAATTAAATATCAATTAACCACAAAACAATTAGGGAAAGAGTTGGGATTTCCAAGCAAATCGGCCATGGCGAATGCTTTAGCGTTAATAAAATATTTTAATCTCCAAAGTGATGAATATATGTATTCATTCAAGGCCGGAAAGGTTACTTACAAGAAGTACTCTCGCGAGGTTCTGAATATCTTGAGAGAAAAAGCTAACAATGATGAATTTGAAATAGATAAAGATTCTGATAGTATGAAATCTATTAGAAAAAAGGCGAGAAGACTATGAAAAATTAGGTGATCTAAAAACGAGCCCAAAAGTAAGGACTCGTTTTTATGCCTGGAGTTATCTACTGCGTAGCCAATCTGTCACGCTCTTCGGTAGATTATAAGATGCCCATCCAGATTCTGTATCCCATTTGGCAACAAATATTTTATCATTGCTGTCTATATGACGCATGGCTCCATCTCGTATTTCAGCAACAGTCTTGTTTGTATCAACGAACCATACGGAATATAGTGGTTTGGCCCATGATCCCAAACTTTTTATATATTCAATCAAATCTTCGTAATCTTCGAATTTCTCAGGAGATCCTAAGTCGTATGATATTATCTTTACACTCATACCATTATCCTTTCGGCGGATGCGGGTCGTTGCCGTAACTATTGCGCGATCCGATCTTGCCGTCTTTATTGTGAATGATATGTTCGGCATTTTGATTAATGGCAGTTTTACGTCCTGCTGCCTGAGCTGCTGCCTTGTTTGGGTAGAGCTTAGCGATCCTTGATGCGCCAGAGCTTTTATTTCCCCAACCGCCTGGACGGGGGACGGTATGGATTTGTTTATTTTTTGCCATATAAGTAAAATCTCCTTTCATATAGCGTTAATATTGTATTTTGGTCGGTTTACGCTATACTAAAAGGTGCATGGGCTAAAAATTATGCACGATTTATCCGCGAAAGCGGATTTTTTCGTATATTGTCAGGACGTTACCCTCCTGGAGATTTCACGCTTCCCACCTAGTATGATTTCCTGAAGGTTATTATAGCAAGCATAATTACTTTTATCAATAGTTTATGTAAAAAAAATACAAAATATTGACTTTCTGAGCATATTTTGCTACCATAAAGTTATGGATAAATCACAACTACTACTCTTTGAGGTTACAAATTTTAGATCTATCTATGGTACGCAACGTCTTGATTTGCGCACTAAAAATAAAAATGGTCGTACAACAACAGCAATATATGGGCCAAATGCTAGTGGCAAGACAAATATCTCAAATGCTCTCAGATTTATGAAGTGGTTTGTTGTCAACTCAACAAATGCGAGTATAACACAGGCTCCATATGACCCTTTTCTCCTGAGAGATCATTCAAACAAAGAGGACTCTACTTTTAAGATTGAAATACTCAATGGCGAGCGTCATATGAGTTATGAGTTTTCTATAAATGAGGAAGGAATTACTAGAGAAGAGCTTGTTGAATATCTTGAGGGCGGTTCACGAAGACTACTATTTCGTCGTTTACTAGACGGACTTAACCCTAAGGCTAGTAGCTATGGTTTTGGCAAGAAGCTTCTCGAAAGTACGTTAAGCAATGCACTACTTTTAACAAAGGCACGTGAGAATAATAATGAGTATGCAAATGTAGTTTTTGAATGGTTTGCTAACTCCCTTAATGTTTTGGCTGGCGAGCCGAAAGAGACTGAACAATGGAGTCTGGATGCAATTAAGGATAATTATGAGGTGAAAAGTGGTGTTCTTAAACTTCTAAAAGAGGCAGATTTTTGGATAAAAGATTTTGATATTGAGGAGATAGACGTTCCTGAAGACATACTTAATCAATTACCGTTTATTGATGATGTTAGGGCTTCAATTCCTAGGCGTGCTACATTAGTAAAAACCACACATGCGGTACGTGACATCAACCATAAGGTGGTAGGAACTCGAACCTTTGATATGGGTGGTCAGGAGTCTGCCGGTACGCAACAATTTTTTAATCTAGCGGCACCGATATTGCATACAATAGCTAATGGTATGACTTTGTATATAGATGAATTTGGAACATATCTACACTCAGATATATGTCAGTTTATTGTTAAATTGTTTCAATCAGAAAAAATAAACTCTACGGGAGCACAGCTTATTTTTAATACGCATGATACATCGCTAATGAGTAAAGATATTGACCTATTGAAGCGAGAAGATATTGTTATTGTCGAGAAAAACTATATGGAAGAGACATTAATTACTCCTTTGACTGATAAATCTGTGCGTGAAGGTGAGTCGTTTGAAAAACGATATAGAGAGGGTGTTTATGGTGGAAAACCATTAGTAAGGATTGAATAATTAGAATATCATGAATAAAGAGAGGGTATTACTTATATGTTGTGAGGGAAAAGAGACAGAGTGTCAGTATTTTAATGCAATAAAAAACCAGTATCGAATTTCACAAGGATCTGTAAGGGTTAAGGTCATAGGAGGGCTTGGTCAGCATAAAAGGCTTATTGACGAAAGTGTTGTTCATCGCACTCAATTAGTTGAGAAGTATGGCTTATGTGATGAAGATATTGAAGTGTGGGCTGTGTGTGATAATGACGATATGTCAATTGCTTACACAGATCTATTGAAATATGCAAAAGAGAACAGTGTAAAGCTGGCTTTTTCTGATCCTGCTTTTGAAATATATTTATTACAGCATTTTGGGTTTCGTGCGTCTACTGCAAATAGAGCAGAACTTAATAATATTTTGACTCGGAAAATAGGTAAAAAGTATAATAAAACAGACTTAGCTTGGTTTGTTGATATGATATATAATAATCCAAAGATACTGCAAACAGTTATACAAAATTGTCACCGTATTTCTAATCCAGATAATGTACCGTTAACCACAGTACATTTACTCGTTAAGAGATTACTTAAAATGGCGCCAAAAGCTTAAGAGATTGTGCTAATATTGGTGAGATAATTATTATGACCGAATCCCAAATCGAACAATATGCGCTTGATATCCTGGCTAATCTCGGCTGGCAGATTCTGCATGGACCGGACATTGGTCCTGATGGTGCTGTGGCTGAGCGCGAGTTACGACAGGTGGTATTACCTGAACGACTATACAATGCTTTGGCACGGCTCAATCCGCATATTCCAGAATCAGCCCTGAAGGAGGCGATGCGACGTTTAACGCAGATTAGCAAACCGAGCGTGATCGAGAATAATCACGATTTTCATCAGTTGTTAGTAGCGGGCGTGCCGGTGCGATATCGCACATCGAGCGGTGAAGTGAAACACGATATCGTGCGGGTGGTTGATTTTACCTCGCCACAAAACAACGATTTTGCGGCGGTCAATCAGCTGACGGTTCTGCAGGGCGATTATAATCGCCGGCCAGACATTATGCTGTTCGTAAATGGGCTGCCGCTAGTGGTGATTGAACTAAAAAATGCGGCTGATACGAAGGCTGATTTGGCGGCAGCGTATCAGCAAATCCAGACGTACAAGCGCGAGATTAGCGACTTGTTTCGGTTCAATGAACTGTGTGTGACCAGCGATGGACTAGAGGCTGAAATGGGCATAATCACCAGCCCGCTGGAACGAATGATGCCGTGGAAGACGATTGATGGCGAAAAAGAAGTTGGCAATGTGCCGATGCTGGAAGTGCTGCTGCGCGGTGCGTGTACGCCTGAACGCTTGCTGGATGTGGTGCAGAATTTTATCGTATTTGAGCGTGGTGATGGTGACAAATTGATCAAAAAGGTTGCTGCCTATCATCAATATTGGGTGGTGAATAAGGCGCTTGATCGGACGCTGGTGGCCAGTGGTGAACGCGGCGATCAGCGGGCTGGTGTGGTTTGGCATACGCAAGGGTCGGGCAAGAGCTTGAGTATGGTGTTTTATACTGGCAAGCTGATGAAATCGCGCGATTTGCATAACCCGACCATCGTGCTGGTGACTGACCGCAACGATCTTGATGGCCAATTATTCGGTACGTTTAGCGCCTGTCGCGAACTGCTGAGAGAAGATCCAAAGCAAGCTGATTCACGGAGTGAACTCAGGAAACTGTTGCAGCGCGAAGCAGGTGGGATTATCTTTACAACAATCCAGAAGTTTTCACCTGAGGATGACGAGGATAAATTGCCAATTTTGACCGATCGACGCAATGTCATCGTGATGGCAGATGAGGCGCACCGCAGCCAATATGGCTTGAAGGCGCATGTTCGAGCTAGCGACGCCCAGCTAGTATATGGTTATGCCAAATATATGCGTGATGCCTTGCCGGGCGCGAGCTACATTGGCTTTACGGGTACGCCGATTGAGACGGATGATAAGTCAACGCCAGCAGTGTTTGGCGATTATATCGATATTTATGATGTCGAGCAGGCGGTGAAAGATGGCGCAACAGTGCCGATTTATTATGAGAGTCGGCTGGTTGATTTGAATATGGACGAGGCAACGCGGCAGTGGCTGGATAAGGAAGTTGATGATTTGCTGGAGGGCGAAGAACTGAGTCGTCAGGATGCGTTGAAGGCCGAGTATGCACAAAAAGAAGCCATCGTCGGTAATAGCGAGCGGCTGAATACTATCGCTTTGGACATTATTCAGCACTTTGAGGCTCGGCAAGATGTACTGAGTGGTAAAGGTATGATCGTGACGATGAGCCGCGGTATTGCGGCGGATTTGTATGAAAAAATTGTGGCGTATCGGCCGGATTGGCATAGTGACGATGACGCAGGCGGCGTGATCAAGGTGATCATCACCGGTAGCGCCAGCGACCCTAACTATTTGCAGCCGCATATTCGTAATAAACAGCGGGTGAAAGCGATCGAAAAGCGCATCAAAGATCCGAACGATCCGCTTGAATTGGTGATTGTGTGCGACATGTGGCTGACGGGATTTGATGTGCCGAATATGCACACCATGTATCTGGATAAACCGCTCAAAGGGCATAATTTGATGCAAGCGATTGCCAGGGTGAATCGAGTGTTTCCTGGGAAAACCGGCGGTTTGGTGGTTGACTATCTGGGTGTGGCAGGGGCGCTGCGCGATGCTATTTCTGACTATACACGGAGCGGTGGTCAAGGCGTACCACAGCTTGACATTGCTGAGGCGGTGGCGCAGATGCAGATGCGGTATGAAGTGGTGCGCGATTTGTTTGGTAACTTTGACTACCAGCGATATTTTACTGCACCAACCGACCAACAGCTACAAATTATCTTGGATGCAGAGGAATATATTTTAGGGTTGGAAGATGGTGAGAAGCGGCTGAAGCAGCATGTTTTGGAACTGAGTAAAGCATTTGCATTGGTGATGCCGAGGCCTGAGGCGCTGAAAATCCGCGAAGAAGTGGCGCTGTTTCAGGCGGTGAAAGCCCGGCTGGAGAAAGTGTCGAGCTCAGCGGTGGTGACTGATGCCGAGTATCGTAGTGCGCTGAAACAAATTGTTGATAAAGCGATTGCGCCAGTGGGCGTGGTTGATGTGTTTGAGGCAGCGGGATTAGAAAAGCCGGAACTGTCAATTTTGAGCGACGAGTTCCTGGCGGAGATTCGTCATATGGAGCGCAAGAATTTGGCGGTGGAAGCACTGCAGAAACTTTTAACTGATGAAATTAAACTACGATTTTCGAGAAATTATGCCAAGGATACCAAGTTCTCTGACTTGCTTAATCAAGCCTTGACACGGTATAGAAATGGGACAATCGAGGCAGCGCAGGTGATTGAGGAATTAATCAACATCGGACAGAAAATTCGCCAGACTGTTGAGAATGGTGCGGTTGACGGCTTAAGTGAGGATGAAGTTATCTTTTATGATGCGCTGGTTGAAAATGGCAGTGCTCGTGAAGTATTGGGTGACGCACAGCTGCGTGATATCGCAAAGATCTTATTAGAGCAAGTGCGTCGTGATGCGACGATTGACTGGACAGAGCGCAGGAATGTTCAGGCAAAACTGAAAGTTAACGTTAAAAAGACGTTGGCGAAATATAGCTACCCGCCAGATCAGCAGGCATTGGCAACTGACATGGTGTTAGAGCAAGCCAAGCGTTATGGTAATGAATGGAGTCATAAACGTGCGGCGTATGACGCTGGTGGTGGAGCGAGTTTGCTGGATTGATATATAAATTATGATAGACCAGAGTACAATAGGTGTATGAGTAAGCCTAAAAATCCTATCACCATCGCTCGCGCTATCATCCGTATCGGTGATGCTGCCAGAAATGCTAATGATTATAGTTTACTGGGTGCGCTGCATGAAATGGTGGAGCAATTGTCACAGTATGGCGTTAAGGATGCTGATGTTGATATGGATTTGCTGCTGGAATATGTCGAGGCGACAGATGGTTGCGACTATTGCCGGGCGGCTGATGGCAAGCCAGGTGTTGAGGAACTAACAACAAAAATTAATCAGCAGCTAGCGCGTCGCGGCCAGGCGCAGGTGGAGGCGAGCGATCAATCAGTGTTGGAATTTGAGCCAGTGGTCCATCTGGTGACGGCGGCGTATGCTAAAAACGAAGATGGCGTGACATCGGGTTTGTCGATAGCACTGGTCGTCAATCAGGATGGTTCGGTGGATCTGCCGCGCGACCATTTTTTGAATGCGGAATTGCTTGATTATTTTGATGAAAATCACCCAGTCAATTGGCGTTCGGTCGAACGTAATTTGCCGTCAAGGTTGCACGGTTACCACTTGGTGGCAGGTTCGGTAGAAGTGCAGGAGATTTTACCGCGGGAATTGGAGGCGATGTCATTTTGAGGGTAATGATTATTGAATTATGAAACTCTCCGCCCATCTCAAACCCAACTCCCGCCACCGTGAAGAAGTCATCACGAATGACGACGGTTCGTTGACGATTTACACCAAGGCGCCAGCCATTGAGGGGCGGGCTAATCTAGCGGCGGCGAAACTACTAGCAAAGCATCTCGGCGTGGCGCCCTCAAAGGTAAAATTACTGCGTGGCGCTTCTTCGAAATACAAGATATTTGAGATTGATCGGGTGGACTAATGTAACCGCTGTATCGTCACAAATGAATACCCCTGCTGCTTCAGCGAGCTGAGGATACACGGCACGGCATTGACGGAAGTTTGGTGAATGTCATGCATCAAGATGACGGCTCCAGGACGAGCGCCAGCGACGGCGCGCGAACAGACGATCTGGCTATTGCGATCAGCCCAATCACGAGTGTCAACTGACCACAAAATTGACGACATGCCACGCGCCCGAAGTTGTTCTAAAACCACACCGTTGGCTGCACCATACGGTGGTCGCAGAATGGTTGGCTTGACGCCAGCGGCTTGTTTAATGGCTTCGTTGGTGCGGTCGATTTCGCCAGCAATTTGGTTAACTGATAGTTTAGGTAGTTCAGGGTGTGACCATGAGTGATTGCCTAGCTGATGGCCGCGTGCATGGATGCTGCGTACAACACTAGCCTGGCCGGAAACCTTGCTGCCGATTAAGAAGAACGTCGCTTTTGCACCATACTGATCCAAGATGTCCAGTAGGTGCGCAGTGTATGGTCCCGGCCCGTCATCAAACGTCAAAGCGATCACTTTATTGCCAGTGGTTGGCGCGGGTGCTGGTGTAGCGGGCGCTGGCTTTGGTTCTGGCTTTGGCTCGGGTGGTTTAGGGAAATTCCCTAGTTTTTGGGCTGTCGGATTTTGTAGGTATTTGGCAACAGTTGCGGTTGGTACTTTGATGGTTAATTCGCCATAGGCTGACGGCAACAGGGAGGCTTGTCCAATTGGCCAGACCAAGGTATTGCCATCGTCAGCGATGGTAAAGTTTGCCAATGTCTCTTTGGTGATCATCTCCTCAAGATTTGCTTCTGGTTGCTGGCGTTGTTTGATGGTTTGTGCGACGTCTCGTTGGGCCGCTGTCACGATTGCCTTGGTGGCTTCCTCTGATTTCTCAGTCAAATTATCCAGACTAATCACCTCGCCAGAATCTTTATCAAAGGTCCAAAACAGCGTCAGTGCCACTGGATGGGCGCCATGCATGTCTTGTTTGATATTGACGATGATCGACAGAGCTACTGTATTATTGTGCGTCACTTGATAGCTGATGGTTTCGGTCATTGGTCGCTCAAAGGTGATGGTGCTTGATGAAGTGTAGCGAAAATCACTATCAGCGCGGTCAATTGCTCGGGCGATGAGTTTGTTGATTTTGGAATTGCTGGTAATTGGATATTCAATTGAGACCTTTTCGCGCTTGCTGTCGCGCGTCACAAACTTGGAGCGAATGCCAGCATAGCGCGAATCGGTGAAATAATATTTTTCATCTTCTAGAACAGTTGGACGTTGGGTTGGTGGCTGCTTGGAATGGAGGTAAAATAAGACACCCATTGCGCTAACGGCCAGCAAAAGCAACGTAGTGAATATGATACTGCTCAATCGAGGTCGGTTTGCAGGCATTGCGTTGGTTCTTGACCTATGACTGGATCGAGTTGACGCTCGTTTCGTTGATAATTTTTGAGGTTTCGTTTGCGTTTTTTTGGTAGGCATTAGTTCACTCCGCCAGCTTTCAGGATCGCCTTTAAGCCAGTTTCACCGCCAGCAAATCCACTGGCGACGTAGTCATTGATCACCATGTATGGTAAGCCACTTACACCAAGCGACAGGGCTTTTCGGGTATTGTCATCGATTTCTTTCTGGTGCGGTTTTTTGGTCATACAGTCAGTAAATTTCGCCTCATCCATACCAATATGTTTAGCGGACGCCAGGAAGTAGTCTAACGGCAGTGGTGGAATTTTTTGCGGCACGGCAACGTTTTTCACGCCGATTCCTTTATCAAAATAATCACGTTTGATGCGTGGTACGATGTCGTGCGTGTATTGCCAGTACTTGTCTTGGTCAGCGGCACAAAAGGCAGCGTGAGCGCCAGTTTCCGTGTTGTCGGTAACTTCTTTGAGTAGCGTCACCACGCGGTGTTCGTAGCGAACCTTGCCTGATTTGAGATACTCATTTTTGAAGAAATCAGCGTTAGTGGCTGCTTCAACTTCGGCGCAGAATGAGCAGAAATAGTCAGTGTAGTCAACGAACACATGTTTGGCCTCGGCAGAGCCTTGCGACATTTTTTCATTCCATGGTTTGCCGTCACCAACGTGGCGATTTGGTGGACGATTAACGATGCCGTAGATAAATAGGGCGACAATTGCGGTAATCAAAATGCCTGAAATAACCCAAATGATTGCTACGCCCGCTGATTTTTGTCGATTCATAGTTCCTCCTGTTTTGCTAATTCGGTATATATAAAGGCGATTTGTCCAGACTTGTAGAGTGAAAAGAGGCTTAACAGTAGGGCTACAATCAGGACGATGGTGCCAGCGACGGTGGCGGCAGTGGCGGCGGCAGCGCCTGAGAAGAATACGGCAACGAGCGGCAGGATGAGTGAGGTGCCACAGGGAACACAGCCCAGGCCAATGGCAGCAGCCACAGAGGCCAAGCCGCTGAGTCCGACTTGCCTGGTGACGGATTGTTCATTGCGCTTATTTTTCTTGGCAGTGAAAATGACGACGGTGATTGACAGTCCTTGGAGGAGTGACACCACAAGGAGTAACGCGCCGTTTAGCGAGCTGAAGCCCTGTTTGAATATATCAATGAACATAGTCCCGACAAGGGAAGCTTTGTCTAGCATCGGCAACCGCGACATCATCAGCGGGCCGTAAAAATTGGCGTTGATGGCAAAGAAAATAATGAGTGCAACGAGCAAAGATAGGGTAAGTGCCAGCAGTGCGTACTGTGGTAGGCTGAGGATTTTACCAACTCCTACCATAGCTGACTTGATGGACTGCTGTTTGTTGTATACTCGGCAAAATTGAACCATGCATCCATTATACGTCAAAATTGCATAATAGTATGCATTCTGGTGAGGTTAGGTGACAGAATACACTATACACTGAGTGTATAAAACTCTTGCAATAACTAAACACTGGGTGTATAGTAAGAATATGAGTGTTCAATATACCCTGTTAGGTTTTTTAGCGGAAGAGTCAAATTACGGCTATGAGCTGAAGAAAAAATATGACGGCTATTTTGGTAAGGACAAGCCAATTTTAACCGGTCAGATATATTCAACCCTGGCGCGGCTCAAACGCGACAACAAAGTCAAAGAAATTACTGACACCAGCGAATCAGGCGGTCCGGACCGGGTTCGGTATGAAATTACTGATGAGGGTAGGCAAGATTTGCAAGCATGGCTGGAATCACCAGAGGCGCCGTCGCCGCAACTGCAAGCGACGATGTATATCAAAGCGGTGCTGGCCATTCTGAAGGACGGCGATGCGTCACCGTATTTGGATAACCAACGGCAGGCGCATATTCAACGGATGCGCGAGCTGACGGCGCAGCGGCGTGATAGTAACTTGTCGGACATGCTGCTGATTGATCATGCACTGTATCATTTGGAGGCGGATTTGCGCTGGATTGAATTAACTATTTCGCGGTTAACGCGGCTAAAGGAGGAAATTTTGCATGAGCAAACCAATAATTAGCGCTAAACATATCACAAAGTCGTTTGGGCAAACACAGGCGCTGCGCGGTGTCAGCTTGGATGTCGAGGCGGGCGAGGTGCTGGCGATCATGGGTCCGTCGGGTTCTGGTAAGTCGACGCTGCTACACAGCTTGGCAGCGATTACCAAGGTTGATAGTGGTGAAATCGACTTTGACGGTCAGCGGATTGACACGATGAACGACGATAAGCGTAGCATATTGCGGCGCACTAGCTTTGGCTTTGTCTTTCAGTTTGGACAGCTGGTGCCAGAGTTGACGGCGCTGGATAATGTAGCGTTGCCGCTACTGCTTAACGGTGTCAAGCGTAAAGAAGCCTATCAGCGGGCGAAAACATGGCTGAATAAGGTTGAGCTGGGTAATAAAGCTGACAGTATGCTTGGCGAGTTGTCGGGCGGACAAATGCAGCGCGTGGCGATCGCCCGAGCCATGGTGATTGAGCCAAAAGTACTGTTCGCTGACGAGCCGACTGGTTCGCTGGATAGTCTGAACTCAGAAAAGGTCATGGAATTGTTCATCAAAACTGCCAAAGAGCACGGCACGACAGTCATCATGGTGACGCATGAGCCGACGATTGCCGCCTACGCTGACCGGGAAATCATCGTCCGTGATGGGCAGATTTCTGGCGCTGAGGCAGCGGTAAACCCGGTACAGGCGAGGCCTCGTAAAGCTAATGCGAGGATTGTCTGATGAGCGTTAGTTGGATGTTACTACAAAAGTCTGGTCGCCAGTCGTTCGCGCGTCTGGGGCTGACGACAGCGGCGGTGGCATTGGGGATTATGCTGGTGTGCTGCTTGACGGCTGGTGTTAATGGGATTCTGGGGCGTGCTGGTGGAACGACCATTAGCTTGGCGGCACACCAAGCTAGTCGCAAGGAGGCTTCTCAACAACCAATTGATGGTGTTGATCCACTGAGGATTAGTGGTGTAGTGCGACTTGGTAATGCGTCAAAGTGGCGCGGTCAATATATCCAGGCCTACTCGATGTACGGTACGGCTAAATCGCCGCAGTTTGCTAAATTGAAAACGCCGCAGGCTGGTGAGTATTACTTATCAAAAGCGTTGGCTGATGCGATGGCTCAACATCCTGAGGATGATATCTTGGCGCGTTTTGGTAGTAACACTAAATACCTCGGCGTACTCCCTAGTGAATATGTTAGCGGCCCAGATGCTCTTATGATGGTACGTGGCGCCAGCGCTGATGAAGTGGCGGCAAGTGATGCTACCGCGAAAGCTCGAGGACAAGCTTCCTACTTTGCTAATGTTTACCGGACGGATGCGAATGGGCTAACATCGAATGTCGGACTAGATCCCATATCCATCACTGTACTTGGCGTTGGTGGAACCATCTTACTGTTTCCGATTGTCATTTTCGTGTCAGTGGCGACACAGCTGGGTGCGGCACAACGTGAAAAACGCTATGCTGCCTTGCGACTGATCGGTGCGACCAAGCGGCAGGTGGCGCGGGTATTAATACTGGAGTCGCTGTTGGCGTCAGTGGTTGGCGTGATTATCGGGCTGGGTGCGTTTTGGCTATTACAAGCACCGCTGCAGAATTTCAAGATGGACGGCATGCGGTTTAATCCTGGCGATTTAGCGTTAACTGCCACGCAATACGCGCTGATTATTGGCTTGACACTGGGACTAACGGTGTTTGTTAACTGGCGACGGATGCGCCGGGCGCAAATTTCGCCACTGGGTGTGTCACGTTCGGTTGAAAAGGTAAAGAAACTACGCGGGTGGCGGCCGCTGGTGCCAGCAACTGGTATTGTGATTTTTGCCTGGTTATCGTCAAAGCCGGGTCTGGATTGGCTGACAGCAAATAGAGAATCAGTTATGCCAATGCTACTGCTGATGGCGACCTTGCTGTTAGTGATGTTTGGACTTGTCCTGGCTGGTGGTTGGTTGACGAATAAGTTATCATTACTAGCGGCACGCTGGGCGAATAGTGCCTCAATGTTGATTGCTGGTAAGCGTACGGCAGTGCACTCGCGAACGGTGTTCCGTGGTGTGAGCGGTGTCGTGTTGGCGTTGTTTGCAGGTAGTTTTTACTTGACAGCAACCAGTGGTATTGAGAACTTAAATGTTCAGGCTATCAAAGACAACGGTTACTCACAGTTGAAGCATGGTACCGCAGCTGTCATTGGCCGTTCACTGCCGAGCGATATGGCGAAACAGTTGAAACAGCAGTCGTACATCACGTCGGTGGCGACGATCTATCCGCGTGAGGATGGCAGTGCAATTCGCTGCCAAGATCTGGCAATATACACTGAGCACACCTGTCCAAGTAATGCTCGGCCCGACCAATTTGCGCTGTTGAATTTTGACGCGCCAGTGGTCAAAAATGTATCGCTGATCACTGATACAGTCGACATGAGTGGCGCCAAAGAATATTTGGTAGCGCTAACTTCAGACAATGATCTTGAGAAGTTACGTAGCATGGTTGTGATGCGCGCTAACCAGTACGATCTGACATACGTAGTGGGCGGCACTGATTCCAAAAAACCGCATATCAATCCAACGATTCGCGAATTTGCCAACTTAGCCTATGTTGGTATTGGCGTGACGTTATTTGTGGCAGTGGCGAGCCTGATCGTTTCGACGATTGGCGGGCTGATGGAGCGTCGCCGTTCGTTATATACTTTGCGTCTCAGTGGTATGCGCCTCGTCCAGCTGAAGCGTTTGGTGATGGTTGAATCGGTGGCACCGCTGCTGATCACCTCGATCCTGTCGTGTGGTATCGGTGTTTGGACGGGGGCAGTATTCACGAAGATGTTCTCGACGACACTGAAGCCGGTGTTAACACCAACCTACTTTGCCATCGTTGGTGCTGGTCTGGCGGCAGCTATCATCGGTATTTACTTGATCCTGCCGATGGTCGACAAGCTGACGCGGGCGGAGGCTAATCAAACCGAGTAATTTTGTCTGCAGGGCGGTCTAATGAAAAGCGTTCCAGGTGCTGGCCGGAGCGCTTTTTCTTGCTATGAGCGCAACTTTGAATGACTCAAGCCACATGGAAACAGGTATCTGTGATTAATAGGAACAGAAGGGACTATTAGTGGAAGGTCACCCGGTCATCAGCGACGCTGACGGTGACCGTCATGCCATCATGAATTCGCCCGTCGATGAGCTCTAGCGCTAATGGATCAAGCACCCGCTTTTGTACCAAGCGCTTGAGCGGCCGAGCGCCAAAGCTCGGGTCATAGCCATCGCGGGCCAGCATGTCGCGGACGCTGTCGTCAAACTTGAGCGTAATGTCGCGGCTGTCTTTGACCTGGCGGGCGACTTTATTCAACTGGACATCGACAATTGCCCGCATAGCCTCTGGTCGAATGCGGTCAAAAATGACAATGTCATCGATGCGGTTGAGGAATTCTGGACGGAAATGCTGGCGCAATATATCAAGCATCTGATTATCCAGTGCCGACAAATCGTCGCCAGCAAAATCCATAATTGCCTGCGAGCCAACATTGCTGGTCATGATGATGACTGTGTTAGAAAAATCGACTGTCCGCCCCTGGCCATCGGTCAGGCGGCCGTCATCCAGCACCTGCAGGAGCACGTTGAAGACGTCGGCATGGGCCTTCTCGATTTCATCAAACAATACCACGCTGTAGGGGCGGCGGCGCACCGCTTCGGTGAGTTGGCCACCTTGGTCATAGCCGACGTAGCCTGGCGGCGAACCAATCAGGCGGGCTACGGCGTGCCGCTCCATGTATTCACTCATATCGATACGAATCATGGCGTGCTCGTCGTCAAATAATTCGCGGCATAAACTGCGCGCGACTTCTGTTTTTCCCACGCCAGTAGGTCCGAGGAAGAGGAAGGAGCCGATTGGCCGGTTGGTATCACTGAGGCCAGCGCGCGAGCGGCGAATGGCGCTGGCCACGGCGGCGATGGCTTTGTCTTGACCGATCACCTGGGCGCTGATATGTTCCTCTAATTTGGCTAGTTTGCTGGATTCGGTCTCAATCAGCCGCTCCACCGGGATGCCCGTCCAGCGCGCCACTACGCTGGCGATGTCATCAGGCGTGACTTCTTCACGCAGCAGGCGGTCGGCTGGCGGAATGGCAGCTAGTTCTTGGCGGGCGGCGGCCAGCTTTTTCTCCAGTTCTGGCAGATCGCCGTATTTGATGCGGCTAGCGGTGGCCAGATCGGCGTCGCGTTCGGCGATTTCTAGTTGCGAGCGCAGACTATCCATTTTTTCGGTAGCGGTATTGACGGTCTGGAGAATGTCTTTTTCGTGTTGCCATTTGTTGTCAATCACCTCGGCCTGAGCTCGAAGGTCGGTGATTTGCTGTTTGATTTCCTCTGTGCGGGCTTTGGCGTGGTCGGATTTGTCTTTTTTCAGCGCTGCTTCTTCAATCTCCAGTTGTAAGCGGCGGTTATTTAGCCGATCCAGCGCAATCGGCACGCTCTCTAGCTGCATCTTCAAAGCGCTGGTTGCTTCATCCAGGAGGTCAACAGCCTTGTCAGGTAAAAAGCGGTCAGGTAGATAGCGGGTGGACAGCCGCGCCGCTGCCACGATGGCATCGTCAGAAATTTTAACACCGTGATGCACCTCGTATTTTTCTTTCAGACCGCGCAAAATCGCCACGGTGTCGTCAAAACTTGGCTCGCCGACGTACACTGGCTGAAAGCGCCGCTCTAGGGCTGCGTCTTTTTCGACATGTTGGCGATATTCTGCTAAGGTTGTCGCGCCAATCATATGTAGTTTACCGCGTGCCAGAGCAGGTTTGAGCATATTGCCGGCATCCATACTGCCTTCGGTTTTGCCGGCGCCGACCATGGTGTGAATTTCATCAACGAACAAAATAATTTCGCCGGCGGCCTCCTCAACTTCTTTCAAAATTGCTTTGAGGCGCTCTTCGAATTGGCCGCGAAAACTCGCGCCGGCCAGCAAGCTCGAAATTTCCAAGGAGATTAGCCGCTTGTCTTTCAGCGATGCTGGTACGTCGCCTTTGACAATGCGCTGCGCCAGGGCCTCGACAATGGCGGTTTTACCAACGCCTGGCTCGCCGATGAGGACCGGATTATTTTTAGTGCGCCGGCTGAGGATTTGCATGGTGCGGCGAATTTCCTCATCGCGCCCGATGACCGGGTCGAGTTTGCCCTCACGTGCTAGTGCTGTGATGTCCGTCCCAAACTGCTCGAGTGGCTTGGTGGTTTCTTCTTGGTTCATGGTTGGTGGCATATGTCCTCCTTTTTCTGTGGGCTGAGCCCCGTATTATTACGTTGCGGCAAGAGGCAGTGCGAGGTGATGTGCTTATGAGCTGCTTAAAATTTTTCGTTCATAATAGCTCGATCGTTTGCTGAGTTCAGCGTTGAGTTGGTCGATACCGCCAAATTGTTCAACCAGTGTCTGGCGATTTGAGAATAAATTGGTGCCCAGCCCCATGCGGTCGCCATCCACTGTCACACCCAGCGCTGCCAAGGTCGATGGGTACATGTCAAAGGTGGCGAATTGGCGGTTGGTGGCGCGAGTTGGCTGAACGGCAGGGTTGATAAAGGCGTTGTAGACGGTTCGTTGGTAGGGAGCGCCGGCGATTTTCTCTTCGTAATACGGCGTTTGCATACCGAGGTGATCACCACTGATGATGATAGTAGTGTTGGCGTAAAACGGTTGCTGTTTAGCCCACTCGACGAAGGCGGTGATTTGTTTGGAAGCGCAAGCATGTACGTTGTCGTATTTTGCTTCAAATTGTTGTTTACAGGTGTCACTGTCCAGCCAGCCGTCAGTAAAGTGCGTGTCAACGGTCAGCATTTGCAAGTTAAATGGCTTGTCCGATTTGCTGAGGCGAGTGGCTTCATCGCGGGCAAATTGGAAAAGCTTTTTGTCTTCATAGCCCCACCACACTTTATAGTCCTGAGGAATTAAACCATGTTGTTGAGCGTAGGTGAAGTCGATGATGTGGTAATCGCCATGTTGCTCTAGTAACTTATCGCGCCCACCAAATGTTTTGTCTGAGCCCATGAGGAACGATTGATTATAATCAGCTTTTTGGAGCACTTGCCCGAGGTTATAGGCGCCTGGTAAAAATTTATTGAAATCACCCATGCCGTTGCGGTCGCGACCGCCGAACACGCCACCGTCTTTGAGTGGCACGCCAGCGGATTGCGCAGTCATGCCTGCTACCGTCCAGGTGGTGCCGTGGGCAGGTAGGGCGCCACCAAGGCCGGAGGATTGGTGTGAAAATGAAGTGTTGGTCAGCGCCAATTTCTCCAGCTCTGGAATGACTGATTTGTCGCTCATGCCGCCGTTGGCTTTGGAGGCAGGCGTATTTTCCAGCGACTCAACATAGATATAAATCAAATTACGTTTGGTGCTTGGAAATGTCAATTTAACGCCGCGCGGATCAACATAGTGCTTGTCGTAGATTTTTGATGATTGAGTAAGAGCGCTAACATAGGCTGGGATGCTGAAGCTTTGTGCCAGGAGTGTCAGGCTGACAACAAAAATACCACTTGCATAATAGGTTTGATGACGCAGTCGAAATGGCATTGTCTTCCAGCGTAGTTTGAGGAGTATAGGGAGTAGTAAGATGACAAATAATCCAATAGCATATGGCACATTGCTCCAAACTGCTGAAACCAGGCTACTGGATTGTCCGCCCGCTAGACCGTTGTTAAAATAGAACAAAATTTCATCAATTTTGGCGTCGCGAAATTGCACGGTTTTGTACTGGCTGGCGACGATGAATACTGCACTGAGAGCCAGCATCAAGACGATGCTGATGCGGACAAAAGTACGAAAACTACAGACGCGGCTGAGAATCTTTTTCTTCATATTATCTAATTATACCACTATACGCAGTAGGTGTTGATGCGCTTAGGGCTTATCATTTCTCCACAAAGCGCGTATACTGATAAGCATGAACGGAACGAAAACGCGACGTCAAGGCTTTGGAATTAGTTGGTGGATCGGTCTTGGACTGTTTGTGGCGTTGATTGGCTTCATGGCGTTTGATATTTTGCAGCGTGAAGGTGGGTTTGGTAAGAGTGATGACGTGTTGGTGATGGGTACCAATGCTGGCTTTAAGCCGTTTGAGTACAAGCAGGGCAATGAAATTGTTGGTTTTGATGTTGATTTGGCCAAGGAGATTGCGCGCAGCATGAATAAAGAGTTGAGGATTGAAGACATGTCGTTTGACGGATTACTGCCAGCGCTGGAATCAGGGCAAATTGACATGGCGGTGGCTGGTATGTCGGTGACGCCAGAGCGTGCTAAAAACGCGCTGTTTTCTGAGCCGTATTATTCAGCATCGCAGCGGATCATTGTCAAAAAAGGTAGCCCAATTCGTAATAGGCATCAACTGACGGGCAAGAAAATTGGTGTGCAGCTGGGTACGACGGGAGACACGCTGGCCGGGAAAATTGGTGGCGCTAAGGTGTCGCAATTCCCGACCGCACCAAGTGTGTTGACCGAGCTCAATGCTGGCGGCGTCGAGGCGGTTATTTTGGATGATGCGCCGGCTGCCCAGTACACGGCAGGCTTTCCAGACCTAGAGATTTTGCCGGGTGAGTTATCAAGCGAGCACTATGCGATTGCCATCAAAAACAATAACCATGACTTGCTGGAAAAAATTAACCGAGTGTTGGCGGAGATGAAAAAGGACGGTCGATATGACAATCTCATCCGTAAACATTTTGGTGCCGCAGCGCTTGAGTCGATGAAAAAAAAGGAGCTTGAATCGTGAATTTTCTGGAAGTGATTTTCGGCGACGGTCGGTGGTTGTATTTGTGGCACGGTCTAGAGGTAACGTTGGTTTTGACCGTTTTGTCGCTGCTTCTCGGTACGGCCATTGGTATCATTATCGCTCTGTTGCGAACCTCGGACGTACGACCGTTTAAATCACTTTGTCGTTACTCGTGGGCCAAGGGGTTGAGTCGCTGGAATCCGCTAGCGTGGCTTGGCAAAGTGTATGTCGATATCATTCGAGGCACGCCGCTCTTGGTGCAGTTATTAATTATGTACTACGTGGTCTTTGGCTCATATCAATTCATGCCGAAGATTTTTGTGGCAGCCATCGCCTTTGGTATCAACAGTGGCGCCTATATTGGTGAGATTATCCGCGGTGGTATCGAAAGCGTCGACAAAGGGCAAATGGAAGCGGCTCGTTCGCTGGGATTCAGCCGCTGGCAGGCCATGCGTTTAGTGATTTTGCCACAAGCGCTCAAAAATTCCTTACCGGCACTGATTAGCGAATTCATCGCCCTACTGAAAGAGACCTCAGTCGTCGGCTGGATTGGGCTAAATGATATCATGCGCGGCGCTGACAATATTCGGTTTCAAACTGCCACGGCATTTCAGTCATTATTTGCTGCAGCGGTGATGTACTTGGCGTTGACCGCGATATTTACCCGCGTGATGACGCGAGTGGAGAGGAGGCTAAAAGATGGCAGTGAATAAGATGAAGGAAGTGGCGCAACCAAGCACTGAGCGCCCAGCAATTATCACGGTGGCTAATCTCAAAAAACAGTTTGGTAGCAACCGCGTACTCAGGGATATCGACGTTGAGATTCACGAAGGCGAAGTGGTCGTCGTCGTTGGCTCGAGTGGTTCAGGCAAATCAACCTTTTTGCGCTGCTTGAATCTGCTGGAGACGCCGACGGGCGGGCGCATTGTCATCGACGGCGTGGAAACGACAGCGCCGAAAGTCGACCTGAACGCTTTGCGCCAAAAAGTCGGCATGGTGTTTCAGTCGTTTAATTTGTTCCCGAACTTGAGCGTGCTGGACAACATCAAACTAGCGCCGCGGAAACTACGCAAAGTGTCTGACCGGGCGGCGACGCGCCTGGCAAAGAAATTGCTCGCGGACGTGGGGCTGGCGGACAAAGCCAATGCCTTTCCTTCACAGCTCTCAGGCGGGCAAAAGCAGCGTGTCGCCATCGCGAGAGCCCTGGCTATGGAGCCAGACATCATGCTGTTTGATGAGCCAACCTCAGCGCTTGATCCTGAGATGATTGGCGAAGTGTTGGACGTGATTCGTGAGGTCGCCGCCAAAGGTATGACTATGGTTATCGTCACCCACGAAATGAAGTTTGCGCGCGAAGTGGCTACGCGGATGATTTTCCTGGACAAGGGTGAGATTATCGAAAATGGTCCGCCAGAGCAGGTAATGGATCATCCGGTGACTGAACGAGCACGAAAGTTTTTCGGTGTCAAAGGGAAATAACAGGAGGTCCAGATGAAACATGGTACAGTCACTAAAAACCATAACATATGGCTGTGTTTGACCATCTGTTTTGTTGGTATTATTGTCGCCGCCATATGCGGCTGGTATATCTGGTCGCGCCCACACGCGCCAGCGTCACCGCAGCCGTCAGATGCCGCCCGTTTCAAGGCTGTTTATTCTCGCGTGGCCGACGACAATCGTTTTGTCTTTGCTTCAGCTGGTGAGGTTTTGGAGAAATTTGAATCAGGCAGCGGCTTGGTTTTCCTTGGCTTTCAGCAATGTCCGTGGTGTCAGCAGCTAGCGCCAGTTGTCGATGAAGCCGCCAAAGCCGAAGGGCTGGATAAGATCTACTATCTCGACATTCGCCATGCCCGCGAAACCAATGATGATACCTACAAGAAATTGGTTGAAAAACTGAAGCCACATCTTCGCACCGACGAGAGCGGACAACCACGAGTGTATGTTCCTGATGTGACGGCGCTAAAAGACGGTCACATCGTCGGTCATTTCCTGCAGGAAACCACCGCTGATGGCGAAAAGGTGACAGCTGATACCTATTGGACACATGAGCGCCGCGCCCGAGCGGTCGAGCAGCTGAGACAGATGATTCGGGCCATGCGCTAACATAAACATTATGGTATAGTAACAACATGAAACAAACGAATCAGTTATCACAAGTACGCCAATTTTTGTTATATATATCCATCAGCCTTTTCTCGGTTTGTGCTCTCATGGGAATCATGGCTACTTTGTCTGGGCCAGTGGACTGGCGAATCTTGACAACTACCTTGTTTACCGCCGTCGCCTCGTTGTTTGCCATGGGAGGAGTTGCCCGCCTGGAGGATGAGCAGCGTTTGATCAAAACACTGTCGGTCGTATCGTTAATTGTCAATGCTTTGTGGTTGTTGGGCGCGTTGATATTGGTGTGGGAATTATTACCTTCTTTAGGTATTTGTAATACGAGCGCCAGCTACAAGTTTGCTGAAGGGTATGATTATATGCTTTGCGGTCGGCTCAAAGAAACATTGCTCAAGCTGACAATTACCGCGTTTATCATCACATCGCTGACTGCATTGACTGCCAAGTTTCTTTCCTTCAAGCGTAACGATTCGATCATCTCAGGACTGGTGACGCTGACCATTAGTAGCGCGAGTTTGTTGAGTTTAGTGAGCCTGAGTATTTTGTGGCAAGAACACGGTGGTGATGTTCTGACCGCCAACTGGCAATTATTGACCATCTTTGGCATCTTAACGGTATTTGGGTTGGTGGTGACGCCTGTGTTGATGCGGGCGCAGGCTTATAAACAAAAGGCACAGGCGGTGTCTGACGAGGAACGTCAACGACTGCGCCAAGAGATCGAGCAGGAAGTTCGTGCAGAACTTGTCGCCGAACAACAGTCAGATAAGCCTGAGGATGATAAGGACAGAACAGAGTAGTTATAGCTCGCTCATAATTTGAGTTTCAGTTGATTTGTTAATCAGCCAGTCCAGATCAACTTCTGTCAGATAACTCGGTAAAATTCGCGTGGTTTTTGGATCAACAAAGCCGCATCTCGCCACTTCTTTGACGCCGTGCGATGTTTGTTTCAGGTCGATGTGCTGGTAATCTTGCCAGTTGGTGATGAGAAAGAAAAATTCCAATTGCTCGTTCGGGCCGTGTGCTAATTGCTCACCCGACTCGGCGAATTGTTGTATGAATAACAACTTTCCGATCTCTGGTTCAACACCCGTTTCTTCAATCATCTCCCGATGCAAACCGTCCAGCAAACTTTCACCGCTTTTCAAGCCGCCGCCTGGCGTACACCAAAAATTACGCCCTTTGCCATTGTTGGCGGTCAATTGTTGGCAAAAAAGCTCGCCCTGATCGTTGATGATGATCCCGCGCACATTAACTCGTCGCCGCATACAACCTCCTTTGCTTTTGTGGTCGCCAGAGGTTCTCGTTGGTGAACGTACGCTTCAGATAATTCCTATGGTCGGGGTGACTGGATTTGAACCAGCGACCTCACCGTCCCGAACGGTGCGCGCTACCAAGCTGCGCCACACCCCGACGCTAAAAACAGTATACGTCCAGCAGATACTTTTGTCCAATGAGGCGCTGTGACGGTTGGCTTGTATTATGGTAAAATAGAGACTGGATTTGAGGTACTAAAAGAACAATTATGAAGCATATTTTACGGATTTTTAGCGGCTACTGGCTGATGTTTATCATCTTAGTCGGCTTTACCTACGCCATGGTGATGGCGAATTTGTGGCTGCCTGATAAGATGTCGGAAATTGTCAATAACGGCATCATTAAGCAAGACATGCCGGCGATTTGGCACAACGGACTAGCGATGATTGTGGTGACGGCGGCGGGCGGATTGTGTTCGATCGTCATCGGATTTTTGGCGGCTCGAATTGCCACCGGTATGGCGCAGAAACTGCGGACAGAACTGTTTGAGCGAGTCGAAAGTTTCGCGCTGGCGGATTTCAATAAATTTTCTACCGCCTCGCTAATTACCCGCTCGACCAACGACATTCAGCAAATTCAGATGACGTCAATCCTTCTGCTGCGTCTGGCATTGATGGCGCCGATCATGGCAATTGGCGGTCTGCAAAAAGCCATCCACAACGCGCCAGATTTGAGTTGGATCATCGCGCTGGCAGTGTCGGTATTGCTGGTCGTCATTGCCGTGCTGTTCGTGATTGCCGTGCCGCGGTTTAAGAAATTGCAAACGCTGGTGGATAAGCTCAATTTGGTGACGCGTGAAAATCTGGTCGGTTTGAAAGTCATCCGCGCCTTTCACAATGAAAAGATTGAGCAGAAAAAGTTCCAGCAAGCCAATACCGAGCTGAATAAAATGAATTTATTTGTCAATCGGCTAATGATGCTGCTTGACCCGATCATGACGCTGGTGATGAACTTTTCTAGCGTGGCAATTGTCTGGTTCGGTGCGCATTTGATCAGCAGCGGCAATCTACAGATTGGTAATATGATGGCGTTTTTGGAATACGCCATGCAGGTGATCATTTCTTTCTTGCTATTGTCGATGGTATTCATTATGGTGCCGCGAGCGGCCGTTTCGGTAAAGCGGGTGGGCGAGGTGCTCGACACGCTGCCGTCAATTGTTGATCCGCCGTCGCCGCAGCAATTGCCGCATGACGCTACGGGTAAAATCGAATTCAAAGACGTGACGTTTACTTATCCAGATGCTGATCTGCCGGTGCTCTCTAACATCAATTTTACGGCCGAACCGGGGCAAACCACGGCGTTCATTGGCAGCACTGGCTCGGGCAAATCAACGTTGATCAACTTGATTCCGCGGTTTTACGATGTGTCGGCGGGGCAGATTTTGCTGGACGGCGTGGATATCAGAAATTTGAAGCTGGAAGATTTGTACGATCAAATTGGCTACGTACCGCAAAAAGGCGTGTTGTTTAGCGGGACGATCGCCAGCAATATCAAGTACGGCAATGCCAAAGCCAGCCAAAAATTGGTCGAAAAATCCGCTAAAATCGCTCAAGCCGCTGAGTTTATCGGCGAGCTAAAAAATGGCTACAAAAATGATATCGCTCAAGGCGGCAGCAATGTTTCCGGCGGCCAGCGTCAGCGTTTATCGATTGCTCGGGCGATTGCTGTTGAACCAAATGTCTACATTTTTGACGATTCGTTCTCGGCGCTGGATTTCAAAACTGATGCCAAATTGCGCTCGGCACTCGCCAAAGAAACCAAGCACAAAACCGTACTCATCGTTGGCCAGCGCATCAATACCATCATGAACGCTGACAAAATCATTGTGCTGGACGAAGGTAAAATTGTTGGTCAGGGCACGCACCAGGAATTGATGAAAAAATGCCAAGTCTATCAAGAGATTGCCGCCTCTCAGCTCTCAGAAGACGACCTACAGAAAATGTCGGCGACGACCGCGAAAGGAGCGGCGTAATGGCTCAGCAAAGCATGAAAAAACGCCAGCCAGTGAAGATGGGCGGCCCAATGGGCGGCGGTATGGGCGCGGGCGAAAAAGCCAAGGATTTCAAAGGCACGGTCAAGAAGTTAGCTAAATATTTGGCGGAGTTCCGCTGGCACATGCTCATGGTGGCGGTTTTTGCAGTCGGTAGTACGATGTTTGCGATTGCTAGTCCGAAAATTTTGGGCGGCGCCACCAACCAAATCGTCGAAGATTATGTCAGCATGAAGGCCTACGAAACCATCACCAGCAAGCTGCCGAAGGGTGCTTCGCTGCCGGCTGGCACGACTGGTGCTGATGTTTTGAAACGGCTCCCGAACCAGTCGGAAATTGAAAGTCAAATTCCATCCAACCAGCTCGAGACCATCAAAAAGCTGGATCTCAGCCAGCGCCCAGAATTCCACTTTGATGCCATTTGGCAGGTCGTTAGTTTACTGATTGGTCTGTACATACTTAGCGCCATTTTCCGCTACATCCAAACCTGGCTGATGACCCAAGTGACGCAAACGGTTACTTTCAGAATGCGCCGGCAATTGTCCGAGAAAATCAACCGCCTGCCGCTGAGTTATTTTGACAAGCAAACCTACGGCGAAGTGCTCAGCCGCGTTACCAACGATGTCGATACCATCAGTCAAACGCTCAATCAAAGCCTGTCGCAAATCGTCTCCTCAACGGTGATGGTGCTAGGGATTTTGGTGATGATGTTTTCCATCAGCTGGCAAATGTCGCTTGTGGCGCTATTGGTGCTGCCGCTGGCTGGCGGCGTGGTGACGCTGATCGCCAAAAGTTCGCAAAAACAGTTCCTTCGCCAACAGACGCAGCTGGGAGAATTGAACGGCCATATCGAGGAAATGTACAGCGGCCATCAAGTGATGCGCGTGTTCAACGGCCAGAAAAAGTCGCTGGCTAAGTTTTCGCGGGTGAACGATCAGCTGCAGGAAAGCGCCTGGAAAGCTCAGTTCTTGTCGGGGTTGATTTATCCGATCATGAATTTCATCGGCAATATCGGTTACGTCGTCATGGCGATTTTGGGCGGTTGGCTGGCGATTAACGGCCGGCTGAAAATTGGTGACATCCAAGCCTTCATCCAATACATTGACCAATTCAATCAGCCGCTGGTGCAAGTTGCTAACATTGCCAATGTGCTGCAATCGACCGCCGCTGCCGCCGAGCGCGTGTTTGAATTTTTGGACGAGCCAGAGGAACAATCGGAAGGCAAGGATTTGGTAAAATTGGCGAACGTCAAGGGCGAGGTTGAATTTGACAATGTGGTCTTTGGCTATAAGCCTGACCAAACCATCATCAAAGGCCTGTCGGCGCACATCAAGCCGGGCCAGCGCGTGGCGATTGTCGGTCCGACGGGCGCGGGCAAAACGACGTTGGTCAATTTGTTGATGCGATTTTATGAAATTAACGGCGGCGCGATCAAAATTGACGGCGTCAATATCGCGGACATGAAGCGCAGCGACGTGCGGCAACTGTTTGGCATGGTGCTGCAGGACACCTGGCTGTTTAATGGCACGATTCGTCAAAATTTGCTGTATGGCAATCCAACGGCAAGCGAGGAAGAGATGGTTGCCACCGCCAAGGAGGCGCATGTCGATCACTTTGTGCGGTCGCTACCGGGCGGTTATGACATGATGCTGGGCGAGGAAGCCACGAACATTTCACAGGGCGAGAAGCAGCTACTGACGATCGCCCGGGCAATGCTGGCGCGCACGCCGATGCTGATTTTGGACGAAGCCACCAGTTCGGTCGACACCCGCACTGAAGTGCTCATCCAAAAAGCCATGGACAAGTTGATGCAGGGCAAAACCAGCTTCGTCATCGCTCATCGGCTGAGCACTATTCGCGATGCTGATCTGATCTTGGTCGTCCGTGACGGCAACATCATTGAGCAAGGCAATCACGACGAACTGCTGCAGCAGAACGGCTTTTACGCCGAGCTGTATAATAGCCAGTTTGCTGAGTAATTGGGCGAGTGTTTGATTTGAATAAATTAGTAGGTGCTATTTGTTTCTTGATAATTATTTGAAGAAAGGTATTTTATGGGCAGTTCAAAGGGCTTGGATCAAATATTGAAGCTGATGGATGAAGATAAGTCTTTACAATCGTTGATGAGGGACATTGCTCAGGATGTTCATGATAAAAATGAATTTTTGATTCATGAACTAATCGCTATTCATAATGATGATGAAATTGAAAAACTGTTAAAAATACTAGAAGAGTATATCAAGAAATATAAAGACATTTTTGGCAATTCTAATACACAAAGCAGTTCTGACAGAGTGAATTACGCACAAATTATTTTTCAAGCAAAAGACAGCAAAGGAAATGTTATTTTGGAAAGGCTAGCTCAATGGTTGGCAATATATCTTATAAGTGAATATATACCAGGTATAGATGAGTATGTAGATAATTTGAATAATTTCAAAATTGCAAAAAAGTACGGCCTCAGCGTTGATAATGCAGGTCTCATAGATCTTGCTAACCCGAGAATAATTATTAAAAACCACACTTTAGAGATAGACGAGAGTACGCGCCTTTATTTGCATCAATTTATGAGGCGTGGTTTTGGAGGAAATTTTGTTGGCATTCCGCCGCTTTTACGAATGGCTTTAGAAAAGAACTATAGAGTATACGCAAGATTAGACTCTCTGCGATCGAGCACCATGAATGGATATACTAATATAGTTGAACTTGATTATTGGCACGGTGCCCCATTTGATATAGATATATTGAGCTCTGACAACAAAAAAGAACTTTGGACTGTTCATGGATCTGATGAAACAAGAAAGGAAACTCAAGCACTCGGTTTATCATATCCTGTGTTACAAACTCATTTCCGCACATCGATGATGGACGAGAAATTACGCCAATTCTCCATTGAAGAATACACTCCTCAAATATCTAGTTATGGCGCGAAGTCTCCAAATTTTGGAAAGAAATATTATATACAAAAATATGCACATTTTGTGTATGATCAAAACCGCCAGTCTATAGAGCACATAGATTGTGCCGTAAGAGTGTTTGGTATTAATGAATATCTTGATGTTTTAAGTCTAGTTCAACAAGGAAGAGATCCTGGCAGGAGTATCGGAAGTCGTTACAAATTATTCAAAATTTGCGGAGAGATAGATTTAGATTTTGTGCAAAAAGTCCTTTATGAATTTTTTAGATACAATCCACATTTGATGGAATATTTCTGCAACAAGACCTTTGATGAAGTCCTAAAATATATTAGATCCTAGTTAGTACTACTATTTTGTTGAGTTATTACTGCATCTATTGTCTTTAGGTAATATAAGCATCTTATTCCCGTCGCAAAATATCCAACACACCAAACTTTCCAGTCAACACGGCCCGGTCGATGATGTGTGGCGTGAGGGCGGCGATGAGTTCTTTGGGTTTGGTGGTGTCTGGTAAGTCCAGTGTCGTATCCAGTGCGTACACATAAAATTGATAGCGGTGCGTACCAAACGGTGGCTGTGGCCCGTTCCAGCCAGGACGACTCCAACTGGTCATCCCTTCGACGGCACCCGCAGGTAGCGATTCGCTAGAAATTTCAGCGGTTTTGCCCGGCACATTCCAAACTGTCCAATGATAAAATCCATCGCGGCCAGGCGCGTCAGGGTCGTGGCAGATGATTGCCAGACTTTTGGCGTCTGCTGGTACGTCATCAATCGCAAGCGGTGGGCGCTGATTGCCGCCGAGCTTGGCGTAAATTTTTGGTATCTTAGCGTTTTCGGCGAAGGCGGGGCTGGTGATTTTCATACTATGATTGTAGCATGAAGCTGGTATACTGATGACAGTAATGATCACCGACCAACTCCTTGCCAAATATCCCATCATCTCCGACCAAGTTGACGCCAAAGAACTTGGCGCTTTGCTGCGCGAGCTAGAAATAGTGCTGCAAAGCGGCGCGACTGGTAACGTTGTGGAATTTGGCTGTTATGTCGGCACGACGAGTTTGTTCATCCGGCGGTTGCTGGACGCTTATGATTTTGCCGGTGAGTTTCATGTTTACGATTCGTTCGCGGGCTTGCCGGAAAAAACCCAAGCCGACGCCAGCGTTGCTGGCGAGCAGTTCAAGGCCGGTGAACTGCTCGCACCACGCAAAACCTTCATCCAAAACTTCAAAAAGGCTGGCTTGAAGCTGCCAACCGTTCATAAAGGTTGGTTCGCTGATCTCACCCCCGAGGATGTGCCGGAAAGTATCATCTTTGCATTTTTTGATGGCGATTTTTATGAATCAATCGTTGACTCGTTTCGCGTGTGTGACGGCAAGTTTCAGGAAACAGCGACTATCATCGTTGATGATTATGCCAATGAAGCCCTGCCAGGAGCAGCGCGAGCGGTTGATGAGTGGCTGAAGCGCCATCCAGCTCGGGTGGTAGTCGAGTCGTCATTGGCTATCATTCGGCGATGAGCTAACCTCTGAATGATGCTTGTGTTCTATTTGGTATATGCTATATTATTAGTATAACCATAAACAAAAAGGGGACGGGGGTATGGATCCAATACATATTACATCGGAAATCGGGAAATTAAAAGTAGTTGTCTTGCATCGGCCAGGTGAGGAGTTGGAAAATTTGACTCCGGATTATCTGACCGACCTTTTATTTGACGACATCCCATATCTTAAAAAAGCACAAGAAGAACATGACGCTTTTGCGCAAGTTTTACGTGAGTGTGGCATAGAAGTGTTGTACTTGGACCAATTGGCGACAGAAGCCTTGGCGACTGATGCGTTGCGTGAGCAGTTTGTCGACGACATGCTTGCTAACTCCAAGCAAGGTACTCGTCGTGTCACTGAAACGTTGCGTCAATTTTTGCTAGACTTGCCAACCCACGCCATGGTTCGCAAGTTGATGGCTGGTGTTCGTAAAGATGAAATCACTTTGCCACCAGAGCACCATCAGCAGCTACATGACATGGTCGAGAAAGATTACTATCCATTTTATCTTGACCCAATGCCAAACTTGTACTTTACGCGTGATCCGGCTGCGGCAATTGGTCAAGGCCTGACAATTAACAAGATGCACTGGCCAGCTCGCCGTCGCGAGTCATTGTTCATGCGCTATATCATCGACCATCACCCACGGTTTGCTGGCAAAAACGTACCAGTATGGTATGACCGCCATGAAAATTATTCCATTGAAGGTGGTGACGAGTTGGTGCTGAATCGAGAAGTGATGGCGATTGGTATCAGCGAGCGTACCTCTGCTGAAGCAATTGAAAAAATGGCAACCAAGTTGTTTGCTGGTTCTGATTTCAAAAAGGTTATCGCCATGGAAATTCCAAAGTCGCATGCGTTCATGCACCTCGACACGGTGTTTACCATGATTGACTATGATAAGTTTACCATTCACCCAGAAATTCGTGACCACGGCGGTAAAATCAACTGCTTTATTTTGGAAAAAGTTGAAGGTCAGCCATTCCCACGCATCACTCGTGAAACTGATTTGGAACATGTCTTGCGAGTTGCTTTGGGCTTGCCAGCAGTGACGTTGATTGAGTGTGGTGGTGGCGACCGAATTGCTGCCGCTCGCGAACAGTGGAATGACGGCTCAAACACCTTGGCGATTGCACCAGGCGTTGTGGTGACCTATGACCGTAACTACGTCACTAACCAGAAATTACGCGATGCTGGCGTTGAAGTGATTGAGGTCAATGGATCAGAGCTTGGACGCGGTCGCGGTGGCCCACGCTGTATGAGTATGCCGATAGTAAGGGAGGACGTATAATGGCGTTGAGTTTAAAAGGACGATCATTCCTGACACTGAATGATTATACTGCGGGAGAAATCCGCCTGTTGCTGGACACAGCACGTGAATACAAGCGATTGAAATACGCTGGTGTACCGCACCGAATTCATGAAGGAAAAAACGTGGCACTGTTGTTTGAGAAAACCTCAACTCGCACGCGCTGTGCCTTTACGGTGGCGGCTAATGACCTGGGTGTCGCGCCAGAATACCTCGGCAAAGATGACATTCAGCTGGGTAAAAAAGAAACAGTTGAAGACACCGCCAAGGTGCTGGGCCGCATGTTTGATGGTATTGAATTTCGCGGGTTTGATCACGGGACAGTTGAGGAGTTGGCTCGTCATGCTGGCGTTCCAGTCTGGAACGGCCTGACCGACAAATTCCACCCGACACAGATTCTGGCTGATTTCATGACTATCGAGGAGCATGTCGGCAAGCTCAAAGGCACCAAGCTGGTGTTCGTTGGTGATGGCCGCAATAACATGGCAAACTCGCTAATGATTGGTTCAGCCATCATGGGCGTTGATTTCCGTATCTTGGCACCACGTGAACTACACCCAGAACAGTCGCTGGTAGACCGGGCGCATCACTTGGCACGATCAAGCCACGCGCGCATCACTATCACTGATAATTTTGAGGAAGCTCTGCGTGATGCTGACGTGATTTATACTGACGTTTGGGTGTCGATGGGTGAGGAAGACAAGTTCGCTGAGCGTATCAACCAATTACGCAACTTCCAGGTTAACCGTGACATGATCAACCTGACAGGAAATCCTGAGGTTAAGTTCATGCACTGTTTGCCGGCATTCCACGACGCATTGACTATCACTGGCAAGAAAGTTCAGGAAGATTTTGGTCTAGATTCTATGGAGGTAACGGATGAGGTGTTCCGCTCGCCGCATTCGATTGTGTTCGATCAAGCGGAAAATCGTATGCATACAATTAAAGCTGTCATGGCTTTGACACTGTAGTAGTTGTCGTAATAAGGGAGTGAAGGAGGCTCCGAGGCAATGGTAGAAAAAATTAAAAAAACAAAGCAGAAGCTTCGATCACCATCGGCGTTTACGATTTTGTTTGTCGTGATTGCGATCATGGCAGCATTGACATGGATTATTCCGTCGGGCGTCTATAAGACTGATGACGATGGTAACCGTGTTGCGGGATCGTATCATGTGGTTGAAAAAGACCGCACCGTCACTGAAGAAAAGGACGGTAAAGAAGAGAAAGTTGACAAGCATGACCGGCAAGGCTTATGGGACGTCTTCACGGCACCAATTAAAGGTATGTCCGATAAGCTAGATGTTATAGTCTTCGTTATGGTACTTGGTGGATTCTTGGGCGTTACCATGAAGACTGGCGCCCTGGATGCTTCACTCGGTGCGCTACTTCGTAAGATGAAGGGCAAAGAAAAATGGCTCATTCCAATCTTAATGACGTTGTTTGCTATCGGTGGTACAACTTACGGTATGCAGGAAGAAACTGTGGCGTTTTACGCGCTAGTTATTCCGATGATGATCGCTGCCGGCTATAACGCAATGACTGGTGTGATGGTGATTGTACTGGGTGCTGGTGCTGGTGTGCTTGGTTCGACTATTAACCCATTCTCCACCGGTGTTGCCGCAAAGACTGCTGATGTTAAATTGGGCAATGTTATTCCAATTATGTCTATCATTTTGGTGCTATGTTTGATCGCGGCAATCATCTTTACTATGCGTTACGCAGCAAAGGTAAAAGCAGGCAAGTACAAGGAAGATGTTCGTTATAAGCCAGTCACAGTAGCCTTGGATATGACGAACGTACCAAAATTTACTGGTCCACGAAAAGTCGTCATGGGCGTCTTCGCTATTACCTTTGTCTTGATGGTCCTTTCGCTGATTCCTTGGGGAAGTTGGGAAATTACATTATTCGCCGACCTGTTTAAGTGGGCTTCAGAGTTGCCAATTATCGGTGCAGTATTTGGCGTAGTGCATAGTGCGGCCTTTGGTGACTGGTACTTTAATGAAATTACCGCATTATTCTTAATCTCAACAATTGTTATTACCGCAATTTACTATAAAGAGTTTAAGAAAGAAGGTATTTTCCCAGTTGACACCTTCATTGACGGCGTGAAAGATATCTTACCAGTTGCTTTGATTATCGCAGTGGCAACCGGCGTCTCTGTCGTGATGACCAATGGTGAGATCCAAGATACTATTATCAGCTGGGGTGAAGCGCTTCTGAAAGATGCTGGCGGTGGCGTTGTTGGCGTGCTGGCGTATCTGTTCTACTTGCCAATGTCATTCATCGTACCATCATCATCAGGTCTGGCAGCAGCAACTATGCCAGTTATTGCGCCGATTGCTGATCTGGTTGGCTCAAGCAAAGAAGTCATGGTGGCAGCCTTTGCTACAGCATCAGGTTTGCTTAACATGATGGCACCAACCATCGCTTCCTTGATGGGTGGTTTGGCGCTGGCTGGTGTCTCATACCGCGCATGGCTGCGACGTTCAGCACCAATCATGGCAGTTTTCGCAATCATCAGCGTTGTGGTCATCGCTGCCTTTGGAGTATTAGGATAGCCTATGGATAAGCAGCGAACTATTGTCGTTGCTCTTGGAGGTAACGCCCTGCAGAAGCAGGGCGAAGCCTCTTCAGAGGCACAGCGCCGAGTAGCGGCTGAGACGATACGACAGTTATTACCACTTGTTCAAGCAGGACACAGAATAGCTATCGTTCATGGCAACGGTCCCCAGGTGGGAAACATTGTCTTGCATGAAGAGGCTGTTAATACTGATGATGTACCGAGCTTACCACTGGATGATTGTGGGGCTATGAGTCAAGGTCTGATCGGCTTTTGGTTGCAGCAAGCCTTTCAAGACAGCTTCAGGGCTCATCAGATGACTGACAAACATGCCGTCAGTTTGGTGACGCAGACCATTGTCTCTAGGGATGATGCAGCGTTCCAAAACCCAACCAAACCAATTGGCCCATTTTATTCAGAAGAAGAAGCGAAGGCGGTGCAGGCTGAGCGTGGCTATGTTGTTAAGGAAGATGCTGGTCGTGGTTGGCGCCGTGTGGTGCCATCACCAAAACCAGTGGAAATTGTTGAAGCACCGATCATCAAAGCCTTGGTTGAAGCGGGTGTTCTGGTGGTGTCAACTGGTGGTGGCGGCATCCCCGTATTGCGTCAGGAAGACGGCACGCTCAAGGGCGTTGAAGCAGTCATCGATAAAGACTTTGGAGCGGCAACCTTGGCTAATTTGCTGCACGCAGACACTCTGCTGATTTTGACTTCAGTTGATGCAGCCAAGGTTAATTTCAACCAGCCAAACGAAGAAGCCTTGGGGCAAATCTCTGCAGAAGAGATGCAAAAACACATTGACGATGGTCAGTTTGCAGCTGGATCCATGCTGCCAAAAGCGCAAGCAGCCTTACAATTTGTGTCAGGTGGCGAGGGTCGTACCGCAGTCATTACCTCATTGGAAAAAACCACCGAGGCTATTGACGGGACAGTGGGCACGCGGATTGTTTCATAGCCAAAGCATTGCTTTTATCTAATTTTCATGATATAAATAATAGGTATGTTGCAGTATCTTAAGTCTGACGATTCTGGCAAGCTAACTATCAGAGAGAACTTAGTCAAAGGTTCTTGGATTCGTTGTGAGCGGCCAAATGAAGAGGAGATTTCTCAGCTGTTGTCGTTGGGAATTGATGCTGATATCATCACTGACGCACTGGACCCTCATGAGGTTCCTCGCTTGGACGCGGACAATGAGCGGACATATTTGATTGCCCGATTACCGGATACTGACGATGATTTTAACGACTTTACCACGCCAATTTTGTTTGTAATTCATGCGGATTATATCATCACTATTTCGCGAGACAGTCTGGGGAGACTATGGCAGCCATTCATCGATAAACATGTGGCGTCCACTTCAAGCCGCATTGCCTTGTTGGTGGATATGATTGATGCCCTGGCAACGCAATACCAGCGCCGCGTGGCTGCCATCAACCGTCAAATGCGGGCGGCGACTGGCGACATTCGAACATTGCGAGCGCGCGATATTGCCACGTTAGCTGAATATGAGCGTAAATTGAATGATTATATGGACGCTTTGGTGCCGATGAACTTGTCAGTGGAGCGAATGATTGCTCACAAAGCGTTGATGCTTCGGTCGGATGCTAAGGAAGATGTTGAAGATATTTCCATTGATCTGGAGCAGGTGATCAGTCGCTGTAAATCGTTGCTGCGTACCATAACCAATGTGCGCGATAGCTACCGGGCAGTGATGGACACGCGCCTGAACGAAACCATTCGGTTGCTGACTGTCATCACGGTGGCACTCACTATACCGACCATGGTCGCTGGCTTGTTTGGTATGAATGTACCAGTTCCTGGTGGTGATGACCCAACAATGTTTTGGAAAATCACCGGCGTCAGCGCTGTGGCGGCATTGTTGATTGGTTATTATTTCTTGCGCCGCCGCTAGTGGTACACAGAACCAAATAACCCTATTTCTTAACTAGTGCTATACTAGAAGTATGAGTAATATTATTGATGTCCACGGTTTGACCAAGCGCTACGGTGATCAAACAGTGGTAAAAGGCATAGATTTCAGTGTCGAAAAGGGCGAAATCTTCGGTATTTTGGGTCCTAATGGCGCTGGTAAAACAACAACGCTAGAAATGTTGGAAGCATTGCGTACTATCGATGACGGTACGGCTGTCATTGATGGTATCGACGTAGCTAAACATCCCAAAAAGATCAAAGACATCATTGGTATTCAGCTGCAGTCGACCAACTTTTATGACCACTTGACATTAACTGAGCAATTGAAAATGTTTGCCAGTTTGTATGGCGGTAAAGTTGACGTGGCTGCGCTGCTGGCCAAGGTTCAATTAACAGAGAAAGCTAAGAATTATGTCGAACAGCTATCCGGTGGACAAAAACAGCGTTTTGCTATCGCTTCGACCTTGGTCAATAGTCCAAAAGTTTTGTTTCTGGACGAGCCAACCACTGGTTTGGATCCACAAGCGCGTCGCAACTTGTGGGAGCTGATCAAGCAAATACGTGAAGAGGGCGTTACTATCGTGCTGACAACACACTACATGGATGAGGCTGAATTGCTATGTGATCGGTTGGCAATCATGGACAATGGTCAAATCATCACTACAGATTCGCCACATAACTTGATTCAACAGTTACTCAAGCGCGGCTTTAAGAAAAAGCAGGTGGTTGAACAAGCAAATTTGGAAGACGTTTTCATCGATCTTACAGGAAAGGCGATACGGGATTAGTAGTATGAAAAAATATTGGATAGGTATCATTGGTCAAGTCGTAGCTGGTCTTAAGCGTTTGCTGCGTGACAAAATGGCATTGTTCTTTACTTTTTTGTTCCCGCTGATTTTCTTGTTTGTGTTTGGTTCGATTTTTAATAATCAGACGACCAATTTCAAGGTTGCTATCATTAACCACTCCAACACTGAGTTCGCCAAGCAATTTGTCGATGATGCAAAAAATGACAAGTCAAAACTGCTGCAAGTTCAGGACGTGAAAGATATCGATGAAGCTAAAGAAAAGATGAAGCGTTCGGAAATTGACGGTATCATTGAGCTACCAAAAGAGTTTGGTGAAGTCAAAGGTGAAGGTGCACAAGCTCGCCCGTCTGGTACACTGAACGTGCTGCACGCTAAAGGGCAAGATCAGGCTGCCAGTGCACTGACCGCTGTGATGGGTCAGATTGTTGGTAGTATCAATAAAGCCATGGGTCAGCCAGAACCGCCGTTTAAGGTAGCTTCACAGGCAGTTGGCGATGAAGCTCTGAAGACGTTTGATTACACCTTCACTGGGCTATTAGCGTTTAGCTTGATGAGCATGGGTATCTTTGGTCTGGCAAACCAAATGCCAACCGAAAAGCAAAAAGGTAACTATCGTCGCTTGCGGGCTGCACCGTTTACTTCTGGTCAGCTCATTATTTCTACGGCTATCGTCTACACCTTGGTGTCTTTGGCAAGTGCTGCCTTGATGCTGGTTGTCAGTATGCTACTGTTTAAATTTACGATGCGTGGCGACTGGTTGTTGTTTGTGCCATTCTTGACATTGGCTGCCGTGATGATGGTTGGACTTGGATTGATCGTTGGTGCGTGGGCTAAAAACGAAAATCAGTCAGCGCCACTCTCAAATCTCATCTCTTTCCCAATGATGTTCTTATCTGGCGCCTTCTTCCCATCATTCTTGTTCCCAGAGTGGCTCAAGTCTATCAGTCAATATATTCCAATGACCCCCGTTGTCGATGGTCTTCGATTGATATCAACAGAACATGCCAGCCTGACAGAAGTTCTGCCGCAGTTTGGTGGAGTTCTGCTGTGTATCGTCATCGTCTACGCCTTGGCTATTAAACTATTCCGCTGGGAATAACTGCTGCTAGTAGCAAAACATAACCTTTTTTCGTATAATCAAAGTATATGGTGGTGGAATACTTTGAGCGATCAGCGGCAGGTGAGCGTTTAGAAAAAGTCAGTCGTCCTCGCTCTCACGCGTGGGTGCATATATCTGGTAAGTTGCTGGATGTGGCTGACCTGTCAGATAAACTCTTATTGAACGCAAATATACTGCGTGACGTTTGTGATGTCCGTGAGTTGTCACGAACAGAGTTTAGTAATGGTGTGGAATACATCTTCTTGCGTTTGCCAGTTGGTCCGGCTGATGCCGCCAAAACCGCCCCGATACTCATCGCAGTGTCGCGTGATCGGCTCGTAACTGCCAGTCCGCACACTTCTTTTTCGCCGTTAGATACCGATGCTTTTATGACTACTGACACGCGTCAGCCCTCTGCGGTAGTGTCTGCTGTCATCGCCTCCATCATCACTGAATACGAGCAGCGGCTCCATGCGCTGTCGACCAAAATTACCACTGCTCGCAAGCGGCTCACGCATTTTGATGTCCAAAACGAGGACTTTGTTGAGTTCGTCGCTATTGAAGATAGCCTCAATGAATATCGAAGTGGTTTGGAGGGCTTGGTGACGGTTGTTGGGCAGCTGGAGGCAAATCGTCGGCAGTTGTTTAATCTGCGTGATATTGAAGCTTTTGGGGATATTATATTGCATGCCCGCCAATTATTAGTGGCTATTGGTTCGAGCACCCAAACGATTGACAGTATTCAAAACGCTTATTCAACTATTGCTAACAATACTCTGAACCAGCGCATGAAGGTGCTGACGACTATCACTATTCTACTAGCGGTACCAAATGTGTTTTACGGTATGTATGGCATGAATATCGGATTGCCGTTTCAGGGTGAGTGGTGGGCCTACGCTGCCATCATGGGTATCACACTGTTGTTAATTTTACTAACATTACTACTTGCCAAGCGATTCCGCTTATTCTAAAATTAAAAGTAATAAAGTAGGGAGTAAGCACTTGACGTGCTATATTTCCTTTGGTACTATGGTTGACGTGTCTCGCGCCGAAGCATTGAGTTGCGGTTTGTAATAAAGGTCGAAGCGCGTGAGGCTGCATTTAGTACGAAGGAGTACAAATACATGCCGATAGCAATCAATTTTGTGTCATCACGACGCAAAAAGATCGCAGTGGATGTAGTGCCTGCCGAATGGCAAACATACATAGCACAATAACATATCTAAAACCGCCCGAGCGCTAAACCCGGGCGGTTTTAGATTGATTTACGGTAATCTACTCAGCCTTCTTTTCCTCAGTAGAAACACCTGCTGCTTTGAGCGCGTTTTCTACCTCAGCGTCAATACTGTTGAGGTCTTCTACCTTTTTGCCATTGATGAATATGGTTGGTGTAGCAGTAATTTCGTGTGCACGGCTAACGGCAGTGTCAAAACTAATTTTTTGCAATACGCGGTCGCTTGTTAGGTCATTGGCAAAGCGTGATTCATCGAGTTTGAGCTGCTTGGCATAGTCCATGAAGATATCGTTGCGTTTGTGATTTTGGGCATTGCTCCACGCGTCTTGGTTTTCGTACAGCAAATCGTGCATTTCCCAGTATTTACCTTGCAAGCCTGCCGCCTCAGCTACTGACGCTGCTAGGCGAGCGTGAGTGTGACCAGACAGTGGGAAGTTGCGGAAGATCAATTGCACATTATCTTTGTGCTTTTCGACAGCTGATTTAATACGTGGTGCAACAGTGCGACAACCCGGGCATTGATAATCACCGTATTCAATGATCGTAACTTTCGGCTTGTCAGCCCCAAATGTGTGCTCCTGAATGTCACCATTACGCTTTTCAGCAGGGATGATTTTTGTGAGTTGATCTTTGGCGATATCGCTAATATCTAAGCGGTGTGTTACTGACAGGTATACCATGCCACCAAGTATCGTCACCACGATTGCGATAAATACGCCCCAGGTTTTTCCGTTCATTCTTGTCCTCCAAATTAACTCTAGCAATAATAGCATAAAATCAGGTAAAATAAAACCATGAGTGTATTGCTGTTAAGTGTTATATATGGATTGATTATCGTCATTTTGATATTGGTACTAGGGGTGCATCCACAGCTCTCGTCACATAGCCAATTTGAATTGAAACGTCGGGCGCACCAGGGTGACGAGGAAGCAAAATTACTACTGAAACGCCGCACCTACTTGGCTGATTTATTTTCGTTGCAGCGGGTGATCACGGCATTATTATTGGTGTCGCTCAGTGTCATCGGTGTGGAGTTGTTTCACTGGCTAGTTGGTTTTTTGGTGTCGTTAGTCATCGCGCTTTATTCGGGCGCCGTGGCTCGCTTGTCGCCGCTACAAAAATTTTCACAGCGCATCTATGAACGGTATGAAGGAGCAATCATTCGCTGCATTGAAAAGTATTCAGTTGTATTTTGGGCGATCCGTTCTGTTGTACCGTCACAAAGTAGTGAATTGGATGTTGAATCGCGTGAGGAGCTGCTCGAGATAGTCAAGAACGCTGGTGATGCATTGTCCAAGGACGAAAAAAAGCTTATCACCAATAGTCTCAAGTTCAAGGACATGAAAGTCACTGACGCCATGATTCCACGTACTATGATTGATAGCATAGGTAAAGATGAAGTACTAGGTCCCATCGTTCTGGATGGGCTGTATCAAACAGGGCACAGTCGTTTTCCGGTGATTGATGGGGATATTGATCATGTTGTGGGTATGCTGTATGTGCAAGATTTGGTGACCATCGGTAACGCCAAAAAGTCGCAAAAAGCGTACCACGTTACTGATGCTATGGAGCACGCTGTGTTTTACATTCGAGAAGACCAATCGTTGCAGCAAGCTTTGGCTGCCTTTATCAAAACCAGACACCATCTATTCATCGTGATCAACCAGTACCGTGAAACAGTTGGACTGTTAAGCCTGGAAGATGCTTTGGAAACGCTTTTAGGAAAGAAAATTAATGATGAATTTGATACCCATGAAGATCTGCGTAAGGTAGCCGAGCACAATCCACGTGGCAATAATAGCCCAAAAACTACCGAAACTATCTAAGAATTTATCTTTTGCATGTATCGACATTCGGGATAATTCGAGCATCCGTAGAATGGTGAATGATTATTTTTGCTGTGTCTTATCACCAGATGACCGCCACGACAGCGTGGGCATGGTTTAATTTTTTGAGATATGTCTGATACGTCAGGAATTGGTATTACGACACCTTTATCTTCAAGGGCGCGAATGATGGTAAGTAGTCCCGTGTTATCAATAAGCCGTATTTTGTTGCCATTGGTAGAATATTTTACAAATCTTCGCGCGTCCGATGAGAAGATATTTGTCGTGACAAAGAATGCTTCACCTCCGTGTAAATGATCAACAACTGCACCATAAAAATCACGCACTTCGGATACTTTGACAATTTGTTTAATATACTTTTTACATTGGACATAACTTTGGACGCCGTTTTTGTATAATACAATGTCGATGCCACCGTCGCGTTTATACGGAGTGGTTGCAGCCGAATAGCCAAAATGTTCAAATAATTGAGCGATGTATTTTTCGAAATCATACGGCGACATGGAGCGAATTTTGGTGAGCAGTTCATGGTCGCTGAGTGGTGTGACTGGATTAGACCTGTTCTCGGTAATGGGCTGCTTGTTCGTTGATTGTGCCCCTTCCGAAGCGGACATTTGGGTTGACTGGATATCTACTGCGGGCGATACTTCCCGGCATAATTCCTCTAGCTCCCGGTAGGCTGTGATATATCGTTTATGATAATAAAACACTACAAAAGGACTGGCGATGATCCATGTAATTGAACAAAAGATGACTACAGTGCCCACCGTATAGCTATCCATGGGGCGATTATAGCATAAAACTGTTGCCGCTGTGGTATAATAAACAGATATGAAACAGAGGACTTTTGCAATTGATACACCAACAAAAGTTGGGGAAATGATTACCGTGGCGGGCTGGGTACACTCCCGGCGTGATCACGGTGGGCTGATTTTTATTGACCTGCGCGACCATACTGGGCTGGTGCAGCTGGTGATTAATCCTGAGCAGGCGGAAGCGTTTCGTTTGGCGGAAAGCCTGCGCGATGAGTTTGTGATTCGTGCTAGTGGTGTGGTGACGGAGCGCGGCGAAGGTTTGAAAAATCCAAATATCGCCAGCGGTGATGTGGAAATTGTGGTGGAAAATCTGGAAATTCTCAATCGTGCTGAAACCTTGCCAATCCAACCATTTGCCGAGGAGAATCAGGCAGGCGAGGACTTACGTTTTAAGTATCGCTACCTCGACCTGCGCCGCCCGAAGATGCAGGAGATGTTGAAAAAACGCGCTGAGATGTACCGACGGATGCATCAGTATATGGATACTCGGGACTTCATCGAGATTCAGACGCCGATTTTGGCAAATTCTAGCCCCGAGGGCGCGCGTGATTTTCTGATCCCCAGCCGGTTGCAGGAAAATAAGTTCTATGCTCTGCCGCAAGCGCCGCAGCAGTTCAAGCAGCTGTTGATGGTTGGCGGCGTACCGCGGTATTACCAGCTGGCGGCGTGTTTTCGCGATGAAGATCCGCGAGCTGATCGACTGTACGGCGAGTTTTATCAGCTGGACTTGGAGATGAGCTTCGTTGAGGACGGCGAGGAAGTCCGCCAGGAAGTCGAGCCATTGATGCGGCAGCTAGCGACCGAGTTTGCTGGCAAGAAGTTGCTGGACTTGAGCGGTCTCGCGGTCGGTGACGGCAGTCCAATTCCGCGCATTTCCTACCGCGACGCCATGGAGACGTATGGCTCGGATAAGCCAGATTTGCGTTTTGGTATGGAGCTGGTTGAATTGACCGACGTGTTCGCCGACACCGAATTTGGCGTGTTCAAAAACGCCGAGTGTATCAAGGCGATTTGCGTGAAAAACGGTGTCAATCTTAGCCGTAAGCAAATCAAACAGTTTGAGGATATTGCTACAAGTGAGGGTGCGGGCGGCTTACCCTACATTAAATATGTTAAAATAAAACATCCCGACGAGGCACGGGGATATGTAATCCCGATCACTAGTAGTGATTTTTATGGCTATGATGCGATTTCGCCAATGGCAAAACACTTGTCAGACGAAGAACATCAATTGCTTATAGAGAAAATGAACCCTGATGGTGATGACGTTGTCTTCTTTGGTACTGACACACGCTCGGTCGTCAACGCCGTACTTGGTCGTCTGCGAAACGAATTTGCTGCCCACTTCGACCTGAAAAAATCGAATGAGGTAGCCTTGGCTTGGATTATCGATTTTCCGTTTTATGAATGGGATGACCGCGGCAAGAAGCTTGACTTTGGCCACAACCCATTTGGTATGCCAAAGGGCGGCCTAGAGGTACTGGAATCGGCGACGACTGACGCCGACAAACTCGCTATCGTTGCAGATCAGTTCGACATGGTGATGAACGGCTACGAAATTTGCTCCGGCGGCGTGCGCAACCACAACCCAGCGGTGCTATACAAAGTGTTTGACCTGCTCGGCTTTAGTGAAAGCTACGTCGAAGAAAAGTTTGGCGCTATGCTCAACGCCTTCAAATACGGCGCGCCGCCACACGCTGGTTGCGCCTTTGGTGTTGACCGCATCCTCATGGAACTCATTGACGAGACGAACGTCCGTGAAACCTTGGCCTTTCCAAAGAACGGTTCGGGTGTTGACGTGATGATGGATTCGCCGTCAATGGTTGACCCAGCACAGCTACGAGAATTAGGGCTATAAGATACATCACGGCGGAATAAACTGCCGTGATTATTCTATAGTGACAGGCGAGTTATTTGCGTCGTTTTTTCTGGCTGATAAATTGTGCAATAAGCCCAATGATAACAACCAGAACTGCAATGTAAAGCAACCCGTTAATCAACCAAGCGGCAAGGCGAAACACCATGCTCAATACCCAAGCGATGATGACTAGGACTGCAATGCTGTAAATTAATTTAGGAAAAGACATATATCCATTATACCATCTACCGCGAGCTAAGCATACCGTCAAACCATCCCTTAGAATGGCAATCGCGAAAGTTCCAGGCCCCGGGGCTTTCGGTCTTGTAGCTCCAGTAAAACCAGGCGTCAACATTTGCTGGTACGGCAAGTTGTGATTGGCAGTGAGCGTATTCAGTGTCGTCGCTAGCAATGCCTGGCGGCAAAGTAGCACTCCATTCGCCAATGATCAGCGGCTGCTGCTGGGCATAATCGCGGTACTCGTCAGACCGTTGGTCAAGAACCTGACGGTGGTAGGTTAGTGAGGTTGCTTGATTGTCTGTGTCGGAAAAGCACTGATAATGATGTATATCCAGCGTATTAGACCCGACGCGCCCCGACCACCAGGCTGGCTGGTAGCAATCAGATGCCACGATGCGTACATGAGACGGCAATTGAGCACGCAATTTCCGGCTCGTTTTGCGTGTCCACCACCACAGCTGCCATCGTTCGCGTCGGGTGTTCACCAGTGGTTCATTGAGAAGTTCGATACCCCAGAGTGCTGGATGGTTGCCGTATTCACTAGCGATATCCAGTAGTATCCGCGTAGTTTTTTGTTGATTGGCGCGACGATACCATTGAACGTTACCGGTATTGCCGCTACCGCTGTGGTCGCTGGCATTTTGCGCACCAGGCGCAGCGTGCAGGTCGAGGAGAACCTGTAGGCCATGGCGTCTGGCTGTGTCCATCAGCCAATCAATCTGTGGTTTTGCTGATAGATACGGTGGCTGATCCTCGAGCGCCCAGTAGCCAATCGGCAGTCTTAGTAGTCGTATGCCAGATTGCGCCAGCCACTTGATATCAGCTTCCTGGATGAAGGTTTGTCGATGCTGCTGGATGCGCGCCCGGCCATCTGTGGTCTTAGATAATTCATGTTCGTTAGTCGCATCTGTTCCGGCAAATACACTTGGCGTCATCCATCGTTCGAGCACTAGCCAGCCACCCAGATTAACGCCGAGCGTAGCAGGTGAGGGAGAATGACTATTCATATCTCTACTGTAGCACGAATACATTGCCGAATTATAGCGAAACGGATATACTGGAGGTAATGTATAATCGACACGAAGTTAGTGTAAAAGTAGCGCTGTATAGCAGTGACGGCAAGCGTGTGCTGCTGATGTATTATCCGCACGATAATGGCTTTGGCTTGCCGGGCGGGCATATTGATGCCGGCGAAACGCCTGACGTGGCATTAGAGCGAGAGCTGCGCGAGGAGCTGGGTATCACCACTGATGCGACGCCAGCTGATTTTTATGTGCGCGATCCGCATAGTGACACTGTCAAAGATCATAAAATTATTCTTGGCTATACAGCCATAGCTGATGATAGTATTGAGATACCAAGTCGGGCCTGTGATGGCGGTGAGGAGCACCCAGTTTGGCTGACGTGGACAGAAGTTAAAGCTACCGACAAACTCGCGCCAGGCTACCGGAATTTTGTGCTGAAATGGTGGCCGGCTAGTTCGTGATATAGTGGTTATTAGAAATCTATGAAAACAATCCCCAAACGAACGCTGAAATTCATTGACTCATGGCTAACCTTGCGCAGTCAGTGGGCGCGCTGGCCGGGATTTACGGTCGCGATAGCCAAAGATAGCGAGGTAGTTTTTAATAAAGCCTATGGACTGGCAAATATAGAAAATAATGAGAAATTAACAACCAACCATCTCTTTCACGTCGCCTCACACTCAAAAACTTTTACCGCCACGGCCGTAATGCAGCTACAAGAGCGCGGCAAGTTACGCATCGATGACTTAGTGACGGCACATCTACCGTGGCTGGCGCAGCATAGCGACCAGCATTGGCGTGACGTAACCTTGCGTCAATTGTTGAGCCACTCAGCAGGCGTGATTCGTGACGGCCAGGCGTCAGGCTTTTGGCAGTTTCAAGGAGAATTTCCAGACGAAGACGAGTTCAAGCAGCAAATCATGAAGTCACAACTAGTGTTTGAGCCAAATTCTGAGTTCAAGTATTCCAATTTTGGTTTTGGCTTGCTGGGTTTGGTGATTGAACAAGTTAGTGGCAAATCGTACGCTGATGTTGTGACGGAAAACATCATCATACCGCTTGATTTGAAACAAACCGCTGCAGAACATTCACCAGAACTTTACATGGCAACTGGCTATGGTAGGTTTGATTTGCAACAGCAGCGTCGACCGTTTCAACACATCACAACTGGCGCGCTGCAGCCAGCCACGGGATTTTGCTCAACGGCGCATGACTTGGTGAAATTCTTTGCTGCTCTACAGGTCGGCTCAGGCAAATTGTTGAGTGATGTCTCCAAACGGGAAATGCAGCGCCCATCGTGGCAAGTTGCTGATGATGCGAATGCAGGTAGCTACGGGCTGGGCTTGGATATAGAAAAGGATAAAAGCAGCAAGCGGATTGTCGGTCATAGTGGTGGCTGTCCAGGATTTATCAGCAATACGTGTTTGCAACTTGATGATGGAATAACTGTTTCGGTGTTGGCGAACGCGTATGATACAGCGCCAGGAATAGTTACAAATTCGATATTAGGAATTATTGATCAATTTGGTGACGCTTCTGATAAAAACCGTCGCAAGTTTGAAGCGCGGTTTGCCAATGATTATGGCGTGTATGAAGTTGTTGATACGGAAAAAGGACTGAGGGGCTTATGGTCTAACGATTGGCAACCATTCAATATGGCTGAAGAACTAGAAATAGTTGATGACGCCACTCTAAAAATTGCAAAAAGCAGTCACTTTAGCTATTTTGGCGAACTGATGAAATATGAGTTTGATGCTAAAAATAAACCCTCTGCCATGTATCGCAGCGGTGCCAAGAATTATGTGAGCCAAGATGGTGATGTGAGATTATGAAAGGATTTTTGTGTCAAACATAGAGTATGAAGCTAAAATATACGATGTCGATCCTGCTGATATCACAGAAAAGTTGACAAATCTCGGCGCTAAGGAGATTGGTAATTATAATTTTCACCGTTATGTATTTGATACAATTCCGGCGATACCAAATCGCTGGGTACGGTTGCGCTCCGATGGGCAACATACTACTCTGACTGTCAAAGAAATAACTACTGACGCTATTGATGGGACTCACGAGTGGGAGGTTGAAGTCTCCGACCTAGAAACAACCCTGGAGATATTAGCAAAGATTGGCATTAAACCATGCGGCTATCAAGAAAATAAACGCCAAGAATATGACTTGGATGGCGTCCAGGTCGTCATTGACCACTGGCCGAAGCTAAAACCATACATTGAAATAGAGGGTAATAGCGTAGAGGAAGTGATAAACACTGCGAAACTTTTGGGCTATACCAAAAATGATTTGACGACGAAAAATACTACTGAGTTATATCAGGATATTGGTATAGATATTGAGAAAATGCTAGAGTTAACATTCAATTCAACTATCGAGGACAGAATGCTCACAGGATTATAACTGAACACCTAGCCACGCCGCCAATACATCACCAGCAAAGTAGGCCAGCCCAGCGGCAACTGCGCCGAGGAGTAGGGTGATGGCGGCTTCTCGCCATGGCGATTGATTACCAACTTTGCCTTTGATGAAGCCAATCGTCAGGAAAGCAACCGCTGTTAGTGCAGAGCTGATATAAAACAAGGTAGTGCTTGGCACTTTTGAGCCTGCAATGACGTCAATCAAGTACGGCAATACTGGCACGCTACCCACGGCAACAAAGGCCAAAAATGTAACCGCACCAATAATTTTTGGAGAGGCTCGTTTTTGGGTATCGCGGGCCGAATCTTCATGCTCAGCGCTGGCTGCCAGGTAGGCACTGGCACCCATCGAGAAGCCATCGGCGATGAGGTTTGCAATGCCTAAAATGAGGATAACCGCGCTGGAGATGCCGGCTCCGGCCGAAGCTGCCACGACGGCAAAGGTTGTCACGGTGCCGTCAACCGCACCGTACACAAATTCTGAAATGTATCGTCTAAAAAATATGTTCATAACCGTGCCATTATAGCACAATTAGCCTTTGTGAGGTTTATTCTCGTATACTAAAGCAATGACGACTGATGATTTCCAGGCGCTGATCCATCAAAAAGGCCGCGAGCTCTACCGACCAATGCCGTGGCGCGATCAGCCAACCTTGTACTATGTGCTGGTGAGTGAATTGATGCTGCAGCAAACCCAGGTTGCTCGCGTCTTGACGAAGTTTAGAGAGTTTACCGCTGAGTTTCCGGATGTTCAATCACTGGCAGCTGCTGAGCTGACAGAAGTACTGCGTGCGTGGCAGGGGCTGGGCTATAATCGCCGCGCTCGATATCTCCACCAAACAGCACACGCCATTGCCACTGGCGCCCCAGTGACTACGCTAGATGACCTCGTTGCATTGCCGGGTATTGGCGTCAATACCGCTGGTGCCATCATGAATTATGCCTATCAAGTGCCAACACCGTTCATTGAGACAAATATTCGTACCGTCTATCTCAATCATTTCTTTGCGGGCCAGGAAGCGGTAGCGGATCGCGACATACTGACTGTTGTTGAGCAGACGATGGACCGGGTAAATTCGCGCCAGTGGTTTTGGGCGCTGATGGATTATGGCAATGAATTGAAAGCTCAGGGCAAGGGCAAATTGTCTGCTAGTCGCCACTACACCAAGCAGCCAGAGTTTGCCGGCAGTCTTCGCCAGATGCGGGGTGAGATTTTGCGTCGGTATGTTGGTGGGCAGTCACTCGCTGAAATCACCGCTGATTTACAGGACGATCCACGATTTGCGGCGGCACTGGATGGCTTGCGGCGGGACGATCTCATCAGCCGATGATATAAGTATTGACATTTTAAACCGTCTATGCTATCATAGTAGCTAGTCGATATGACGAATATAAACAACAAATCAAAGGAAAGGTATGGAAGACATGCAAACAGTTATTATACTGATGACTGCGGTGATTGTGGTCCATTCGGTGGCGATTATCATCTTGTTCAGTATAATAATTTCGCTCTTGGTAAAACTCAAACGTATTGCCAGCCAGGCTGAAACAGCAGCGCACAATATTGCACAAGCTACAGAATGGCTGTCACCAAGAAAAGTCTTTACTGAAGCTTCTCGGCTTTTTCGGCGGAAATAGCAAGGATTCATCAGTAAAATCTAACAATAAACAAACAAAGGAGAAACTATGAAAAAAGTATTAACTGTCTTAGGTGCTGCGGTAGCTGGTTTTGCGGCTGGTGTGTTGACTGCACCAAAAAGCGGTAAGGAAACTCGTAAAGACTTGAAGAAAAAGGCTAACGAGCTGAAAAAAGATGCTGACAAATGTGCAGCAAAGGCAAAGACGGTGGCAAAAGACACGGCTGCCTCTCTGAAGTCTGGGGCGCAAAAAGTAGGTAAAGCTACCACTGAAGCGGCTCACGACGTCAAGGGAGACGTTGAAAAAAGCCTGAAATAATTTGACAACAATCAAAAAACGCGGGACAATGGAACAGATGAAACAAGCTGTTACAAGTCTCGCGTTTTTGATGGTTGTTGCTGGTGTGATTGTCGGGTCCTCAGTTGTCGTGAAAGCTCTTGATGGCCAAACCGAATCTGCAAATGGGATTGATGCCATTAAAGCCAATTGCCAGGATATTCGTGGAAATCTCAGTCGACTGCATTATAGTGACGCAATTTTACGAGTAAACACCGGTCAAGCGTACAATGATATTTCTTCGCGCCTGATGGCACGCATGAACGGTCGCTTAGCAGTGAACAAGATTGATGCTGCGGACTTGGTGTCCTTGACGAGTCGGTTCGAAAAGGGTCGGTCATTGTTCTCCTCTCGGTATAATGAATATGAATCTGCCTTGGCAGCGCTTCTGAAGATTGATTGCAAAAATCAGCCAACTGATTTTTATGCTCAGTTCAACATTGCTCGTGATGCACGGCTCAAATTGTCATCATCAGTTCGCGAGCTCAACGACATTATCGCTGAGTATGGCACTAAAGTCGAAAAGATAAAGGAAAAACTCAAGTGATACGCCAGCAAATAATGGAGCATAAATTGCCGGCATTTATCGCAGGTTCGGTGTTGCTAGCTGCGATCTTAGTGACTTTGTCGATGTTCATCTACTATGCGTCAGGAGCTTCGCGGTTGGATTTGAGCCGCCCAGAGTACAAGTCGATGCGCTCAAAGATCGATCAAGGCAAGGCGCTAGACGAGGGATTTTCGGCGCAGGGTGAAATCACCAAATCAACCATAGACGAATTTATGAAGCTGTACAAAGCAGAGGCTGAAAAAACTACAAGCTCGCAGAATTTTTCAGTTGATGCGCTAAGTGACGCTAGTCTAGGAATTACCCAAAGTCAGTCAAATCAATAACTATTTTTTCAACGGTCCATTGGTGGTGAGCGGTAGTGTGGCTAGTTTGATGTCGTTATTTTCGAACTCACGCAGCAGTCGCCGCCGCATTTCTGAAGTGACACTCCATTGGTCTGAGGGCTGAGTTTTACCGGCAATGATCACTTCCACTGAATGTCCGGTGATATCGCCCAGGGAAGTAAACTTTGGTGGGTCGATGATTTTTCGTTTCCAGGATTTTTCCAAGGATAATTTATAGCCGATGTCATTGATAATTTCGGTGGCGGCTGAGATGTCAACTGACGGATCTAGTTGTAAGATAAATCGTGAGATGCTGTAGCCCATAGTCTTGTTGATGACTTGCTGAATGGTACCGTTTGGAATGTAGTGGACATTACCGTCAGTGTCACGCACGACTGTGGAGCGAGTACCGACACGTTCCACCTTGCCGACTGCACCCATGATGTCAACAACGTCACCAACACGGTATTGGTTTTCGGCGATGATGAAGATACCAGCCAAGAAGTCCTTGACTAATGACTGTGCACCAAAACCCAACGCCACACCAATGATCCCGGCGCTAGCAAAGAGCGGTGACAGATCGACCAGAAAGAGTTTATTTGCAACCACTGCCAATGCGTAGGCAATCATCAAAATCCGCCAGAAGCTGCGGAGCAATTGAATCAGGGTTTCCTGGCGCTTCTCAATGTCCTTTTTGTGCCAATCTCGATGTTTGGCCGTCGACCTGACAACGCTTTTGATGCCCCATTTTAGTAGAACGCGGCCAATATAGTAGGCGATAATGGCGCCAATCACCGTACTCCACGCCTCGATGAGACGCTGTTCCATCAGCCAACCCAGACCATTTTGCTTCAGCCACTCATCAAAATTGGAGGAATCTAAAATATACTTAGTAAGCGTATCCATAATAGATTTAGTATAATGAATAATATGAGTTTTGTCGATCCAAACCAGTTCATCATCACCCGTAAACGCAAGAAATATAAATTTGCGTTGTTTGCTAATTCGCCATTGTGCTTTGAATATGATGAATGGTTGGCAGTGAAAGACCAGCCAGATAAGCAGCCAACGGTGATGGAAATAGGCGCAGGCAATGGCTTGTTTGCCGTCGAGCAGGCAGCGCGTCATCCAGAACAAACCTTTGTGGCGCTTGATGTCAAAGGTGATCGATTGCAGAAGGGCGCCCGAGAGGCTGAAGCGCGCGGACTCACCAATATCTTTTTTGTACGAGCGCGGGCTGATCAAATTGATCAATTGGTTACTCCGGCATCACTCGAGACCATCTGGTTAACCTTCTCTGACCCATTTCCTCGAAAACATTCAGCCGGCCGGCGATTAACTCATCCGCATTTTTTGGAAGTGTACTGCAACCTATTATCGGCAGAGGGCGCCCTGCTCATCAAACACGACAACACTGATTTCTTTTGTTGGAGTTTGGAGCAATTGGTCACCTGCGGATGGTCACTGCAAGAATTGACGTTTGACCTGCATGAATCTGAGCTGGCTGATGATTATAAAATCTTCACATCCTATGAGCAGCGTTGGCTGGACGAGGGCAGAATTACGAAGTTTGTTAATGCCAAAGCTGATGGGAAAAGGAAATAATATGCCACATATTCACACCGCGCCAAATCAACACGACCATACAGTCACTGGATACATTATTCGCACCGACGGCGATCAACCGCGAGCGCTGCTACATGTGCATAAGAAACTGGGGAAATTACTACCACCGGGCGGCCACATAGAACTGGACGAAACGCCATGGGCAGCGATGCTACATGAACTGCGCGAAGAAGCTGGCTATGATACCAATCAGTTGTCTGTTCTGCAGCCAACCTTGCGCCTGCATCAAGCGGATATGCCAGAAGTAACACTTCACCCGCAGCCGCTGCTCATGAACACCCACGACATCACACCAGAGCATTACCATTCAGACACCTGCTATGCGCTGGTAGTTCAGGAGGATCCACGCCATGAATTAGCCGCGGGTGAATCAACGGATGTGCGGTGGTTGACGCGAGACGACATAGCGGCGCTATCATCTGAACACATCTGGGACAATACGCGGGCCAGTTACTTGTCATTGTTTGATAGGTTCTTAGACGAATGGGAATTAGTACCCGCGAGTGAATTTTCGGCAGGTAAATAATAAAAAAGGAGAAATAATGAATATTCAAGAATATGCAGATAAAGCCATCACTACACTGTCAGACAACTACGATTATGGTGACATCAGCCCGCAGCTCATGGGTCAGGTATTGGGGCTGGCTGGTGAATCTGGCGAGGTGGTTGAAAAAATCAAAAAGTTGCTGCGTGACAAACGGGGAATGCTCGAGGAGTCAGACAAAACAGATATCCTCAAAGAATTGGGAGATATCTTGTGGTATGTCAATGCAGTAGCGCATTTATTGGGTTCCAGCCTGGAAGACGTGGCGCGGATGAATAATGAGAAGCTATTGAGCCGTAAGGAGCGCCATCAGCTACACGGCAGCGGTGATAATCGCTAAGCGTCCAGTGTGGCGGCGCGTTGTCGTACCCAATGGTCAATAGTGCCAGCGCCCATGCACAAGACCAGCTTGCCAGTATCGAGTGCGGCGGTGATGTGGTTCCACAACGCGTCATCTAGCTCAGCAAAAGTGATAGAATTAGGACGCGAAGCGACGATCTGGCGAGTTAGTTCTTGTGGGGATAGGATTGGCAATTCTGAATTTTCGCGAGTCAAATAGGTTGGTAGCCAATAGATCGTTTCAGCGGCTTCAAAGACATCTGCCGTATATTGCGTCATGATTTCGTGCTGGCGAACATTTTGATGTGGTTGATACACTAGTACCACGTGGTCCGATAGTTCTTGCGCCAGTTGCAGTGTAGCTTTGATTTCCACTGGGTGGTGACCATAATCTGAGTACAGACCTTCGGCCAATTTCTCAAATCGGCGACCTGCGCCAGGGAATTGGTTAATGCTGGTGATGATGCTTGCTTCGTCAATTTCTGTCATGTGTTTGACTGCTTCTAAGGCAAGCATACCGTTACGCCGATTGTGCTCACCAGCCAAGTGAATGTCTGGGTCACATTCAGTTAGCACTTGCACATTGTCATCATCAAAGCACGCGGCAGTTTCTTGCCAGGCGACGACACTTTCAGACTGCCTACCAAAGGTGCGAAAGGCCGCCAAATACTCATCTTCCGTTGGGTAGGTGTCAGGATGGTCATAGTCAACCGACGTGATGAGGCTGAGCCATGGTTGGAAATTCAAGAAGTTTCGATCAAACTCGTCACACTCGTAGACAAAAAATTGACTAGTTGGGTCAAATTTGCCGCTTGGTCCAAAGCTCAGGGTGGAGCCGACGGAATAGCTGACTGGAATTCCTAAGTGCTGCAGTGTCCACACAATCATACTGGTGGTGGTAGTTTTGCCGTGGGTGCCAGCGACAGCCACGAGCTTGAGGTTTTTATCAGATATGATGTGTGCCAATAGCTCATCACGTTTACCGATTTTGATACCGAGCTGGCGAGCAAGCACTAGCTCAGGGTGATCTGCCGGCAGAGCTGCAGTGTAAACAAACCAATCAAACGGTTGCCTGTCGTGCTCTTCTTGTAAAAAAGTCCCTGATTGATCAAGGGCAACGTGAACGCCGCGCTCCATCAAAGCTGCGGTCAGCGGGCTGGCTGATCGGTCTGAGCCACAGACGTCATACCCCGCGTCGTGAGCAATCTCAGCCAATGGTCCTATGCCAACACCACCGATTCCTGAAAAATAAATTCGCATGGCTTTATTATAGCACTCTCGCCCGTCTCTCGGTATGTGTGCTATACTAAAACTAGAGTAAGAAGGGGTGGAATGACAGATAAACGCAACGTCCGATTCAAAATTCGTCGACTCGAGCAGGTCAAAACCTGGCAGCTGTTGATTTTGTTTGTCATGTTTGCCTTTATCACGGTAACATTCCTACGGCTCAATAATGTTGGCATGGTGGAGCGTCGCGAAGCGGTGTACGCTGCAGATAAGACAGATGATTCGGTTGGGCTGGCAAGCCGACTGTATGATCTACAGAGGTTTGTGAGTGCTCATATGAATGCTGATCCTGGTAGGGTTGCGCTGGTCAAAACCTATGAGCGGGACAATGAGCGGCATAAAAAAGCCTATCAAGAAAGCAGCAACAGTACCGCCAACGGTGATGCATTTCAAAAAGCCGAGGCTGTTTGTGGGCCAATTGCGCGGTCCAATGGCTGGCGTTGGCCAGATATGCGCTACACAAATTGCATCAATCAAGAATTAGAAAAAATCCCTGGCGGACAAGCCGTGATGAGCGAGTTTAAACCGTTACCGGTTGAGCCATATTATCATACGTTCACCTCACCCCTCTGGTCACCAGATTTTGCTGGCTGGTCGTTGATCATCACAGCAGTGATTGGCTTAATCATCATAGGCCGACTGGTAATATTGGCTATTCTTCGCTTCATTTTACGTCGCCGAAAGCGTTTTTAGGCTTGACAGGGGCCAACAGGGGTAGTAATCTTATAAGGTAAAGTACTAATAGGAGGTATTACCACATGGCTTACAAGCACACTAACTCAAAGGGCGTTACGTACTACTTGCACAAGACTGAAGTAACTCTGCGCGGTGGCAAGACTCAGACCATCTACTTCTTTGCAAAGGTAGAAAAGAACGACAAGGGTACACCATGCGATCTTCCAGAGGACCGTATCGTTAAAGAAAATCCACGCAACGGTTTCTTGACCATTTCTAAAAAGAAATAATTACCGATACTCGCAATCAACACAATAGCTCTCCAACAAGGGAGCTATTTGATTTTTTAGATATATTATGATATAATAAAAACATGATCGAAATTATGACATCTCATGTTGCTGTGACTGATGAAGGGGATGTCGTATACCCTGGGGGAGACCCTGATGTTGATCCAGATGAGCTGCAGGCAAGGTTAGATCGAGAAGAGGCTGATAGTGCGGCTGAGCAGCGCTATGAAGAGCACCTACAGCAGGCTCGCTCTGGTAATTTTGCTGGGAGAAACAGATTACTGGCAAAGACTGCACGGTTGGTTGGTGCTGCCAATCGGTCTCGGGGTGCAGGGAAACTGTACGACATGGGCAGGGCTGATAAGATTAGAGGTGCGGCTGAGGCTACCGAAAGAAGTATTACTGAACGGCAGAAAGCTTTGGAGCTTGCCAGGATAGCCTGTCGGGCTTGTCCACTAAAAGATTTCTGTGTGATGGACTCGGAGGAATTGGTCAGAGACTTGTCAAAGGCGGGAAAAGCAGGTAGTAGCGTAAGACAACGGTTCTCACGAAGGGTTGAAAAGTCAAACAATTATTTGTGTGAAGATAATTTACGGCCTGGTAGACTGCCGAAGCAGTAAGGCAAGAAAAAATCCCCTCGGTAATGAGAGGATCTTTTCTTGGTTGCGGGGGTAGGATTTGAACCTACGACCTTTTGGTTATGAGCCAAACGAGCTACCAGGCTGCTCTACCCCGCGGCACATAGATGATTGTAGCATAGACAAGGATGATTGGCAAATATAGTCAGCCCTATGACCTTTTGCGGTTGGCTCCAAACAGGAAATTAGTCCATTGTTGGAGGTTGCTTTCGGTTAATTGCTGCTTGGAAACCGTGGCAGTTTTCTCAGTTTCGACATCGGTCGACGGTACAATTAGCTGTTTTTCACCTGGTGATCCATGACCCAACCGCTGGCGCACTGCCAAGTCTTGATATTCAACAGTTTGGTAATATTTGGCTTCATATTCAGCCAAAGATACCTTTAACGTTTCTAACTCGACCTGCTGCTTTTTATTGTCCAGCAGCTGCTGTAAATGATAATTTCTCTGCATAGCCTCAACCGAACCCCAGGCCCAGCTGAGCGCTATCAAAACCGCTCCAGCGATGATGACGTTGTTGAGCGTCAAATAATCGTGGCGGATGTGATAGATAAGTCGTCTTAGTTCGTGTTTGTCGAGTTTTTTTATCATCATGATGTTTGGTGGGGGCGGCTGGGATCGAACCAGCGACCAATCGGTTATGAGCCGACTGCTCTAACCCCTGAGCTACGCCCCCGCTCAGTTCAGTATATCATAGCTTCGGGGATAAATTATAGTAATTTACCAGCGGCAATTCGCGTCGCTTCTGACCAGGAAGTGAAGCAGCTTGGTGTGCTGATGAGCTGTTTGGCGGTCAAGCGGTGACGGACGGCGATGCTGAGTTCACTGATGAGGTCGCTGGCGTGTGGGGCAACGATGGCTGCGCCAATGAGCACGCCTTTGGTATCAATGATGAGCTTAACAAAGCCATTGCGGCAGTCGGTGATGTTACTCCGAGCGGTTAGGGTGAGTGGAGCGACAGCTGTTTTGTACCGTAGGTCGCGTTTGATGCATTCCTGTTCATTCAATCCAACTTGAGCAACTTCTGGAAAGGTAAATGCTACCAGCAAATTTGGCGTCAAGTCAGCCTCAATGGCAGCGCGATGGGTCAGGTTATGAGCGGCGGTTCGACTTTGGGTCAGGACGGCGTGGGTTTGGATGGTTGGATCAGTGATATTGCCAGCAGCAAAGATGTGTCTTGCTGAGGTTTGCATGCGAGCATTGACGGTGATGCCTTGGTGGGTGTAGGTGACGCCAGCATTTTCCAGCCCCATGTCAGTCTGCGGGACGCGTTGCTCTGCCACCAAGATTTCATCAACGCGAACTGATTTTTGTTGTCGCCCCTGAATGTAAGTGACACGCTTTTGCAAACCTTCTTTTTGTAGGGCAACCACGCGAGATCGTGTCAAAATGGTCATATTACGGCTAACTTTTGCATCTTCTGCGACGATTGGTCCAACTTCAATATCAAACTCTGGCAAAATTCGATTGGCTTTTTCTGCAACGTAGACTTTGGTACCAAATGAGGCGTACAAATAGGCAATTTCCATGGCAGTGGCGTTGCCGCCAACAATGAACAGGGTTTTCGGTGGGCGGGTCAATGACAAAATATTTTCTGGTGTTAAGTAAGGGATTTTGTCGCTACCAGGAATGGTTGACTTCTCCCAGGCTGCTCCCGTGGCGATCAAGAATTTGCGGGCTGACAAATGGCGACGATTGACAGTAATTTCATTAGGGCTAAGAAAATGAGCGTTGCCAGAGAAGACGCTGATGCCTTGCTTTTCATAATAATAGCGATTACCGCCTGCGCCAGTGCGTTTGATGACGGTGTCTCGCCAGGACAGGAGAGACGGGTGATTGTAGTTGAGCGCGTTGGTTCGTAGGCCAAATTTGGCAGCGCGTTTGGCGTTGTAAAATACCTCGGCTGCGTATAACATGGCGCCTAGTGGCATGTCACCCCAGTTGGGAGACTCTCCACCGAAGGTTCCCCGTTCAACGACAGCAACTTTTTTGCCAGCACGCGCCAAAATACTGGCCGCCGGAGCTCCCGCTGCCCCACTGCCGATGACGATAATATCATAATCAAATGTTGGTTTTTGTGCCATGGTTGCCCCCTAGGTTATATCATAAGTTTATCATTTTTATACATGTACGCGGCATCAGAGTGCAGAGGTTCAAGGAAGGTTGTTGCGGTCCGCCGTACGTCGTTTGCGGTTATCTCTGGCTTTTCTTTACACCAGTCAATCACCTGAAAGGTTACTTGTGCTGCGATGTCTTCTGCTTGTCCGTCTGGCACGCGAACACTGCAGCAGGTTTTGACAATTGAGCGGTGCAGCTTTTCTGGATCGAATGGTTCGGTGTCTCGGTGATTGTTTTTCTTGACAATTGTTACTTGCATCACCACCCAATCCCCATGCTTGTTATCCCCATGACGCGGTCAATGAATAGGTAAAACGCTAGAATAAACAGACAACTGCCGCCAGTAAATTGTAGGAATGATTTGGACTGCTCACGCCACTGTTGTATTTGGGCGATGTTGTAGCCGCTACCAACAAGAATTAGAATGCCCAGTAGCGGCAAGAGTGAACCGATGACATAGAGCATGATGGCTGACAGCTGGAAGAGGCCAGAAGGCAGACTGATGATAGCCAGACTGGCTGCTAGCAGTGGACCAATGATGAATATGAGTTCAGCAATGACACTTGTCATGCCGAGTGAAAAGGCCTCGGCGCTACTTTTGGTTGCTTTGCTGCGCTTTGCTAAAAAACGTGCCATGCCACGAGGTAGCCATAGGACGATGCCGGTTTTTTGCTTGCGGCGATAGTAGAATGCCCAAGTCGCCAGCCCCAAGCCAACTGCGATACCGGTGGTAACGGAAGCAACCAGGCGTTCGATGATCACGGTTTGGTTAATGACGATGGTTAAGATATGAACCGTAAACGTCGCCAATAGCAATGTCATCAAAAAAACACCGAGCACGAAGCTATTCATCCGTCGTAATAGCAGCATATGGCGGGTCTTTTTGCCCAACGCATGACCGCTCATCAGCGTCAACATGCTAACACTCAACTGCAAACTAGCATGAATGCCAGCTGCCAGAAGGACGATAGCAAGTGATGAGATTATGGCGTACGTCATGTTTATATGAATATTCCTTTATATCAGTGTAGCATAGGCGGTTTAAAAAGGGAAAATAATCATGTAGATTTTGCGATATTGCTATTGCTTTTTTGTCAAAAATGTGCTAATATAGATTTAGGTTTCATTATAAACAACAAACAAGGAACAACATCATCATGACAGAGCAAGCAATTGCAGAGCGCGAGCTAACTGCGTTTTTAGAAGGTATTCAAAAACAACAACTTGAAACGTGGAAGCACCAGCGGACTTCACAAGAAATGAGCGAATTTGTTTTGAGAAAGCTCAAAGCGCTTGATGATAAATAAGCTGGTCTAAAGAAAAACCTCCATGAATCATGGAGGTTTAGCTTGCAATATTGGTAGCACCGGGTGGACCCGAACCACCGACCTCAGGCTTATGAGTCCTGCGCTCTAACCAGCTGAGCTACGGTGCCACGTCTGAGGGTGATTATAGCATGGTATTGTCGTTTCACCAAGAGCTGAATTGATTTTATGAATATCAAAACCGCTCATGCTTTGCTATAATGGAAAAGATGAAATATGCAGTAGCAGTCAGTGGTGGGATTGACAGCGTTGTGTTGCTGGATCTTATTGCACATAAAGGGCATCAATGTGTGGTTTTGCACTTTGATCATGGTATGCGCAGTGATTCGAGGGCTGATGCGCAGTTTGTTGAAGCGCTGGCTCGTCGGTATGGGTTTTTGTTTGCAGGCAAAAGAGAAGAACTGCTGGGAGCTAACGAAGCGATTGCTCGGCAGCGGCGCTACGCATTTTTGTTGGCGGCGGCCGAGAAGCATGGTGCACAGTTGGTGACCGCGCATCACTTGGACGACGTGGTTGAAACGATTGCGCTTAATGTGGCGCGAGGGACGCGTTGGAGAGGGCTGGCGGTGCTTGGTGATTCGCGGATCATGCGACCCCTGACACACTGGACCAAACAGCAACTGACAACTTATGCAGTGAGGCGGCACCTGGAATGGGTTGAGGACGAGACCAACGCCAGTGATGTCTATACGCGTAATCGTTTGCGGCGTAAGTTGATGAACCTGCCGGATGATACAAAACGACAGCTATACGATTTGTGGCAAGAGCAGCTGGAGTTAGCAGAGGCGATTACTGACGAGTCAGCACAGCTTTTGACGGAGCCACTCAATCGGTATTTTTTCATCAGTATCGATATGGCTGAAGCAGTGGAATTGCTGGCGGAATATATTCGAAATGCATTTGGTACTTCCCTGCTGACGTCGCAGCTCGAGCGAGCGGTGGTGGCGCTGAAGACAGGTAAGCCCGGTACGGTCTGGCAGATCGGTGAAGGGTTAGAGATGAAATTATCATTAAAAACTGCTATAATCAAAAAGATTGATTTAGGTAGAAAGGATTTTTCAGAGTATGGCGGTAAAGATGCCGAACAAGAATGGCAAGAATAAAATCAGTCAGTTTATGCGACTGGGCCTTTTTTGGGCAATTGTTGTATTGATTGGTTTAGCGGTGTATGCGTCAACTGCGCAGCACGCTAATTTGAAGGAAGTAGCTTTGAGTGATGTAGTCAGTCGGGCTAACAAAGGTGACATTAAACTCATCCAAGTCCAAGGTAACGACCTGACGGTGACGGTCAAAGATCAAGATAAGCCAACAGAAAAATCCATCAAAGAAAACAGCAGCATTTACGAACAGGGCCTCAAGAAAGATGCGCCTGTTGAAGTGAAAGTTGTGCCGCAATCACGCACTGGTGAAGTGATGTGGAATGTTGCCATCACCTTTGTGCCAGTTATTTTGATCATCGGTTTCTTTGTGTTCATGATGCGACAGAGCCAAGGTCAGAACAACCAAGCCATGGGCTTTGGTAAATCAAAAGCCCGACTGTATGGCGAAGACAAAGAAAAGGTTAATTTTGAGGATATCGCTGGTAATGATAACGCCAAGCAAGATTTGCAAGAAGTCGTTGACTTCCTGAAAAATCCAAAGAAATACCGCGAGCTCGGTGCCAAGATTCCGCGAGGAGTGTTGTTGGTTGGTCATCCAGGTACTGGTAAAACCATGCTGGCGCGAGCTGTAGCTGGCGAAGCAGGCGTGCCATTTTTCTCTATCTCCGGTTCAGAGTTCGTGGAGATGTTCGTCGGTGTTGGTGCGTCACGAGTTCGTGACCTGTTCACTAAGGCTAAGAAAAATGCACCATGCATCATTTTCATCGACGAGATTGACGCGGTTGGTCGTAAACGTGGCTCTGGTATGGGTGGCGGACACGATGAGCGCGAACAGACTTTGAACCAGATTTTGGTGGAAATGGACGGCTTTGATGGCGACACGAACGTGATCGTCCTGGCGGCTACCAACCGAGCAGATGTGTTGGATCCAGCGTTGTTGCGTCCAGGTCGTTTTGACCGGCGAGTTAATATCATGCTGCCAGAGCGCAAAGACCGCGAAGCTATTTTGAGGGTTCACTTTAAGAATAAGCCAACCGACGACACCGTCAATTTGGATGCGTTGGCAGCAAAGACGGCTGGTTCAAGCGGTGCTGATTTGGCAAACATCGCCAATGAGTCTGCCATCATCGCTGCACGGCGCAACAAGAAAAAGATTACCAACGAGGAATTGACCGAAGCGTTTGAACGAGTGGCAATTGGTCCAGAGCGCAAGGCAAAAGTCATGAGCGACAAGGAGAAGGAATTGACTGCGTACCACGAAGCTGGCCACGCCATCGTCGGTCACGTTTTGCCGGATTCTGACCCAGTTCATAAAGTTACCATCATTCCACGCGGTGGCACTGGTGGTGTGACGTGGTTCTTGCCGCCAGAGGACAAGAGCTACACCAACGTCTATGAATTTAAAGACATCTTGGCGCGGGCTATGGGCGGACGAGTAGCGGAGCAAATTTTGTATGGTGATGACGGTATCACTACCGGAGCTGGTTCTGACCTGCGTAACGCGACCCAGATTGCTCGTGATATGGTGATTGAGCAAGGCATGGGTAAGGCGTTGCGTGACCAAGTCTTCCACGAGGATAATGGTGGATTGATGTTTGACAAGATGACCCGAGAACGGCCGTACTCAGACGAAACAGCGAAGCAGATAGACCAAGAGGTGGCAGCGCTGATCAATGAAGCGAAAGCGCGAGCCATGACGGTCCTGAAAGCCAATCGTTCACATCTGGACAAATTGGCTGCGGCACTGCTCAAGGATGAAACCTTGGAGGAAGAAGCGGTGGCAGAGATACTCAAGGGTACTAAGTTGCCAAAGGAAGCAAAACTTCACGCATAATCGATTATGGGGCGAGTTCGGCAAGCAGTCACCAAAGTGAATCAGCGGCTGACCGTGAAATTGGCAGCCAGTCTATTGGCAGGATCTATGCTGCTGAGTAGTCTGCTGGGATTTTGGCGTGACCGTTTGCTGAACGCTGCCTATATGCCCAACAAAGAAGCAGGGCTGGCGGGTTATGTTGTTGGTCTTGACGCGTACACTGCGGCGTTCATGGTGCCGGACTTTATGTTTGCTATTTTGGTGTCGGGTGCGCTAAGTGTGACCTTCATCCCGGTGTTTAATGAGCGGTGGACGAAGGGCAATAAACAGTCAGCTTGGCAGATTAGCTCCAGCATGATCAATTTCATGGCACTGACCACCCTGGCTGCTAGTGTGCTCATCATCATCTTTGCTGATCCATTGATGCGATATTTCATCGCGCCGGGAATGAGTGAATCAGGTCATGCATTGGCGGTCAGTATGATGCGGGTGATCGCTGTCAACCCATTTATCTTTGCAATCGCTGCCGTCATCGCTAGCATCCAGCAAGCAGTGGGGCGTTTCACGTTTTATGCTCTGGCGCCGATGATTTATAACATTGGTATCATCATCGGCACTGTTTGGTTTACGAATGGTATCAATATCTTTGGTTGGCAGATCTTTGAGGGCGGCATCATGGGCGTGGCGCTTGGTGTGGTGCTTGGTTCGGTAATGCAGCTCATCGTTAGTGCTGTCGGGTTGGTCGGTTTGGGCTTTGACTATGAGTTTAAACTGCACTGGCGTAACCGCGGTTTTCGCAAAGTGTTGAGTTTACTACCAGCGCGTTCGGTTGACCAGGGTATGGACTACGCTGTTAGCTTGGTGGAAGTGAACTTGGCTTCCCGACTGGGTGATGGTGTTATTCGTGCTTATCAGCAGGCTTTAACGTTACACATGATGCCGATCAACCTCATCGGTGTGGCGGTTTCTAACGCAGCTTTTCCTCAGTTGACCGAGCATTTGGGCAATAATCGCCAGGATTTGTTTCAAAAAGATTTGCGTCAATTGCTGCGGGTGATCATTTGGATGGCCTTGCCGGTGTCTGTCATAACATTCTTTACTCGAGGGTATGTTGTTCACTTTATCCGCAACACCGGAGATCCGATGATGGCGGGTATTTTGGGATGTCTGGTTGTGGCAATTCTGTTCCGTACTATTTATCACATGGCGGCTCGGGCATTTTACGCACAACAGGACACAAAAACACCGCTAAACATCTCTTTCGCAGCTATTGGCTTGAATGTGGTACTGGCAATTGTCTTATCAATGGTGCTGAAAATGGGCGCCTATGGACTGGCGTGGGCACAGTCGACAGTGGCTGTCATTGAGGTAGTGATCTTATTTGTTGTGTTAGAAAAACGAATTCCGCACTTGTTTGACGCTTCGTTCGTGGCGGCGGTGTTGCGTATGATCGTGGCATCAACGGTAGCAGGAATCGTTTGTTATTTGATGTTACAGGTGTTGCCATTTCGCGAGAGCGACAGCAGCTTCTTCTCAGCCTTTCCGAAGTTTATGATTATCGCTGGTGTGAGTTTCTTGGCTTATGGTCTGATGTCGCGGATGCTCAAATTACCAGAAGTTGAGCCGATCATCAGGCAAGTGAATAAGTTCTTGTTTGTGCGTTTGGACGGGAAACGACGCTGATGGAAGCTATCCGCAATTTTTGCATCATCGCTCATATTGATCACGGCAAGTCGACGCTGGCTGATCGGATGATGGAGATGACGGGGACAGTGGAGAAGCGCGAGATGAAGTCGCAGCTGTTGGATAGCATGGATTTGGAGCGTGAGAAAGGAATTACCATTAAGCTGGCGCCGGTGCGGATGAAGTACCATTACCGCCAGCCAGCGGCAACCGCCTCCTCTGAATCGAATGTCGCAGGCAGCGCCAGCGACAGGGCTATCGATTCACCGGAAGGATTGCCGCCAGCTGGACCGTACGATCTCAACCTCATCGACACGCCTGGTCATGTTGATTTTAGTTATGAAGTTAGTCGCTCGTTGCAGGCTTGTGAGGGGGCGGTGTTGGTGGTTGACGCCAGTCAGGGTATTCAGGCGCAGACGTTAGCGAATGTGTACTTGGCGATGGAGCAAGATTTGACAATTATTCCGGTGCTCAATAAAGTCGATTTGCCAGCCGCCGATGTGCCGCGGGTGTCCAAGCAGGTGATGAATTTGCTGGGATGCGATGAGAGTGAGATTATTCATATTTCCGCTAAAACTGGACAGAATGTTAATCAAGTTTTGGAGGCGATTGTTGAGCGAATTCCGGCGCCGACTTCGCCACTGGCGGTCGAGCATCCTGATGTTGTGTTGGCTGATCTTCCGACGCGGGCGCTGATTTTCGATAGTTATTATGATGATTATCGCGGGGTGATTTTGTATGTCAGGGTGGTTGACGGCCAGATCAAAAAAGGCGAAGCGATTCACATGATGGCAACTGGTGCGAACGGCTTGGCGCTGGAAGTTGGTCATCTTAGTCCTGGCATGATCCCCGACCCATCGCTGGACACTGGTGAAATTGGTTACATTGTCACCAACCTCAAAACCACGCGTGAAGCGCGGGTGGGTGATACGGTGACGTTGAAGAAGTATATAGGCTAGCGATGATTGATCCTTGGTTTGATTGTCGTCAAGATGCTCATGGTAGAGATCCAGATCAGCACAGCCTGACGTTAAAGCGCTATCATGCTGAGTTGTGGACTAAACCACTGCCTAATGGCCGTCAATTGACTATGTTGGATCAGGGGGCGTACTTAATAGCCAGTGACGGTCGGCATCAGATTCCTGTTTCAAGTGATAATATAGTAGCTACCTTTGAAGCTTGGAAACGTAATAAGTTGATTGTTGAGCAGACTCCACGAGATGTTCTAGCGGCAATAGATAATGTTGATTGGCGTATTGGTTCAGAAATTATCTTCCCCAGCGAATTACGCGGCGGTACGCAAACCATCAATCGTGCGAGAGGCTGGCACCGCAAAATTGGTGATCGGTTTGACCTAACGTTAGAGTGTATTGCTCGCTGGTATCAGGGTGAAGACAGTCCGCTGATTGATGTTTTCGATCGTTATGGTGACTTTTTTGAGTGGTTTGGTGATTTTCGGGGCTATGTCGATTTTTTCTTGTTGCAAGATTTTGTTGATGACGAATACCAAGTTAACATACTAACAGATTTTGATGATTTCCAATCGTCACCGTTGCCTCAGACTGTTGAGCAGTATACGGCATATTTGCAAGGCTTGACTGAGGTGCTAACTCTGCGGGCTAAGCGTATCGAGCGGTATGCTAATCAGTAGAATCGTTTCACAAAGCCGATATTTGATAGACATAATTAACTTAAGATGGTATAGTATCATTTGATAGTCTGTCACAGATAGCTGTCGAGTCATTGCTTGACGGCACTATCGCTGTCCTCAAAGGGACGAGCGATACGGTGACAGTAAGAAAATATTATGATTAGCTATGAATGATTTACCGCCAATTACGTTTGCCAATGGAGACCGCGTTCCAGCTCATGCGCGAACTGCGCCGTCTGGAGTAGAAAGAATTATGTTTGGGGAAAATGCGGAGAAGCCCATGGCGCGGCTTAGCTATGTGAGGCTTGGCGAAAAGGCGTGCTTCGCTGGCATGCTGTTTCGTGATGCTCCGTCTGAATATCGGGCTGGCACGTCCATGTTGGAATATTTCTTTGAAGAGGCAACTCCTGCGCTTGGTCTTGAGCCGGGAAAAACCTCAGTAATTCGTAAGCCTATCATTGCCTTGTTGCTTGCTAAGTACGGGCTGGAGCCAGACGTCACGTCGGAAACGTGGTCGCATGTTGGATTATTGGTGAAGCGTGGTACTACTTCGAGGAACCATCCAGCGCTACATTTCGTTAAGGGTAATGAGTCTGAATTTAATGACGACCGGTATCGTCGATATTATGATATTGTGCCAAACAGAGAACTGCCCTATATGTATCCATTAGCCTCACCTTCGAGGCGAGTTGATATGCACACGTCGTATACTCCGTGAGGAATATAAACTAACACGGTGATTCGACGGTATCTCTGTAAAATGCTATAATATGACACAATGACTGAAAAAATTACTGTCCAGCCCCTCCCTGGCTACAAAGAAGTCAAGCCCTTCGTCTATGCGGGCTTCTTCCCGGTGTCTAACGAAGATTATAATGACCTGAAGGAGGCGATTGAGAAGTTGAGTCTCAGTGATTCGGCGCTGCAGTTTGAGCCGGAAAATTCGCCGGTGCTGGGCTATGGTGTGCGGATCGGCTTTCTTGGTTTGCTCCATATGGATATCATTCGTGAGCGGCTGGAGCGCGAGTATAATTTGGATCTCATCGTCACCAATCCGAGTACTGATTATCAAGTCAGCCTCACCAATGGCGAGGAGTTGGATATTAAGTCGGCCAGCGAACTACCTGACCCAGCACAAATTACCGAGGTTCGCGAGCCGTGGATTGACGGTGAAATTGTAGTGCCACAAGATTATATTGGTGCGGTGATTCAGCTGATTGTCGCCAAGCGTGGCCGGCAGAAAAACCTTAGTTACATCGACGAGCGGGCGCTGATTTCCTTTACGGCGCCGCTGGCAAATCTGCTGACGGATTTTTATGATCAACTGAAGTCGGCCACCAGCGGCTACGGTTCGTTTAACTATGAGCTGGCGGGCTATCAGCCGGAGGATTTGGTGCGGGTGGATTTTTATGTGGCGGGCGAGATGGTTGATGCGCTAAGTGTCATGTGCCATCGTTCGGAGGCACAACATTTGGGTCGGGAAATTGTTAAGAAGCTGAAAGATGTCGTGCCGCGCCAGAGCTTTGAGGTGGCGTTGCAGGCGGCAATTGGCGGTAGATTCATTGCCCGCGAAAACATTGGCGCTTACCGCAAGGATGTTACTGGCTATTTGTACGGCGGCGACGTCAGTCGTAAAAAGAAGCTCCTCGCCAAGCAAGCCCGCGGTAAAAAGCGCATGAAACGCTTCGGCAAGGTTGACATTCCGTCAGAAGCGTTTACAGTGATGTTAAAGAGGGATTAAAATAGTCCGAAAACATCGGACTATTCATTGCTAAAAATGTGGTCTATACGATTTATTAGAATCCAGTAATTTCTTTGAATCGTACTGTCTCAATGTTTTGGCCTGAACACATTGCTTCAAATTTCCACTTGCCATTTGCGTCGACAGTGTTGGCGTTAGCAAGGCAGTCTCCAACATTAGCACCGCTGGCGTCGAGCCCTGAAAAAGTGATTTGAACATAGCCATTAATTGCCTGATTAGAATTATTTGAAACCGTGCCGACAACCTTTGTGAGATATTGATTGCTTTTATCAATTTTCCAGCCATCATCCAGTGTCAAGCGTGCTTTATTTTCACTAGTCTTCTGCTCGGATTGTGTTTGGTTTGTTGAATTATTGGTTGACTTGGTCGTTTCATTGGCTTGATTTTTCGTGCCGCCCATGCCGGCGCCAATTGCACCTACAATAATAACAGCTAGCACCCAAAACCAAACCTTTTTATACAATGGCTTTTTCTCTTTTGTATTCATGACCCCCTCCTTCAGGAATGCTGCCCAACAAAAAGGACAGCCGTTAAATTGGCTGTCTACACCTAGAACGTAAATTCACACGTCCGATAACGGCTGCCCATTATGCGTGTGAATTCAACGTCCAATTTGGACCTGTTCTAGATGTAGACGTCTTTATTGTACTACAAAAGTGTTATAATTGGTGAAGTATTTATGAAGTTGAGCAACAAGCCAATTATTTACATCGATATGGACGGCGTACTGGTGGACTTCACGTCGGCTTTGACAAAAGTTTCTCCTGAGATGCTGGAGAAATTTGCGGGTGAGTACGACAATATCCCGGGTGTTTTTGCGTTGATGGATCCGATGCCGGGGGCTCTTGAGGCAGTTGATGCTTTGAAAGAAAAATATGATCTATATATTCTGTCGTCATCACCATGGGAAAATCCGACGGCGTTGGGCGATAAGCTGGCGTGGGTGAAACGGTATTTTGGTGGTGACGGCCGGGGAAATATTTTCTTTCGCAAGGTTGTTTTTTCGTCGGTCAAGCATCTAAGCCAGGGTGATATCTTGATCGACGATCGGACGGCAAATGGTGCGGGCGACTTTTCAGGACGATTGATCCGGTTTGGCTCAGATGAATTTCCTGATTGGCAAGCCATTTTGCGTGAACTATTATAAAGTCGTCAATACTTGGCAAAACATGCTTGCTAACGTAAGCGCTATCGTGATATACTGGCAGTGATTATATTAGACATTGCCATAAAACAATAAAAAGGAGATTATTCAATGGGGTCGCTCTGGGGTAATAGAAAAAGAACAATAGCCCGCGCTGCTAAGGCGGGGTGTTTGGTGGTAATTGCTGCGGTGATTGCGGTATTTAGTCAGTCAGCTAACGCAAAACAGGTAGTTACCTGGACAGAACAGACTGGTTCTGGTAGTCGCGCTTGGACCTCAATTGCCAGCTCTGCTGACGGCACCAAATTAGTTGCAACTATGACTGGCGGCTCAGCTTACATCTCAGATGATGCAGGTAAAACCTGGACAGAGCAAGTTGATTCTGGTTCTCGTGCTTGGATTGCGATCACCAGTTCTGCTGACGGTACTAAACTGGCTGGCGTGTACCACTGGGGTGGTTATATTTTAACCTCAGATGATAGAGGCCAGACATGGAGAAGCAATGGTATATCCGGCGGTTCTTTTGATTGGACTTCGATTGCCAGCTCTGCTGACGGTACCAAACTGGCTGCAACAGCTAAAAACGGCGCAGTATTTACTTCCAGTAACTCAGGCGCAACGTGGACACCGCAGGCTGGTTCTGGCAACCGTGCTTGGACTGCCATCACTGGGTCAAGCGATGGTACTAAGCTCGCCGCGACTGTCAATGGCGGTGCAGTATACACCTCAAGCGACTCGGGTGTGACCTGGCAAGAACAAGCTGGTTCTGGCAACCGTGCTTGGACTGCCATCACTGGGTCAAGCGATGGTACTAAGCTCGCCGCGACTGTCAATGGCGGTGCAGTATACACCTCAAATGATGCAGGAGTAACCTGGCAAGAACAAGCCGGTTCTGGCAACCGTGCCTGGACTTCAATCACCAGCTCTGCCGACGGCACCAAATTGGCTGCAACCGTCACTGGCGGTTCGATATACGTTTCAGGTGATTCTGGTGTAACTTGGGAAGAGCAGACCACGGCTGCAACTGGCGCTTGGTCCTCTATCGCGATGTCTAGCGACGGTGCTCGCATTGCGGCGGCTATGAACAATGGCTTCATCAGTACTGCGACCGTTAAGGAAGCGCCAGTCACTCCACCGACCCCACCAACTCCACCAACACCAACCCCGACCCCAACCCCAACACCAACTCCTGCTCAGTCAACCAATCCTGGCGTGCCAGTTGCTCAGCCGGCAAAACCAACCGGTGAAGGCTACTTAGCTGACACTGGTGACAATGTCTGGCCACTCGCTTCACTTGCGGTTGTCGGTATTGGTGCAGGTATCCTTTGGATTGTCAAACGTAGGAACAGCTAAACGCATGGACGAATTGGAGCGGTTGATTGCTGATTATCAACCAACTGAGCCAACCGTCGAGCTGATCAAGAAAGCAAAGATTGCCCTACTGACCGGCATTTCTGGCGCCGGTAAAGACACTATCAAAAAGCGGTTATTGCAGCTTCCAGATTTTAGCAGCATCGTTTCGCACACAACACGTGCGCCGCGCATCAACAATAATCGTCCAGAAGTTGACGGTGTCGATTACCATTTCATCGACTCGACCATGGCCGCACAAATGTTGAGAAATCAAGAATTTATCGAGGCTAAATTTGTCCATGGTACAGTATATGGCACCTCGGTAGCTGAGATTCAGACGGCCCATGAACAAAACAAGACAGTCATCGCTGATATTGATGTCCAAGGCGCTGCTGAATATGAAATTTTAGCTCCGCAAAGTATCTCAATTTTCATCATACCTCCTGACTACGAAACCTGGCTTACTCGTCTGAAAAGTCGGTATACTACTGAGGAAGCATTTCACGCTGAGTGGCCGAAACGGTTGGCTAGTTCTGTCAAAGAAATGACACAAGCACTTTCTGTACCGTATTATCATGTTATTATTAATGATGACCTTGATAGAGCGGTTCGTGTATGTCATGACATCATCGAACGTGGCGACTTGTTTAATCGGCAAGATGATGAAGCCCGTTTGGCCGCAAGGAGGCTTTTAGAAAATATTCGACAATATAATAATATCGTATGAGTTATCGTCATCAGGTTTCTGACCATATTCAAAAACGAGCTTCGGCATTGCGTCGTTCGCCGTGGTCATTGTCTGCGCTGATCGACCAAGCGTTTTTCTTGTTGGCCGGTTTGGCCTCATTTTGGTTCGGTTGGTTGGTTTGGCGTGAGGGCTGGTATTCTGGTGGCTGGTGGCTGGTAGCGTTTTTTGCGCTGTTTTGGGTTATCATGGCATACTTAGCCTTGCCTCGGCTACACCGTATTTTAAGTAGTTTGTATGTGCCAAATTATTTCATTGGTCGTACGCGGACTGCTGACGGCCTATTGGGTGACCCAGTCAACGTGGCGCTCAGGGGCTCAGAAGCACAGTTGCATCAAGCAATGATTGATGCTGGCTGGACGATTGCTGATGAAATCACCGTTCGGTCAGCTTGGAAAATTATCTTTTTTACGCTGACTGGCAGGAGCTACGCCTCAGCTCCTGTATCATCGTTATTCCTGTTTGGTCGCCGTCAAGACTTTGCCTATCAGCAGGAGGTCGACGGTAGTCCTGGTAAGCGCCATCATGTGCGGTTTTGGCGCTGCCCTCAGGGTTGGTTATTGCCTGGCGGTCATCAGGTTGATTGGCTGGCAGCAGGGACCTACGACAAAAGTGTTGGATTGTCATTGTTTACTCTGCAAGTTACTCATAAAATTGATGAAAATACTGACATCGAGCGTGACTATATTGTGAAGACCGTCACTGAGCACACACCGCAGGTGGCAGTGACAAATTTGAAAGACTTTTCGACGGGTTATCACTCGCGCAATGGCGGGGGCGACAGTATTCAGACGGATGGTGACTTGCCGGTCTTGGAACTGGCGGCAGTTGTGGCAAATCAGCAGACAATTGCCGAAAGAGCAGGGGTTATTTTGGATGCAACTGCGCATGAATATGTGATTCCTACAGAAGAGCACGATACGGTGTTGCAACAATTATGGAATCGCCGACCGCCGCAAATATCGTTTGCTATTTTGTTTACGGCCTTGGCTATAGCGATTGTCCTGATGGGCGCCTTGTTTGATTTTCTGTTGTTTGACGAATTGTTGCATCAGACAACCCAGGACTTTATCGTTGAGGGCTTGGACACTTCTGTGGCCGCCACAGGAGCGGAGTGGACGATTCGAGGAGTGCTGAGTTTGAGCGCGGGTTGGATCTTAGTAACAGCTGTGCTGTCACGAGGTACGTTCCGCGGCTCGAACAAAGACCGATTACTCTTGATGATATTGTCGAGCCTGTCAGTGTTGGCAACGTCATTCACCTTGACCATCGGTAAAATCACATGGACAAGCGTTGGCACCCTGGCGTTCATCGGTATTAATATCACGATCATCCTGATGCTATCGTCTGACGCGGCCAGGCAGTTCACTCACACTCGCACGACTGCACGCCGTGCCAAGCAGAAGACAACTTAGCACTCTACTTGTATGAGTGCCAGATGTACGCTATAATGTATCCATGACTGAACGCCAGCAGGCTATCTTAGCCGCCATTATCGAACAGTACGCTGAAATTGCGGCACCAGTTGGTAGTGTGACGCTCGCCAAATTGTTTGGTGTGTCCAGCGCTACCATCCGCAGCGAAATGGCCAAGCTCGAGGAGATGGGATTTATTGAGGCACCACACACCAGTGCCGGCCGTATCCCGACTGACAAAGGCTATCGGTTTTATGTCAATGGTATCACTGCCGCGCAAATGACTGAACTACCAAGTGGTATCGATCGCAGTGCGAGGGCGATCGAGGCACATGTTAATTCGCACGTTGATAAATCTGACAGAGCCATCCGCAGCGCTGTTGACAGCCTGGTTGAGCTGACGGGCAATTTTGGTTTTGCCTCGTTTGGTGATCATCTGTACATGAATGGTATGACGCAGCTATTTTCTCAACCAGAGTTTATTGAAGGCAATCACGTTCAGGCCATCGCCAGACTGATTGACAATATTGAGCCCTGGCTGGTTGAAGCTGCGCCCAATGAACCGCTCAACGTGTTCATTGGTAGCGAGAACCCAATCGGTAAAGCCAGCGGCGCGACCCTGATCATCAGTAAGTTTCGTTCATCGTTTAGTGATCGCAGTTACATCGGTGTGATCGGTCCAACTCGGCAGAATTACCGTCGAACGATGGAGCTGGTGAGGCGAACGGGTGCGATGTTAGAGGAAGTGTAAGGATAGAGGAGGAATATGACGAAACACAAGAAGATTGATGATTTGCAACATACTATTGATGAGTTGACCCTGGACTTACAGCGGACGCGGGCGGATTTTGAGAACTATCGCAAGCGTGTCGAGGCGGAAAAACAGTCAGCGCACAGCATGGGTCAGGCTAAGTCGGTGATGAAATTATTACCAGTGATTGACACAATTGAGCGAGCGATTGCTAATGTACCGGAAGAACTAGCAGATAACGCCTGGGCAAAAGGCGTGGCTGGTTTGGGCAAACAGCTCGACAAGCAACTCAAAGAAATTGGTCTGGAGAAAATTGATGCCAAGCCAGGAACATCGTTTAACCCTGAACTGCATCAGGCAGTGCAATTTGATGAAGAAGTAGACGGCGATAAAGAAGTTGTCGCCGAGGAGTTACGTGCCGGCTATACACTGGATGGTACGGTGATTCGCGACGCAATGGTCAAAGTCACGCGGCAATAATTTACTGCATCTCACCCCCAGACATCAATAGTTTTATTTACAACAACACTTGCAATCAGAAAGTATTAGCGCTATAATTTTTGGCAAGAGTTTTTAACATAAACACAGGGAGAAAAAGGGGATGGCGAAACGATTATTCGTGGCACTAGTATCAGCTGGTGGTATCTTATTGTTAGCTTTACTGTACAACGGTAACACCAATGCAAGTCAATGGGGCGTTGTGTGGAGTGAGGAGTTTAAAGGCACCTCAGTGCCTGATAGCTGGGACGTATTCAAACAAAATAAAGATAATTATGGCAATAATCACCTAGCCTACAATCCGAGCAACGTCAAGGTTGTCAACAATGATTATCTAGAGATCAAAACGCAGCGCCACTGTGTTGCAAATCTTGATGAACCATTGAATGACTCTAATGCTAGCGAAACGCCATGTCCAAGTGGTAAGATGACACGATATCTTAGCGGTCGGGTGACGAATAAGACGAAGGTGGTGGATGGTACAAAACCTTTCCGCGCCGAGATTCGTGCCAAATTCAATTGGAATGGAAAAAATGGTACACGACCATCATTGTGGATGGTTAATGGTGTCTCATTAAAGAATTGTAATGATAATCCTAACGCCAATGACCCATACGGCGAGCTAGACATCATTGAATGGTACTCCTACACACCAGCATATACCTGGTCAAGTACTCATGCTACCTGTTACCATCATGGCGTTTCTGGCAATTGGAAAAATGGTTGGCGAACCAGGAGGATTATCCACAGCGATGAACACCGAGCAGGCTCCAAGCCAGGTACATTGGCCTATGAATGGCACACATGGGCGGTCGAGTATGATGGTGAGACGGTTAAGTATTTTGTGGATGACAAACCAATCACCGCGTATCATTATCACGCCAGCCCTACTGACAGCAAGGAGATTGAGCGTACGCCAGCTGCTCCTCTGACAAAATTAGCTGACGCATCATTGATTAAAAAGACGTTTGATGAGGGATGGCGCTTTATCATAAACGACTACGTGGAGGCAGATGCGGATCAGAAACCAATCTCTCCTTCAGATAGCTTCCCGAAGCAAACCATGTTGATCGACTACGTTCGTGTATTCCAAAAGGGTGCAGGCACACAGCCGGCTGAGACACCTGTACCAAAGACGGGTGCTACATGGTCAAAGCGTGATGCTTCTGGTTCTCGAAATTGGACTGCAATTGCCAGTTCGAGTGATGGTAATAAACTAGCTGCAGCAGCATGGGGTGGTAAGGTTCTTACCTCCACTGATGCTGGTGCAACCTGGACTGAGCAGCCTGGTGCAGGAGATCGTAACTGGGTAGCAGTTGCTAGCTCCGCTGACGGTAAGAAGTTAGCAGCTGTATATGATTGGGGTGGTTATGTCTTTACCTCCGCCGATGCTGGTGCAACCTGGACTGCTCGCGGGGTGCCTGGATCATACAACTGGACCGCAATTGCTAGCTCTGCTGACGGTAATAAACTCTTCGCTATTGCTAAGGATCACGCTATCTATGCTTCAAATAATGCTGGTGCAACCTGGACTGCCCTCACAGGGTCTGGAGCGCGCAAATGGAATTCAATCGCCAGCTCAGCCGACGGTAATAAATTGGTTGCGGTAGTCGAGAACGGAACTATCTATACCTCCACTGACGCTGGTGCAACCTGGACCGAGCGAGCAAACTCTGGTGTCCGTAAGTGGTCAGCAGTTGCCAGCTCCGCTGATGGCAATAAATTAGTAGCAACGGCAACTGGTGGCAGGATTTACATCTCCACTGACGCTGGTGCAACCTGGACCGAGCGAGCGGCCGATGGACTTCACAACTGGACTGCGGTTACTATTTCTGACGATGGTCAAAAACTTTCAGCAACTGCTGGTGGCGGTGGATACATTTACAGCTCAAACGACGGTGGTGTAACCTGGGTAGCTCAGACATCTGCTGGTGTGCCAAACTGGGCAGCAATTGCCAGCTCTGCCGACGGCTCAAAAATCGCCGCAGCACCATACGGTGGTGCCGTCTATACGACTGCTAACAATGCACCGGTTGGCCCAAGTGAAGAGGAGCAGAAAGTTATCGCGGCTGAAGCAGCAGTAGCAAATGCTGAATCGACCAAGCGTCCATCTGATGTTGCTGCCGCTAAAACCAAAGTTGATGCAGTAGGTGACGCAGGCAAGAAGGCCGCCTTCCAGGCAAGGCTCGATGCGGTAACCAACGCTATTTCCGGTGCTCGCTCAGCCCTCACTGCATTGATCGCTAAAGCTAAAGATCCAGCCACTGTTGCCGGCATGAGCAGTAGCACTATTGCCGCTCTTCAGGCACAGGTCACGGTAGCTGAAGCAGTTATAAATAACGCGAACGCCTCAGCGTCTGAGCTAGACAATGCGTGCACGGCTTTGCAGGGTAAACTTGATGCACTGAAAATTGATAAAGCAAGCCTGCAAGCAGCCATCACTGCCGCAGAAGCTGCACCATCATACATCAAATCTGATCCGACAGTTGCTTCAGTTCTCACCGCTGCTAAGGCTGTCTTGAATCAGGCGAACCCATCTGCGTCAGATCTGCAATCTGCAATCGCCAACCTCAACAGTGCCGTAGCCAGTGCCAAGCAAAAAGAGCAAGAGACTCAGGATGCTGCCCAAGCTGCAGTTACCAAGGCAGAAACCGACAAAACACAAAGTGCCGTTGATGCTGCTAAGGTCTTAGTAAGTAAAGTGCAAGATCCTGCTAAAAAAGCAGCACTGCAGGCAAAATTGAACGCTGTCGTTGTCAAGCCAGCGCCAACACCAACCACACCAACCACTTCAGTAACTGTTGCGCAACCAGGTGGTGGTACGGTGACTGTCGCTACAGCTGGCACCCAGTGTTACAACATTGCTTCAGCCGCAGTGGCAGCTGCTCCGAATGATTATGACGGTCGTGTCTTGCGTGACATCGTTGGCTTTACGATCAACTGTAGTGGACAGACTGCTAAGGTCGGCTACACAACGCGCGTGACGCTGACCCTGAGTAAGTACTACGCTGATCATAGTCAATTAGCCGTGGTTAAGATAAGTAATGGCGCCATCAAAGAAGATATTACTAATCGCGTTATATTTGGCACGACTGCTGACGGTAAGCACACGACGGTGACGTATGATCTGACTGACGGTGGCTTTGGTGATGAAGATAAGGCTGCAAATGGTACCATCGTAGACCCAGTCGGTGTCTACGAGCGCCAACAGCAATTCACTCCTGGTGTTGGTGGTGGTGCTGGTAATCCTGCTAGCCCTACTAACCCTGGCGGTGCGACAACTAACGGTACTCGCAAGAATACTCAGGTAACCAACAAGGGTGGTTACTTGGCAGATACCGGTGCTAGTGTTATCGCTGTAACGGTGATAGCGGTAGTAGTTGGTGGTGCCGGAGTTTGGTTCATTCGCAAAAAGATGTAATAAAGACACTAAATAAATAATTAGCACTCTTGACACGCGAGTGCTAATTATTTATACTGAAATAGTTGGCACTCGTGAATAAAGAGTGCTAAAATGGATATAAGAAAAACCAGATGTGATCATAATAGAAAGGGGAATCATATGGGTAAAATTATCGGAATTGACCTCGGTACAACCAACAGTGCTTTTGCATACATGCTGGCAGGTAAGCCAGAAGTTATCGCGAATGCTGAAGGTAACCGTACCACGCCAAGCGTGGTGGCAATTAACAAAAAAGGTGAGCGCTTGGTTGGACAAGTGGCGCAGCGTCAGCGGGTGACCAATCCAAAGAACACTATTTACGGTGTCAAGCGTTTGATCGGTCGTAAGTTTACTGACAAGGAAGTCCAAAAAGATCTCGATATCATGCCATACCAGATTGTTAAAAAAGGCACCGGCGTGGCCGTGGAAATGGGCGATAAAGAATACACACCAGAAGAAGTTTCAGCCATGATCCTTAGTAAAATCAAGGCTGATGCTGAGGCATTCTTGGGTGAAAAAGTTACCGAAGCGGTTATCACCGTGCCAGCCTACTTTGACGATTCGCAGCGCCAAGCTACCAAAGACGCTGGTAAAATTGCTGGACTGGAAGTTAAACGCATCATCAATGAACCAACGGCGGCAGCTTTGGCCTACGGCCTGGAAAAAGGTAAAAATGACGAAACCATCGTGGTGTTCGACCTCGGTGGTGGTACCTTTGACGTTTCCATCTTGGAACTCGGCGACGGCGTGTTTGAGGTGAAAGCGACCAATGGTGACACCCACCTCGGTGGTGAGGACTTCGATAACGTCATCGTTAACTACTTCCTGGATGACTTCAAGTCTAAAGAAGGCATCGACTTACGCAAAGACAATGCGGCCATGCAGCGTCTGAAGGACGAAGCCGAAAAGGCCAAGAAGGAATTGTCGACGGTCACTGAATACGAAGTCAACATTCCATTTATCACCGCTGATGCTGACGGACCAAAGCACTTTGAACTGAGTCTGACACGGGCCAAGTTGGAAGATTTGGTGAAAGATTTGTTGGATCGCCTTGATGTGCCAGTCGAGAAAGCGCTCAAAGACGCTAAATTGTCAAAATCTGACGTCAATGAAATCGTCATGGTTGGTGGTATGACCCGAATGCCAGCGGTGGTTGAGCGGGTGAAGAAGCTGTTCGGCAAAGACCCAATGCAAGGCGTTAACCCAGACGAGGTGGTGGCGGTTGGTGCGGCTATTCAGGGTGGTGTGCTGGCTGGTGATGTTAAGGACGTGCTGCTGCTAGATGTGACGCCATTGAGTCTTGGTATTGAGACGATGGGCGGTGTGTCGACCAAGCTGATCGAGCGCAATACCACTGTGCCGACCAGCAAGAGTGAAGTATTCTCGACGGCCGCTGACAACCAGCCAAAAGTAGAAATCCATGTCTTGCAGGGTGAGCGCGAATTTGCTAAAGATAACAAGAGCCTGGGGCATTTTGAGCTCGATGGCATCGCGCCAGCACCACGCGGTGTGCCACAGATTGAAGTGACGTTTAATATCGACGCCAACGGTATCCTTAATGTTACTGCTAAAGACAAAGGTACCGGCAAAGAGCAATCAATTACCATCCAAAACTCTGGCAACATGAGCAAGGAAGATATCGAAAAAGCCCAGAAAGAAGCCGAACTCCACGCTGATGAGGACAAGAAAAAGCGTGAAACCGTTGACGCTAAAAACCAGCTAGAAAACGCCATCTACCAGGCAAAGAAAATGCCAGATGAGTTCAAGGATAAGATTTCTGAGGACGACAAGAAAGCGATTGACGAAGCGGTCAAGGAAGCGGAAAAGCATAAAGACGCTGATGACAAAGATGAGCTAGAAGTGGCAATCAAGGCTCTGCAGGACGCCATCATGCCAATTGGTGCCAAAATGTACCAGCAAGCTGCTGAGGACAACAAGGCTGATGAGTCTACGGGTGATAAAAAATCCGACAAAGACGAGCCGGTCGAAGGCGAGGTGGTTGACGAGAAATAATCTCGGCATCGACTCGTGACATAAACTACCCCTCTCAAGGGGTAGTTTTGTATTGTCTGGACCAGGCTTATGCTTGCGCCGCTGCCAGTGAATTGCTATATAAGTAATTATGAGCCAGTTTGATACATATTCTTCACGTTTTACAGTTGATGAGCAAGGGAGAGTTCATAAGGTAGGCAGACATGTACTGGCATGTGCAGCTGGCCCCCAGGTCGAACTGATGCAACAATTGATGGACGAGCAACCAAAGCATCTCCTGGCACCGCTGGCTATTCGGGCAGCGCAGGGAGAGTCGCTCCACGAAGTATACCCGCTCATGGGCGCCACGTTAGATAAGCAGAAACATATTGTACAACAAAAGATTAATGATGGTGAGATTGGCGCCAGGACAGTGCTCGATATGATGGTACAGGTGACAGAAGCTGCCGGATACCTCCACGAACGAGGATTGGTGCACCATGATATCCGACCAACGAACATATTCTACGATGAGACTGAGGGCCGGCCAATACTGACGCTATTTGATTATAACCAGGTTAGATCTCCGTATATACAGACTAGACCGCATTCAAGCTGGAACAGGGAACATGCATCAGAGATTGCCAAGTCAGGCTCGTTCATTGATTACCGATTTGATGTGTATGCCATCGGTATGGTATTTCATGAGCTAACACATGATTTGATTTGGGAATCAGGCAGTGATTTCCCAGAATACCGTATCAAACCTGCGCTTGCTCAGCAAAAGATATACAAGAAATAATGACAATCGCTACTGGACCGTGGGAGGGCCGGTATAGCGATGCTCGTGAATTGCACGCGGCACTATGCGCAGCCAAATCACGAATTTGATGAAATTCTGCTGAATTATTTTTTCATAACCTGCTGGAGTGTGTAGGCAGCAAGTTTTTTGGGAGCGCTCGTTGATGGAGCGATTTCCATATCATCAGACTCTGGGAATAGGTCATCAACTCGCTCACCAATCTCACGCGACATTGCTTCCCAAAGCAGCTCAATGTCCATAACTTCACGTCGGTCTTGGTAGGGCTCATGGTACTCTGCGTGTACCGAATGGTAGGTCGGATCAAGCGTAACGGCAATTCTTTCCAGCTGATGCATTGGCGTCTTGCCAAATGACGGGCGGCTTAATGGCGGCATGTTGTGATAATTCCGCGGTTTAAGGACAATGGTGCCTTGATTGGCGGCATCAACCGTGGTGCCGAGCGTTTCAAGCCGTTTGGTCTCTGCAGTTTCAAAGTCAAATTCTGTTATCAGCCAGGCGTCAGGGTCGCTGCGCCAGTTATCTTTCATAACCGAAAGGGCACTGTACTGAGGCTCTCCGTCGTGGTCTCCCCAGCGGACAACACCAGCGATGATCGGCACTGAAAATATACGTTTTTCACCGTTAATCTCTAGCTCTGGCCAAGGGTGTCTACCAGCATTTCGTTGTTCACGGTCATAATCACCTATAGTTAGCCATTTGAACACGCCAAATTGTTCAGCTAGTTCTGGTTCTTCGGCCAGTTTTTTAGCCAGCGGCATTAAACTTTCGATTTGTTTTTCTTCTTCAAGCGAGTAAACCTTTTTCTCCAGCTCTTCAAAGCTCGATGGAGCTGTGCTAAGGTTGGTATTTTGCCGTTCTAAAACTGCTGTTGTCTGTACCATATTGTCCTCGCTTCGACTTGTATTTATGTTTTTACAAAGCCTATGCTTCTCTGTATATCACAGAATATAAAAAAAGTCAAAAGATTATGTAAATTGGCTATCTAACTAGCACTCTATTGACACGAGTGCTAACGAACCGTACAATAGAATACATGACCAAACGTGATTATTATGAAGTGTTAGGCGTGTCTAAAACCGCTTCTGAAGATGAAATCAAAAAGGCTTTTCGTAAAGCTGCAGTGAAATATCATCCTGACAAAGAAGGCGGTGACGAAGAGAAGTTCAAAGAAGTTAATGAAGCCTATGAAGTTCTGAAAGACAAGCAGAAGCGACAGCGATATGACCAATTTGGCCATGCCGGTGTCGGCGGAGCTTCGGGTGGTAGTTTTGGCGGCAACCCGTTTGAGGGTTTTGGCGGTTTTGGTGCAGAAGGTGTGAACTTTGATTTTGGTGGCGGTTTTGGTGACATCTTTAGTCAGTTCTTCGGCGGTGGCGTTGGTCGACAAGGTGGCCCACGGCGCGGTCGCGATGTAGAAACGACAGTAGCTCTGACCTTTGAAGAAGCTGTGTTTGGTGTCGAGAAAAAAATCAGCCTGACGATGGATGATGAATGTGAACACTGTAAAGGCGAGGGTGTTGAGCCTGGATATAGTTTGAAGACATGTGATGATTGTAAGGGATCTGGCCAGCAGATGCGGGTGATGAATTCCATCTTTGGACAAATTCAACAAGCTATCACCTGTCCAACCTGTAATGGTCGAGGGAAAATTCCTGAAAAGAAATGTTCAGTTTGCCACGGCAAAGGAACGACGCGTAAGAACCGTGAGATTACGGTCAAAATTCCAGCAGGTATTGACGATGGCGCTGCAATTCGTTTGCGCGGGCACGGCGAAGCGGTCCAGGATGGTGAGCGGGGAGATTTGTATGTTCAGATAAGAGTCAAAGCTCACAAAAAGTTTACCCGTGAAGGCGATATTATTCTTTCAGAAGAACACGTTTCTATGGTTGATGCGGCGTTGGGTACGGAAATTGATGTTGAAACGGTTGACGGTGTAGTGCGCATGAAAGTTCCGGCTGGCACCCAAAGCGGTACTGATTTTAAGCTATCAGGACATGGCGTGCCACACCTGAGAAATGACGCTCGTGGCCCACATATCGTTGGTATCATCGTTGATACGCCAACCAAATTGAGCAAAAAACAACGTGAACTTTTGGAGCAATTTAACACCTCCAAAAAGCGCGGTTTGTTTTCCTGATTAGCCTGTGGTTTATATATAAAACATAAGTGTTATAATTGAGCTATGGAGCTTATGCAGACAGCTCGTAAGGGGCATCATTTCATTTCTCGATGTATCATGATTATGATCATTGTGATGATCGCTTACGGTGCCTATACTCTGCTGTGCGATGTCAATAAACCTCGCCCAGTCGTGGTCAGGGCTGGACAGGCGACACTGCAGGCTGAGCTTGCGGAAACAGCTGAGCAGCGATATAAGGGTCTGAGCGACCGGTCCGGTATGACGGAAAACCAAGCGATGCTGTTTAAGTTTGAGGGTGATGATAAGTGGGAAATGGTGATGCGCAATATGAGTTTTCCGCTCGATATTATCTGGTTAGATAAAGATAAAAAAGTAGTACACATTGAGCATGAGGTACAGCCTGATGCTGAGCCATATGAAATATACAAACCCAAAGTACCAGCACGATACGTTTTGGAATTGGCTGCTGGCGTGGCTAAAAAGTCGAGCATCGTCAAAGGTACCAAAGTAGAATTTACGATTGAGGCAACGCAATGAACGTAGCAGTATTGCTCGTAGCGGTTCTGGTGGTGATCTTTGTGGCGGTGTTAGTGACAGGTAGGCGCATCGGTCCACTGTCCCTAGCGGCTGCTGCTGGGTATATTTTTGTGGAATTGTGGATGGAAACTGTGCGCGTCATTTTGGGCGGGGTGGGCATCAATCTGCCGTGGCTGCCTGATGGCGTGGTGGCAGCGCTGATATTGTTGCTCGTACCCATGGGAATGTTGATGGTTGGCGGTCCAAAATATCACAAGAAACATGAAAAGCTAGTGGCTGCAGCTGTCGTGACCTTGTTGGTAGCAGCGCTACTGGTGGGTGTGTTAGCAAAATATCTTGCGGTTGATGGCACGGCGCAAACAGTAGTGCAGCAACTGACCGCCTGGCGCCCATATATTATTACCGTTGGATTGGGAATGGGGCTGGCGGATTTATTCTTACTGCATACTGTCAAAACAAAGTCCAAGCCCGGCCCAAAGAAGCATTGATATACTGCGTGTTATGTGCTAGAATGAAAAAGTTCATTCTTGATGGGCCCATAGCTCAGTTGGTTAGAGCACCTGCCTTTTAAGCAGGGTGTCCCGGGTTCAAGCCCCGGTGGGCCCTCCAGATGACAAACATATGCATTGATATTATTCGGGTGTGGCAGAAAACCTTGGACATGACGAAGTATCTAGACGACTTAAACGTACCGCCCCGATATACTGGAATAGTAGAAAAACACAGTGATGATTTGAAGAATTTTGTTGGGATGCGATGTGGTGTCCCAATTTTTTCTGGCACGCAAGAAGTAACCAATCCTACTACTAAAGAGCCAGTTGGCTATGCTCAATATATCCAGCTGGGACAAAACCCGGTGACGATATGGAGTGGCATGTCTCGTTACCGAGTGGGTGTCGGGAGTGTGCTAACAAAGATTGATGACCTCCTGGGGCAAGAATATAGGAGAAAATTATCCATTGATATAGGCTTAGCTGGAGTTAGAGGAGCGACACTGGCGGGTGCTGCTGGCGGGGCGCTAGAATGGTTCAACTTTGCTCCAACGGTCAGCTTATCTGGAGTGGCGGCAGGAATAGCAACCGGTGGCTTGAGCTTTGCATATAACCGCCAGCGTCGTAAAAAAGAGTTTGGAGCACAGATTAAAGGACTGAGTGAATGTTTCTCGAGTATGGGAAGGAGAGCCGTGAGGCCTAATTTGTTAGCACCGGACTCGTATGTTAGTGGTGATATGCAGACTGGTTTGGCGGATAGTCAGGGAGCGGGTAATATCTACTTTATTGGCGACATGTCAGTTGACCAACAGCAGCGAGCTGATCGTTTTTGGCAGCGAGCTGATCAAATTTTGAAAGAATATGGATTTGCAAAGTGGCAGGGTTATCAGCCTGCTGGCTTACCAGCGCTCATTGAACGAATATTGGATGATTTTGATGGTAATGATGACTTTAGTTATGACGAAAAAAGAAGTGCTGGTGATAGTATAAAATCTTTTACGTATTGGCGTGATACTGCAATTGAAGATATGAAATGCCTACAGGATGAAGCTGAGTCACAAAGGCTACTGCAGCAGTATGATAGCAAAGGTGCTAGACAGCAGTCGGCAGATAAAAAGGAAGTTCTGACAACGTCAGCTTGGAAACTACTATCAGAAGCAATTGGTCGTGAAGACGTTGGGCTACAGGAAAAGATCGCTAACATACTATCAAGTGATAACTCTTCAAAGACAGTCGCTCAGTAGATCAGGAGCCTTGACCGTAAATATGAAGAGGACTTTCGTAAGTGTATTAAAAGACTGCGGGAAATTGTTATTGATTCACGAAAGAGAATTAACCAGTCTAAGCTCACTAAAACATATGGAGGAGAGAGTAGGCTGCAAAAAATCTTCTGGGGAGAATTGAGTGAAATTTTAGCCAGAAACGATATTGACCCATATGATGAGTCAGTGTCTCAGTCTGTGCGATTTATCTTGGATTTGCCTAAAATAGTTCCAGGGATCGGGAGAGATCAACTACCTTCAACTGACAGACTGAATGAGTTACGTGAAATATTCCAAAGAATATGCTCCCAGAACTATCCTGACGTTGAAACATCTTCTTTTTAACATATGCGTTTCAAGAATATATGTCATACTAAAGACATATGATGATGCGTAGCTTAACCAAGAAATTGCATATTTCTTGGTTGGTGGCGGCGTGGTGTTTGGGGTTGACAGTTGGCGTCATTGCTATTCATCATTTGTCGCGGTCAACGGTGTTTGACTGGCGGACTTTGGTGCTTGGGTTAGGATTAATGGCTGTGGCGATGGTCTGGCGATGGCGGGCGTTGATGATTGTGGCACTTATCGCTGGTGGATTAGTTGGCTTGTGGCGCGGTGAGCTGGGCCGAGCCGGTTTGGAGGTGTACGATTCGCTGATTGGTAAAACCGCCGTTATTCAAGGCCGTGTTTTGGAAGATCCCGACATTGATAAGAAAGGGCAAACAGTGCTGCGGCTAAGTGATTTACGGATCAATGGCGAGAAATTGGCAGGACAATTGTGGGTGGTGACGGCCGACAAGCGTCCCATCAAACGCAGCGACATCATTCAAGCTCAAGGAAAATTGACGGCGGGATTTGGGGCTTTTTCGGCGAGCATGTATCGGGCGAAAATTGGCAGTGTCGAGCGTCCAGTTCCTGGCGATGTGGCGGTTGGGGCACGCGACTGGTTTGCTGAGCGGGTGCGTAAACATATTCCAGAGTCTGAGTCAGCACTGGGTTTGGGATTTTTACTGGGACTGCGGCGAGCCATGCCAACGGAATTGAGCGATAATTTGAAGATTGCTGGTCTGACGCACATTGTGGTGGCGAGCGGTTACAATTTGACGATTTTGGTACGCCTGGCGCGACGGTTGTTCGCCAAGCGGTCAAAATATTTGGCAATGCTCAGCGCAGCAACGATGATCCTTGGTTTCATGGCGGTGACGGGTTTGAGTCCGAGCATGTCGCGGGCTGGCCTGGTGGCGGGACTCAGTTTGGCAGCCTGGTATTACGGGCGGACGATTCATCCGCTGGTGTTACTGCCAGTCTCGGCGGCAATTACACTGTTGGTCAATCCGCAATTTGGCTGGGGCGATTTGGGTTGGCAACTGAGCTTCGCGTCGTTTACGGGCGTGATCATCCTGGCGCCGCTGCTGCACAAGTATTTCTTTGGTGATAAAGAACCTGGAACGTTTCGGCAAATTCTGGTTGAGACGCTGTCGGCGCAGCTTGCGACACTGCCGCTGTTGATGATGAGCTTCGGCGTGGTTAGTAATGTAGCGCTGATCGCTAATATGCTAATTTTGCCGTTCGTGCCGCTGGCGATGCTATTGACCTTTGCGTCGGGCGTGCTGGCCGTAGTGCCGATGATTGGCGCGGCCATTGCGCTGCCGACGACTTGGTTGCTGGGCTATATGATTCAGGCGGCCAACTGGCTGGCGGGTTTGGAGTGGGCGCAGATGGAAGTGAATATCACCTGGTGGCAGTGCGGTTTGATGTATGTGGCGATGATTGGCGCCATGTGGTGGATGAAGAAGCAGACAAAACTGAACCTGGGGAAGGTGAATATTGTCGAGTGATATAATGGGTGTAATGGCGAGGATGATAATTTTGATTGGCGGTATGCCAACAACTGGTAAGACAACGCTGGCACGAGAATTATCTCAGAAGCTGGCGCTGCCGTGGCTGTCAACTGATCAAACACGGCTGATCATGCAGGGCGTGGCAGACCCAAAACAGTACCGCAGCTATTGTCGGCGCACGGGTTGTCAGCAGCTGAGTTTTTCCAGCAGTTTTCACCGGAAGAAATAGCCGAACGGGAATACATGCACGGCATTGAAACCTGGCCTGGCAATAAGAAATTAATCGAGGATGATTTTACCTGGCGTGAAGGTTTTGTATTGGAAGGTGTTAATATTTTGCCATCGCTGCTACCGTCATTACAGACCGCTAGCGATGTACGATCAATATTCTTGACTGATGAAGGCGATGATGCGTTAAGGCAGGCGATATTTAGTCGCGGACTGTATGCGGATGCTGATACATATGATGATACGCTGAAGGAATATGAGATTATATGGGCGCGACTGTTTGACCAGCGAATTCAAGCTGAGGCGCAGCAGTATGGCTATCCTGTCGTTCGTATTCAGAAAGACAGTGAAATTGATATACCAAACGTATTATCAGCGCTGGGGTTGATGGCGTAAATTGTCTCACGTCTGTATTTGATATATAATACTAACAGATTGAACATAGATAAACGGTAGGAGAACGTATGTCAGGACATAGTAAATGGGCAACGACGCACCGGCAGAAAGCGATTGTTGATGCGAAGCGTGGTGCGATTTTCACGAAGTTGGGTAACCAAATTGCAATCGCGGCGCGTGGCGGTACTGATCCAACATTGAATTCAAGTTTGGCGATGGCGATCGAAAAGGCCAAGGCTGCCAACATGCCGAGTGCTAATATCCAGCGAGCAATCGATCGCGTGGCTGACAAAAGCACAGCGGCGCTGGAAGAAATTGCCTATGAAGGATACGGTCCTGGCGGCGTCGGTATCATCATCGAGACGGCGACTGACAACCGCAACCGTACCCTGCCAGAAGTGAAGACGGCGTTGGTAAAAAACGGCGGGCGAATCGCTGACGCTGGTAGCGTGGCGTTTCAGTTTACCCGCAAGGGCGTAATCACCGTGGAGGGTACGGGTGAGGAATTGCTGCTGCAAGTGTTAGATGCTGGCGCTGAGGACGCGGTTGAGGAAGACGGCGAGATCATTGTCTATACTGAACTGAAAGATTTGGCGAGCGTCAGAAATGCCTTGGCTGATCAGGGCTTGAAAGTGAAAGATGCCGAACTGCGCTACATCGCCAATACACCAGTTGAGATTGCTGATACGGAAACCGCACAGAAATTGATGAAGGTAGTTGACGCTCTGGACGACTTGGACGACGTGGTGAATGTGCACACTAACGCCAATATCACGGCAGCATAACATTATCATCAGAAAAATCGCCTCACTCTCGGGGCGGTTTTTATTTTGGCGAAAAGTACGCTACACTAAGAGTTAGTTAACCATAAGCAAGGAGCGAGCATGAAATATTTGCGTAACACACTACTTATGACACTAATCGTGGCATTGATCATGCCGTCGCCGTCAGTTTTGGCGGTTGCTAATGCGGGAGCTGAGGCGGCATCTAGCGGCGACACATCACAGACGACTGAGACACCAGCAAACGACATATTACCATCCAGCCCAAACTCAGCTGCTACTGCGCCTTCGTTCCAGCCAGAGCCAAACCCAGCTGGCGAGCAACCAACTGCAAAACCGGTAGCACAACCTAATCCGCCAGCTGCCGAGCCAGCACACCCAATCTCTCAGCCAGCATCAACAACTGACGAAGCACTCGAAAAAACAGTGCCATTTTTGATCTCAAAAGTTAGCCCCGACAAGAAATATATTGAGCTGTATAATCCAACAGACAGTAATGTGAAGCTAGCGGGTTGGAAAATTGAACACTATAAGGCTGATGTAAAGACTGGCGGAAAAGAGTTTAAAAATGAGGTGATTTTAGCCAATGACTTTTTGGTGATTTCAAATGATCCGGCACTAACAAAAGCGGTGAAGTTTGATAAGGTACCGAATATGATTCAGGGTGAAGGGTCAGTGGTGCTGTCGCGGGCTGATGGGTCAACGGCGGATGTTGTTGGTTGGGGTGAGGCAAAGAAGTTTTTGGTTGCGCCCCTGACTGGCGGCGTGAAAACTGTCTGGCGCTGTTTTGCTGGCGGACTCATCGTTGATTCGAAAAATAATTTCGCTGATTTTTCGTCAAATAAGACAGCTGATGACCAGGAGGTGATGCCGTACACGCGTCCACGTTGCAAAACTCCTGAGCCACCAAAACCGCTGAACAAATGTGAAGGCTTGAAGCTGAATGAAGTTGCCTCTCATGTTGACGAGCCGTTTATTGAACTGGTGAATGTGAGCGACAAGGTTATCGTGACAGCTGGCTGTAAGTTGGAGACTAGTAGTAATAATTCACAAGAAGTACTTGGTGATATTGAACTGAAACCCGGTGAGTTATGGGCGGTCAAGGTGAAATATATAAAATTAAAATTGCCAAAAATGAAGGGTAAGGTGTATATCCTGGACGAGGCTGGCGCGGAAATTGACGCCACTGAATATGACAAAATGCCAAAGGGCGCTTCCTGGAGTTTGCTTGATGGTGAGTGGATGCAAACATTTGCGGTGACTGAAAATGCTGCCAATGTGTTTAAGGAATATGCGGATTGCCAGGTTGGCTATATGCGTAATGAGTCGGGTAAATGTGTAAAAATTCCAACGCTGTCTACTGAGTCTGATATGTTAGCACCGTGTCCAGCTGGTCAATATCGGCATCCTGAAACTCGTCGCTGTCGGAAAATCGAAGCAGTAAAAACCGTAACGCCATGCAAAGAAGGATATTACCGCAGCGAGGAAACTGGTCGCTGTCGCTCAATCGCCTCAGCCGCCGCCAAAACCTTGAAGCCTTGTCCTGACGGTCAATTTCGCAATCCAGCAACTGGTCGCTGCAAGAAAATCGCTGCCGCCGATGACATTCTAAAAGATTGCCCGGAAGGCTTTGAGCGCAATCCAACCACCCGTCGTTGTCGGAAGGTAAAAACCGCCAGCATGCCAATTGTTGGGTCGGCGACAGCGGGCGTTCAACACGTTGCTGGTGCGACTTGGGGCTGGTGGGTGTTTGGTGGCGTTAGTTTATTGGCGGTAGGCTACGGCGCGTGGCAGTGGCGATGGGAGCTGTCGCAATTGATACGACGATTACGGCGATGAGTTAGTGACCGAGTAGTTAAATCATTGCTATAATAAAACCATGAGAATTATTGGTATCGATCCAGGCACAGGGATTTTGGGCTTTGGCGTGATTGATTTTTTGGGCGGTAAGTTTAAGCTGGTAACGGCGGGGGTCGTCAGAACGCCAGCCCACACACCGATTGATGAGCGGCTGGAGGAGATTTTTGACAGTTTGACGGAGATTATTACTGAGACTAAACCTGATGTGATGTCGATTGAAAAATTGTTTTTTGCCCGTAACGTGACGACGGCGATTTCCGTGGCAGAAGCACGCGGTGTGGCGATGTTAACGGGCCGAAAAGCGGGCTTGCCGATCGCCGAATATACGCCGCTGCAAATCAAACAGACGTTGACGGGCTATGGCAAGGCTGACAAAAAGCAAGTCCAGGAAATGGTGCGTTTAAACTTGGGACTAAAGGATGTGCCAAAGCCAGATGACTGTGCTGATGCTCTGGCGGCGGCAATTACCCACGCGGCGATGAATCGGGTATAATTGGTGTATGATTGCACATGTTTTTGGAAAAGTTGCCGAGAAATTTAATGGGTCGTTGGTGATCGACGTTCATGGCGTTGGCTATGAAGTGAGCGTGGCGGCTGGTGATTTTGATGCGGTGATGTTGGATCAGGATGTCAAGTTTTATACCTATCATCATGTACGCGAGCAGGCGGAAGAGCTATTCGGTTTTTCGAGTCTGGCGGCAAAGAAGTTGTTTGAAATGCTTATCACGGTTCAGGGTGTTGGCCCAAAGGCAGCACTGGCAATTCTCAGCCTTGGCGACGCAGAACACGTGCGCAATGCCATCGCCAACGCTGATAGTGCTTTTGTGCAAAAAGCTGCCGGCGTCGGTAAAAAAACTGCCGAGCGCGTGGTGGTTGATTTGAGTGATAAAGTTGGCTTGCCAACGCAGTATGGTCGAGCGGCCGCACCAGTCCAAACTGAATTGAATACCTCTGACGAAGCATTGGAAGCGTTGATGGCACTGGGCTACACCTTGGCTGATGCTACAAAAGCGCTGGAAAATGTTGATGCTAATTTGCCAACGGCGCAGCGGGTGACCGAGGCACTGAAGAAATAATAAGGGTTGAAATATATCCGTTCAGGCTAGCTCGCTTGCAGGGTTCATGACGCTGTACTATTGACTAAATAGTACAAATGATATATAATAATAGGGTTGTGAATAGAACTATTACCGAAAAAATTCTTGACAAAAAGTTATGGGAACAACGAAACTGTGCTAACCAAGAAGACCCAACAGTGACCGATCCTGAATTGACAGTGTCAGCAAAGGTGCTGGACCAATATACCTCACAGGAAAATCTCACGGCACTATTTGATAACAAAGAACAGGCAGCTTCTCTTGCTAAGCTATCAGCTGAGCTGTTGACTACCTACCCGAATTATCCATATCATCAGCCCGCACATGGCGTGGACGTGATGCGCTCAATACGTGCGCTGACGGATGTGATCCCGATGAATTCAGATCAAAAGGATCTGTTGTTGGTGGCGGCAGCAGCGCACGATGCTGGGTTTGAGGCTGGCCCGCCACCAGATGGTTATGCTACCAAAGAGCATTATGCGGTCTCATTTCTTGATGAACACTATGAACCTGGCTCAGCTGAGTATGAGTTCATGAAAAGTGCAATCATTGGCACCATTCCTGGTCCAAAAGAACAAATCTGTCGTGACAGTATCCAGGCAAAATTGTTACATCACGCCGACCTTGGTTATGTCTGGCAGTCAGGCGGTCAAGATTTTTTGAATTATGCCATGAGATTCCGTGTCGAAGAGTGTGACAAGTTGTCGTGGCGAGACTTTCAAAAATTACAGCGTATATTTTTGCCATATTATCAGCAGTATCTAGAAAATGATATGAGAAAGTGTGGTGCTGCAGAAGAAGTGATTGAGCAGATGGTGCGCCAGATTGACGAGAATAGGCAATTCATCACTAACCCAAAACTGGATGAGCCGAGCCAAGAAATATTTCAGGATTGGCCAATGGCTCATAGTGAGGAATTGTTATCTCCTCGCCGCATTGGCAAAACTATTCTTACGAGTTCAGGCGTGTCTTTGTAAATGTGAATAAATAGTGCATGGCTGGTATAATCCATACCAGGAGGTATCATGAATACATACACGACACAGAAGGAATGTGAAATCTGTCCGCTGCTGGTTGGTCAGACGGCGGCTGACGATAATGTCATATTGCAAACCGAACGTTGGGTGGCGGTGCTTGACAGAAACCAATGCTATTTGGGTAAGTCATTTATCACTCTGCGCCAGCACAAGGAAACGTTGTCGGAGCTGGACGAGGCAGATTGGATGGAGCTGCATCAGGTGATTCGTCAAATTGAACGGGCAGTCAAAGGAGCGTTTGGTGCTGATGTGTGTAACTGGGAGTGCCTGATGAATAACGCAGTGAAAGCCGGTCAGCCGACACATGTGCACTGGCATTTGCACCCGCGCTATCTCGGCGGTGCTACCTTTGCTGGCGAGGAGTTTCCTGATCCAAAATGGCCGCGGCATTTAGAGAATGCGGTCCATATGGTGAGTGATGAGACATTTTGTGAAATTATGCAGGCACTGCGTAGTCAGCTTGAAAGAGATTAGTTCGCTCCGCTGCGGATGATATAATGAATGTATGGCAATTGAGAGAATAGTCGATACTAGCTCGCATAGTGATGATACCGAGGAGCAACGGATCGAGGTTAGTTTGCGTCCGCAGAGTTTTAGCGAATATGTTGGCCAGGAGCGGTTGAAGCGTAATTTACGGTTGGCAATTGAAGCGGCGAAAAAGCGTGGTGAGCCGCTGGATCATGTGCTACTCTACGGCCCACCAGGTCTGGGCAAGACGACCATGGCGACGGTGATCGCCAATGAGATGGGGACAAATTTGCGTATCACCAGCGGCCCGGCCATTGAAAAGGCGGGTGATTTGGCGTCAATTTTGACCAATTTGGCGGACGGCGATATTTTGTTCATCGATGAAATTCATCGGCTCGGTCGGGCGGTGGAAGAGATTTTGTATTCAGCGATGGAAGATTTCAAGCTAGACATCGTCATCGGCAAAGGCCCGGCAGCTCGGTCGATTCGGCTGGATTTGCCGAGGTTTACGGTCATCGGTGCGACGACGCGGACGGGTAGTTTGGCGGCGCCGCTGCGCGATCGATTTGGGCATATTTACCGCTTGGAATTTTACGATCCAGAGGACATTGCCAAAATTGTGACGCGGAGTGCGGCTATCCTGGAGTCGTCGATTCGGCGTGAAGCAGCGAACTTGTTGTCGACGCGGGCTCGCTTGACGCCGCGCATCGCTAACCGCCTACTCAAGCGCGTACGCGACTACGCCGACGTGAATGGTGATGGGATAATTGATGTAAAAACAACAACGAGTGCTTTGGAAATGTTGGAAGTGGATGAGCTGGGGCTAGATCCGGCTGACCGTAATTTACTACAATCAATCCTGGAAAATTATGGCGACAATCCCGTGGGGCTAACGACCATTGCTGCGCTGACTGGCGATGAAGCGACGACAATTGAGGATTTTTATGAGCCGTATTTGCTACAAATTGGCTTCATTGAGCGTACGCCACGTGGTCGGCGCATCACTCTGCGTGCTCAGGCGCATTTGGGATATCAACCTAAAAAATGATAAACTGTAGATATGGATACGAAGGATCACCAGTCGAATAATCAACAGCCAGCTGCCTATGATGTTGAGGGCAGGCCGTTGTATTATCATCCACCCCAAGATGCACAACCTGAAGAGTCGCAGCCAACAACTGCGCAGCGCCCGTCTCATGTGACTGTGCTTCCAGAGTCAATGGAGGGGCAGAATTTTGATCCACGTATTCGTAGCCAGTATGCCAATGAACCAGATGTGGTTCATACGGTACGCAATCTTGAACCGCAGCCAATGGTGATTAGCGAAGAATTGAAGCGTAAACATGAAGAATCAGTGGCACAGTACCCACAGCTTAATTTGAGCGAAGGTGAATATGTTATCTTGGACATCAAGCGACATCCCATCGGTATTGTTGCGCCAATTGCCATCACGGCCATTATCATTATGGTGATATTTGGCTTCGCCTTTTTGTATCCGTCACTGATCACTGGCGGAAGTTTACTGCCAGTACCATCTCCGACAGCTATGTTTGGTATCGCGACCTTGTTCGCTATATTGGCGGCGTTGGGTGGAGCGGTAGCACTTTGGGTTTATTTACAAAACCAATTTTACATGACCAATGAAAGTGTAATCCAAGAAATTCAGGAAAGCTTGTTTTCCCGCCATGAACAAACAGTGAGCCTTGGCAGTATCGAAGATGCTAGTTTTCGTCAATCGGGCATTATGCAGATGATCTTTAACTATGGAACTATCCGGCTGAGTACCGAGGGTGAAGAAACCACCTACATCTTCCATTTTGTAGCAAATCCAAAACACCAGATAGGAATTGTCAATAACGCTATTGAAGCCTTTAAGAATGGCCGCCCGGTTGATGACTAGTAGTTGGTAACTGAGCTATTTGTTGCGACTTTCTTTAACGAAATCACTTTCATTAACCAACTTTGCCCTCAAGATGAAGTGTTTACATTTTCCTTCTTGACAGTTTTGTGTCTCATAACGATACGCACTGTTAGCATCGCCATTTTTTTTACCCTTCGGATCGGTGAGGAGTGCTTTGTCCATGGTTGGTAGGGTGTCGTCAGTCAAAGTTTCTGGGTAGTAACCGTGCTGTTTGTAGAAGCTTTCTTCCAGGCTGTAGTACATGGCATTGATGGCTGTTTTCTTGTGGCTGTCATCACTGGCATTTTTTACTTTTCCGACCTGTACCACTGCAATACCCAAGCCAACGGTCAGCATGACGATGACAAACAATAATTCAATAACGGTAAATCCAGAACATTTTTTCATATACTGCTATTATAGCAAAATTTGGCCTTAGGCCCTAGAGAATGTATAATAAAAGTATCAAGTAAGGAGGGGAACATCATGGCTAAGACTGATGAGAAAAAGGCAGTAAAAACTGAAAAGTCGGTAGCGGCTGAGAAAAAAGTTAATGATGGTAAATTAAAAGCGCTGGGCCTGGCCATGGATCAAATCACCAAGCAGTTTGGTGACGGCTCAATCATGAAGCTTGGCGAGGCGCACAAAGTTGATGTTGAAGTGATTCCATCGGGTTCATTGAGCCTCGATTTGGCGCTAGGCGGCGGTTACCCGAAGGGTCGTATCATTGAGATTTACGGCCCGGAAAGTTCAGGTAAGACGACCCTGACGCTACATGCCATTGCCGAAATTCAAAAGCAGGGTGGCACGGCAGCATTCATCGATGCTGAGCACGCGCTTGACCCGGCCTACGCTAAGCGCCTAGGCGTCGACACTGAAAATCTGCTGGTGTCGCAGCCAGACAACGGCGAGCAGGCGCTGGAAATTACCGAAACCTTGGTGCGTTCAAACGCGGTAGATCTCATCGTGGTGGACTCGGTAGCAGCATTGACCCCGCAAGCGGAAATTGACGGCGATATGGGCGATTCGCACATGGGTCTGCAGGCGAGGCTGATGAGCCAGGCGCTGCGTAAATTGACTGGTATCATCAACAAGTCGAAAGCGACGGTGATTTTCATCAACCAAATTCGCATGAAGATTGGTGTGATGTTTGGCAATCCTGAGACCACGACGGGTGGTAACGCGCTGAAGTTTTATGCCTCACAGCGCGTGGATATTCGCCGGATCGGGCAGATCAAGGTTGGTGATGATATCCTCGGTAACCGCACCAAGATCAAGGTGGTGAAAAATAAGATCGCGCCGCCGTTCCGCATCGCTGAGTTCGACATTATGTATAACGAGGGCATCTCTAAAACTGGTGATATTCTGGATTTGGCAGCTACGCACGGCATCGTCGAAAAATCTGGCGCCTTTTACAAATATAACGGCGAGACCATCGGTCAGGGTCGCGACAAAACTAAATTGTATCTGAAAGAAAACCCTGAGGTTCTGGCGGAAATTGACCAGAAGGTACGTGACAAAGTAAAAGAAGTAGAAAACTAATGCGCGCAGCAGATACTGCATATCCAGTCGAAAAACATATGGCGTCAGTCAGTCTGGTCTTTGATGATGAGCAAAACGCGTATCTTCGCGAGTTGTCAGAAACAATGAACCTTGACTTTGGTGAGTTTATCCCACACGTGACATTGATTAACGTGACTGAGCGGGATATGCCACGTCTCAAAGCAGCCGCTGCGGCGCTACCCGTCCTCGATAAGTTGGTGCTTGATGGAGTTAATTTCCTGCCAGATAAAGCGGGCAACTGTGTTTGGGTGGAGCTGCGCACGCAGAAAACTGCATGGATGGTTGAGGCGCGCCAGCAATTACTCGCGGCTCTGGATGGTATTCATCCGGGGCTGGATGTCGATGGCTTCCGCCCGCACATCACGCTTGGTTGCGTCGAGGCCGGTACGCTTGACGACGTTAATACGAGCGCTATTCCAGGGCAACTACCGGTCATCACCGAGCCGCGTGCTGCTGCTTGCTACAACGGCGTGCATGGCAAGGTGGTCGAGGTAGTCGAGTAGCCTCTGCCAGTAGCGAGCTCACTGTTTTCGCGTTATAATATTTTTATGAAAATCACTGACATCTCTCTTCAGGCTCGCGATAACAACCGTGTTAATGTGAGTGTTGATGGCGTATACAGCTTCAGTTTGGATATCGCTCAGGTGACTGACTTAAACCTTAAGGTCGGCCATGAATTGAGTGATAGGGAGCTGGAGGAGCTGCAGGAAGAGAGTCAGTTTGGCAAGCTATATATGCGGGCGCTTGAGTATTGCTTGCGGCGGCCGCATTCAGTCAAGGAAGTCAAAGACTATCTATGGCGAAAAACTCAGCCAACACTCCGTAAGAGCCAAACTGGTATGAACAATCCCGTGGTCTATTCAGAGCGGGTGGCGTCGCGAGTGCTGCGTAAGCTCCAGCAGAAAGCGTATGTTGATGATGAAGCGTTCGCGCGGTGGTGGGTGGAAAATCGTCAGCTTAGTAAAGGCGTAAGTCGACGTAAGCTAACGGCTGAGTTGCGTTCAAAAGGCATTCACGCAGACATCATCGCGCAAACGCTTGAAAAAACTGACCGTACGGACGAGCAGGAGCTGAGGAAAGTTATCGCCAAAAAGCACCGTCGATATGCGGGCGATAGACAAAAGTTCGTGCAGTATCTGGTGCGTCAAGGTTTTTCCTATGACGATGTAGTGTCTACTTTGAATGATGTTGAGGAAGTAAATAGCTGAGGCTTTACGACGCCTGCTTTTTGCGGAAAGGATTTTCGTATGCCTGTAAAACCGGCTTCTCGACGTGCTGTTCTTGACGTGGAACAGTTGCTGATTTTACGACTATCTGATCGTCGGTCACTTTGACGATTTGTGAGCGATGAATGAGCATTTCGGTATCGCCAAAACTGCGAAGCAGCGGACGCTTCACGCTAAGTTGTTGGATGAGAAAGCTGCCAGCCATCACCGTGTAGCCAATGACCTTACCGACTTTACGACCGTCTTTTTCTACGACATGTTTGCCCATCAAAACGAATTTATACTCGTAAATTTTTTGTAGTTCTATAACGTCTGAAACGCCGACGAGCTCATCAGCCGAGTCGATGATCATGCCGAGTGGGCCGATCTCTCGCACGTCATCTAGCCTAAGCAGCGTTGGCCGCTGGTCGAGAAGCGGACCTTCCAGCTCATAGGCAACGATTGATAAGTTACGCGGATCAATTATTTCACGAGCAGTCCTGCCTAACTCCGCACCTGTCTGGAGGCTCATCACCGGAGTGTTCATAAATCTGCTGGCTGAAATTAACATACAGTATCTATTATACTACCTTACTCAACAAATGGGTTAATTCTTCCGCTGCCCGGCAGAGAAAACGGCTTTGCCGCTTGTGACGAGCTGTTATACTCTTTGATGCGATCGATAGTATTGGTGTCAAATTTGGTAGTCTCTACAACTTTTGCATCAACATCATCACCGGAGCTGGTGACGCTGCTGATCAGGAATATGGCTACTGAAACTGCAATCACGATGGTCATGGTGTACAACGTGATGTGATAGCGGTGCAGGAATCGTGCCAGGATTACGCCTAATTGTCCAACAGATGGTGAGTTATTCATCGTAAGTATAGCTCCAGTTTTAATGCTTGTGATTCAACATGTTGAGGACTATCTCCTTTAGCGAGGGATATGTTTGCTACTTGCATACGGGTTAGGTTTTGCTCTAGTAGGTGCAAGAACTGCAAGAAACGCACGTAGTCGAGGTCTTTGCTCATTTGGATAGAGACTGACGTACTCTTAGCGCCAGACGGGCTTGGTGTAGCTGGTGTTTTGGTGGCTGTTGATGAGCTGCTTTTGCCATTTGAAGCTGCGCTATCATCTTGAAAGGTAAATGATGAAATACCAACACCGGCCTGTCGTGCATAGGCGGTTATATCGTTGATGATCTGGTTTTGATACTTGTAGCTGGTAGATTCAGCAACAATTTTCTCTGCTTTTTTGACACTGTCTTGATATTTTTCCAGTTTGCTCGAGAGTGATCTAACGTCTTGTAATTTTTTGTCAGCAGCTTTCGCATCAGCTTGCACGCTGGCGACTTGTTGAGCTGAATCTTTCATGAAATTGTACGCCATGTAGAACCCAGCAGTCATGACAAGCAATATCAAGACGAGGGCTAATGACAATAAAATGCGAGCTAATGTTGCGTTTAGTTGAAGTTTTTGTATATTCATGATTTTATCACCTCCGGGCGAATAACAACGCTGATGACAATTGACATTGGATAGCCGTCCTTTGCTTCGTTGGCGGTTACTGACACTAGATGGACGTTTTGGAAGACGTCTTTCTTGTTCTCTAGGGCAGTTTTTAGTTCCAGAGCGTCACTGTAACTTTTGCCTTTGGTAGTAAGACTGACTGGCTTACCGAACGTAGTTGCATCCAGATCTAGAGATTGTAGGACGATATTTTTTGGTAGTGCCTGGGCTATTTTGACTGCGATTTTTGAGTATGGCACTTCTTTGTCTAAGATGGATTTGGCGACTTTGAGGTTGTCCGAAAATTGCTTGGCTTGTTGCTGGACTTCTTTATACTGTGATAATTGTCGGTTACTTTCAGCAATGGTTTGTTCAGCATCTGACTTAGATTTCATCAAGATGAAGTAAGATATGCCGATGTAGATGAACAGTAGTGCTGCCAATGCTAACGAAATGATGCAGTAACGCGCCAACAACCTATTGGTTTGTCCGGCGATGATTTGACGTTTTTCGTCTTGAGGTAATAAGTTTATCATTTCCAAATCTCCTTTGGATCAACCAGTGCTAAACCTGCGACCGTCATCAGGTGAGTTCGCAGCTGCTTTGTTGGTGGCTGCAACGAGCTAAAGTTCAGTGCCTGCCAAGGGCTAGCCGTACGACTCGGCATCATCAGCTCGTTAGTGAAATAATCACCCAATCCTGGAATATTACTACCGCTACCGACGATGAGCAGCTGCTCCATTTTTGGCTCATTCGGGAAGTGTTCAGAGTAGTAGCGGATAATTTTTTGGGTTTCTTTAACGACCGTTTCCAAGCTTGGTTTAAGCGCGCTGGTAATTTGCGCTTGCTTTGGTCCAGAGTTCAGACCGCTCAAAACTTTCAGCTGATGGGCTGCTTCCAGCGGTGTATTGAGCTTTTTGGCAATGTTGAGAGTGAAGGTGTTGCCACCGATATTGACACCAGAAGTCACGCGTATAACAGAGTCGAGGATTGCGATGTCTGTCGTCGATGGTCCAATGTCCAAGATGACGGTTGGTAGTCCGCCGCTCTCGGTTGATTTTAGGATGCGGGCGATGGCGTTGATGCTTGGTTCGATCATGGCAATTTCAATACCACATTGTTTGGCGATGGTCGTCATCACTTCAATGTCTTTTTTTGGCGCAGCGCACATCAGTACGGTCAATGAATCTTTGTCGCGCTTGATGATCTGGTGGTCGACATAGAGCAGATCTGGCGGCATCGGTATATACTGTTCGACTTCCAGGTTGACGGCGTCTCGCAAAGACGCTTCCTGGGCTTTAGGCACAGTAAAGGTACGCGAGAAGGTGCGCGATGTTGGCAGGCTAAGCACCGCCCGGTTACTGTTCAATTTGCCAACTAAGTTTTTTTCAAACAATTCGTTAATACGCGTAACGATATAGTCCGAGCAGACTTCTAAATCGTCAGACATCTTGGATGGATCGAAATCAATGGCACCGTAGCCGTGAACGCTCATCTTTGCGACGTCCAGCGACATGACTCGGGCGCCCACCTTGCTGAAATCAAATCCAATGATTGGTTTATTTTTGTAAAATATAGAACTCACAATATTGCCCACACATTTATATAATTCTTTTTTAGTATACCATAACCAATTTGATTTGCTAACCCTTAATTTGATTTGCTAATCCGGTGATTGGCATCATCACACTGGCGGCGATCAAACCAACCATGCCACCCATGAAGACGATCATCACTGGCTCAATGGTGGAGCTGATGCTGGCGATGGCGGTGTCAACTTCTTCTTCGTAAAAATCAGCCACCTTAACCAAGACCTGATCGGTTTGACCGGTTTCTTCACCGACTGCTAACATCTGTGCCACGATTGGCGGATATAGTACCTCGTCTTCAGCGATGATTTTTGAAAATACCTCACCGTTTTTTACGCGCTTGGCCGCACTATTGAGTGATTCTTCATAGACGTTATTACCAACTGCTTTGGAGGTCACTTCAAGTGCTTCCAACACCGCCACACCAGCGCCGATAAGGGAAGAGAAGGTACGAGTGAAGCGAGCGATGGCGATTTTTTTCATGATTTTGCCGATAATTGGTCCATGCACCAAAAAGTGATGATATTTTTTCTTGCCACCAGGTGTTTTGATGTAACGCAAGAAACCATAAATTGCTGCACCAACCAGTGGCAGCAGGATATACCAGAAATTGACCATAAAGGCACTGATCCCCAGCATGGCTTGGGTTAACGCTGGCAATTCGGCATCTTCTCCCGCCAGATCTTTGATGGTTTTACCAATCATTGGTAGGACAAAAATCATCAAGCCAAAGAATGCACCAATAGTAATGACGATCAGCACCATTGGATAGGTCATGGCTCCTTTAACCTTTTTCTTGATGGATGCTGATTTTTCTTGCTGCAAAGCCAAACGCTTCAAAATGTCGTCCAAAATACCACCAGTTTCACCAGCGCGAACCATGTTGACGTAGACATCATTGAAGGTGTCGGGGTGTCGCGCCAACGCATCAGCAAATGATAAACCACTTTCAATGTCTTTTGAGACGTCACCAATGATTGAGCGGAATGATGCGCTTTCAGCATGTTCTGTCATTGACTCTAACGACCGAAGGATTGGCACACCCGCTGAAACCATGGAGCTTAACTGACGGGTAAACATCACCAATTCATCAGATTTGATTTTCCGACGGCGTTTGCGTCCAGCTTTGGCGTCCGTCTCTTTGAGATTGACCAATTTTAACCCTTGCGCTTGAATTGAGCGGATGGCGGCCGCGCGATCACTGGACTCTATGGTTGATGATAGCGTTGAGCCATCTTTTTTTGTCGCGACAAAACTAAAACTAGTCATGTGTTATTGCTCCCTCGTTGCACGTAAAATTTCCTCAATGGTTGTGACGCCACGGAATGATTTAATCAATCCATCCATCTGCATAGTAATCATACCTTCGCTAATCGCTTGTTCCTGAATATCATTGCTGGTGGCGTTTGCAGTAATCATTTTCTGGATAGCCACGGAAATACCCAATACTTCGTAAATACCAACGCGACCTTTGAAGCCATTGTGTCCACATTCGTCACAACCTTCCGGTGATGGCTTCCACAACTGAACGATGGTTGCGTCTGTCGTGCCCATTGGTGTATCACCGCCGATGCTCTCTGATGCGGCCTGTTCTTCAAGCTCATGCAGGTGTGGCATTGACTCCGGTGTGATATTGAACATTTGGGTGATGTAGTTCAATTCTTCTTGGCTGGGGGTGTAGGCCTGGCGACAGGACTGGCACAAGCGTCTGACGAGCCGCTGACCGATGACAGCTTTGACGGTACTGGCGATCAAGAATGGTTCAATATCCATATCAAGCAAACGCGGCAAACAAGTCGCGGCGTTGTTGGTGTGAAGAGTCGAGAACACTAAGTGTCCAGTCAGCGCTGCCTGTACGCCCAAGTTAGCAGTTTCGCCGTCACGAATCTCTCCAACCATGATGATGTTCGGGTCTTGACGGAGCAATGCGCGCAGTCCTGAAGCAAAGGTCATGCCGGCTTTGGCATTGGTCTGGGTCTGGTTGACGCCAGGGATTTTGTACTCGACCGGGTCTTCAATGGTTGAAATGTTAACGTCAGGAGTGTTCAATTCTGACAGCACACTAAACAGGGAAGTTGATTTTCCCGAACCGGTTGGTCCGGTCACTAGAATCATACCGTTTGGTTGTGCCATGGCGTTTTTGATGGTAGCCAAAGACAGCCCCCAATAGCCCAATTTGTCCAAAGAAATCGCCTGATTTGATTCATCCAACACACGCATGACGATTTTTTCACCGTCGGCGATTGGTAGCGTTGATACACGCAAAGCGTATTGTTTACCGGAGACTTTGATTTTGAAGCGGCCATCTTGCGGCACACGGCGTTCGTCGATTTTCAAATTTGACAAAATCTTGATGCGACTGACCAGCGCACCCAGAACATTGTGGGGCAGCTTGTTCACTTCTCTGAGGACGCCATCGATGCGGTATCGCACCTGGACAAATTCTTCGCGCGGTTCAATGTGGATGTCGGAAGCGTGTGATTTGATGGCGTACTCGAGCAGCAAGTTGACAGTCTGCGCAATTGGTGAATCTTCAGCAAATTCTTCCTCTTTGGCGTTTTCAGCGTCGCTATCATCTCTCTGGATGGCAATGACTTCATCAAGTTCGTCGTTCACATCACCGCGGTAATTTTCCAGACAATCCAAAATATTACTTTTCGTTGCCAAGAACACGCGCAGGTTATAGCCGATTTCTTTTTGGATGAAATTGAGAGCCTGCACATCGTCAGGGTCTTCCATAGCCAGCATTGGCGCACCATCTTCATCAACCGCAAACAGCACGACATTGTACTGCCGGGCGATATGCTCTGGGATGCGCTTTAGGACCTCATCAGGAATATCTTTTGGCTCAATTTCTACAAACGGCGTCCCGATATAATCACCGACCAATTTGGCCAGTTCGCGTTCTTCTAGTACCTTGTCTTCAATGATGGTCTCTTGCAGGGTGCGTTTGGAACGTTCAGCGGTCGTCTTTAAATCAGCAAGCTGCGATTCTGTTAAGATCCCACCCTGTTTCAGAATTTTCTCAATCGTATTATCTGAGATTCTCATATCACTTATGCTTTAGTATAGACCAGTTGAATTGAAAAAACAATGATATACTAAAAGTGTGAAGATACATGATGAAACGGAGATGAAAGCGCTGGGGCGGACGATTGGTCAGGCGCTGGCTGGTGGTGAAGTGATAGAGCTGGTTGGTGACGTCGGTGCTGGTAAGACCACGCTGACCAAGGGATTGGCAGAAGGGCTAGTAATCACCGAACCAATCCAAAGTCCGACATTTACCATTTCGCGCGTGTACGATGCGCGTGATGGACTGCGCCTTTGTCACTATGACTTTTACCGCCTGGGTGAAGCCGGTATTATGGGTGATGAGATTTCTGAAATAATGCAAGAGGACTCAGCCATCACGGTTATTGAATGGGCCGGTGCAGTTAATGAAGTGCTGCCGAGTGACCGATTGATAATCACAATTACCGCCACGACTGAAACAGAGCGACAGTTGGAGGTTACTGCTAATGGTATTCGTTCCGAACAACTACTTAGTGCTGTTGATGCGTTTTTTGAGAGGAGATGAAATGTTATTGCTACTTGATACATCAACCCCAGTTTGTTACGTGACACTTGTCAGTCAAGAAGGCACGGTGTCGTATGAGTGGCAGGCTGACCGCACCTTAGCCAAAGGACTGTTGGGCTTTCTCAGAGATAGCTTGGCCAAACAAAACGCCGACATGCACGCGTTGACTGGTATTGGCGTGATGAAAGGTCCAGGAAGCTTTACTGGGTTGAGGATTGGGTTGACGGTGGCCAATACCCTGGCTGACGGTTTGCAGGTGCCAATCGTTGGCGCGACGGGCGAGAACTGGCAGGAGCAAGCGTTGGAAAAATTACGCTCTGGTGAAGACGAGAAAATTGTCATGCCAGAGTATGGTGCTGCAGCACACATTACTGCGCCAAAAAAATGATGACGGCTATGGTATAATTTACGGCATGACAGAGCGTGCCATGAAACCAAAACAACCTCTAAAACGCAAGAAAACCGCAAAAACTGTAAAGACGAGCACTCCGCAGCCGAATAGTGCAGCAGAGGCAGCTATTTTTATTGGTAGTCTGGGGATAATGTTGTATGCGGCCGTTATGCTCTTATTGGGAATTGTTAACTCAAATGGCGATACTGACCGTGGTAATACGGCGGGGCTTGGCTTTATGCTGTTTGTATTTGGCATTAATCTTGCAGCTCAGAGCGCTTGGGTTATTAAGGAGGATCGTCGAGTTGATAGGTATCGCCAAAGAATTATCGCAGTATATGTAACAGCCTTACCTCTACTGATGTTTATTGTCCTCAAAATATTAGGTTTTTGCTATCTGGTTTATGGATGCGAACGTAGTGAAGTAATGAATACATCATGTGTCATTGCGCATGATGTATTGATGACTATGAAACATTCTTATGGAGTAGCGGCTTGGATATCTGCGGTTGGGTCAATGTATCTATGGTATTTACTGACATGCAAAGACAAGCTGGTCTGGATATATAATAAATCTCGGAATAGCAGTAAGGTCGATAAGGAGGTGGCTGAACGTGCAAAAAAATATCGCAAGATTGGTCTTACATTATTGGCGATTCTGCCAATAATGTTGATTGGGAGGATTATTACTGCTGTTGTCCTGAGCTATTTAGCATTATATGTCAGCGATATAGTGTGGTTTATACTCATACCATTTGATTACTTCTTTAACTCTATGATTTGGGTGCCGTTTGTTATTGCTGGTCTTATATTTTTCGTAAAAAGCAAGTAATTAGAGACATTGCGTGCTTTCCGTGTCAAAACTCCAGAAACCGTGTATAATTAAATTACGGCGATTTGTATGATGCGGTTCGCCGGATTAGATAGTTTGAAGTTGATTGGCTGTTGATACGTTTCCTTGAGGCGAATACTCAGGGGCAGTCGGTCGGAAAGGAATACTGAAGTATGGCAGGAATTGTCATTGGCGCACTTGTTGGGGCCAGTTTAGGCGCGGGCGCGCTCTATGGGTATCAAACAGTACGGCGTTCACAGGCGAAGTCGCAAATTGATAAAGATTTGGCGAACGCAAAAACCAAAGCGAGCGATATCGTTCTCAAGGCAAAAGATGAGGCACTGAAAATTGAGAATGAGCGTCGTCGAGAGTGGCAAAAAACGGAAAATCGTCTGGCGGACCGTGAAAAGACGCTTGATAACAAGCTTGAAGAGCTGGACCGTCGGTCAGAAAAATTGCGGGCGCACGAAGATGAGATTGATGATTTGAAAAATGAGATTCGGCAGATTCGTACTCGTCAGCAGGAAAAATTGGAAAAAATTGCTGGCCTGAAAAAGAAAGATGCAGCCGAAAAATTGATGCAGATGACGGAGCGTGACATTCGTGACGACCTTATCAAATTGGTTGCAAAATTGCAGCACGAAGCTATGGACGATGCTGAAGAGCGGGCTCAGACTATTTTGCTTACCGCCATGGAGCGAATGAGTAGCGAAGTAACGGCTGAGCGTACCGTGACGGCGGTGAAGCTGACTGATGACGAGATGAAAGGCCGCATTATCGGTAAGGAAGGTCGTAATATTCAGGCGTTGCAACGTGCCACGGGTGTCGACATTCTAGTGGACGACACACCCGGTATGGTGGTGTTGTCGAGCTTTGACCCAGTTCGTCGTCAGGTCGCGCGTCTGAGTTTGGAGATGTTGATGAAAGATGGACGCATCCATCCAGCGCGCATTGAGGAAGTTGTTGCCAAGGCGCAAAAACAGATTGACAAAGAAGTCAAGCAGGCGGGCGAAGATGCTATGCGTGAAGCGGGTGTTGTCGGTATTCCAAAGGAAATGTTGCGTCTGTTGGGTGAACTAAAATTCCGAACTTCGTATGGTCAGAACGTGCTAAAGCACTCTACTGAGATGGCGCAGATGGCGGGGATGATTGCTGAGGAAATTGGCGCTGACGTTCGTATATCGAAAATCGCGACATTGCTGCACGACTCTGGTAAGGCAGTGACGCACAAGATTGAAGGTAAACACCACCACATTGCGGCAGAATTAGCACGCAAATACGGCATGGATGAGCGAATTGCTCACGCTATCGAGGCACACCATGACGATATTGAAGCGACAACACCAGAGGCATTGGTGGTCCGTGTGGTAGACGCTGCTTCAGCAGCACGCCCAGGTGCACGTAATATCTCAGCGGAAAACTTTGCTGAACGTATGCGCGACTTGGAAAACGTAGCCACCAGCTTTGAAGGCATCGATAAGGCCTATGCAATTTCTGCCGGACGAGAAGTGCGGGTGATTGTCAAGCCAGAAAAGATTGATGACTTGAGTGCTATCAAATTGTCGCGTGATATTGCCACCAAGATCGAATCAACCATGCAATATCCAGGTACTATCAAAGTTAATGTTATCCGCGAAACGCGGGCAGTGGAGTTTGCAAAATAATGGATGGGTTTATGAGAGCAGAACGACGTCAATGGCTTGAAAGTTTGGATGCCCGACCGTCCGGAGCTGCTGTCCTGTTGGAGGATGTTGAGGGTCGAGCTTTGATCGTTAAGTCGAACTATAAGACGTATTGGGCTTTACCGGGAGGTATGGTTGACACTGAAGAGTCACCACTGGTGGCAGCGTTGCGAGAAGTAAAAGATGAGGTTGGCATCGTCATCAATCCAAGCGACGTGTCATTGATGGGTGTAGCGCAGCGCATGGGCGACGGGTTCATCACCTACCAATTCATCTTTACAGCGTCCATCAAAGAGTCACAAGTCAAGGCCATCAGTCCCCACGATCCAGAGATCGAAGAGTGGCGATTTATCAGCAAACAGGAAGTGCTGAAAGGTGAATTGCTGCTGCCATGGTCACTGAAAGCGTGGGCTCACGACCAGTCGGGGTATTTTGAAACGGCAATCGCTGATGATGACAATGCTGATACGGAAACAATTGTATTCTCCACAACTGGTGGTGACGAAAGCAGTAGTAGTGATACGCCAGTGCGCAAGGGCGCTTCTGGGCGACTATTCATCACCCGCCACGGCGAAAGCGAGTGGAATTTGCAGGGTAAATGGACCGGACTGACAGATGTTGGCTTAACGGAGAAAGGCATCTCAGATACGGTGCGACTGGGTCAGCTATTGAAAGACACAACTTTTGACGTGGCATACACATCTGCCTTGAAACGTACTCACCAGACACTTGACGCGTTGCTTAAAGGTGCAGAAATTACCACATTACCGACCATTCACGCAGCAGAACTCAACGAGCGCGACTATGGTACATTGACAGGCAGTAACAAATGGGAAGTCAAAGACCAGATTGGCGAAGAGGCGTTCAATGGTATTCGTCGCGGTTGGGACTATCCAGTACCGGACGGCGAAACCTTGAAAGATGTATATGCGCGAGTCGTGCCGTACTTTGAGACCGAGATATTGCCACGACTGCAGGACGGTGAAAATGTGCTATTGGTGGCGCATGGTAATTCTATCCGCGCCTTGGTCAAATATCTTGACCAAATTCCAGACGACAAGGTCGCAGACTTAGAAATGCCGTTTGGTAAGATCTTAGTTTATAGCTTTGATCATGACCACGCGTTGCCAGTTGACAAGGCTGAGCGTTCAGTCGATATATCACCGACAAAAGCGTAAGTATTAGCTGCATAATATAGTTACAACAAGACTAGCTTTTACTGCGCCAATGTGCTACAATACCTTGCAGGTAGTTACCTCATTTCGGGGTGTGGCGCAGTTGGCTAGCGCGCGCGGTTTGGGACCGTGAGGTCGAAGGTTCGAGTCCTTTCACCCCGACCATAAAGTAATCTCACATACACGTCATGGAATTGTCCGTGACGTGTTTTATAATTAATGGTATAATATTCAGTAAGTAATAGCCAAATGCGAGGAGATCTTATTTTATGGAAGTCCCAAATTCTATCTATGATATCTATAGTGAGCGTGTCAGAAAAACTTTGGCTAGATTGGGTGGAACAGCCAGTATAGCTGTTTTGGTAGAGGAAATGACTCTACCGGGAGAAGACTGGGTGCCGGCTTCTGAAATTCTCCCAGTAATAGTGGATGCAAGTGATATGCGTATAGATTTTAATGAGGCACGGGTAGTACTAGACTGAACTAGCCTGTAATTTATAAGATATTTATCTCGGTCGTTCAGTTGCAACCTGTTGCGCTGTCTGCGCCAGAGTATCAACCTCAAGTGGTTTGAGATCTTCGGTAGATATACCGCGGCGTTCCAAAGCCTTGGCTATCAAAAAATCAGCGATCGTTGGATTTTTCGGTAATAACGATCCATGCAGGTAGGTTGCTATGACGTTATTGAATTGGACCCCTTCGGTGCCATCAGTAGTATTATTGCCAGCGCCACGGACTACCTTGCCCAGTGGCTGAACTGTGTCGTCCAAAAATGTCTGGCCGCTGTGATTTTCGTAGCCAACGATTGTGCCAAATCGTTCGCTCTCCAGGGTGATGTTGCCGATGAGTCGTTCCTCTCCGGCGGTTGTTTCCACTGGTAGCACGCCAATGCCGCGAATGATGGAGCCGTCATTGGTGACAAATTGTCGTCCAAACAACTGATACATACCACAGATGAGCAACATGGGAACGCCGTCATTTGCCAGAGTTTTCAATTCCTCACCGCGTGATAGCAAGTCGTCTTGAATGGCCAGCTGCCCGGCGTCTTGTCCGCCACCGCCGACAAAGATATCTCCAGTTGAAAAGTCAGTTGCGTCTCCTGGATTGTGGTCAATGATTTCGACACTAAAGCCTCGCCACTCCAGCCTTTTTTTGAGCACCAAAGTGTTGCCCCAGTCGCCGTAGAGATTCATATCTTTAGGATATAGTTGGATGATGGTGATCGTTGTCATGAGATATCCTCCACGTCTGTTTTTTCGCCGAGCAATCGCCGCAGGGTGGTCATGGCAGTGTAGCTACAAAAAATCTGTTTTGGCGCCGTCGGCTCGTGTGCTAAAAATTCATCCAGCGCTTTTGCTAAATCCTGTTCGACAGTACCAACTGCGACCTCGTCATAGCTTAGCCGCAGTGCCATGTCATAGGCTCGAACGCCACTGACCACGCTGACATTCTTCAGTACAGAAAAATCAACATCCCACAGCCAGCTCATGTCGCGACCGTCCGCATAGTTATCATTGATGGCGATCATGGTCTGGCGTTGTCGTTTACCGAAGGACAGCAGACTGAGCCGAAAGCCGCTGGGATTCTTCACTAGTAGTAAATCAATTGACGTACCATTGTAAGTGATAGTCTCACCACGACCAAACGCTGGTTTGACTTTTGACAGCGCATCTAACAAGACAGGAATTGACGCCTCTGGCACGATGGTTCGAACGAGTGCCAAGGCCGCCGCCGCATTCAACAGGTTGTATACGCCACTAAGCGCGACTTCAGTTCTGTGACGTGTGCCATCTATCAAGAACTCAGCGCCTTGTTCTGCTACAGCTGTGAGTACCACTTCTGCAGGTACCGATTCATTAGCTACAGCATCACCAGTCTTCAGGGAATCATCGGTCGGCATCAGTCGCAACAGGTCAGTTGTCAAACCAAAATACGTTGCTGCCGCTGAGGTTTTTTCATGGATGCGAAAGACCCGTGGATCGTCACGATTCAAAACTACATGTTCGGTGGTAGCTGCCGCAATTTTTTCCAAGAAACCGGCTGCCGTGTCTATCTCGCCAAATCGGTCCAGCTGGTCACGCATGACGTTGAGCAGTAGCGAGTATCTTGGCTGCACCTGTTGCACAAATTTAACAGCCCAGGCCTCATCTAGTTCCAGAACTGCGATGTCAGCGTCCAATTTGCCTCGCTGGTTGACAGCACCCAATAGCGCCGCTGCCACGCCACGAGAGAAATTACTACCCGTGCGGTTGGTGAATACATTGAGTCCTGCTGCTTCCAACAGTTCGACGACAATTTTTGTTGTCGTGGTTTTGCCGTTGGTTCCCGACACTACGACAACACCGTAGGGCAAATCTTGCAGCGCGCGGGGGATGAAGCCTGAATCAATTTTTTCTACCACCAGACCTGGCAAGGCCGAGCCGCCGCCGCGTAATCTCATGCCGCCACGGACAGCTTTGCCGATGGCGGTTGTCACTATGTGTCGAATCATATAGAGATATTATAGCACTAACCGCTTGGGTCGTGATATACTGATAGTATGTTTTTGGTGGGAATCTTTCAGTGGTGGTATGGAACTGGACTGTATAAGCACGTCAGGCAAGTCTATGTTGGTCTATTAAAAACAGCTGATTTTTTCTCAATTGGCTTATTGCTCAAAACTTTGTTTAATCCATTTCGGCAAATATCTGCTGGCGTGGTCCAAGGTGGATTACCAGAGCAATTCCGCGCCTTTCTTGACAGATTATTCTCCAGGGTGTTTGGCGCATTTTTGCGGACAATCTTGATAGCAGTTGGGCTTATTTGCCTTCTGGTTAGAATGTTGTGGAGCGTGCTGATCATTGCGGCTTGGCTGCTGCTGCCATTGGCGCCACTCATAGGCATCATCTTTTGGCAGATGGGAGTAGCGTCATGAATATCGAGCCGATAATTCGCTATGATAGCCAGCGGTCGCAAAAGGCGCGATTTTCTGTTCGTTTTGGTGATGTTTGGCATTTGCTGCTGGGTCTGTGTAGTCTAGCGATGATCTTGTTGGGCTGTTGGTCAGTAGTTCATCACGGACCAATTGGTTGGCTGTTGGTAGGTATGAGCGGTCCTTTTGTGATGCTGACTATTTGGTGGCAAGGTGATCTCAAAACCGCTGAAGTGAGCAAGCATCCGACGACACTTGATGATGTCATGGCTGCAGATTTGCTGGGTCAATTGAGCAAAAATCCAACACCACAAGAACTAGTGATGGCTATCTCAAAAACTCGGGCTGGTCAATTTTTGGCGGTGCGCCTTGGGCTGACGCCGAACTTCCTGAGTAACATTGCGTCCGATGATCCACGGATGACCGACGCTATCTGGCAAGCGGCGATTGACATCTGGCAGGAAACCAATAGCCCCAAGGTGACGGGCGCAGTCGTAGCGGCAGCCATCGTTAAAGTGTTCCCGAGCCATGACGCGATTTTGGCAAGTTTGAAGTTGGATTTTCAGGATGTGCTGGAGGGAATTCGCTGGTATGAGCGGCTAAAAGCGCTGGTCGAAGATTTCAAAGAAAAACCGCTGCGCACTGGTGGTATAGCGCGGGATTGGTCGTTTGGTTACACGCCGCTGCTGAGCCGATTTGCCCAAAACCTGAGTCAACAAGTGTCGGGCGGGACGATCATGACGCGTTTGGACGCACATACTGATGTGCTAGATCAGATGCTACAAATTTTCAATACGGGCGGTCGTCAAAATGTTGCCTTGGTTGGTTCAGATGGCGTCGGCAAAAGTACGCTCATTGCGGCGTTTGCAGAAATGTTGATCGATGGACATAAGGAAGTGCCGTCCAATTTGCTATATCAGCAAGTCTTCTTGCTGGATGCGTCAGCGTTGATTTCTGTGGCGGGCGGTCGTGGTGAGTTGGAGCAGTTAGTAACGAGACTGCTCAATGAAGCGTTTGCCTCAAAAAATGTTATTTTGTGTTTGGAAAATGCCCAGCTGTTTTTCGAAGAGGGGGTTGGTTCGGTGGATATGAGCAACTTGCTATTGCCCGTTTTGGAAGCCGGTCGCCTGCGCATCATCTTGTCTCTAGATCAGCAGCGATTTTTGCAGATTTCCCAACGTAACACCCAGCTGGCTCATGCGCTAAATACGCTAGCAGTCCAGCCGACAGATCGTGCTGAAACCATGAAAATTATGCGCGACCAACTGATTTCGTTTGAGCATCAATTTGGGGTGACGTACATGCTGCAGGCGCTCAATGAAGCGTACCGAGTTGGTGAGCGTTACGTTCAAGATTTGGCTATGCCAGGGCGAGCGCTGAAGGTATTGGAATCAACTGCCAGCATCTCCAAAGGTGGTCTCATCACCGCGCAGTCAGTTGACGATGCAGCGGAAAAAACCATGGGTATCAAGATTGCTGCGGCCTCTGGCGGCGATGAACGTGAAAAATTGTTAAACCTTGAATCGCTCATTCACCAGCGTATGATCAACCAATCACGTGCCGTGTCGGTAGTGTCCGACGCCATCCGTCGAGCGCGCGCTGGCGTGAGAAATCTTGACCGCCCCATCGGCACTTTCCTGTTTTTGGGGCCAACTGGTGTTGGTAAAACTGAATTGTCAAAGGCCTTGGCAGAAGTGTATTTTGGTGGCGAGGGCAATTTGGTGCGACTGGACTTAAACGAATTTGTTCGCGCCGAGGACGTTGCTCGTTTGATCGCTGACGGCGCAAATGATCCGCTGAGCTTGACAGCTCAGGTACAAAAAGCGCCGTTTTCAGTAGTGTTGCTTGATGAGATAGAAAAGGCGCATCCGCAAGTACTGACGACGTTGCTGCAGCTGCTGGATGAAGGTATTCTGCGTGATGAGAAAAACCGAGAAGTTAGTTTTCGCGACTGCATCGTCATCGCTACGTCAAATGCTGGTGCTGACCGCATCCGTGAATACATCGAGCGTGGCTATCAGCTGGAACAATTTGAACAAACTTTCATCAATGAGCTGATCAATGCCAATCTGTTCCGTCCCGAGTTTCTGAACCGATTTGATGAAATTGTGTTGTTCCGCCCTCTAGGCAAAGCTGAACTATTGCAAGTTATCGACTTGATTTTGGCGGGAGTTAACCGTACGCTGGAGCCTCAGAAAATTCAAGTTGCCGTCGAGCCCGAGGGTAAGCAACTGCTCGTTGATGCTGGATACGATCCACGTCTTGGTGCGCGACCTATGCGACGCGTCGTGCAGCGCGCTGTCGAAAATACTGTTGCCAAGCAGCTGTTAGCAGGCACAGTTGCGCCAGGCAGTACAACCATCATCACTGCTGAGCAGATTCGCGCGGCAGTAGGTGAAGCCCCGAACGACCGTCAAATTGGTTAGAATTTGAGATATCAAAAAACCTCTGTAGCCTATATACTACAGAGGTGTAAATATCGTTCGTGGTACCCCGCACAGGAGTCGAACCTGCAACCTTCGGTACCGGAAACCGATGCTCTATCCAGTTGAGCTAACGGGGCGTGTCAACTCGTCATCAAAGATGTCAATGTAAATGTGATTATGACGAAAATGGTACACCCGGCAGGATTCGAACCTGCGACCCCTTGGTTCGAAGCCAAGTACTCTAATCCGCTGAGCTACGGGTGCATACCGAGTTAAATTATACCATACTTATCGTTTGATGAAAATGACACAGTATATCAAGGGTGGTATAATATCACCATATGAATATTTCCACAGACATTTCCCTCAAACAATACACCACCATGCAAGTGGGTGGTAACGCACGTTTTTTGACAGAAGCCACGGTAGTGGATGAGATTCCACAGATATATCATGATGCCAAGTCGCGGCGGCTACCAGTTTTCGTGCTGGGCGGCGGCAGTAATGTGGTTGCCAAAGACGAGGGCTTTGAGGGCATTGTGCTGCTCAATCGCATCAAAGGTTTTGAGGTTGTGTCAGAAGACGAGGAGTCGGTAACACTCAAAATTGGTGCCGGTGAAGTTTGGGACGAAGTGGTGGCACGAACGGTAGAAATGGGCTTGAGTGGGATTGAAGCGATGTCTGCCATCCCTGGTACGGCTGGAGCTGCCCCGGTGCAGAATGTTGGCGCGTACGGGCAAGAGATAGCGGACACTTTGGTAGAAGTTGAAGCGTATGATTCGGCCGAAGACGCCATGGTCGTTTTGCCAGCTGAGCAGTGCCATTTTTCTTACCGTCACAGTATTTTTCGTGGTTCACAGATGGGTCGCTATTGCATCACGGCCATTACCATTCGTCTGTCGCGTCGTGCCCCGCAGCCGCCATTTTATGCTGGCTTGCAGCGATACCTCGATGAGCATCACATCACTGATTACACGGTAGCAGTTATTCGCCAAGCGGTAATTGCCATTCGACATGATAAATTGCCCGATCCAACTGTGACGCCTAACAGCGGATCATTCTTTAAGAATGCCATGGTTGATCAGGAAACACTGGACGCGATTCGGCAAACCCACCCCGAAGTGCCAAACTATGCCATGCCGGATGGAACCTATAAAATTCCGACTGGTTGGCTGATCGATCAAGCGGGTTTCCGCGGCAAGGAGCTGCATAACATGAAGGTTCACGACAAAAATGCGTTGGTATTGACCAATCCTCGCGCCGCAACCTATCATGACCTCGAATCTGCTCGCCAAGCCATCATCCAAGTGGTGTATGACCAATTTCATGTCCGCATTGAGCAAGAACCATTAGAATTATAGGCTTGCACTGACGACCATTTCTGGTTATGCTTATACTATGAGTCGACGAACTGGTTTCACGGTTGTGGAAGTGATTATCGTGATGGCTATCATGGCTATTTTGCTAGCCATCGGTACCGTTAGTTTTCGGTCATATCAAGTTTCAACTCGTGACAAAACGCGTGAGGGTGACATCACGACTATTCAAAATTATCTAGAATCATTATATCCTCGCGAACTGCGCGACTCGTCAAACAATATCATCAAATCTGCTGGTAGCTATCCAGCGCATGCGGTCAATGGTGCGGGCGGTAGTGTCATGACTGACGCACTTTTCGATCAAATATTTTCCGAACTACCAGATGCTGCAAAGAAGGGTCCGCTGCCAGGTGAGAAGTTTGTCTCCGCTGGTGTTTTGCAGTATGGATCACACTCGACCCCACTAAATCGCTCAATGCTGATATCGTATACGAGCGACTACAATACTCATAAACCATCAGGTTACGCCAACGGTGCGTACGCGTATTTTGCTATCAACCGTTCAGGCAACCGCTGTATCACCTTGACTGACGAATGCCAGGGCTATATCATCATGTATCATCTCGAGGGGCAGCCCCTTGAGTGGAAAATAGTGGAGAAGAGTCGGTGATGAAAAAAGGTTTTACCGTCGTTGAGCTGATGATTACACTGTTTGTTGCGTCACTTTTCATCATCAGTGGTTACCAGCTATACCAGGTGGTAGTGTTTCGCGGTAGTGATGCTCGCAAATTATCGGAGGCTAGCACTTTGGCGTACGAAGTGCTGCGGTCTGAAGGCACCTATCAAGAGATATCGCAACTCTGCTTTGGTTCGTCTCACCCTGAACAGACCATCACTCGTAACAATGCGCTACTCGGAACAGTCAACATCACACTAAAACGTTGCCGTGTTCAGCCAAACGTCGGGGTGATGCGCGTGACGGCTACTGCCAAATATGACAATCCAGCAAAGGAAGTTTCTCATGCGGTCTATGTCTCACAGTAAGTATCAGCGCGGTTTCACGCTGGTGGAGATGTTAGTGATATCGCCGTTGGTGATCATCATTTTGGCGGGAATCGTTGGTATCGTTATCAGTTTGACGACGGAGTCCATGCGTACGACTGCTCGTTCTCAGCTGCAAAACGAAGTGCAGGCGGTGCTGGATCGTATGGAAGAAGACGTGCGCACTAGTCTGGTTATCAACCCTGACTCATCATTTGCGCTAAGTACCAATAATTTTGTCACCAACAAAAACCCACTAGCAACCGACCGGCGACTGGTCAAAAAGGACTGTTCAGTGGCGAGCGCTGGGCTACTTCTCGAAGAAGCCTTGTCATACAACCTGGAGTATTCAGTCTCCGGCTCAAAGCTCATGAGAAAAGTTTCCATGAATGCGTGCCAAACGTCGCCAAATACCTGGCAGCGTCCAAAGACAGAAACCGTGATGTCGTCAAATTCTGCGACTGATTTACAGATTGACTATATCAATATCTCCAGCTCTGAACCGAGTGCTGTCAGGATCAAATTGACCGCCAAACGTCAAGTTGCAGGTAGTGAAATCAGCTACACCGGCATCATGTATGCTAGGTCGCTCAACGCACAATGATAAAATGCTTGTGTTTTTAAAACTGCTCTGATACAATCAAAATTGTTAATAACTTAACCAAAAAATAGGGGGCAAATCAGAAATGATTTCTTCAAACAAAACTAAAGGTTTCACACTTGTTGAGCTTTTGATCGTGATCGTTGTTATCGCGATTTTGGCAGCAATCTCAATCGTTGCCTACAACGGTGTAACACAAAAAGCACGTGACGACGAACGTCAATCAAACGCACGCAACCTCGTCAACGCAGCAGCATCTTACAACTCAGAGAAAGACGCGTGGCCTGCACACTCAGACCTTCTCACATTTGAGACTGTCAAACTAAGCGGTGCAGCTGCTGATACAACCAAGGTTAGTGCAACAGCCGACCCAAACACTGACCACGACAAATACAAGTACACGGTATGTCAGGACGGTGGTAAACCTTCTGGTGTCAAAGTTGAGTACTACAAGCAAGTTGCTGGTAACAACGATCCTGCTGGTGTAAAGAGCATTACTACTGGTAAATGTTAGTCTGACATATGCAGTCATTAAAAATCCCGGGATCACCGGGATTTTTAATGTATATTGAGATTCTAGTAAGGAAGCGGAAAGCTCTTTGCTAAAGACTCAGTTTTCTGTTTCAGTTCAGCATGGACACTTGGGTCATCGGTCTGAATTGCTGCAATGATCAGCTCAGCAATTTGCTTAATTTCCGCTTCTTTCATGCCGCGTGTCGTCACTGCTGGTGCACCAAGGCGCAAGCCGCTTGGGCGGAAAGGCGGCAGGGTGTCGTTCGGGATGGCGTTGGCATTGGCGGTGATGCCGCTGGCCTCCAGCCGCTCCTGAGCGGTTTTGCCGTCAATACCGAAGCTGCCATACACATCTGCCAGCACCAAGTGGTTGCTAGTGCCACCGGTTACTAACTTCAAACCACCACGTTTCAGTTCATTTGCCAGTACAGCCGCATTGGTAACGATCTGCTGGGCGTACGCTGCAAACTCTGGACGCAGTGCCTCACCAAAAGCCACCGCTTTGGCAGCGATAGTATGCATGTGCGGACCACCTTGAGTGCCAGGGAAAACTGCTCGGTCGATGAGTGTTGGCAAGTTCTCCAGGGTCTTTTCTGGTCGCTTCAACGGATTGCCAACGACGCCTTTTGACAAGATCAAACCACCGCGCGGGCCGCGCAGGGTTTTGTGCGTGGTAGTGGTGATAACATGAAAGCCATAGTCAAATGGATTTTTGGCTTGGCCACCAACGATCAGCCCAGCGATGTGCGCCATATCCGCCATCAACATAGCACCGACTTCACGTCCAATCTCGGCAAACTTGGCATAATCCAGCTCCCGTGGATAGGCCGAAAAGCCTGCCAAGATGATCTTTGGCCGATGCTTTAGTGCCAATTCACGAATTTCTTCATAGTCAATTTCGCCAGTCTCAACATCCTTGATGCCATAGCGGACGAAATTATACTCGCGGGCCGAGCGGGTGACTGGTGCGCCGTGGGTTAGGTGGCCGCCGTGCGCCAAGTCCATCGCCAGAATGGTGTCGCCTGGCTCGCACCATGCATAATATACTGCCTCGTTGGCTTGGGCGCCAGAGTGCGGCTGGACATTGGCATGATCAGCGCCGAATAATTGCTTGGCACGGTCAATCGCCAACTGCTCAATTTGATCGGTGTTATGCTGCCCGCCATAGTACCGTCGGCCAGGGTAGCCTTCAGAGTATTTGTTGGTAAACACGCTACCCAGCGCCTTGAGCACGTCTGGTGAAACGTAGTTTTCGCTGGGGATGAGCTCCAGTCCTGTTTGCTGTCGCTCAATTTCTGCAGTGATGAGTCGTCCAATTACTTGATCTTCCATGTCGATTTCTCCTATATAACCCCATTATACCATTTGTACTATTATATCATTTGTGATATACTGCCGGCATGAATACAGATCGATACATCCAAAAGATCGGTACGCTCATTGCGGAAAACCGTCAAAGAAAAAATCTGACGCAGGCCCAATTAGCTGACGCTTTGGGAACGTCTCAGAGTGCAATCAATCGTATTGAAAGCGGCAAACAAAACTTGAGTCTCGAAATGTTGTCGCGTATCTCGGAAGTATTGAGCCATAATATCATGCTGCTTAACAAAACTGGTAAGATCAATTTCCGCGTCTCGGGCGGACACAAACTATCTGGGAGTATCGATGTCAAAACGAGTAAAAATGCCGCCGTGGCTTTGCTGTGCGCCAGTCTGTTAAACAAAGGCAAAACGACATTGCGGCGAGTGTCGCGCATCGAAGAAGTTAACCGCATCATTGAAGTGCTCAATTCCATCGGTGTCAAAACTCGGTGGCTGGCAGGCAACGACCTGGAGATCACACCGCCAGCTCGGCTGAGGTTGGAAGACATGGATATCGCAGCTGCCAAGCGCACTCGCACGGTACTGATGTTCCTGGGTCCGCTCCTTCATCAGTACCATGATTTTCGGTTGCCATTTGCCGGTGGCTGTAATCTCGGTAAGCGCACCGTAGAACCGCACTTGTCAGGCCTGAAGCATTTTGGAATGCAGGTAGAAGCGGAACCAGACAGCTATCACGCGACAGTTAATGCCACGACGGGTGATCACACTATTGTCCTGACTGAACGTGGTGACACGGTGACGGAAAACCTCATCATGGCAGCGGCATTGTCGCCAACCAAAACCATCATCCGCAACGCCAGCCCAAACTACATGGTGCAGGACATCTGTTTCTACTTGGAAAAATTAGGCGTGAAGATAGAGGGCATCGGCACTACTACGTTGACCATCATCGGTAAAAAATCGATCAACCAACCTGTTGAATACGCGCCGTCTGAAGACCCGATTGAGGCCATGAGCTTCATCGCAGCAGCCGTGGTGACTGATTCGGAGATCACAGTGCGCCGAGCGCCAATTGAATTTTTGGAAATTGAGCTAGCAACACTGGCTGAGATGGGTCTGCGGTACGAACTGAGCGAGGAATATGCAGCTGATAATGGTCGTACCCGTCTGGTGGATATCACACTGAAACATTCCAAGCTGGTTGCGCCAAAAGACAAGATTCATGCATTGCCGTTCCCGGGAATTAACATGGATAACTTGCCGTTCTTGGGGCTGATTGCCACCATGGCTGAGGGTCGGACCTTGGTGCATGACTGGAGCTATGAAAGTCGAGCGATTTATTTCACTGAACTAAGCAAGCTAAATGCACAAATTGAGCTGGTCGATCCACACCGGGTATATATCAGCGGTCCGACCAACTGGAAGCCAGCCGACGTCATTGCGCCACCAGCACTCCGACCAAGTGTTGTCGTCTTTTTGGCAATGTTGGCAGCGCCAGGTCAGTCAATCCTGCGTGACGTGTATTCCATCAACCGTGGCTATGAAGATTTGGCACAGCGTCTGAATCAATTGGGTGCACAAGTTGAAGTGATTAACGAATAGCATCACCGCTTTGGGAACAAAAAGTGCAGATAATCTTTCATCATGCGTGCGCCAGAGATGATTGGCAGGTATGCTTTGAGTTGGCGATGAGTTAATTTTTCCAGCAGTGAATCATTTTGCATGATGCGTGCGGCTTTGTGCATGTTGAGATACAGCGAACGAACTTCTTCGTCGTAGTTTTTGCCGCTAACTTCGAGGCAGGCAATTGGCTTGATGTCTGCCACGCCGCCATCGCTGGTGGAAATGAGTAATTTAAGGTTGGCGATATCTTTTTCCCACGAGGTACCGCAGGCTTCCCAGCCAACTTCTGGCACGTTGATGGCGATGTTTGAGCCAACTGCCAGCGCCCGGCCCAACTCTTCGTCATAATCTTGAATATAATGAACGCGCTCTTTCAGGATGGGGTCAGCATCTACTAGCTGTAAAATCTCAAGCAGCCGCTGATACATCACAGTGTCACCTTGGTGGACTTTTCCTGCCAAGATGTAGTGCGCGTTATAATCAACTAAAATTTGCCTCAGTGCTTTGGGGTTGGTGAACGGCATGTATGGCCGCTTATAGTTCGCAAAGCGTCGTTTGAAATCAAACAACAATGCGTTTTCTGGTATTTGTACAGGATGATTGTATTGATCTTTGCGGTGCTCTAGTACACGGTTTAAGGCGGCGCGACCAGCGCGGTGCATGGCACGGAGGTCTGACGCAGTTAATGTATCAATCTTGGCGTGAAAATTATCTGTTGGCAGCCCAAACTTATCAATGATTCCGCTTTCAGTGTAGAGCTGCAGGATTTCTGGCAGCACCCATGTTTCCAAGTCGATGCCGTTAGTGATGGCGTGAAACTTGACCTTGTCGTTGTTGCGGTCGCGGAAATTTGCCACTCGGGCGTGCAGTTTACTGACACCATTTTTGGCTTCGGTCAGCTCAATTGCCAGCAAATTCGGCCGCAAACGATCATTACGAAATTGCTCCATCAGCCAGCAGCGCACCGCGTTGCTTTTGAGATTTGGCAGTACTAATTTTTCAAATTGCGAGCGGTGAAATTCTGGTTCAGCGGCCTGGAGTAGGGTGTGGTTGGTATAGAGGGTGTGTTTGCGCACGTAAACGATTGCTTCGTACAGGTTCATGCCGTTGGCGCATAGTTCATCCAGTCGGGCCAATGCTGCAAAAATGGTCGCAGTTTCGTTGAGCTGGATGACAGCTGGCTTGATGCCCAACAGCTTCAGCGCTTTATAGCCGCCGAACCCAAGCGCGACTTCTTGGTAGAGTCGGTGATCGCCTGAACCTTCACCTTCGTACAACTGTCCAAAGTTTGGCTCTGAGATGGTGACAAATTGCGTTGAGCCAAGTATCTTTTTGAAAATACTCAAACTGGTATCAGGAAACCCGCGTGAACTGATGGACACGTCGTCGATGTATTCAAAACCATAGTCTTGTGGTGAGACAGTTTCTGAAAACTCTTCCTGCGCCAGGTTGGTAATTTTTTGGTGCGATTCACTGCGGTAAAATGGTGTCACTACCACAAATGGCACGTCTAATTTTTCGGCCACCCGCCGCGTGTCTGCCGCCAGCACGCCCAAACCGCCGCCACCCTTAATGCCGTTGGCTTTGTCGTAAATTTCCATCGTCCAGTAGATGTACGGCCTGGAGTTAGATAGTTGATGAGTCAAGCTACTACGTTCAATGATGTCATAAAAATCAGAGGCATCTTCGATGTCGTGTGGTCGGTATTTTGGTTTTTCTGTGTAAAAATATGGATCCATGATGCCCTTTATGGATGGGAATTATCGTAAATTTGGTGCGGGTGCGGAGAATCGAACTCCGATCTCAAGTTTGGAAAACTTGCATACTAACCGCTGTACTACACCCGCAAGCTTGTATTATTATAGCAGAAAGATGCTATAATGTGAATACGCCCTGATAGCTCAGCTGGATAGAGCAGAGGACTTCTAAGCCTAAGGTCGTAGGTTCGAATCCTACTCGGGGCGCCATAGGATTACGAGTATCAAATATGGATGCGAGTCGAAAACCACGCATGTCTCGAGAACTGATGATGAGACTATCTGATCCTCGACGAGGGTCGATTGACGGTTTTACGGCGTACGGACATACAGGACGAAGCATCAACAGAAAACATCGGGCAAATTCAGATCGCCAATACATCAATAATTATCAAAGCTCTGCCATGGCTAGCTGCCATGGGTATGTGCGTCGCTTTGGCATGGAATTGGGGGTTGTAGCTTCGGGGCATGATCATAAATCCAAGCAGTCGGCAGAGCAGAATCTTTCAAACAGAAAACCGCATACTGCCAAGACTGAAACAGATAGGCCAAATCGGCAGTCTTCAAACGCCAATGCTCGTCCGATAGGACTCAACAGACCAAGGTCATCATTTCACGAACCGCCTTCCCGTCGGTATAACCCGTATGCATAGCAAAATAAAATCCTCACACGCATGTGAGGTTATTTTGGAGGGCCAGGAGGGGCTCGAACCCTCGACACCCTGCTTAAGAGGCAGGTGCTCTAACCAGCTGAGCTACTGGCCCATACGTGTGATTTTAGCACATATTATGCCACAAATCAATGCTTGGGGCGAATGATGGGGGTCGAACCCACGGCCTCCGGAGCCACAATCCAGCGCTCTAACCAACTGAGCTACATCCGCCATGCGCAAGCTTCTAGCATTATACCATAGCTGATACCTGTACTCAAGCAGGTTCATTTGGTAGAATGATAGAGATGAAAATACTCACTGGTACAGATTTGGCAAGTTTTATCAAAGAGCGTCAAGCTAAGCAAGTTCGCGCATTGCGTCAATCGTGGCATATCCAGCCTCGATTGGCAATCGTCACAAACACCGACAATCCAGTGATTGAAACATATATGCGCTTGAAGCGTAACTATGGTGCGGATATTTTGATTGATACAGAAATTCACCATGTGAAAGATGTATTTGAGACGGTTCAACAGCTGAATGCGCGAGAAGATGTGCAGGGAATCATCGTCCAGCTGCCACTGAAAGACCCAGCTCAGACGGACGAAATATTGGCTGCGGTTGCGCCAGAAAAAGATGTCGACGGGCTGAATCCTCGCTCGTCGTTTGAGGCGGCAACACCAACGGCTATCAATTGGTTATTGTCGGGCCACGGTATTGATTTGTCCAAAAAACGTATCGCTGTGGTTGGACATGGTCGACTGGTGGGCGCACCACTGGTGGATATGTGGCGTCGGTCTGGTTTGGAGCCGGTCGTCTTCGACATGGGGGATGACTTGGCGCGGTTAGTTGATTTTGAAGTGATTGTTACCGCCACGGGCAGTCCGGGTGTTATTTCGTCTGGTATGGTGCAGCCTGGTGCGATCGTAGTTGATGCCGGTACTGCGTCTGACAAGGGTAAAATAGTTGGCGATGTTGCCAGTGAAGTGCGTGACCGGCAGGACGTGTCGATCACACCCGAAAAAGGCGGCGTTGGACCGCTAACAGTGGCGGCGTTGTTTGATAATTTGATCAATGCCTGCCTGGCGATTGCCAATCGACAAAAACAGCAGGTGAATTAGCCGATGACGTCTTTGACTTTGCTGACCACTTGGCGTGGTGTCAAGTTTGCTTTGACGATGTAGCTGTGAATGTTGAGGTCTCGCAGTTCGTCAGGCGCTTCTTCTTCGCTCAAATTCGTCAGGACGATGACTGGCACGGTTTTGCCCCACGCGTGAGAACGAATTTTTTTCAAGGCAGTCAACCCGTCCATCTCCGGCATTTGTAAATCAAGCAAAATGATATCTGGGGTAAATTTCTCAACCAATTCGACGCCCACCTTGCCATCGGCTGCCAGTCGTACATCAAAATCATCAGCCTCAAATTTCATGCGGTACATCTGGCTAATGGCTGGATCATCTTCGATAATGGCAATCTTCTTCATAGGCTCATTATAGCACAGATATCTGGACGAGAAGGCTGAAATCGCTTATATTTATATGCATGGATAGGGACTATGGGCAATCTCTGAAAAAAGCAACTCATGTTTTAAAGACCAGTCGCATGCGCAAGCAAGAATTTTTTGCTGAGATGGGCATGTTGCTACTGCGCAGCACTGATTTGGACATCTTTTTGAAGCGCATGAAATGTTTTTTACGGCGGTCATTTCAGGCGGAGTCCGTGACGCTGGCGGTGAAAATTGGTGACAGCTTCAGGCTGGAAAGCACCAGCAAGCGAGTTCTTCCGGCAATTGACGTCGCGCGATTGACAAAGCATATTCATAGGCACTATCGCTACAACGAAGTGGTGCTCGTCAAAGACTTGGCGGATGAATCATTGCAGCAAAGTTTGGCGATGTATCACATTGAAGTCATCCTGCCGCTAGCCATGGACCACGAATGTGTTGGTTGTGTGTTGTTCGGTAGGCGAGCCAAGCGCTACACGCGGCGAGATATTTCCCTCCTGGAAACCATGAGTGGTGAATTGGTGGTGGCAGTCAAAAACTCACTCGCTATGGCTGAAGTACGGCAGCTTAACGAAACGTTGCAACAGAAAATCATCGATGCAACGAGGGAACTCAGGATTAGCAACCGCCAACTGCAGCGACTGGACGCTGCCAAAGACGAATTCATCTCTATGGCATCACACCAGCTGCGAACCCCGCTGACCAGCATCAAGGGCTATTTGGATATGATGTTAGAGGGTGACCTGGGGCCGATCAACGCGACGCAGCGCACTGTATTGACCGAAGCCTTTGGTTCAAGCGAGAGAATGGTGCAGCTCATCGGTGACTTTTTGAGTGTATCCAGGCTGCAAACGGGCAAATTCGTCATCAACCGTCAAGCAACTGACTTGGCGCAACTGGTCAAGGACGAGGTTGCGTTTCTAAAAACCATGTCCAAACAGCGACATGTCAAAATAGCAGTAGACATCGACAAAGACATCCCACAGCCCATGGTGGATGGTGAAAAATTGCGACAGGTGATGATGAATATGATTGAAAATGCACTGTACTACTCAAAACCCGACACGACCATCAAAGTAAAACTGACCAGAGATGATGACGATGTGGTGTTTACCGTCAAAGACACTGGCATCGGTGTTCCTGACGCGGAGAAAGCAAATTTGTTCAGCAAGTTTTTCCGTGGCTCAAACGCTCGCAAAAAACGCCCAGACGGTACGGGGATCGGGCTGTTTTTGGCGCGCAAGGTTGTCCTGGCGCACGACGGTCAGATGGTATTTGAATCAAAAGAGAGTAAAGGCAGTACCTTTGGGTTTCGTCTGCCGGTGAAGTAGATGGCGTCAGAATAAGCTCATGACGCCCGAAACAATGATGATGAGCGCAACGATGATGATGGCGACAGTACGCGCAATGCTGAGCTGTCGTTGGTGATCATGACGCCACTGACCAAACCGTGAACGGTTGACTGCACTAACGCGAGTGATTGATGGCCGTTTGGTGGCAGCGTCAACACCAGTGTACTTTTTGTTGCGTTTCTTCTTTTGCTTTGCCATGACTATTATTATATAAGAAACGACGCCAAATGAGAAATGGAGCGAAAAATTACACCAGCCGCCTGTAGACAACTGACTGATAATTTGCTATAATTCGTGACGTTGGCCTTATCGTCTAACGGTTAGGACACCAGGTTTTCATCCTGGCAATCCGGGTTCGATTCCCGGTAAGGTCACCACAGAGGAATTATTAAAAATAGGCAGCTTGACTGTCTATTTTTTCGTTGTATACTGCTTGTGGTTGGGTTACAATGAAACTGAGCATAAACAGACGGGGAAGTTTACCTATGCCTAAGAAACAATCCAAATTGAGCAAGACTAATGTAGTCAAACCACGCAAAGTATTACTACTATTCGCCACGCCGCTAATCTTGGTAGCAATGATTGTCGGCGGTTTTTATATTAAATTCCAGCTTGATGTAACTAGTGCTCAGGCTGGTATGAAGGAATATCTGCAAAATAAGTATAGGCAAGAATTTGTGGTCGAAAGACCCGAGTATAAACACGGAGGTTTTGGGGTCAACGGTATATGGATGTCGCAAGCATACCTAGCGTCAAACCCAAAACTAAAATTTGATATCGATTGCAGCTATTTAAATCCCTCTGACTGTAGCGACCAATACATCGCTGCCATCTGGTCAGTCCAAGCCAGCAGGGAGTTAGAATCTATCATCAAAGAAGTTAACGCTAGTAGTAATGGCTATAAAGCAGATAGCGCACGGGCAGAAATTGTCTTATCTGAAGATTTGGTAGATTCTGTGAATAAACAATCTAAATATGAAGACAATAAAACCAAGGACAAAGGCTTCCTGTATAGATTAATAATAGACGCTCCGAACGACAGCAAAAAGGCTTCTTACATATTTAAGATTGTAGAGAAACTAAGAGAAGAGGGTGTGTATAGTGTAGATGTAGACGTAAACAGGAACAATAACTCTAAAATAAGATGCGAAATATTTTTTAATAAAAATAAATTGGGCAGTAAAGACGATATAGAGTCGTGCATTGTTAAGATGGGAGAATAATACGTCATGAAATACACTAGTGCTGTACTATGCTCATGCTTAAGAGAAAATCATAAATAACTAGGCAATAAGGGGGCTGCATTGTATGGCGAAGGGTAAAAGCAAAAGGACTAACAAATCACGCATAAATAATAAAAAGGCCCGGCGAGTTATTTTAATTACCCTGTCGTCGATAGTTGTGATAATGACGGTAGTGTATATCGTAGGTGGAATTATAGTAGATAGAGAAATTAATAAACGTTCGGTTAGCGATACGACTGAGCAGGCTAATATAACTAGCTATCTAAAAAACAAATACAATCAAGATTTTGATGTAGAAAAGCCTAGTTGCGATGGCGGTGCTTTTGGTATCTCTTGCGTATGGTCTGCTGACGCCTACCCTAAATCAGATAAAAGTATAAAGATACATATTTCTCGGGTGGATAACCAGACGAAGTACAGCGACGACTATGTAGTAAGAACTTGGCAAAAAGAACAAACTGCCAAAATTCAGCCCAAAGTCAGAGAAATATTTAAAGACATGCCCGTTGATGTCAAAGTTAGACTAGGTGTAATAGATCCAGACGTAGAGCGTACCTTCACTCTGGAAAAGCCAACTTTTGAGGAGGTGTTTTTGGCTGAAAATAAAGTCGGGCAGCGTGGCAATTTAGCTTATGGATTATATTTTAAATATGACGGTGACATTAAAGACGAGAGTCGCTTTGCTAGTGGTATACACGAGATGATGGAGCATACGAAAAACGTGGGAGTGAGCCCTAAAGATATATCTGTAAACATATACTTATCGAAGAATGGCAAGCTTATTTCAAAAACATATTGTAATAGGGATAAGCTGTCATCGATTAATGAGATAAAAAGTTGTATTGATACGTCAAAAAATATGCCAGTAGAGGAGGGCGATAGATGGTAAAAACCATTGAGTACTTAAGTTTGTCAGCATTAGCTTATGTTGACTTTAAAGAATCTGATGCTGGATTAACTCTGGACGACAACATAAAAGCTTGACTAAATGATATCAGACCTCAGATAACACAACCATTTCCATCACTGTTATTTCGTGATATAATTTAAAAAATGAGTAAACCTATTTTTAAACGTACCAAAATTTTGGCAACAATTGGTCCTGCAACCATGAGCCAGGAAAAAGTATCGGAGCTGATGGTCGCTGGCGCCAACGGTTTCCGTCTTAATTTTAGCCACGGTAGCTACGAAGAGCGCACGCAGCAGATTGAGTGGATTCGTACTGCCAGCCGTGAGCAAGACAAGCCAGTCGCAATTTTGCAAGATTTGCAGGGTCCAAAAATTCGTCTGGGCATTTTGAAAGACAACATGTTGGAAGTGAAAACCGGCGATATGTTAGTGCTGGATTCGGAAATTGCTGAGCATGACGGAAGTTTCAATCTTCCAGTGCAGTACAACTTGGCCAGCAAGATGAAAGTTGGCGAACCGCTATACATGTTTGACGGTAAAATCCGTTCAATTGTTCGTGAAATCGTCAGCGAAACTGCCATCAAGGTTGAGATTCAGAATGACGGCTTTTTGATGAGCCGAAAAGGTTTGAATTTGCCTGATACTGATTTTGGCGGTGATATTTTGACCCAGAAAGACCTAGAAGATATTGAGTGGGGGGCTAGCCGAGACTTTGATTATGTTTCTTTGAGCTTTGTGCAGTCAGCATCTGACATTGTTGATTTGCGTCAGCGTTTGTTGACATTTGGTTCTGAAGCACAGATCATTGCCAAGATTGAGACAAAATCTGCTATCTCTCCAGAAAACCTGGAAAAAATTGTGCAGTTGAGTGATGGTGTCATGGTAGCCCGAGGAGACTTGGCGGTGGAAGCTGGTGCTGAGATTGTGCCAGTCGTGCAGCGACGGATTATCACGTTGTGTCGCAAGCACGGTAAGATGGTGATCGTAGCAACTCAGATGATGGGTAGCATGGTTGACAATCCTGAGCCAAGCCGCGCTGAAGTGAGCGACGTGGCAAACGCGGTCATCCAGGGTGCTGACGTCGTGATGTTGTCTGATGAGACTGCCAATGGTAAATACCCAATTGAAGCGGTTGATTCCATGCGAAAAACCATTCTCTACACCCAGGAACACAGTGATGTCATGTCAGTGACAAAGAGCGAATCTCGCCAGAAAAATGACGCCGTCATCAGCTATACAGCGGCTCGTTTGGCGCGTGACCTCAACGCAGATGCTATCGTGGCAGAGACGGACACGGGTGCCACAGCCGTCAATATCGGTGCTTTCCGTCCAAACATGCCGATCATCAGCCTGACAGACAACCGCAAAACAGCTCAGAAGTTGGCGCTGAATTACGCAACTCGTGTATACATGCGCCCACCAGAGAACTGTCATGGTCTTGACCTAGCACGTGATTTGAAAAATGAAGGCTACTTTGGTGATGGTGTGGCAACGTTGGTGTTGGTTAATGGCCACCGCCCAGGCGCTGGAAAAACTGATACGATACGTGTTTTGACATTGGAGTAAATGATTAGTATATAGGATATCAAAGGGTGGGCAAACGATTTTTCAAACAGACTATTCATGACGTTGACTTGCGCCATAAAACAGTGTTGGTGCGCGTTGACTATAATGTGCCATTGCTTGAAAATGGCGAGATTTCTGATGATTTACGAATTCGTGCCAGTTTGCCCACCTTGAAATATCTGTTGTCGCAGCATTGTAAAATTGTGCTGATCAGTCACTTGGGTCGCCCGCAAGGTCGAGACGAAAAATATAGTTTAGCACCAGTCGCTGTGCGCTTGTCAGAGTTGCTGCAGTATCCAGTGAAATTTGTTGATGATTGTGTGGGTGATAAAGTTCGTCAAACAGTGCGGCGATCCTCTGATGCAATCATTCTGTTGGAAAATTTGCGATTTTATCCTGAAGAAGAAGCTGACGACACGCAGTTTGCGCGCTCAATTGCTCGGGCCAGCCAGGCTGATTATTTTGTACAAGACGGCTTTGCAGTGGTGCACCGAAAACACGCCAGTACACACGAAATTACTATGTATGTGCCTGGGCTAGCGGGTGATTTAGTTTGTGCTGAATATAACGCCATCACTAGCGCCATGATTAAGCCTAAGCGACCGCTAGTTGCCATCGTCGGCGGTGCCAAAGTTTCTGACAAAATTGGTATGATTTATGAGTTCATCGACAAGGCTGATCAGATCTTGATCGGCGGCGCCATGGCAAATACCTTTTTGGAGTACAAAGGATTGAGTTTGGGTAAGAGCCGCGTTGAGCCAGGTCAGCACGATGTCATCCATCAGATTTATCAAGCGGTGGAGCAAAAAGTTGGTCGTGAACATGTGGATGAATTTCTGTTGCTGCCAACCGATGTTGCGGTGGCTGAACATCCTGATAGCCAAGAGCGGCGTGAAGTTAGCGTGACGCATGTTGGCGCCACTGACATGGCGCTCGACATAGGTATGCAAACCATTGAACGCTATACTGCAGTGCTAGCACACGCGGGAACGATCATCTGGAATGGCCCAGTTGGCTTAGCTGAGAAATCGACTTTTGCCATTGGCTCTGCTCGTCTCAGTTTAGCGATTGCCCAAAACAAGCAAGCGCTTTCAGTAGTCGGCGGTGGTGATACGGCTGATTTTGTACTGAAATGGGATGGTCATGACGGCGCAGCGTTTAGTCATGTTTCCACAGGTGGTGGGGCTAGTTTGGCGTTGATGGCTGGAAAAAAACTGCCAGGAATCGAGAGTTTACTAGACGCATATGGGCTTGGAGTGGTACACTAAAAAGCATAAGGGGAATATATGGGCAAGAAGTTAATCGTTGGCAACTGGAAAATGCACCTAGCTATGCAAGAAGCAAGTCTTTATCTGCATAAGTTGATGAAGATGATTTCGTCGCATCGTGATGTAGAAACAGTGGTAGCGCCAACGATTTTGACGCTTCAGAGCCTGAGTCTACAAGTAAATCGCCGACTCATCAAACTGGCGGCTCAGAATTGTTACTGGCGTGACTATGGTAATTATACTGGCGAAGTGCCAGCGGCTCATCTTCGTGGCCTGGTTGATTATGTCATTGTTGGACATTCGGAGCGGCGCTATGTTTTCCAGGAGCGTGACCGCGACATCAGATTGAAAGTTCAAGCCGCGCTGCGTAATCATTTGCAACCAATCCTGTGTATTGGCGAAACGCTACAAGAAAAAACCCTTGGTGAGACAGCTGATGCGCTGCACGATCAGCTGCTGAGCGGTTTGGCCAATGTGACGGCTGATGAGTTTGACCGCATCGTGATCGCCTATGAGCCAGTTTGGGCAATTGGTACTGGAGAAAGTGCCAACCCAGCTGATGTGCGACGAGCCATTAAAACGATTCGTCGTCAAATTCAGCAGCTATTTGGCAAAAAAGCTGCAACTGAGGTGAGAATCTTGTACGGCGGTAGCATAACGGTTGAAAAGGCAAGTGATTATTTGCGTATTGATGGAATCGATGGTTTGTTGATCGGTGGTGCTAGTTTGGACGCCTATCAATTTATCGATATTATAGAAAAAGCACATAACAGCAATCGGGAGGGGAAATGACAGATATTGACTTTGAGGAACTGGACAGGGCGGTGAATTCACTGATGAATCAGCGCCGGCAGGACAGCGACCGTGCTTCAGATAGTCCAGCGGCTGATGACAAAAAGACCGAAATAGCTGCCGTGGCTGATGATAAAAAACCTGAAACAATTTTGGTAGCTGACAGTCAGACAGTCGACACTGCTCCTGCGGCTGAGGTCGAGAAAACCGAGATTAAGCCTATATCTGAGAGTAATGAACCCAAAGAGCCAGCGCCAGCTAAAGAACCGACGGCGCCAGCGTCAACATTTGGTCACGTTTTCATTGCGCCTGAGGCAAAGTCTGAGGTTGTGCCTGAAGTGAAGCCTGAGATCACGCCTGAATCAGAAGCTACTCACAGTTCTGAAGCTACCGGCACTCAGTCAGAGTCTGTCGTAGAAGAGCCAGCTCAGCCGGAGCCATCAGAGGCAGCTGTGACAGATCAGGCTGTTGATGAAACCCCAGCGCCCGAAGCTGAAGACAAGACAGAGAAACCAGTGTTTGTTCCACCAGTCACTCCACGGCACACTGGTCGTGTCATGGACGTGGTAGCGCCGTCGTCAATGAGTACAGCTGCCATGAGCACGCGCCCAGCGTCAGCAGTTCGTACCAATACGGTGGTGGCTGATCCAATGGTTAACCCAGTGCGAACACCGCGCATGGATATGTCTGGCGGTCACGAGTCAGTATCAAGCAACACGCCAACTGAGGCAGCAGCGCCGACCTTAGACACCACAGAGTTAGCGAATACTATTTCTCAATCATTGTCATCAACCGACCAGTCGGCAGATACATCAAGCTTTGGCGAAACAGCGGCAGAACAGCCAGCCTCGTCATCGTTGGCTTCACCGTTTTTGAGCAATGCTAGCGCAACCATAGAAAAGCGTCCATTGGGCTCATATGGCGCTGGTAATACTTCTAATGAGAATGGCGAAGTCTCCATGGTGAGCCCAGATTTGATGGGCGCTGAAGCGACGGATGATACACAGCCAGCGCCAGAGAAAAATGATCTTGGCGGTAAACCACGACTGAGCCTTGAGCCGAGCCCAGAAGTCGCAGCTGAAGAATCAGTCAGCACTAACTCTGACCTCGACCGAGAGCTCATGGCTTTGGAGATGGGGATCAAGAGCGAATTGGCCGACGGCGATGCTGACGCCTCTGAAGAAGAGCAAATGCCAGAGGTGGCCGCTACGGTTGCTGAGCTAGACTCATTGACCAATGAATCTAGCACTGCTGAGACGGACATGCCTGAAGAGGATAATGTAGAGAATGATCAGCCTGCGGCGGATGGAGACAGTGAGAGTGCTTCTCAGCCAACACCAGTGTTTAATCAACAGGCAGCAGTGGCAATGAACGCAAATGAGCCAGCGGAGTCATCAACACCAGAGCCTGCTCCAATGTTTGAAGCGGCTGCAGCTCAACCACAGCCTATTGAAGAGAAGAAACCATCTGGAGTGATGAGCTTTATCATCATTTTGATCTTGTTGCTGCTGGGTGCGGGTGGCGGAGCTGCCGCATATTACTTCTTGCTGGTACAATAGTACAATGGATATATTGACGGAACTGAATCCAGAGCAACTCCGGGCAGTTAAGCATGAATCTGGACCATTGTTGATTTTGGCTGGTGCTGGTAGTGGCAAAACGAAGACGTTAACACACCGTATAGCATACCTGGTGTCGCAGAAGAATATTTGGCCAAGCCATATTTTGGCAGTGACCTTTACTAACAAGGCTGCCAAAGAGATGAGACAGCGACTAGCCGTGTTGCTGCATGAAAATCCAGACGACCGTCGGTTTATGCCGTGGATGGGAACATTTCATAGTATCTGTGTGCGTATATTGCGCATGGATGGGATGGCTTTGGGTCTGGATAAGCGATTTGTGATTTATGACACAGATGACCAATTGAGCTTGATCAAACAAATTATGAAAACGCACAATATGACCGACCGTGACATCAAGCCGCGTTCGGTGCTGGCTGCCATCTCTCGCGCTAAAAATGACATGATAGACCCTGAGGCGTATGCGGCGTCAGCGTCAAGCCCTGTGCAGCAGCGCATCGCCGCGCTGTTTCAGGCGTACGAGAAGGCGCTTCGCCAGGCAGCAGCGCTTGATTTTGATGATTTACTACTGAAGGTTGTTGAATTGTTCAAGACACATCCTGACATTCGCCAAAAATGGCAGCAGCAATTTCAGCACATCCTCATCGACGAGTATCAGGATACTAACACCGTGCAGTACACGTTGATTAAATTATTGGTCGGACCAGAGCGCAATCTGTCAGTGGTTGGTGATGATGCCCAGTCGATCTATAGTTTTCGTGGCGCTGACTATACTAATATTCTCAATTTTGAACGGGATTTTCCTGGGGCGGTAGTCATCAAACTGGAACAAAATTATCGTTCGACTGGCTCAATTTTGCATTTGGCAAATAGTCTCATCCAACATAACGTCAACCGGACTGATAAAAATCTGTGGACCAACAGTGGTGATGGTGCGGAGCCGCAGCTGTGGCAGCTGTACTCTGAAGCCGAAGAAGCTCAGGTGATTGCCAATGAGATTCGTCGTCAATTGAGTATCGGACGCTCACCGGACGACGTCGCTGTGTTGTATCGGACTAATGCCCAAAGTTACGCAATTGAGCGAGCGCTGCGCCAAAACTATTTGCCGTACAAAATTGTGGGCGGATTGCGATTTTTGGATCGAGCGGTCGTCAAAGATGTTTTGGCGTATTTGCGGCTGCTCTATCAGCCGAGCGACAGGATGAGTTTTTCACGCATTGTCAACGTGCCGAAACGAGGTATTGGCGCGGTGAGTGTGGCTAAATTTTTGGCATGGAATGATGAGCAAGGGACGCCTATTATCGATGGGTTATTGGCGGTGAACGAGGCGCAGGGACTGACGCCACGTGCCAAGCATTCGCTGCATGAGTTGGGTGTACTGCTCAGTGATTTGCAAAAGTTGATTGACGAGGCGCCAGCTGACGTGATTGAAAAAATTATTGACCAAACAGGGTATGGCACATTTATCAATGATGGTAGTGTGCAATCAGAAGAAAAAATGGAAAACCTGGGCGTCTTGGTGGCTGAAGCCAAAGCGTATGTTGATGTACCGACGTTCTTGGAGGAGATGGCGTTAATGTCTGCCAGTGACGATCAAGCACAGGAGCAAATCACCCTCATGACGCTGCACGCCGCAAAAGGTTTGGAATTCCCAGTAGTGTTTCTAACTGGTTTGGAGGAAGGGATATTACCACACTCCCGCGTGTTTGATGGTGGTAAGTCTGAGGACGTCGAAGAGGAGCGGCGGCTTTGCTATGTTGGCATCACGCGTGCTCGCCAGGAATTATTTATCACTTGTGCCAGTTCCAGGACGCAATTTGGACAAATAGCGTACAATTTGCCGTCACGATTTTTAGATGAGATGGGTATTTTGAGCGGCGGCTTGGACAAGCCTGCTTCGTCGAGTTTTGTCCCCGAACCTGAATTTTACAGTGATGAAATTGGTTTGGATGTTGGCGACAGGGTACGCAGTCCACAATTTGGTGTTGGTGAGATCATGGAAGTAGACGGTTTGGCGGTAGTAGTGGCCTTTGAAAATGGCAAAACCAAAAAGCTCAATGTTGAGTTTGCTCGATTAGAAAAGTGCTAGTCGGTTGCCAATATGAGCGAGTTCTGCTATAATCAATAGAGCGTTTTTCGCTATGAGTATGAAATTTGGACTAAAAATTCACCACAGTACAGCGCGAATGATGATAGTCGTAGCGATTGCTATCTTTGGGATTGCGAGCGTGAAGTTAGTTGACAATGCTCTGGCTCGAGAACAGGTCAAAGAGTCAACAACAGCTGCTCCAAATGGCGAAAAGGTAGTAACTATTCATGATCGGGGTCATGAACGATCCATCGTCACCACTGTCGGGACGGTCAAAGAGGCCTTGAAGGCGGCTGATATCTCAGTTGATGAAAAGCATGACGTTGTCGAGCCGAGCCTTGATACCCAGCTGGTGTCTACGAAATATAATGTCAACGTCTATCGTGCGCGGCCAGTAACAGTGGCGGATGGTACGCACCGAGTTCGTGTGGTGACCGCCCAGCAGACGACACCGTTGATAGCACAGGCTGCGGGCGTGACTGTTTACCCTGAGGACAAGACAACCATCGAACCTCCAAGCGACTTTTTACTGGACGGTGCTGATGTTATTTTGAAAATTCACCGAGCTACACCATTACAACTGACGCTTTATGGCAAAACCACTGAGGTCAGGACGATGGCTCATACGGTCGGAGAATTGTTGCGTGAGAAAAACATAACGCTCGGTAAAGATGACGGCATGTCTGTTCCTGGATCAACACCTATCACTGCTGGTATGCACCTCAGTGTTTGGCGTAATGGCAAACAGACGGTTACTGTTGAAGAAGAAATTGCCGTCCCTGTTGAGCAGGTTAAAGATGCCAACCGAGAGACTGGCTTCAAACAGGTCAAAGAAGCTGGCGCACCGGGTAAAAAGAACGTTACCTATGAGATTGAGATGAGAAATGGCCAGGAGGTTTCACGCCGTATCATCGCCAGTGTTACGACCGTTGAGCCAAAAAAGCGCGTTGAGCTAGTGGGCGCCAAGAGTGCTAACACCTTCTCTGGTAGTTTTTCTGAGGCCTTGGCACGGTTGAGAAGTTGTGAAGGAGGTTATACATCAAACACCGGAAACGGTTATTATGGCGCGTATCAGTTTGACAAGCGCACCTGGGGAGGCTTTGGTGGTTATTCGGTAGCTTCTGACGCTCCACCATCAGTGCAAGACGAGAAAGCATGGCAGACATACAAAGCTCGTGGCTGGCAGCCATGGCCGAGCTGTAAGGTAAGGATGGGCCTACAAGACATCTACCGGTAATATCAGGTAATCTGTAGGAAATACATGAAGCGGTATTGGTTTTTACTAAAAACTCCAAAAGTAGCAGTGATGATAACAGGGCTGATGGCCGCAACCGCGTTGACTGTCGTTCTGGCGGTATCGTCAGTCCAAAGAAAACTCGCCCAAGCTACAGAAAGAGAAGCAATTCACGAATATACCGTCATCACCGAAGAACCGGTCCAGTTTGAGGTACAATCAGCAAAAAGTTACGCACACGCCGTTGGTTTTAAGCAGGTGCAGCAGGCGGGTGCTGTCGGTTCTAAGCAGGTGACGCATAGCGTGAAGGTGAAGGGTGACGGCACGGAAGTTGCGAAAAATAAAGTTGCTGAACAAATCACCAACCAGCCTGTGGCACAGATAGAGATTGTTGGTGCTAGGCTGCCGAATGCCTTGACCAAAGCCAAAAGCGCCCAGCAGTTTACCGACTCACGCGGCATATCGCACCGCGAAACCTACTATGATCTGCCGATGAATGTTGCCATCAATGCTTGCGGCGGCGGTGGTTATACCGTGCGGGCGGATGGCGCCAAGGTGGATAAAGATGGCTATATTTTAGTAGCGGCAAATTATGGTAATTATCCGCGCTGCTCGGTGGTAGAAACCAGTATGGGACCTGGTAAGGTGTATGATACTGGTGGTTTTGCGGCTCGGCATCCGCATGGGTTTGACCTGGCGACTGACTGGACGAACGGAGACGGACGTTAGATGGCGTCAGCTCGTGGGCCGAAAAAAGAGTTAGGTCAGCATTGGCTGCGTGATCCAGAGATTTTGGCGGAAATTGCTGAGGCGGCGGAACTTGATGAAGATGATGTAGTGTTGGAGATCGGACCAGGACTTGGTACCTTGACCAGTCGGTTATTAGCACGAGCTGGGCGCGTGGTGACGGTAGAATTTGACGCGGATCTGGCGCGCAAATTGCCGGGGCAGTTTCCTGGTAAAAACCTGGACGTGATTAACGAAGACATCTTGCAATTTGATTTGAATCAGTTACCAGCTGGCTATAAAGTAGTCGCCAATGTGCCGTACTATATCACCAGTAAAATTGTCGAAAAACTAATGACGGCGGAAAATAAGCCAAGTTTGGCGGCGTTGCTGGTACAAAAAGAAGTCGCCCGGCGCATCGCGGCGGAGCCTGGCGAAATGAGTATTTTGGCGGTTAGCGCGCAGCTATTTGCTGAGTCAGAGCTCGATATTGAGGTGCCACGGCATTTTTTCACGCCACCGCCAAAAGTTGATTCGCAAGTGGTGGTGCTGAGAACTCGCACCGAACCGCTCGTTGCCGCTGAAGACCAAAAAGATTTTTTCCGCATCGTCAAAGCTGGTTTTTCGGCCAAGCGTAAGAAACTGCGCTCCAGTTTGAGCGGCGGACTGGGTGTTAGTAAAGATACCGCCGAACAGCTGCTAAAAAAGGCTGGCATTTCTCCTGATGCTCGTGCCGAAGATTTGGCGATTGCAGATTGGCAGCGGTTGCTCAAAGAATGGCGGGTGCGATGATTGCAGCAGATCAGCCGACGTGTTTTCCGTCTGATCTGTTGGTTGCGGTTTCGTCGAAAGACGACGGTACCATGCTCAACCGTATTCGTGGTCGCCACGTAGCTGAGGTGCTGGACAATCGGTGGCGGTTTTGCGATCAAATTGGCGTTAATTACGACGACGTTGTCTATCACGTAATTTCGTATGACCAAGGACAAACGTTTGATGCCATCGCTGACGTTACTGAAGCTGACACGACTCGACATAACAGCGAGGGGATTTTTGCTGACGCGCTCTATACTGAAGCGGCTGGTGTCGGTTTATTCTTGCCAGTGGCGGACTGTATCGCCACCGTCATTTATGATCCAAAGCGTCGGGCGCTGATGTTGGTGCATTTGGGTCGGCATTCGACGGTTGCGCAGTTAATGTCTCGGGCAGTTCGGTATTTTGTCGAGCGCGGCAGCCAGGCAAAAGAGCTGCAAATTTGGATGTCGCCAAGCATCACGCAGAAAAATTATCGTATGGATTATTTTGATCATACAAATGATACGAATTGGCACAATTTCTGCCGTCAAACAGCTGACGGGATTTATCTGGACATGCAAGGATTTAATTGTTCGCTGGCTATTCAGGCGGGCGTTCCTGCTGACAATATTGTCATGTCGTCAATCGACACGGCAGATGATCCAAATTATTTTTCACACTCATCGGGCGATACGGCGGGACGAATTGTGGTGGTAGCAATGATGCGTGGGTGAGCCTTCGGTAAACGCATATCGGTGAAAATTATTCCAGATAATGATACAATGAGTAGCATGACTAAACAACATGCCTACATCACTACCGCTATTCCTTATGTCAACGGTTTGCCGCACATCGGGCACGCCATGGACTATATGTTGGCGGACGTGTGGACGCGCTATCAACGGCAAAACGGCCGCGAGGTGCGTTTCCAGACGGGCGTGGATGAGCATGGCAATAAAATTGCTGCCAAGGCTGCCAGTCAAAACCAGACACCACAAGCCTATGTTGACCAAATGCACGGCAATTTCCAGAACATGATCGCTGAGCTGAATATTTCGGCGACGGATTTTATCCGCACGACTGACCCGCATCATGTTGGCGCGGTGCAGTATATTTGGCAGAAGCTGGCTGCGGCTGGCTACATCTACAAAAGCACATATGAGGGCTGGTATTGCCAAGGCTGCGAGGCGTTTGTCACCGACAAGGAAGCAGCTGAAAATAACGGCATTTGTCCTGACCACCAGTCACCATACCAACGGCTGAGCGAAGAGAATTATTATTTCAAAACCAGTGCTTTTTCGGAGAACATTCGCCAATCCATTGAGTCGGGCAAAATGAAAATTGTGCCTGAATTTCGCAAAAAAGAGTTTTTGGAATTGATGAAAGATGGCCTAAAAGACGTGTCAATTTCGCGTCCGCGAAAGAATTTGAGCTGGGGCGTGCCAGTGCCAGGCGATGACACGCAGGTGATGTATGTCTGGTTGGATGCGCTGAGTAATTACATCACGGTCATCGGCTATCCTGACCGCCCAGAAGAATGGCAGAGCTATTGGCCAGCAAATGTGCAGGTGATTGGTAAGGATATCCTTCGTTTTCATGCTGGGATTTGGCCGGCGGTGTTGATGGCACTGGATTTACCGCTGCCGAAAGTGCTGTTGGTACATGGATTTATCAACGTTGGCGGCGCCAAGATGAGTAAGAGCCTCGGTAATGGTGTCGGTCCAGCTGATATCATCCCGCACTACGGTGTCGAGGCCTTTCGCTATTATTTCCTGCGTCACGTGCCAACTCAGGACGACGGCGACTTTACGTGGGAGAAATTTGAAGCGGCCTATAACGGTGAGTTGGGCAATGACCTGGGTAATTTGGTGCAGCGCGTTGCTAAGATGGTGCAGTCGTATCAGGCAGGTGTCATTGGCGATGCGCCACAGGCTGAACACGACATGGGCCCATACCGCCATTTCATGGAGAGCTTTGCTTTCAATCAGGCCATGGATGAAATTTGGCAAATTATCCGTGCGCTCAATCAATACATTGAGCGTGTCCAGCCGTGGCAGGTTGCCAAAAAGCGCGCTAAGGACCCAGAAGCGGAAGCACACTTAGGCGAGATTTTAGCGTATGCTTGTGGTACGTTGCTGCAAGTGTCTGATATGCTACGACCATTTATGCCGCAGACCGCCGAGAAAATTCACGACATGTTTGCTAGCGGTGTCGTACCGTCACAGTTGACGCCACTGTTTCCACGCAAATACCTGCACACAGCTGATCCGCGGGCGCCAAAAGTAGAAACCCAAGGAAAATAACTATGAATTCAGTAGCGGAGCATCACACGGCGGCAAATTTGCGCTTGATCGATTCGCACTGTCATCTACACGACACTGAATTTTTCGCGGATAATCGCGAGCAGTTATATCGGCAGTCAATCGCAGCGGGCATCGGTATGATTTGCGTTGGCACTGATGAACGCAGCAGTCGACAGGCAGTAGAGTTTGCCGCAAACCACGACTGTGTGTGGGCAGCAGTTGGCGTTCATCCGCATGATAGCAAAGATGGCTGGAGTGAGGTAGAGCAACTACTCAAAGCTAGGTCAGAGAATTCGCCGATTGTGGCGATTGGTGAGATTGGCCTTGATTATTATTACAATCACAGTCCGCGCGAGGTGCAAATTCAGGCGCTGGAGGCGCAGCTGCAGCTGGCGGTGGATCATGATTTGCCAGTGAGCTTTCATATTCGCGATGGTGCGCCCGACCAACCGTCGGTGTGGGATGATTTTTGGCCGATTTTTGATAATTTTCATGGGCTGCGCGGCGTACTACATAGTTTTACTGATACACGCGCCAATTTAGAGAAGGGGTTTGCCCGCGGACTCTACGTTGGCTTGAACGGCATTAGCACGTTTACTAAAGACCAAACGCAGCGAGAATTATTCGCTTCTATCCCGCTGGAGCGATTATTATTAGAAACCGACGCACCGTTCTTGACACCAAAGCCATTTCGTGGTAAGATGAATAAGCCAGAATATGTGGAGTTGGTGGCAAAGTATTGGGCGGCGGAGCGCAAGCTAGCGCTTCACGATCTCGAAAAAGTAGCGACCGATAACACGGTAAAACTTTTTGGCTTGTAAAAGTGGAGAAATATGCGAGAGAACAACACGGGTACGTACAACACAGAAGTTAATGCGGCGTTGAAAGCTGCCTTGGAAGAGGCAAACACGCTGAATTTTGAGACTACTGAGACTACTCCTGTCGGTCGTGCTCACGAGCTTGCTGCGCATCAAACTGCTGATACTCGTTCACTATCAAGTGCTGCCATACGTGGCAGCACCGGTGAAAGTGAGGCATCAAGCTTAGCCGAGTCGATGGAAGCTCCACGTGTATTATTGATTGAGTTTCCTAAACATCCCAAAGACCCCGTCGAAGCAGTGCAATATTCAAGCGATATCGGTAAGCGCCTGGCTGAAATGCGACAGAGTGATGCTATAACTAAGCCCGGTTTTGAATTAGCGGCATAAGGAGGTCTGGTATATGAGTAAGATTCTTAAAAAAGCTGCAAGCCTCGTTTTTGCAGATGAATCAGTTAAGCCATTGATGCGAGTTCGACGCAAAGATCGACCAGCAAAGCCGCTGACCGAGCGGCAATTGATCCAGATGGAAAGCCAAATTGGTGCAACGATTTTTGGTGATAAGCCTGAACATGTGCAGCGCCGAGAATTTTTCAACCTGGATAAGAAGACCTGGATTTGGTATGAAGAAGTGGTTGATGCTGACGGCAAAGTGCAAGAATTGACAACCAAATATGAAATCCAAGAAAAAGGCGTATTGAAGGTCCAGCCAAACTACCAATACAGCTACCTGGAAGGCGAGGAGCTACACAACTTTGTCTTGGCAGTGAAGGAATATTATGAGCGTGTTTCGCGCAAGTTGTACAAACAAGATCCAGACACCGGCAAGCCTTTGCAAGTGGTATAATAGATAGCAGTGAATGATAAGTTGATATATCTTGATCATGCGGCGGCAACGCCGATGGACCCGTTGGTGGTTGAGGCGATGCAGCCCTATTTTTCTGAGAAATTTTTCAATCCATCCAGTCCGTATGCTGCTGGTGTCGCAGTTAAGCGTGACTATCAAGCTGCTAAAGCGCGCATCGCCCAGGTTCTGGGCGTTGTTGCGGATGAATTGGTGATGACGGCTGGCGCCACGGAGTCAGTCAATTTGGCGTTTCAAGCGGCGCAGCAGACAACCTGCGCAGTTGCGACCATCGAACACGCATCGGTTCTGTCGGCTGCTGGACGTTACGCGAAGCCAGTGTTGATCCAGCCGGATCATAAGGGAAGAATTTCTCCAGAAGCAGTGAAGCAAGCTCTTACGCCAGAGGTTGGTTTTGTGTCAATCGCCCTGGCAAATCATGAGCTGGGGTATGTGCAGCCAATTGAAGAGATTGCTCGCGTTATTCAAGTAGAGCGCGAGCGGCGCCAGTCTGCCGGGGAGGGCACGCCGCTATTGTTCCATACTGATGCGTCTCAGGCGGCAGCGCTGTTGGATATAAAAGTGAAACGATTAGGCGTTGATTTATTGACGCTCAGCGCGGCAAAAGTCTACGGACCAAAACAAGTTGGCTTACTGTGGGTACGCCCGGGCGTGCATATTGCAGCAACCATTGTGGGAGGTGGACAGGAGCTAGGTCTTCGCAGTGGCACGGAAAATGTTGCTGGTGTAATTGGTTTTGCTGAGGCTTTGGAGCTGGCTGCCAAACGGCGCAAAGCTGAAGTGAAGCGACTGCAGGGATTGCGCGATGCTATGATTCAGAAAATGAAAGCTGAGCTGCCTGAAATGATCATTTCGTCTGATCGTAAAAAATCGTTGGCAAATTTTTTAAATATTTCTTTTCCGGGTTTGGATGCTGAACGACTGGTCTTTTTGTTGGAAATGCATGGTGTGATGGTGGCGACAGGCAGTGCCTGTGCGGCCAACTCCGGTACACGTTCACATGTGCTATCGGCTATTGGTTTGAGCGACTCAGATATTGATGGCAGTTTGCGCATAACCCTTGGAAGGTTGAATGATGAAACAGCGGTTATCCGAGCGGCTGAACTGATCATCCAGTCAGTCCGAAAAGAGCAGGAGAGAATCAAATGATCCATCGATTGATTGGGCTCGTTGTTGTTTTGGCAGTGATTATCATTGGTTTGACGATGTATTTGGCGCCAGACGATTTGGCGAAATGTTCTGGTCCTGGCTCTGGTGAGTGTGCGACGGCTGATGCTATTGTGGCGGTTTCTGGTGGCGATACTGATGCACGAACTGATGAAGCGATTCGTTTATATAAGCAACAATGGTCATCACTACTCATCATGTCGGGTGCGGCAGCTGACAAAACTGGTTTGTCCAATGCTGAGGCCATGAAGCGTCGAGCATTGTCACAGGGCGTGCCAGATAAGCATATTATTATTGAAGACCATTCTGAGACGACAAAACAAAATGCAGTTGAGGTAAAATCAGTCATCACTGCTCGCAAAATGAAGCGTATCATTTTGGTGACTAGCGGTTATCATATGCAACGAGCCCGGTCTGAGTTTGCGGCGCAAGTACCTGGTGTGGAGGTGCTGTCACACCCCGTCAGCCGTGATAAACATTGGGGCGATTTATGGTGGCTCACACCGTGGGGCTGGTGGTTGGCGGTTGGTGAATTGATCAAGATTGGCTTATTTACCATTGGGGGAACACGCTGATGGCTCGGGTGTTCGTCGGTATGTCGGGCGGTGTTGATTCGTCGGTAGCGGCTGCGCTGTTGGTTGAGCAGGGCCACGAGGTGACCGGCGTCTATATGAAAAATTGGTCGGAAGATTTGCCGGGTATGCACTGTCCGTGGGCCGAGGATGTGGCTGACGCCAAACGCGTGGCGGTGGGACTGGGAATTGATTTTCAGGTGTTTGATTTTCAAAAAGAGTACAAGCAAAATGTCGTTGACTATATGATCCGCGAATACCAAGCGGGTCGCACACCAAATCCTGATGTGATGTGTAATCAAGAGGTCAAGTTTAAGCTGTTTTTGGAGGCGTCGTTGGCGGCGGGTGCAGAATATATCGCGACGGGGCATTATGCCAGGACGAGCGAGGGGTGTTTGCTTCGGGCGCACGATGACAACAAAGACCAAACCTATTTCCTCTACCGGGTGACGTCGGAGGCGTTGGCGAAGACTATGTTCCCGCTCGGTGATTTTACTAAGGCTGAGGTGCGCGAGATGGCCAAAGAACGGGGTTTGTGGACGGCCAGTAAGAAGGAATCGATGGGGATTTGCTTTGTTGGGCAAGTGGGGATTCGCGAGTTTTTGTCAGAATATGTCGAGACGAGTCCGGGCGACATCATCGATCAACAAACAGGTGTAGTTGTTGGCAGGCACGACGGGGCGATATTTTACACTTTAGGACAGCGACATGGGTTGGATATTGGTGGCGGCTTGCCGTATTATGTCGTCGGTAAGGACATGGCAAAGAATGAGGTTTACGTGTCACGCTCAATTGATAATGAAAATCTCTGGCGGAAAGAGTTAACTTTAGCTGATGTTCACTGGATTGGTGAACCACCAAAAGACGGCGCCTATCAGGTTCGGGTGCGACACCGAGCGCCATTGATTGATGCGGAAGTTGCGCGCATGAACGATGCTGGCGAGAAGGTGACGGTGAAGCTGGCTGAGCCGCAGCGTGCCGTCGCACCAGGCCAATCAGCCGTGCTATATGACGGCGAGGAATGTTTGGGTGGCGGGATTATCCAAACAGATTGACGCATCGAGGAAAATAGTGTACACTGGTACAGAATAAGAATTAACCTAAGAGTGTAAGAGAAGGAATAAGATAATTATATGTTAGCAATTCGTTTGCAACGTTTGGGTCGCAAGGGCTACCCAGTCTACCGTCTAGCTGTACAGGAAGCGCAGCGCCACCCATCAAGTGGTCGCGTTGTCGCCTATGTTGGTAGCTACAATCCACACACAAAAGTAGCAAATATTCAGGTTGAATTGGCACAAAAATATTTGGACAATGGTGCTCAGCCAACACCACGTGTTGTTAAGTTGTTGAAAGAAGCTGGTGTCAAGTTGCCAAAATGGGTCAAAGAGCCGGCTGCTGACAAGCACAAAGCCATCCGTAACCCGGAAAAATTACGCAAAAACCAGCCGAAAGAAGAAGCTCCAGTTGAAGAGCCAGTAGAAGAATCCGCTGAATAATCATATAAGCTATTTGAAATCGCCTCGTTTTGGGGCGATTTTATGTTGTGCTATAATTAACAGATATGAAAGCTCAAGATATCCGCAAAAAATACCTCGATTTTTATAAAAGCAATGGTCATGCTGTTGTCAATCGAGCGCCGCTGGTGTTGCACAACGACCCAACCACGCTATTTACCGGCTCTGGTATGCAGCCGATGATTAGTTATTTGTTGGGCGAGGCCAAGCACCCTGAGGGCAATCGTATCGTTGACAGCCAGACATGTTTGCGCGCCCAAGATATCGATGACATTGGTGACAACCGTCACACGACGTTTTTTGAGATGCTCGGTAACTGGAGCTTGGGTGATTATTTCAAAAAAGAGCAGATCAATTGGATGTGGCAATTCTTGTCGGAAGAGGTTGGACTAGACATGAACCGCATTTATGTCACCTGTTACATCGGTGATGAGCGCTATAATATCCCGAAAGACACTGAGGCGGCGGAAATTTGGGCGGAACTATACGAAAAAGCAGGCTTGAGTAGCGGCCAAGCTGATATTGGTTCAGAAGAAGCTGGTTATGCGCGCGGCATTAAACCAGGTGAGCGGATTTTTTACTATGACGGCAGCAAAAACTGGTGGAGTCGCAATGGCGGGCCGGAAACTACGCCAATTGGGGATCCATGTGGGCCGGATAGCGAGATGTTTTATGAGTTCACCTCGGTTGAGCATGATAAAAGATTTGGCGAGCATTGCCATCCAAACTGTGATTGTGGTCGCTTTATGGAAATTGGCAACAATGTCTTTATGGCCTACAAAAAGGTGGCTGATGGCGTGTTTGAGCCGTTAGAGAAGCCAAATATCGACCATGGTTCGGGCCTGGAGCGCATCGCGGCAGCGGCTATCGATGATCCAGACGTTTTCAAGATTAGCTTGATGTGGCCGATTATTGAAAAACTAGAGCAATTGAGTGGCAAAACATACGAAGAGCATACTGAAGCTATGCGGGTGATCGCTGACCATTTGCGAGCGGCGACGTTTCTGGCGGTTGATGGCTGCGTGCCGAGCAACAAAGAGCAAGGCTATGTGATGCGCCGCTTATTGCGCCGGGCGATTCGTTTTGCGCATGAATTGGGTATTCAGGATGCGTTTTTTGAGGAAATTGTGCCAGTCATCGCTGATCTGTATATTCAAGATTTCCCAGAGGTGGCTGAGCAGCGCGATAAGATTATCATTACACTGATGAAAGAGGAAAAAGCCTTTGCTCGTACGCTGATGAAGGGAACAAAACACCTGTTGAGCTTTTTGGATGATGGTTTAACTGGTAAAGAAATTTTCACCATGCATGATACGTATGGCTTCCCATATGAACTGAGTGTCGAGATTGCTAAGCGTCATCATATTCAGCTTGCAGCAGATTGGAAAGCTGAATTTGACGCCTTGATGGCGGAACAGCGACGTCGTTCTCAGACTGCTGCCAAAGGTACATTTAAAGGTGGATTGGAAGGTCAGACCATGGCGCATCGCCGACTGCATACAGCGAATCATCTGATGTATGCAGCACTGAGACGAGTATTGGGCGACCACGTTATGCAGCGCGGCAGCAATATTACTGCTGAACGTCTGCGGTTTGACTTTAATAATGACGCCAAAGTTACGCGTGAACAGCTGGATGAGGTGGAGAGACTAGTTAACACTTGGATTGATGCTGACTTGCCTGTTAGCTATACTGAATACCCAACCGAGGAAGCTTTCAACATGGGCGCGGTTGGTGCCTTTGGTGACCGCTACGGCGATACTGTCAAGGTTTATCAGATGGGAGAGGGTGACCAGCGAGTCAGCTTCGAAATTTGCGGCGGCCCACACGTGGATCACACTGGTCAGTTGGCACAAGATGATGACGGCACACCAAACGGTAAACGATTTAAGATAATCAAAGAAGAATCCAGCTCTGCCGGTGTGCGACGCGTAAAAGCCGTACTAAAATAGGCTATAAAGTTTGCTCAAAAAGCATCAGCAGTATATAATTTAGGGTATGGTACTAAAAGACTTGCTCAAAAAAACCGACAAAGAAGAACGAGATCTACTAGTTAGTCTAGATATTGGTACAGAAGCTGTTAAGGCTTTGATCGCTGAAGTGCGAAATGATGCCATTGAAGTTATTGGTGTTGGTCGCAAGCAGCAAGAATTGGGTGATATGCACTCTGGGGCAATTGCTGACATATCTGGCGTAGTTGCCAACTGTGAAGCAGCCTTGGCCGAAGCTGAGGAAAAGGCGGGTGTTCAGGCGCGACGCGTCGTGATTGGTATCGCTGGAGAATTGGTCAAAGGCATGACGAACACCATCCGCTATCGTCGTCCGCAGCCAGAACGAGCGTTGGACGTTGCCGAGATGGAATTTATCATCGAAAAAGTTCAGGAGCGAGCACAAGGCAAAGCTCAAGCACAGATCGCGCTGGAAACTGGCAATGAAGACGTCGAAGTGAAATTGGTCAACTCAGCCTTGGTGAGCTTGCACATTGATGGCTATAAGGTGTCAAATCCAATCGGTTTTCAGGGCAAAGACGTGGCAGTGCAGATCTATACCGCATTTGCGCCAATGGTGCACATCGGTGCCCTGGAAAAGGTGGCTGATGAGTTGGCGCTAGAGCTGATAGCGGTAGCGGCTGAGCCATTTGCGGTCAGTAGAAGCGTGCTGGGAACAGATGCCAATAGTTCATTCACTGCAATTTTAGCAGACGTTGGTGGTGGAACGACCGACATTGCCGTGGTCAATGACGGTGGCGTGGAAGGCACCAGGATGTTTGGCATCGGTGGTCGCAGTTTCACTAGAACAATTGCCACGGAGCTTGATCTCAGTTATAAAGATGCTGAAAAATTAAAACTCAATCTTGGTCATGAGTACGTTAAGCCGTCGGTCAAGAAGCGGCTTGATAGTGCGATTGATAAGACGCTTGATGTGTGGCTATCTGGAGTAGAATTGGCGTTAAGCGAATTTGATAGTGTTGATCATTTGCCAAATAGGATTTTACTGTGTGGCGGAGGAGCCAGCTTGGAGAAATTGGTTGACGCCCTGGGTAGTGAACCATGGTACAAAGAGCTACCATTTACGAAAAAACCAGTGGTGCAGCGCATCAAACCGTTTGAGGTGGTTGGTATTACTGATACAACAGGTGATATCACCGACCATACATTTGTGACAGCGATGGGCTTGCTGCGCGTAGGATATGATACAATGGTAAGTGGCCAAGATGCTAATGGCTTAATGGATAAAATTAATCGATTACTTAAAATATAAATGAACAAAGACGTTATCTATATCGATGTTGAAGACGATATCACCAACATCGTCAGCAAGATAAAAGATTCAAAGGCGCGTATCGTTGCATTGGTGCCTCCTAAACGGGTTGGTATATTGCAGAGCGCGGTCAATATGAGATTGTTAAATCGTGCGGCGGAGAATGCCGAGAAGCGCATCGTATTGATCACCGGTGACCAGGCCCTGAGTGGCTTGGCGGCCGCAGCCCGTATCCCAGTGGCCAAGACATTGCAGTCTCGCCCAGAGATTGCGGAAATTCCAGCCATCGATGTTGATGATGGCGATGATGTGATTGACGGTAGTGAAATACCGGTCGGTGAATTGGCTGATAAGGCGACGCCGAAAGCACGAAATAAGGCCGATGACGCTATCGATGCAGCCATAGCCGAGGATGAAAAGCCAACAAAGCCAGCAAAACCTGCTAAGCCAGCAGGTAAAGGCAAGCCAAAAGTCCCAGATTTTAATGTTTTCCGCAAAAAATTAGTCTTGATTGGCGGCGGCATCGTTCTATTTGTTCTGTTCATGGTTTGGGCGATTTGGTTTGCGCCGCATGCTACAGTGGTGATCACAGCCAAAACGACCACCTCTACCGTTGATAAATCAGTCACATTAAAGCAAGATGGCAAAGTTGATGCTGCAAACAACACCATCAAGTCGTTGCGCCAGGAGCAAAAGAAAGAACTCTCTGTTGACTTCACTCCTACGGGCAAGAAAAAGGTTGGTGAAAAAGCCAGCGGTAGCATGAAGCTAGTTCGAACATCAGTGTCAAGTTTGACGATCACTATCCCAGCTGGAACGTCATTCTCTTCTGGTGATTATACCTTTGTTAGTACTGAGCCAGCTACCTTGTCTGGCACGTCAATTGGTCCTGGCGGCGTCATCCAGTCTTCGGCCACTGTGCAGGTGCAAGCAACTCAAGTCGGTAGTGAATACAACCTATCTTCACGCAGTTACTCCTCAAATGTCAGTGGCTTTTCAGCAGTAGGCTCTTCCATGAACGGCGGCTCAAGTCGTGAAGTCACGGTGGTGTCAGCCGCTGATGTCGCCAAAGCCAAAGCCAAACTTGATGCGCAAAAAGATCTATCGTTACAGTCAGCAGTCAAAGCACTATTCCCATCTTCAAGCATCGTCATCAATGAAAGCTACCAAGAGGCTCGCTCAAACCCTACGCCTTCAGTGGCGATTGACCATGAAGCCAGCGGTACAGTTCAGTTGAAAACAACGGTGACAGCCAGTATGCAGGGTATTGATCGCTCTGATATGAAGCAGTTCTTGGAGGACACGCTCAAGAAAGAAATTGGCAGCAAGAAAAACCAAAAGATCTATAATGATGGGTCAAATGAGGTAAAATTTGCGCAATACAGTGAGCGCAACAATGCCGTGCAGGTTCGCTTAACGGCCAACGCGAAGATTGGCCCAGAGATTGATGAACACAAAGTCAAAGAACAGGTCAAGGGCCGAAACTATGGTGATGTTCAGTCGAGCCTTGAATCAATCGAAGGCGTGCAAGATGTTGACACGAAATTCTCACCGTTTTGGGTGCGCACCGTGCCAAACAATGACAAACATATTAGTATAGAATTTAAATTGGATAATGGCCGGTAAGAATTTGCTGGCACTGGACGTCGGTGAACGACGAATTGGTTTGGCTATGGCTGATACCTCAGTCAGAATCGCTGTGCCGTTTGGTTGGCTGGAGAATAACGATGAGATTTTTACCAAACTGGCGGAAACGGTGTTACGACATGATATTGATATCATCGTTGTCGGCTATCCGCGCAATCAGTCGGGCGAACCAACCAAACAGACAGCTTTTGTAGAGCAGTTTGTTGATGGTTTTTCTGAGATTGAGCTTGATGCTGAGCTGGTTTATCAAGATGAGTCGCTCAGTAGTGTTGAAGCTGAACGTCGGTTAGGTCGTGTTAAAGATAAAGGTGAGATTGACGCTGAGGCTGCCAGTATTATTTTGCAGGATTATTTGGAGGTACGTTATGCAGATTCGTAAGTCGAGAAAATGGATGATTGTGATAGCCAGCCTAGTAGCGGTGCTTGGTTTGTCTGCTGCGGCCGGAGCTGGTTGGTACCTATATAATCTCTCGGCGGTGAACTCAGGTGATCAAGCGGTAACGCGAGTCAATATCACCAGCGGTATGACGGCTCCTCAGGTGGCATCTGCTCTGGAAGAGAAGAAGCTCATCCGCAGCCGATATGCATTTTTGGGATATATCAAATTGAAACGAATTGATGCTCGGTTTAAGGTGGGTGTGTACGTCGTTAAACCATCCCAGTCAACGCCTGAGATTATCAAACATCTAATCAATGGTCAGTCTGACGAGGTGGCTGTTCGCTTTTATCCTGACGGCACACTACGAGGAAAAGACTACCGCTCAGTCGAGAGTGCCCTTAAGAAGGCTGGATATAATGACGCCGATATTGAAGGCGCCTTTAAGGCCGACTATGACAGTTATGTCTTCAAATCACGCTCGGCAGGAGCTGATCTTGAAGGTTTTGTCTATGGCGACACCTATTTCATGAGCGGTGATGCAACTGCCAAATCAGCAATTCAGCGTGCACTAGCGGAGTTTGATCAAGTGGCCAGGAAGAATAATTTGGAAGAAAAGTTCAAAAAACGCGGATTAACGCTCTATCAGGGCATAACTCTCGCTTCCATTGTCCAGAAAGAGTCAATCGGCTGCGGTGTAGGTACTGAAGTCTGTGAAGATCAGCGAAAGATTGCTAGCGTATTTTATAACAGGATGAAAGCCGGTATGAACCTAGGGTCAGATGTGACCTATCAGTATGCGGCTGATAAGATGGGCGTCGCCCGTGATACACAGTTGGATTCTCCGTATAATACTCGTGTCCACAAAGGTCTGCCACCAGGGCCGATAGCCACCCCTGGTCTGAGCGCATTGAACGCTGTCGCTGATCCAGCGCAGACAGATTATCTCTTTTTCCTCAGTGGCGATGATAATGTGACCTATTTTGCTAAAACCGATGCTGAACACACTGCTAACGCCAAGGTGCACTGTCGTCAAAAATGTCAGCAATCTTGACAAAATGTATTTACAAAAAATGTTTTGACTTAAATGTCAATATAGACTATAATAGATACTAGCTTAATCATGAACAGTTATCTTTGTTGTAGCTGTCTGGGGTTGAGCCTGCCAGAACGGTCGTACGGATACAGTACAAAACTAATCGTTTATGAAAATATCACTAATATATTAGGTCGACAACGTATCCCGTTCTATTGCGAGAAGAAAGACTCATTATGGTAGCAGCACTGGTGGTAACACCAATGCAGGAGAACGATTATTCGTAACACATCAAAGACTCGTAAGGGTCGCTTAATACAGGTGCGGTCAGCTTCTATCTATGTAGCACTGTTTGCACTTATTGTTTCATTTTTGACTATTAACAATTATCATCAGGGCACCGGAGTTGTTGGAGTAGAAGTTTCAGCTCAAGAATCTCAGGTTACCAACTCAAATCCAAAACCTACAAATACAACTAAAGAGAAAATATCAGTCGACCAGTTGGAGGTAGCGGATGCGGTGGCTAGCCTCGCGGAAGCTACTGATTTGCCATCTGCCGGAGACTTGCGCGAAGCAACTACTTCTTTGCAAATCCAGAAGCAGTTAGCTCAAACTGACGCAGAGGTTATCTCTAAGCCGCAGCTTATCCAACCGGAAACGTCGTCTCAGCGTGGTATTACTGAATATGTTACTAAGCCGGGTGATGATTTAGCTAAAATTGCTGCTAAATTCAAAATCTCAGCCCAGACACTGCGTTGGGCGAACAATATGACCTCTGACGCTGTTGAACCGGGTAGGACACTGTTGGTGCCACAAGTTGATGGTGTGGTTTACACTGTCAAGGAAGGCGATACCATCGTAGCTATCGCTTCAAAGTATAAAGTTGATGCCGAGCGAGTCTTATTGTACAACTCACTAGATCGCGTGGCACAGCCAACGGTCAATACGCGCATCGTCTTGCCTGGTGGTGAACTGCCAGAAAATGAGCGCCCAGGGTATGTCGCACCGCGCGGTGGACGAAGCAGTAATAGTCATTCTGGTTATAGTGGCGTAAGTTACGGTAACGTCGCTGCGTCTGTTGGTAACCGATACGCACCAGGTAACTGTACATGGTACTCATATGAGCGACGTTTGGCACTTGGTCGTCCAATTGGTAGCTTCTGGGGTAACGCTAATACTTGGGCTGCAAGTGCACGTGCTGCTGGTTTCACGGTCAATAAGACGCCAGCTCCGGGTGCTATCTTCCAAAGCTCAGGTGGCTACTATGGACACGTTGGAATTGTTGATCGGGTTGAGAACGGTCGGGTGTTCGTCAGTGACATGAACTTTGCTGGGTATAACGTCATCACTCACCGTGAGTTGACCAACCCAGGCGCTTATAATTATATTCATTAATCTATTGCTAAGATAATCACAAACGCTCCTGTATATTCAGGGGCGTTTTGCTATAATAAAGATATGTTTGTAGATACAGCGAAAGTATTAGTACGAGCTGGCAAAGGCGGTAACGGCGCGGTCAGTTTTCGGCATGAGAAATATGTTGACAAGGGTGGTCCTGATGGTGGTGACGGCGGCCGCGGCGGTGATGTGGTATTTTTAGCGACCAAAGACTTAAATACGCTGCTGAACTTTCGCTATAAACCAGAGCTGAAAGCGGAACATGGCGGTGATGGCAGTAAGCGCAACAAGCGCGGCAAAAGTGGTTCGCCGCTGGTCGTCAAAGTACCAATGGGTACATTGGTCAAGCGTGACGGCAAGGTGGTGGCAGACTTGACGGCAGATCAGCAACAAGCAGTCGTTGCTCGGGGCGGTGACGGTGGCTTTGGTAATGCGCACTTTACGTCCAGCACGCGCCAAGCACCAAAGATGGCTGAACTTGGCGAGGCGGGTGAAGAATTTGAGGCTGAGTTGGAGTTGAAACTATTGGCTGATGTTGGCTTAGTCGGCTTTCCTAATGCTGGTAAATCGACATTTTTGAGCGTGGTTTCTAATGCTCGGCCGGAAATTGCCAATTATGAATTTACGACGTTGACGCCAAATTTGGGTGTGGCGGATGTTGATGATGGCTCAATTTTGATTGCTGATATTCCAGGACTGATTGAAGGCGCTTCGGAAGGTAAAGGCTTGGGCGATCAGTTCCTGCGTCACGTTGAGCGGACGGCCGTGTTGTTGCATATGATTGATGCGTATAGTGATAATCCAGCAGAAAAATACCAGACCATTCGCCGCGAGCTGGAAAAATATTCTGAGGAACTAGCGGCACGTCCAGAGATCATCGCCCTGACGAAGTGCGAAGGATTAGACGATGAAATTATTGCCATGCAGTCGACGGCGCTACAAAACGTAGCAAACGGTTCGCCAGTCCTAGCGATTTCCTCGCAAACGCATGCTGGCGTGACTGAACTCCTGCGTTTGCTACGCCGTGAAGTTACCGAATATCGAGCACGGGAAGCCGAGCTGATTGAAGAAGAAGGCGATGAGTTGCCAGTCATTGCTTTGGATGCGCAAGCAGCATCTGACGCCTGGACGGTAGAGCGGATGGTTGGTGCGGGGCCTGACAATGTCAACGATGAAGATGCAGTTAGTTTCATCATCCATGGGGCTAAGATTGAAAAGTTTGCTCGCCGTACTAACTTTGATCAATTTGAATCGGTCAATCGCCTGCGTGACATCATGCGAAAGATGGGTATCACTCACGAGTTAATTCGTCAGGGTGCAGTCGGCGAGACTGTAGTGCAGATTGGTGAATCGATGCCGTTTACGCTGGTTGAGCAATAGAATAAAGTGCATTGTTGACAAATTTTGATATAAAGATTGTAATCTACGGCTTAGGATTAATTAGGCTATAATTATATATAAAGATGAAATATATTCAACCACGACTATATATCGCGAGCTCCTACGAGTCACTCCTGGAGCTCAAATCCAGAGGTAATTACTTTTTTGATTATGATGACGACACTACTAGTGCTAGACTATCAGATATTTTGGAAAACAGAGTAACTTTTATTGTAGCGGAACCGGGTCAGGGTAAAACACGCCTTATTGAAGAACTCGAAGGGCTATATGAAAATGCACGTAGGATAGACTTTAGAACTAAATTGCCAGGGCAAAACCTAGACAGTTGGCTTCGACTAAACAGTATACACGATGATACTGATATTATATTGCTAGACGGTCTGGACGAGTCGCCAAATCGGGATATTATAGAGACAATCAGGGGACTAATCTATCATATCAATGGACATCCAGAATGTAGGTATGTAATATCAAGTCGTATACATTATTTTAGTAAATACCAAAATATATTTAGAGGAATTCCAGATGCACACTATCTATTCATTAACCCGCTTGAATCTCATGAAGCAAAAAAATTTTTAGAGCAGATTGGTGTTGAAGAAGGTGCTGTCAAGAAATTATTTAACAGCTTGCCACGTGGAAGCACAGGTGACAGTTCAATTCTACAAAACCCCCGCTATCTTGAAATTATTGCCAAGAAATTAGAGGACGAGAATTTTAATGCGGAGGATCTTAATAGACCGATGTTGTTTGCTTCACTTGTAAGTAAACAGCTTCTTGGTGAGGACGAGAAGTCAGGACGTCAATTGGCAGAACTAAAGCAGCGTTTTTTGGAGCATATCGCACTTACTATGAAGATCGCTCAAGTCACTGAAATATCGACTGATGATTTTATTACTTTTATTGACAAGGCTTCATCGGATGTAAAATTATTACTAGGAAATACAGACATAGAAGATATATATGAGCACGCTTTACTCACTAAGAATGTAGAAGGAAGGATATATTTTACTAATGCAGAAATTCAAGAATATCTTGCGGCAAAATATATAGCTCGGATGGCGAATCCAATCCAAAAAGCGTTCACACTAGCCTTTGACAGCCAAACTCGTCGACTTATACCGTCTTGGCGTAACACGCTGTCATATCTAGTTGATGAGATGCCAGAGATGGCACGTCTTATTATTGATCTGCAGTCGGAAGACGCAACTTTAAACGATGATACGGAATTATTAGTTACAGGAGTAAATGCGGTATGTATGACTAGTTCTGATAAGGAATACATATTTGACCGCATATGGAGTCAGCATAAGAGGCAGTCTACATTTATTGATCGTGAGGTTTTATTTAACTTAGCCCGCTACGCTAGCTCAGGTCAAATAGAGTCAGTATTAGAGTTTGTTATCGCAAAGCGTAACACAAAAGCTAACCATGCCATGTTGTTAAATGCCATTGTATTTTGCGGCGAAGCGTTGCTTCTTAATAGATATAATAAAGAAGATAATCGGCGGCTTGTTGAAAGATTATTAATGATAGCTTGTAGGACGGTTAAAAACAATAATCATGATTTACAGTATAATGCCATACATTCCCTGATGGCAACTAATGACAAGTCAGTGTTAAATAGGTTACTATCATCCGCACGCCGAAACCATACTGCTATATTTGACGCCATACAATCTTTTGCTTACAAAACAGACAGGAACAGTGAAGCGGCTATAGATATATACATTGAAGGAATGAAGCGCGAAGTCATCGGCTCGCGATTTTATATCGAGGAATTGGATAAGCCAGAGTCTATCGGTTACTTTTTGCGAAAGCTAGCGATTGATGAAAATCTTGTGTTATCGGTAATTAACCGCGATAAGTTGGTATTTAACGGTAGGAGCAAGTTTCTAGTGAGTATTGATAAGTTGTGGCGTGATGACTGGCTGCCCATGTTGAAACAATTTATATACTTGTCCTTTAAAGCCGAACACGGTTATTACGCCGAACGCTCAGAGTTTGTACAAAAGATTATTAATTTAATTTCTCAAAAAGACTCATCATATTTCGATGAAATGCTTGAATATTCACTTCATGGCGGCAAAGATGGCGATACTTTTTTATATCGCATGCGTTCATCTCTTGCACGAAAGATGACCATTGATGCGGTTGATAAGATAGTTAGGCTGATGGCGGAGGGTGACCAAAGGTGGCTATTGTGGCATTTATTAACGGGAGTTATTAGTTCTGATAATCCTAATAAAGTGGCTATCGAGAAGCGTGCCCGCACGCTACTACCAAAAGAGTTTAAACAGTTTGACGCTGAAATAAGGCGAATGCGGAGGCAGGATAAACTAAACCAGCCAACAGTTAAGTTCAATACAGTCTATAAGCAAATTCACAATAATTCAAGAGGTATTAGTTTGGGATCTTTGTATGAGGCTGCGGAAATGATAGTAGATTATTTAGAAGATGCCAATCGTCGAGAGAAGTTGAATTATACTGAAGAGCAAGTTGCGTGTATATGGGAAGGGCTAAAAAAGCATATACTTGATGACTTTAATGAGTCACGGATACAGTTTGCTTATACGAAGAAGTATCCTGGGGGCGGCGGAGAGTATACTATTTCTACGTGTGTATCTCAAGCTATCGAGGCAGTTTTATTTGGGTATCTTACAAAAAGGACGGATCTGGGGGTTTATAAGCAAAAGATTCTTAGCCTATTTCCTTATATGTATGAAGAACAGCGGCATGATATTTTTGATAATATAAAGCTTGATGATGCTGACAAGGCCAATATTATAGAATCTTACAAAGATGTAGACGCTGATAAGGCGCAACATTTGCCTGAAAACTTCATTGAGTTTGCTGATAAATATTCAGTAAAAGAAGCCGTACCGATATTGCGAGATTTTATACTCAAAAGTGACATAATGGTTCATTACAAAGTGAGGGCCTTGCGTGTTGCTGAAGTTATTATGCCAGACAAAGAATTCTTGCTAGAAGTTTTACGTTATTATGAAAAAAAGCACAATGACTCAAGCAGATTAATCCTTCAGGTAGTTGATGATATATTAATTACTAATTATGAAGATGAGGATTCTGTTGTACGAAGATTTCAACTACTAAAGAAAAAGGCATTTAATTGCCCAGAACATCACTCTGGAGTGTTTTATGCTATTGGTGATGATGAGGCAGAGCTGAATGACAAGGTCATCGCCAAGCCTCTATCAGGATTAACGAACAGTAAATGGATTAGTCTATTTATTGACTTACTGAGAGAATCGTTTAAGATAAATGGGAGAGGCGAAGGATGGAGCCGGTATGCCTTTTATCTTTGGAGGGTGTGCGAAAGCTATTTTAAGAACCTTAGCTATACAAAAGATATAGGTATAGTGCAGCTAATAGAAGAAGAGGTAGAGAAGTATCCAGAGTATACGACTGCTGGCTTTCGACGCCTACTTGAGGATATTAAGGCAAGCTTTTTGGGGCAGTTGGGCGGTGAACACTCGTACTCAATGGCGATACAACTAGTTAACCGATTAAACTCAACTGATGATAGGGTAATTTGCTCTGAGGACGAGCTTTTGTTTGAGACAGAAGAGATTATAAGATCACTGGATAGGTGGGTGAAGCAGGAGGGGTCTTCTCTGCTATGTAGGGGTGAAGTGGACGCACAAAGAAACATTGCCATACGCTTTGACAATTTACTGTTGGAAAAATACAATAAGTCGGATATCCACACTAGATTTGAGCGCGAGGTACAAGAGCTGGATGGAACACGTACTGACTTTCAGGTGTATCATGGATTTTTTGGCCCAGTGATTATTGAGTTAAAGCTGTCAACACACTCAGAACTGTACAGGAAAAGGAGTTTAAAGAAAACTAAGTCATTTGATTCAATGAAAAAATACATGCTGCAGTTTAATGCCAAAAACGGGATACTTCTAATATACAAACATCAATCAACTGAAGACGAGGTGTTCGAAAAAATACTACACAATGCTAAAAGATATTATGAGGAAATACCTGGAGTTAAGGTGATGACGATAGGTGGGTAAAACCTTTCTGCTATACTATAGGTATGGCACAAACATTTTTCTTCTATGACCTGGAAACCAGCGGACTAAATCCGCGGCAAGACCGAATCATGCAGTTTGCGGGGCAGCGAACGGATATGAACCTTGAGCCGATTGGTGAACCGTATAATCTGCTGGTGACATTAAATGATGATACCTTGCCGAGTCCTGATGCGCTGATGGTGACGGGCATCACGCCGCAAAAAACGGTCGAGGAAGGCTATACAGAGGCGCAGTTTGCCCGGATGTTGAGTGAGGAGATTTTCACGCCCGACACTATTGCGGTTGGGTTTAATAATATTCGGTTTGACGACGAATTTATTCGCCATTTGTTGTGGCGCAATTTCCATGATCCGTACGAGTGGAGCTGGAAGGACGGTCGCTCGCGTTGGGACTTGCTGGATGTGGTGCGACTGACCAGGGCGCTGAGGCCGGAAGGAATTAAGTGGCCGCTTGATGCTAAGGGTGAGCCGAGCAATCGTTTGGAATTAATCACTAGCGCCAATGGTATAGCTCACGAAAATGCTCATGACGCTTTGGCTGACGTGACGGCGCTGATTGCCGTGACGAAATTGATTAAGCAAAAGCAGCCGCAGCTGTATGATTATTTGCTAAAAATGCGTGACAAAAAATTAATCCAGCAACTGGTCAATGTCGACGACAAAAAACCGTTTGTCTATGCCAGCGGGCGCTACGACAAAGAGTTTGCCAAAACCACGGTAGCCTTTCCACTGACGACCAGTCGAAACGGCGGCGTGGTTGTCTATGACTTGCGGTACGATCCGACACCGTTTGTTGGGTTGAGCCAAGAGGAGTTGGCCAAGAAAATCTTTGCTTCCTGGGAGGAGCGGCAGGCTGAGGATTTCGTTAAACTACCAGTCAAAGAATTACAGTACAATCGTTGTCCAGCAGTGGCACCGCTGGGTGTGCTGGAACAGGGCGAGGGCTGGCGGAAGATTTCGCTTGACCTAGCAACTGTCCAAAAGCACCAAAATATATTGCTAGATAATCCAGATTTTGCTGAAAAATTGCGTGGTATTTTTGAAAACAAACCAGCATTTAAGAAATTGTCTGACCCAGAAGCGCAGTTATATGATGGCTTTTTGAACGACCGTGACCGCCTGCGGGTAGAAGCGGTGCGCAATGCCGATGAGCGCGAGCTAGCTGATTTTCATCCAGAGTTTCAGGACGAGCGGTTGGCGCCACTACTGCTGCACTACAAAGCGCGTAACTTTCCACGCTCGCTCAGCGAAGATGATCTGGCGCAGTGGGAAGCATGGCGGGCGCAGCGCCTGCAGACGCAACTACCACAATTTATGGCGTCTCTGCAGCGTCTAGCGCCGACAGCGACTGACGAACAGCAGTTCATTTTACAGGAATTGCAGTTATGGTTAGAATCTGTTCTACCTGCTATTGATTCGTAAAATAACGTTGTGATATTATTCTTGTATATTTAATACAGCATTATATGAAGGAGGGTAATTGATGTTGTTTGGTGGACTTATCAATAAGCGTAAGCTACATAGCGGTACTAGCATAGTATTTACTGCTGTATTGGCTGTATCCTTAGGGATATTGTTTGCGCCACTTGCGAAGGCAGATGCTATGTATAACTGGAAGGATGTGACAATACCAGGCGGTAAGGTCAAAGAGTCACGTATTAGCTCTGATGGTTCGAAATTAATTGTACTTCAGGAGGGTGCCACTTTTAATGATCGGAAACTTCTAGTGTCTACTGATAACGGCGCGAACTGGAGTAGTAACCTAGCGCCAGAAGGTGCGGTGAACTTATTGACAAATACAGACGGCTCTAAGTTGGTAGTAAAAGGCAAATATGGACAAAACAATATTCATGTATCTACTGATGGCGGTAACAGCTGGACAACTCCAGTTGCGCCAGTGGAAAGTGATGCAAGTCTGCGTATGAGTCCTGACGGCTCTACTTTGACTAAATGTAGGTATGGTGGACCTCTATTTGTTTCCAGAGATAATGGTCAAGCATGGGAGCAGAAGGGTAATGAGTGTCCTCATGCTGTGTTCAATAACGGTAGAATGATTTACATGGATTATGACGCTAACCTAATAAAGCAATCAACTGATTATGGTGTAACCTGGAAGGTTATTAAGGATGGCACTGTTAGGGAGCCTTCCTTCAGTACTGACGGTAATAGTATATTTGGTGGTTATATACATGGTAGTAATAGTGCTAAGCTCTCAGTAGACGGGGGTCTCAGCTGGAATTCTGTTTCTCTAATGCCAAGTCAGTTACAGGATGCTATCCCCGAATATTTAGGTGTCAGTGACGACGGTAAGAGGTTATTTGTCACTTCTCAGCCCGATAACTCCTCTCCTGCGTGGAAGCCAGTACATACTTCAGTTGATGGTGGCAAGACCTGGCAGGATTGGGGTAATGGCGAATTTGAGAGTGGCTCTATTTCGATGACTAGTGATGGCTCTAAGATCTTTGCGGTAGCAGGTAATAACATCTATCGTTTGGGTACACTCCAACTGCCTCAGACTAAGACTTTTGATGTGAGCACAAAGCCTGCTCCAGCAAACATAGACAATGCAGTCGCTAAATCTACACTTGCGGCTACGTCACTTCGCTGTTATGATATTGCCGCTTCATCGGTGAAACCTTTGCCTGCTGATGGTGTTACATCTACTGAGGCGAGAGTAAAGATTTTGGGCGGTTTATCATTCAATATTAACTGTATTCAGCCATCGGCTTCATCAGACATTAGAATATCTCTTGCAGAACAATATGATATTGCGAAAGTACGGGTCTATAAAAAAGACTCAGCTGCAGCAGATCTGCGAGATATAACGAGTGAAGTAGTTATCAAGAATGAGACAATCGCAGGTAAATCAGTTACGACGGTGTCATATACTGCAGTTGATGGCGCTAAGTATGACAATGACCACGCTGTTAATAGTGTCATTACTGGTCCAATTTATTTTGGTGTAGTTACCAACCCTGTAACACCAACTAATCCAGGTAGCTCAGCTTCTCATCCAGTATCAACAGGCTCTAGTACGGCGATTGCTAACTCAAGTACCTCAAAACAGACAGGCTGGCTAGCTGATACAGGAACTTCTGTTTGGCTATTTGGTAGCTTAGCTGTTGTGGCTATTGCTGCTGGGCTAGCTTTGAAGCGGTATATCTAAAACAAAAATTAAGTCAAGGACGGAGCGAGCTTTTGAGTGCCCATAGGGGTGTCTGGCTCGCTCGTTTTTGCTTTCTCGGCTTCATGCGCCAGATAGACAAATAGCAAGGTTAGGTCATGGTCTTGATACAACACACTGTTGTCGAGGCGTTTTTGAGAGATGTATTGAATGAGTTCTTTGATGTCGTCAAATGATACCGGAATGGCTGCTCGCAAGATACGGCAGACTGGCACAAGGGCGAGCCAGAAAACGATCATGGAGGTAGCTGACAAATTGACGTTCAAAAACGGGATTTTGCCAAGAAACACGAACATGCAAAGCTGGTCAAATAGCACTGGTGTGATAACAATCGCACCAATAAGCAGTAATACGTAAACACTCAACCTTCGCATATAATGTAACTGTAACAGATAAAAGCTTGACTTGCAATCATAAGCAATACGTGTTCATATATAATCCAACAATTAGGCAATGTCTGGAAAAAAATATAAAAAACCGGTATAATAGAGCGGCTATGCCGGAGGTTATTCGAGTCAAAGGTGCTCGCGAGCACAATCTGAAAAATGTTAGCGTGGAATTGCCGCGCGATAAGTTCGTGGTCATTACTGGCCTGAGTGGTTCAGGCAAATCAAGTCTGGCGTTTGACACGATTTATGCTGAGGGCCAGCGCCGTTATATGGAGAGCTTGAACTCGTATGCTCGGCAGTTTTTGGGAACGATGGATAAACCCGATGTCGATAGCATCGATGGCTTGAGTCCAGCTATTTCGATTGACCAAAAATCAACCAGCCGTAACCCACGCTCAACGGTAGCGACGGTGACTGAGATTTACGACTATTTGCGACTGTTGTTTGCGCGCATCGGTGTGCCGCACTGTCCAATTTGCGGCAAAGCAGTGTCGCGGCGCACCACCGAAGCCATCATCCAAGAAATCATCAAGCAGTATGACGGGCACCGGATTTTACTGCTGGCGCCAATTGTTAAAAATAAAAAAGGTGAATTTGCGCACATCCCTGAGCAGTACCGTCGGCTGGGTTATGCTCGTGTTAGGGTTGATGGCGTGGTATATGCCCTGGACGAATTTCCAGAGCTGCAAAAGAGCTACAAGCACTCGATTGAGCTGGTGGTTGACCGCTTGGCATTGAACAGTGAATTGACTGGTCGGTTGTCTCAGAGTGTGGAGCAAGCCTTAGAATTAGGTCAGGGAATTGTTGAAGTTTTGGACGCCGATGACGATCAGGTACGAACGTTTTCGCAGCGGTATGCCTGTGTTGATCATCCTGAGGAGGATATTCCAGAGCTGGAACCGCGGTTGTTTAGTTTTAATGCACCACAAGGGGCCTGTCCAAGCTGCACTGGTTTGGGTAGTCGCATGGAGATTGACCCAGAGTTGGTGTTTAATGACAATTTGACCATCGCCGAAGGCGCCATCAGACCGTACAACCGCGTCAATGTCGACAATTTCTATATGAAAAAAATCATGGCTGTAGCAGAGACCCATGGCTTTAGCGTGCGAACTCCTGTCAAAAAACTGTCTGATGAAGCTAAACAGACGATTTTGTATGGAACAGGGGCGCAGAAATATCGCATTGAGCTTGGTAATGGCCGGCATTATGATACGACTTACGAGGGAGTCATCCCGAACCTGGAGCGCCGGCACCGTGAGACTGACAGTGAATTTATGCGCAAAGATATTGAACGATTTATGCGTGAGCGGGCATGCTATGTCTGCAAGGGCGCTCGCCTCAAGCCAGTAGTCTTGGCAGTGACAGTTCACGGGCTCAATATTGTTGATGTTTGTGACTTGGGCGTTGATGATGCGTTGGACTTATTTACCCACAAGCTCAAATTGACAGAGCAGGAAACGACGATTGCACGGCTGATATTAAAGGAGATCAAGGCACGGCTCGGATTTATGAGTAATGTTGGTTTGAACTATCTGGAGTTGGGACGAGCGGCCAACACCTTGAGTGGTGGAGAGGCTCAGCGCATTCGACTAGCGACGCAAATCGGTTCGGGTTTGCAGGGTGTGCTGTATGTTCTGGATGAGCCGTCCATTGGCTTGCATCAGCGAGACAATGACAGGCTTATTGATACCCTGAAGCGTCTGCGTGATCTTGGTAATACAGTGCTGGTGGTGGAGCACGATGAAGATACCATCCGCCAAAGTGACTTTTTGGTCGACATGGGGCCGGGTGCTGGTTCGAAAGGCGGGCAAATCGTCGCCATGGGTTCGCCTGAAGAAGTAGCGAAAAATCCAGACAGTATCACCGGTCGCTATTTGAGCGGCGTAGAAAAAATTGCAGTACCAAAAAAGCGCAGAAAGCCAAACCAGGATCAGCAGCTGATTGTGCGCGGTGCTAGGGAAAATAATTTGAAAAATATTGACGTGGCGTTTCCTTTGGGATTAATGACGGTGGTGTCTGGTGTGTCTGGTAGCGGTAAGTCAACCTTGGTTAATGACATTGTGGCGAGGGAGCTGGCAGCTCGCCTCAACCGGTCCCAAGTGGTACCAGGCAAGCACGACCGCATCGAAGGCATTAAACTGTTAGACAAAGCCATCGTCATCGACCAGTCGCCAATTGGTCGCACACCGCGTTCCAACCCAGCCACCTACACGGGTATTTTTACGCCAATTCGTGAATTATTTGCCTCCACGCCAGAAGCGAACGTTCGCGGCTACAAGGCAGGCCGATTTAGTTTTAACGTCAAGGGCGGTCGCTGTGAAAATTGTCAGGGTGATGGCGTGATAAAGATTGAAATGCACTTTTTGCCAGACGTGTATGTGGTTTGTGATGAGTGTAAAGGTAAGCGGTACAATCGTGAAGCGTTGGAAATTACCTACAAAGGACGCACTATTTCTGATGTATTGGAAATGACAGTGGAACAAGCTGCCGAATTCTTTGACAGCATCCCGTCTATTCATCGGAAGCTTGAGACATTAGTGGAGGTTGGTCTGGGTTATATTCGTTTGGGCCAGCCGGCAACCACCTTCTCTGGTGGGGAAGCGCAGCGCATCAAATTAGCGACTGAGTTATCAAAACGCTCAACAGGCAAAACTATGTATATTTTGGATGAGCCAACCACTGGGTTGCATTCGGCTGATGTTAAGCGATTGTTGGGGATTTTGCATAAACTCGTTGAAGGTGGAAACAGTATGATTGTGATCGAGCATAATTTGGATGTTATCAAGTCAGCAGACTGGATCATTGATATGGGTCCAGAAGGCGGTATGGGCGGTGGTACGGTGGTTGCTAGCGGAACACCAGAAGAGATTACCAAGAACACAGAGTCGTTTACTGGTAAATATCTTAAGCCGCTATTGAAATAGACAGCCTCGTTAGATGCAAGAATGTTATTTACGCTTTTTAGCAGCTGACTTTGGTTGTTTACTCTTTGAAAATAGAACAGACAATTGTTTTTTGATGGCTGCTTTGGTGGATTCTTGTTTGAGCGCGTGAATAACCATCGGTAGGACTGATAGGAAAATGATGATCAGGGCAGCAACTTCGACGTTGATGCCAGCTTCGGTCAGCGCTTTGCCAGCAAAGAAGCCCAGGTAGGTAAATAGCGACGCCCATAAGATGCCACCAATGACGTTAAATAGCAAGAAGGTTCGATAATGCATTTTGCCTGCGCCGGCTACGATCGGGGCGAATGTGCGCACAATTGGCACAAATCGTGCCAAAATGACCGTGATGGCACCATGTTTTTCATAAAACTTCTCAGCCTGGATGAGATATTGACGTTTGAATAAGCGCGAGTTCTTTCGCTCAAATAATTTCCGGCCTACCTTGTGACCGAAGGTATAACCGACTGAGTCTCCAGCAATGGCCGCTATGATGAGCAGGACGACAAATACTGAAATGTCAATTGGTAGGATATGTTGTTGTACCATATAACCAGCAGTGAATAGTAGGCTATCGCCAGGGAAAATAAACCCAAACAATAGACCTGACTCGGCAAATACAACAAATAAAACGGCGATAATGCCAAAGTGAATAATAAAATCTACAAAAGCGTGCATCATGGATAATCATTATAGGACAAAAAACAGTAGTTGACAATTTGACATGATGAAATCGCTCATGCTACACTGGTGACAGGTAGTTTTAATATACACAACTGAGGAGAGGGAGAAAATAGGGATGGTACGTCTTCGTATATCAAGAAGGAATCAACGTGTCGCCAAGCTAGCAATACCGGCAGCCGCAGCTGTAATAGTTTTTGCGTTGGTTTTGACACATCCATTTATGGCACAAGCGGCTAGTGTCCACAAAAAATATAAAGCGATGGATACCAATTATCCAGTGCCGACAACCAATGTGGCATGGATTTCGCCAGATGGTAATGACAATTCTGGGAATGGTACCGAAGCGCGACCGTTCGCGACCTTTAGGCGAGGCTTACAGGCCGTTTCTGATGGAGGAACGGTTGTAGCCAAGAGTGGCGCTTACCGAGAGCCTCATTTCTTTGTCACGAAGAAAAATATTACGTTCCAGGCTGCCCCTCATGCTGAAGTCTGGATGAAGGGTAGCGATATTGTATCGGCAGATCGATGGACTAAAGAAGGCAACATGTGGAAGACTACGGGTAAATTCCGTAATTTCTGTCGTGTTTGTACGGTCAACCCCAACCCATCCAAAGAAGGTATGGCTGCTTACCCAGAGCAGATGTTTATCGACGATCAACCACTGGAACAAGTCGATGCAAAAAGCAAGGTTGGCCCTGGTAAATTCTATGTTGAAGACAAGAATCCAACTACCCTAAAAGACCCTACCAACAATCGCGCAGGCTTTAACGTCGGCACAGAAGATGATTTGACATATTATGTTGGCTCTGACCCATCTAGCGGTACTACAGAGATTACCAACCGAGCACGCGCTTTCTCTGTTGGTGGTCGTCAGGCTGATGATGGCTCTAATTTCACGATGAAAGCTATCAATGTTGCACAGTACTCACCAGTACAGAGTTGGTCTTGGGATCGTGACTTGGCCGAAGATCAGGTTGGGACCAGTATGATCGTGGTAAATGGTCGTGGCTCAGTCGTCCAAGACTCCATCTTTACGCAAAGCTCCTCAGTCGGTTTCAATACTGATGCACAAGGTGCGCGCATCGTTAATAACAAATTTATCGGCAATGGTGGTAATGGCGCAGGAGCTAACCGTGCGCACAATACAACATTTGAAAATAACATCTTTACAGAGAACAACGCAGCGAACTATCTGACCAATGGTTCAATCTGTTTGGCATGGTGTACTGTTTCTGAGATAAAAGTGACGCACATTGAGAACTTTACGTTCCGAGGTAATGTGGTTGATAACTCAAAGAATCCTGCTTCAACCGGCAATGACTATTATGTACGCAATGGTACAGCAGGTGTCTGGTGTGATGAAGGCTGTATCAAGGCAAAAATCGTTAATAACTTCTTCATCAACACAACTACCGCGATCTTTGATGAGGTTTCAGACGGTACGATCATCGCGTCAAACATCATTGAAGGCTCGGGTGCTGGTATTAGCGTCTCAAGTAGTTCAAATTCTAAAGTGTACAACAACACCATCTCTCGAACTAACCGACCTATCATGTTAAATGAGGATGCTCGTACGGACGGTTGTAATGAGCGAGATGCTCACAACCCGCAAGTTTGTAAATCACTTGAGCCATGGTCTGCTAGTAAAGGTTTGAGTTGGAATCTGACTGGTTTGGAAATGTACAACAATATCATTTCCTCTCGTGCGGTCATCTCTGGTGACACTGGCGCGCCACTATGGTCCTACCCTGTTAGGAGCACTGGTGGCCCAAACCACACTGGTCCTGGTACCTACACAAATGATATGTTCAAGGGTTTTGATTACAACGCCTACTACCGCAGTAGCCTGCAAAATGAAGGCACAATCATGACCTGGGACTTGGCGGAAATGCCAAATCGTCTCGATGTTTTGTTTGCTAACGTGAAAGACATCGCCAAGGACAGTCGCGTTCGGTCGTCAATTGATGGTCGTGACGCACATTCTCTTGATCTGTTTGGTACACGTGCCAATAACCCATACTTCATCAAAGAAGCTGAACAGAACACTGACTATCGCAAGAGTAACTACAACTTGAAGCCAGGCAGTCCAGCGATTAGCTCAGGTAAGCCACTGTCAGCTGAGGTTGCATCGGCAATTGACCCGAGCGGTCAGTACGTAAAACCTGGCGTGGCAGTAAACCGAGGTGCTTTAGTAAATGCCTACATGGACTCAACCAATTCTCCGACACCTCCACAACCTCCGGCAGCGCAGGGTGTTAATATCCCTGATGCCAGGTTGCGCCAGTTGTTGAACAAGAGGTTAGCTGAAATATCAGGAAAAGCCCGCAGCGATACTCAAGCGATTACTGCTCAAGAAATGCTAACCATTGATCGCATGTATGTCGATAATACTGGCAATATCACGGAAGACCAGAGGATTAAGGATTTGACTGGTCTGGAGTACGCTAAAAATGCGACTGAACTATCACTTGGCAATCACGCAATTACCAATTTACAGCCGCTCTCTGGCCTAACTAAACTGCGCGCATTACAGCTGTCAGGCAACAAGGTTGCTGATATCCAACCGCTGGCTGGCTTGTCTGAGCTGCGTAGTGTGAACTTGTCGGAAAATGTTGTTGCGAACTATAGTCCTTTGTCGTCTCTGAACAAGCTCGAGCAAGTCTCGATGAGCGGTACCAATCAGACGTTAGACCTATCAACATTTGCAGGTAGTAAGAACTCATTAAAGAAAATCTCTTTCTATGACTATGGTCGAAAGACTAAAGTTGTCAATGCTCAATCTCTTGTTGGTGCACAGGCTCTGACCTCTTTGCGCTTGACTGGGGGGCAGCTGAGCGAGGATGAGATTACTGCAATTGGACGAATGACTCAACTTACTGAACTGCGGTTAGACTATAGTACGGTCATGAATGCACAGCCTTTGGCCGGCTTAAATCGCCTCACCTCTTTGAAGCTAGAAAACCAGCAAGGTAGTATGACTACTGAGTCTGAGGTATTTAACTCACCGTTAAAGGATGCGTCTGGCGCACCAGTTACTATTGAAAATACAGCTACTTTGGTTAATGAAGCAGCTGGTAAATTAAAAGTTGCAGCACCAATATATGACGGGCAGCCGCACGCACTGCAGGCTAACTGGAATAAGCAGATAACTGTTAATGGTAAGCCGTTTGCTTTCTCCGGAACATTGCACGTAACTGCAACGTTACCAAAGGCTGACCTATCTGCCCTCCGCACCGCCATCGCCAACGCCGAGAAAGAACCGGCCTACATTACCAATGACGCGACCGTCAAGCAAGCTCTCGCCAAAGCCAAAGAAGTAGAGAAGCAACCAAACCCAACTGCTACTGCCATCCAGAAAGCAGCCAGCGACCTCAACACTGCAGTTGCCAACGCCAAGAAGAAAGAAGCAGACGCCCAGACAGCCGCTGAACAAGCAGTTGCTCAGGCTGAACACAACCAGGATCCAGACGACGTCACCAGCGCCAACGCCAAGGTAGCTGCCGTCCAAGACCCAGCTAAGAAGCAAGCCTTCCAGGATCGCCTCAACCAGGTCACCGCTAACGTCACCGCTGCTCGCACCGCTCTCTCCGCCCTGATAACCAAGGCCAAAGACCCAGCAACTACTGCCGGTATGTCCCAAGAAACCAAGGACGCCGTAGCGGCACAAGCTACCCAAGCAGAGCAGGTCGCCGCCAACGCCGGTGCTTCTGTTGCCGAGCTCAACGCTGCCAAGGCAGCACTGCAAGCAAAACTTGACGCCCTTCGTCCTGACCTATCTGCCCTCCGCACCGCCATCGCCAACGCCGAGAAAGAACCGGCCTACATTACCAATGACGCGACCGTCAAGCAAGCTCTCGCCAAAGCCAAAGAAGTAGAGAAGCAACCAAACCCAACTGCTACTGCCATCCAGAAAGCAGCCAGCGACCTCAACACTGCAGTTGCCAACGCCAAGAAGAAAGAAGCAGACGCCCAGACAGCCGCTGAACAAGCAGTTGCTCAGGCTGAAAGTACCAAAACTCAAGCTGCAGTGAATGCCGCAAGAGCTTTGGTGGCAAACGTACAGGATACCGCTAAGAGAACTGCACTGGAAAATCGTTTGAATGCAATTGTCATCCCGGGACCTCAGGCTCCACGGAACAAGATGACTGTTGCGCAGCCACATCACCGTTCTTTGGCAGTAGAAACGTCTGGAAACTCTTGCTACAACCTGGCGACGGCACAGGCAGCTTCAACACCGGATCGCTACAATAACCGTGTCCTTCGCGAAGGAGTGGATTTCACTATTAACTGTAACAATCAAGCTCCTGCGGTTGGCTTCACGGCTCGCGTAACCTTAACATTAAGTCGCCGCTATGCTAACACGAACCGTCTAACAATTGGCAAGATCATGAACGGTCGAGTATACCAAGACATCACTAGTCGAGTCACCTTTGGTAATACGCCAGATGGTAAATATACTACCATTGCTTATGATTTGACTGACGGCGGCTTTGGTGACAGTGACGGTATAGCAAACGGCACTATCATCGACCCAGTTGGTGTTTATGAAGAAGAGGGCGCTACTCAGAATGGTAATCAAAATGCTAATAGTGGCAGCAACAGCGCAGTTGCTAAGATTGCGAAGAAAGCATCAAGTGCGCTGGCTGACACAGGTAGCAACGCCATCATGATCGCTCTCGGTTCCATCGCGGTCGTTGCTACTGGCGCCTGGATAATCATCAAACGCCGACGCTAAACCAGCTGTCACAGCTCAATAATAAAGCGGCTATCTCATGTAGCCGCTTTTTATGTTAATCTTCGATAAATCCGCCGGACTGTCGTGCCCACAGCTTGGCATAAACGCCACGTTTTTTGGCAAGCAACTGCTCGTGTGAACCGTCTTCGACGATGCGTCCATTTTCCAGGACGATGATACGGTCAAGTTTAGCGATGGTCGACAAGCGGTGGGCGACGACGATTGAAGTGCGATTTTTCATCAATGTCTCCAGCGACTGTTGGATTAGCGCTTCTGATTCTGAGTCCAAGGCTGAGGTTGCTTCATCAAGAATTAGAATTGGTGCATCTTTTAACATTGCCCGAGCGATGGCGATACGCTGCCGCTGCCCACCTGATAGCTTCACGCCGCGCTCACCGACCATGGTGTCAAAGCCATCGTGTAATTTGATGATGAAATCATAGGCGCCAGCTTTCTTGGCAGCTTTTTCAATTTCAGCATCAGTCGCGTCAGGTCGACCGTAGGAGATATTTTCGCGGACTGAACGGTGAAATAGTAACGGCTCTTGCGGCACGTAGGCGATTTGCTCGCGCAGGCTTGCCTGAGTAACTTCGGCAATATTTTGTGCGTCAATAGCAATCTCTCCTGAGTCAATGTCGGCAAATCGTAGCAATAATTTGGTCAGGGTAGTTTTGCCAGATCCACTCGATCCAACCAAGCCAATTTTTTCACCTGGCTGAATGCGAAGAGAAAAATCATGAAACAGTGTGTCACCCGCGCCCTCATCATGCGTGAAGGTTACATTATCCATGGTGATACTGCCGCGCGTAACAGCAAGCTTTGCGTCACTTTGATCGACTAGTGTCGTCGGTGTGGTAAGAATTTCCACCATATCGTGAGCGTCACCAAGGATGCGGTTGTAACTACGCATAATGCTGTTCATATTCCACAACTCATGCGCCACGCTACCAGTGTAGGTGATGATGAGATAAACTGCCGCTACTGATACGATATTATACTGGGCAGCGTATATCGCAAAGGCAATTGCCCCAATTTTTATCGTTATATTAATGGTCGAATACACAGTACTGACTTTTAAAAGCCCGCGCATTGTGCCCAGACTAGCGCCACGCCAAGATGTAACGGTTTTTACAAAGCGTTGCTGCTCCAGTGCTTCGGCACCAGACGATTTTACTGCCAAAATGTTTGAAACAGTGTCGGCCAATTGACCGCTCACTTTGTTGCTGGCTTTGGCTTCTTTTTCGTTCAGTTTAGCCATCGGTCGAGAGCCAAAGTAGACAACAATGCTAAATATGATTGAGAATAGTAGGAGAAATACGGCGTATTGCCACAGCAGAGTTGACAAAATTATGATCGAGCCAACCAGGGAGATGACCAACGGCAAAATTGACCAAATGATGGTGTCCCAAAAACGCTCAACCGCACCGTTTAATTTGTTGGTTTGGCTGACAAGTGAACCGCCAAATTTATTGGCATGGAAAAACATTGTTTGGTTGGTTAGTTTGCTAAAACACTGTGCGTATAAATCACGTTGTAGGGCAGTTTCGAATGTCCAAGCGAGATACAGGACTAAGCGCCAGCTGATGACATTTGACCATAATTCGCTCATGCCGTAGAGCGCGACTAATTTCCATAGTTTCTCCGCGTTGTTTAGTTGACCGCTTTGGATGGTGCTGAGCAATTCTGCGATAATCAGCGGGCCAACAAAAATTGTGATGGCAAGTGTGATGATTGTAAAGAAAATAGTCAAATTTCGCCGATGCTTGTAGGGCCGTGATATTCGCCAGAACAGGCATAATATTTCTTTGTTTGATACTTTTGTCAACGTAAATACTCCTTTGGTTAGTTTCTGTATTCAGTGGTTCGCTGGTAAGTTAACTATTGCGAACGTGAGGATTTAGAGGAACTCGCCTCAGACAAGTTCATACATGTTAGGTAAGTATATGATATAGTTATGTCATGAGTCAAGAACGTGCTGTAGTTTTACACCGATCTTCAACACGAGTACTGCTCGGTATCAACCTCTTTTTTGTGGCGCTGTGGTCGATAACGTTACTAAATCCACAAAAGCTTAACATCCTGTGGTTTTTGGTTGTTGTTTTATTGGCAGTTTTATTTATCGTAAGGAACAAAAATGTTTCTAGAACTGATGTTGTCATTGCTGTAATTTTAGGCTGTCTGGCTGCACCATCCAGTATGTTCATGGGAGTGTGCTCTGCTGTTGCGTATGTTGGAGGTGTTAGTGTGCTCAAGAAAAGTAAGCATGCAATTGTCCTCTGTAAAATGGTCAACAAAAAAGAAATACTAAAAACAATTTGCCTTGCTCTATTGGTAGGATTGGCGCTGGGAACCATCAATATTCTCCTGGCAAAAATTTCTTGGAATATTGCTTTTTCGCTCAAGCCAGAATGGTTCTTAAACGCCATGCGTGCTGGTATTTCGGAAGAAATTATTTTCCGCTTCTTTTTCTTTGCTACGTGCATCTATTTCATTAAGGATAGATTACTGTCAAAATTAGATAATTTTTTGTGCTATCTCGTTATGATATTACCTCACGTCTTGCTTCATTTTAATACAGCTAATTTTGCGCTGGGTAGCGTCCTGGCGTTGGCGCTATTGTTTGGTCTGCCGTTTGCCGTCATGCAACGAAAGCGCGATGTTAGTTCGGCCATAGGTGCACATACAGTGGTTGATGTGATAAGATTTTGTTCATTTGGCGTGTAGCTGCTGTATAATAGAATATGAACAAAGGAGGAAATAATGGCATTATATGAGATTACAACAAAACAAGAGTTTGAAGAGAAAGTGCTAAAAAGCGACAAGCCAGTGCTGGTTGATTTTTGGGCGCCGTGGTGTCCGCCGTGCCGAGCGATGGCGCCGATTTTGCATCAAATTGCTGAAGAAACTGAGTTTGATGTCGTCAAAGTTGACACTGAAGCCAGTCAGGAGAACGCGCAGTTGGCTATTGACTATCGTGTTCAGGGAATTCCAAACATGAAAATTATCGCTGGTGGCGAAGAGGTTGCTGAGCTGATTGGCATGAAACCAAAGCAGGCGCTGATTGACGCTTTGGAAAAAGCTGCGAAATAGGTAAAGTTTAGTTTAAGGAGAATACTAAGTGAAGGGTTTTAATGGAAATATTGAAGAATTGACAGTGCAGAATGATAATTTTCGCCAGGTGCTTTATACGGCAAAGCATTGTCAATTGGTATTGATGAGTTTGCCAGTTGGTGGTGAAATTGGCTCAGAGATTCACGAGGAGAATGATCAATTTTTCCGATTTGAAGCAGGTCAGGGTAAGGTCTTGATTGATGGTAATGAGTATGCTGTGTCTGACGGTAGTGCTATTATCGTGCCAGCAGGTGCTGAACATAATGTGATAAATACTGGCGAAGAGCCACTTAAGCTCTACACGATTTATAGTCCAGCACATCACAAAGATGGTATTGTTCGGGCGACACGCGAAGAGGCGGAAGCTAACGAAGAAGATTTTGATGGTGTGACGACAGAATAGTTATTAACTCGGATTACAAACGAAAGTATATTACATTGCAGGCTAAACCGCTTTTATATGATCAGATTGCAGCCGATCCAATGAATGATGATTTTGCTAATAGAGGTTGGTTGCCTGTGTATTCTGCTTCGTCAAGTTCGCGAATTGTACTGGTTGGGCAGGCGCCAGGCCGAATTGCCCAGCAGACGCTAAAGCCGTGGAATGATGCGAGTGGTCGCTTGCTTCGGCGATGGCTGAACGTAACGGACGAGCAGTTTTACAATCCTGAACTCTTTGCGTTGATGCCGATAGATTTTTATTATCCAGGCAGGGGAGCGCACGGTGATTTGCCGCCGCGCTTGGACTTTGCTAGGAAATGGCACCCGTGCTTATTGACGCAGATGCCGAATGTGCGATTGACAATTTTGGTTGGTTCGTATGCGCAAAAATATTATCTTGATCGCCGCGCCAAGCATAATTTGACAGCAACTGTGGCGGACTTTAATATGTATTTGCCAGATTATTTTCCATTGGTTCATCCATCGCCGCTCAATATTGGCTGGCGCAAACGTAATCCCTGGTTTGAATCGGATGTCATTCCAGTTCTACAAACGATAGTTAAGGAGGTGCTGTCATGACAGTTTATAAAATTAAACGAATTTACGAATCGCCAGAATCGGACGATGGCTACCGCGTGCTGGTTGACCGATTATGGCCGCGCGGTATCAGTAAAGAACGAGCAGCGCTAGACGAATGGGCAAAAGATATCGCACCGACTAACGAGTTGCGCCAATGGTTCGGTCATGATCCGGAAAAATTTGTAGGGTTTATGTCGCGTTATACCGAAGAGCTGGATGCTAGTTCTGTAGCCGCCACTCTTAAACAACAATGGCAAAAACATCCAGTTGTTACGCTGTTATACAGTGCTAAAGATATCGAGCATAATCAGGCGGTAGTGCTGCAGCAGTGGTTAGAGCGGTGATTCGTGCCGCACACTACGTAGTGCTATAATGGTTACGTAAGGAGGTATAATATGCTACTAACATTTTCTCGCGGGCGGGCGAAAATTACGGTGTTGATGACACTGAAGTTGGCAATACGGAGGTAATTGCTGGTTATATCAAGGATTATTTCGGCGATAAAATCGACGTTTTCAAGCTGGAGCCGGTGAATCCGTATCCGGATAATTATCAAGAATGTACTGAAGTTGCCAAGCGTGAAAAAGCCGAAAACGCGCGGCCAGCATTCCAAGGCAAGGTAGATTTGTCTGCTCATGATACTATTTTCTTGGGCTATCCGATTTGGTGGGGCGAGCCGCCGATGATCATCAATACTTTTTTAGAAAAGTATGACTTTGTCGGCAAAACAATCATTCCGTTCAATACCTACGCCGGTTCTGGCGCTGCTGGCAGAGCGTTTTGCTAGCGAGTGCAGCGAGCCAGTGGATTTGCAAGAAGTGCTGTTGACGGCTTGGCTGCATGACGTTGATGATTACAAATTGGTCGGCAAGGCGCAGGCAGAGAAATTAACGAACGCAGTAAATATCATGACGCAGGCAAAAGTGTTTGACGGACTAAGCCAGGCGGTGCTGGAAAACATGGCGCAGCTTGTCGCATGATGAACATGGTGACAACACATGGGGTAAGAAGGTGAATAGACAGGCGCGTGATGTGTGGGATATCTTTTGTTTAGGTAGTGATATTCCTGGTAACTATCCAATACTCATTGGCATTAAGCACCTTGCTTCACAAGTAGAGTTAGAAAAACCAATGCGTTACTACGAAGCGCGTGCCGACAAGCGAATAGCTATCACTGATATCTCGCACATAGAGGTGCCATATAACAAACAGGAAGAAGTGCGCAGATTGTTGCTCGCGCATAATATTACTTTGCCAGTTACGAGCATTGAGTTGGGTGAATGTGTTAGCGCGCAGAAGTCGTTCACTGAACTGCTAGGCTGGCATTAAACCCGGTTGCGATATCATAAAATAATTCCCAGCTCTTGGAGGTCGTCACGGTATGTATCAAAATCAGTATAAACCAGTGTGTTAATGCCAAGATCCTTCGCACCAGTGAGTGCAGTTGGCTTGTCATCAGCGTAGACTATCTCTTGTGGTTGGCGACCAGAGCGACGCAGCAATTCGGCGAAAATCTCGGTTGACGGTTTAGCGGCATGAACTTGATATGAGAAAACTGCTGTATCAAATTGCTGTAGAAAACCAAACTTTCTCTCCAGGCCGTTGATACGAGCTGGAAAATTATTGGAGCAGATCAATGTTTTGTAGCCCGCATGTTGAACCCTTGTCGCCAGTTGCGCAACGCGTTCATCTATCACATAGCCATCAAGCATCAGCTCTATAAGCTCATGATTAGACAGGCCTGTATGCCACTGCGATTCTGCCCACGTCCAGAATTCATTGTCATCGATTTTCCCCAGTTTATAATCAGCCATGTGCTGACTCGTCAGAAAGACCGACTTGGCGCTCGCTTCCTCAACGCCGTAGCGTGTGAGGCTGCTCAGGAATTCAGCCTTGCCTTTGTTGAAATACACACCATCAAGATCAAAGACGATGGCTTTGATGGAGTGGTGTGGGTTTTTCGTCTGCGACATATTACTAATTGTAACATTACTAGCCTAGAAAAATGTATAATAAAAAGGTGAATCAACCATTGCAAGCCAAGCTCAAAACTCTACCGCGCACTCCTGGCGTTTATTTTCATAAGTCAGCCAGCGGCGAGATTATTTATGTGGGTAAGGCGGCGGTGCTGAAGAACCGCGTGCGCCAGTATTTTCAAGATTCGCGCGGGCGGGACAATAAAACCATGGCGCTAGTGGCGGAAATTGCTGATACCGATTGGATTGAGACTGAAAGCGAAGTTGATGCCTTGTTTCTGGAGAGCGAGATGGTCAAGCGCTATATGCCGCGTTACAACGTGCTGCTACGCGATGATAAGTCGCAGATGTATGTGCGAATCGACATGAAAAGTGAGTGGCCGACCGTCAGCTTTACGCGTAATCCCGCGGATGATGGGGCGGAATATGTTGGCCCGTTCTATAATGGCTTTGCTTTGAAAAAAGCTTTACGCTATCTGCGGCGAGTGTTCCCCTATTTGACCAGGCAGCGGCGACCAGGGCAGTCGAAGTTGGATGAAGATTTGGGCTTGAGCCCGCGGCTGAGTGATGGGTCAGCTGCCTATAAAGCTAATCTACGCAAACTCATCAGCTACATCAAGGGCAACCGTAAAGCCATCGCTGCCGAGCTGGAGCGCGACATGAAAACGGCAGCTGGGCTGCATGATTTTGAGCGGGCGGCTGATCTTCGTAATAAACTGCGCGCCATGCAGGAATTGCAGCGGCGGGTTTGTTTTGGCGACAAAGAGTTTTTGGATATTTCGAAGGACAAGGCGCTGGCTGATTTGGCAAAATTGTTGAGTCTAAAAGGTATTCCAGTGCGCATCGAGGGTTATGACATTTCGCATATGAGCGGGCGGCAGGTTGTTGCCAGTATGGTGGTATTTACCAATGGCGCGAGTGACCGGGCGGAGTACCGCAAGTTCAAAGTTAGTGAGAAAAATGATGACACGGGTAATATCCATCAGACGATTTTTCGCCGGCTGAGCGAGCGTCATCTAAAAAGCTGGGGCCGTCCTGATCTGCTGCTTATTGACGGCGGTAAAGGTCAGCTGGCGGCGGCCATCAAAGCGCGTGATGAGCGTGGCGTCACCGTGCCGATCATCAGCATCGCTAAGCGCGAGGAAGAATTGCTGGTGCACAAGACTAATTCGCAGATTGATACGGCGTTCATCGAGCAAATGCGGTCGCAGCCATCGGCGAATATCGCTATTCATGAAGATAGTGACGTCTATGTGGTGAATTTACACCCAGGCCAGCGTAACGCTGGTTCGCACTCAAAAAACTTGCGAGCTAGTATGGAGCAAACTCGCAACGAACGCCCGACGGCGGACGAGAATACCCTTGCGGCAACCGACATCGTTAAACTGTTTCAGCGCATCCGCGACGAGTCGCATCGTTTTGCGGTGAGCTACCACACGGCACTGAAGCGTCAGCAGCAAACGAAAAATCAGCTAGAGGAAATTCCTGGCATTGGGCCAAAAACTCGCGCTAAATTGCTGAAAAAATTTGGTAGCTTCCGTAATGTTGTCAGTGCCACAGAAGATGACCTAGCGTCGGTGATTGGCCAGTCGCGTGCTCAAATCGTCCACAAATATGTTGCGGCGCAGCGTACCAATAATTAAAACGCTTGTGCTATACTAACAATATGAAACGCGGTTTTACTATTATAGAAGTGCTTGTTATGATATCGGTCATAGCCATTTTGACCACTATCGGAATCATTAGTTACGGCAATTGGCGCCAGAAGTCATTGCGCGATGCTATCACGGCTGACCTCAAAAGTGCAGCGCAGGCTATGGAGCAATACCGCAATTTTCACAATGCCTATCCAACACTACCTGCTGGCGCATCAATACCAAATTATAACGGCGGCCCTGTTCATGTGTATATTCAGGGCGCTGACGGTAAAGAATTTTGTATTGAAGCAACGCGTGGCTCTCAGAAAATGCACATCACCAGCAAGAGTTCGGATGTGAGCGATGGCGGCTGTTCGTGACGTCTAGCTATTGTGAAAATGCGAACAGATTATTATAATAAGTAGCAGTGTGATGAAACGGCAATTTTTTGTATTTCTATTCAGATGGGCTATGAACTCATTTGGCATCTGGATATCGTTGCGACTTTTAGGCACCATGTCGGATGGTGGCTTGTTGACGTTTCTGCTGGCTGGTTTGATATTTTCCGTCATCAACAGTATGCTCAAACCGATCATTATCATCTTGTCGCTGCCAGCAATTCTGTTGACCCTTGGTCTATTTACATTGATTATCAATGGTCTCATGGTCTACCTCGCTATTGTGCTGGCTCCAAACGTTTCCATCACATTTGGCGACGCAATTATTGCCGGCATCATCCTTAGTTTGGTAAACTATATAGTAAGTAGTGTGGTTGATTTACGGACTGCGCAAAAAGAACAGGAGAGTTAGATGAATTTGGAACAACTTTTACCATATATCACATTAGGATCAGCATTTTTGATGATTATTACCATTTTGTTGCAACAGCGTGGCGCTTCACTTGGCGCAGGGTTCGGATCTTCTGGTGAATTGTTTACGACACGCCGTGGTTTTGACAAGAATTTGTTTGACGTTACCATCGTTCTGGCTGTAGTTTTTGTGCTATCAATCTTGGCTAGTTTGGTCTTGCCGGGGCTTAAAGGCTAGGTTGTCGTCATGACAGAGGCTGGAGGCAAGCCGTCTTGGAAGCGGTTCCAAAAAATGAGCGCTTCTGGGAAAAGCTTAAATCGTCGAGCTGTGAAGATCGAAAAGGGCGTCATCAAGCACGCACATAAGTTCGTGACATCCCGTCTCGACAGATTGACAGAAGTCCGCCGAGAAGTTATCGGTTGGGCAGTACTATTGATGATATTGGTTGGCCTGAGTGCAGGGCAATGGACTATTTTTCGTGCAGCCTACACGAAGGATGCGCCTCAGGGAGGTGGCACATATTCAGAGGGAGTTTTAGGATCGCTGGAAACCCTCAACCCCTTGTTTGCGCGTTCTAATGCAGAACGGTCTGCTGCGAGGCTAATGTTCGCCAGCCTCTACCAATACGACAACACTGGGCATCTCAAGGGGGATTTAGCAAAATCAATCGCCATCAACGGCACCGAGACTGAATATACGATCACTCTGAAAGACAACCTTCACTGGTCTGATGGCCACTCATTGACAGTCGATGACGTCATATTTACGGTTAATCTTCTAAAAAACTCCAAGGTTGGCGCTTCAACTGACGGTTGGGCATCTATTAAAGTCCGGAAAACTGCCGACAATACTGTAACATTTGTAACACCATCCACCTATGCGCCATTTTTGCATACATTGACGTTCCCAGTTGTTCCAAAACACGTATTGGAACATGTAGCACCAGCCGCTCTGCGCGATCACTCGTTTGGACGCTCACCTGTCACGAGCGGGCCATTCAAATTCCGACTCTTGCAGACAGACAACCGGGAAAGTGGCAGAAAAGCTGTGCATATGACGGCAAATGAAGCATATCACTTTGGTAAGCCAAAGCTAGACCGCTTCCAGTTGTATGCATATGCCTCACTGGATGAGATCACAAAGGGCTTGAGAACCAGTGAAATCATGGCCACGCCGGAGCTGACCTATGCTTCTCAGCCAGAAAACGTCAAGAAAATGTATGACATGAAAGCTTATGAAACCCACAACGGGGTGTACGCATTGTTCAACAGCAAGAGTCCGATTCTTCAATCTCTATCCATTCGCAAAGCTTTGGTGCAGTCAGTCGACATCACCGCGCTTCGCAAAAAGATGCCACAAAAAACAGGCGAATTGACAGGGCCGATTTTGCCGGAACACACTGAAGCAGAGCTGGAACGGCCGTTAACCCGTGATGTAGAAGCAGCCAAAAAGGTACTGGACGCAGAAGGTTGGACGGTGTCTGGTGGTGTGCGCAAAAAGGGTGATCAGTCACTGAAACTATCAGTTGTTTCCTTGCAGGGTTCTAAATATGAAAATGCAGCTAATTCGTTGGCTGAGACGTGGCGAAATGAGTTGAATGCTGAAGTGGAAGTTAAAATTGTTGATGCAACAGATGCTAATCAGGATGTTCTCAGGTCGGTGTTGCAACCGCGTAATTTTGACGTCTTGATATATGAGTTGGTGCTTGGCGGTGACCCAGATGTCTACGCGTATTGGCATTCGTCACAAGACCAGCGCGATCAGCGAGGTCTGAATTTTGCAAACTACAATGACGCCATTTCAGATGACGCATTGGTCGGCGGCCGTGGTAAGCGTTCTCCAAAACAACGCGCGGATTATTATCAATCATTCGTACGGCGCTGGCAAGCATCTGCTGCGTCACTGCCGCTCTATCGTCCAACAGTTGAATACATCAAATTGCCATCAGTTCAGGCCGTGACACAAAATACTCGGCTGGTCTCACCAACTGATCGATTTGCTGACGTGATCTATTGGACAGTTCGCCAAGATTCAGTTTACAAAACGCCATAGTGTCAGGTATAATGATGACAGTCGTGCGGGCGTGGCGGAATTGGTAGACGCGCTAGCTTGAGGGGCTAGTGAACTTAGGTTCGTGGAAGTTCAAGTCTTCTCGCTCGCACCAAATGGAATTATTTGATTTTACTATGACAGATTTGTCACAAAATGATAAACCTCAAGTTCATCAAATTGTTAAGACTCTGACTGGTGTTTTGGTAACAGTTTGGCGTACATCGCCACGGACTATTGTTATTCAAGCGGTTGGAGCGGTATTAACGGCATCCTTGCCGCTTGCGACAACGTATTTTGCAGCGTTGACAACTACCGCACTGACAGAGGCATATACTGGCAGCGGCGACTCACACCAACTACTCGTGTATGTGATTATGACGGTGGTACTGGGCGTGATCATGAGTTTTTGGGGAATTGTGCAGGCTTATTTTGAACAGTTGATGCGCTACCAGCTGGAATCAAGCATTAACGACCAGATGTTTGCTCGGCTACATAGTCTAGATTTTTGGCGGTATGATGACCCAGCGACAATTGATATGTTTGATCGAGCGAGGCGGTTTGCTGGCTCGTTTTCATATCTGTTTTCGCGACTAACCAATGTTGCGACAAATACTGTCTCGCTAGTAGTTGGGTTATGGATCATCTCGTTGGTCAGTTGGTGGCTGGGGCTGCTACTTGTCGTGGCTATCATTCCTAGCGGTGTCGTCCAATTTCGGTTGTCTCGTTTGACGTCAAAGTATTGGCGCAAAAATACTAAAGTCAGGCGGCGTATGTGGTGGATCGAATATGCGATTAGTAAACCTGAGAATATCGCCGAAATGAGACTTTATGGCCTTGTCAAGCATCTGTTAACGGAGCGGGCTACTTTGCGCGATAAAGACCAGTTGCAAATGATTAAATATGAGCGCAACTTTATGGCTAAGCGCTTTGGCGGCGAGATGTTGCAGGCGGCCGCAGAGGTAGCGGCTTTGGTGTGGGTGACACTGGAGATCATCGCGCATCGTCAGCCGATTGGTCAGTTCGTGTTGGTGCAGCAGATGGTGAGTCGAGTACTCGGCAGTGTCGACAGCTTGATTTCGACGTATAATTCTATTGATGAGGAGGTGGCAAATATGGTCGATTATCAGCGGTTCATGGAGTTGCCACTAGCTGACACCAGGCCGAACCTAGCACTTAGCATGAGCAAGTCAATTACGGTGCGTAATGTCAAATTCCGATATCCAGGCAGCGAAACTCTGGTGCTCAAGAGCTTGTCGCTTGAGATTAAGCACGGTCAGCATGTGGCGATTGTTGGCGAGAATGGCGCAGGTAAAACCACGCTGGTGAAATTATTGACAGGGCTGTATCAGCCGACTAGTGGCGAGATTTTGATTGATGGACAGGATATCGGCGAGGTAGATGCGACGGCTTGGCACCGACAATTGGCTGTTTTGAGCCAGAGTTTTATTCGCTATGATTTTGCGACAGCTCACGAAAATGTGTGGTACGGCGATGTTTGTCGTGAGCTAGACCGAGAGAGGCTGGCGGTCGCGCTGAAGCAGGCAGAGGCTGATGATTTTGTGAAGAAATTACCAAAGGGCGGGGACAGTTATGTTGACAAATGGATGACGGATGATAGTGATGACAAGGGTGTGGATCTGTCGGGCGGACAATGGCAGAGGCTGGCTCTGGCGCGTAATTTTTACCGTGATGCGCCAATCGTTATTTTGGACGAACCGACGAGCGCTGTTGATGCGGCAGCTGAGGCGCGAATTTTCCGCCACTTATTTAAGCAAAAAGACAAAACCATCATCGCTATCAGCCATCGCCTGAGCACAGTGAAAAAGGCTGATGTGATTTACTTTATGAAAGATGGCCGAATTGTCGAGCAGGGAGCGTGCAGCGAGTTGATCGCCAAACGTGGCGAGTTCTATGAAATGTTCAAAGAACAATTATAGTTTGGTATAATGAGTGAAGTGGCGCGTTGGCGGAGCGGTTACGCAGAGGTCTGCAAAACCTTTTAGACGAGTTCGACTCTCGTACGTGCCTCCAAGTGAATATGAAACGTCTGGGTACCGGGCGTTTTTCTTATTTTTCGAGCAGTTCTTTCAGCTCTGGAAAAGTTGGTTGGAAAAAGTGATTGCGATCTTCAAAAATATGGACCTTGGCGGTCGGTAAATCATGCTGAAATTTGGCAAGCTCAGTAAACGGCACGACCGGGTCGTCTTTGCTGTGAAATAAATGAATCTCACTTGCTGATTTTTCTAAACCGGTAGCACTCGTTACTCGAAAACTGCCTAAATCTTCAACTGATTCGTCGTCATAGCATGGTGACACTAATACCAATCGTCGAACTGGCGAGCTAAGCGGTGATTCGTGTAAATATTTTGCCAAGAACATTGAGCCCAGACTATAACCAACCAACTGAACATCATCCCCAAGTAGTGACAGCAGCTTCTCAAAGTATATTTTCCACTCAGTGTAGCTAGCGTTTTGCTTGTTAGGGAAATCTGGTAGTAAAACATCAGCATTGACGATTTCTTGTGCTAGCCAGTCGCGCCATTTTTGAGCCCAAAGCAGTCGCTCGTAATGAAGCTGGCTATTCTTTAAATTGTCCAGGTAATTTTTGTAGCTATTAAAACTTGATCCACCATGAATTATTACAATTTGCTTCATAAATATAGTATAATACAAATCAGCGCAAATGGCAGATCGTGTCAAACGTCAGTAGACATGGATATCGGGCGGTCATTAGTGCAGAACATGGGCGCGAGTGGCGGAATTGGTAGACGCGAGGGACTTAAAATCCCTTGACCAAAAGTCGTGCGGGTTCGATTCCCGCCTTGCGCACCAAATTGCAGATGATGGCTCGTGATCTCGGGCCATTTTTATCACCCAAAAACCTAACCACAAGCAAAACGTCTGTGGTATAATGAAGGGGTTAGCATAAATTGATAAGGAGAATATTCAATGAGCTCAATCATCATAGCACTTATAGTCGTTGGCGTTGTCCTGGTTCTCGCTATCGGCTTCATCGTCGCCACCTATAATGGTTTGGTGACTCTACGCAACCGCGTTGAAGAAGCATGGAGCGACATCACGGTTCAATTGAAGCGTCGAACTGACTTGATTCCAAATCTCGTTAACTCTGTGAAGGGTTACGCGACACACGAAAAAGAAGTATTTGAAAAGGTTACCGAAGCGCGTTCAGCCATCATGGATGCGAAGGGTGTTAAGGATACTGCTGAGGCAGAGAACACGCTGGAAGGCGCCTTGAAGAGTCTGTTTGCAGTAGCTGAGGCTTACCCAGATTTGAAAGCTAACCAAAACTTTATGCAGTTGCAGCAGGAATTGGTTGACACTGAAGACAAAATCCAAGCTTCTCGCCGTTTCTACAACGGTGGTGTTCGCGACTTGAACACCAAGATTCAGACATTCCCAGCAAACATTGTTGCCGGTATGTTCAATTTCCAAGCCAAGGAATTCTTTGAGGTTGAAGACCGTGCGTCTGTTGAGAACCCAGTAGAGGTCAAATTCTAATATTTCGCATAAAACGCGCAGCCGCTCGCCTACCGTTGGCGGGCGGTTTTTGTTATAATATCTACTATGTATAGTGCGATTTCTCAAAATAAACGTAACACCATCATCATCATGGCAGTGTTCGTAGCTATCATTGGTATCATCGGTGTCTTCATCGGCATGGCGGTCAAAAATTATTCACTGGCGTGGATTGTGTTTGGTTGTTCGATGCTATACGCCTGGCTTCAGTATTATCTGGCTGGAAAATTAGCCATGGCCATGACTGGCGCGCAGGAGATTGAGAAAAAAGATGCGCCTGAACTGTGGCGAGTAGTTGAGAATTTGGCGATCGCTGCTGGCATGCCGATGCCAAAAGTCTACATCATTGACGACCCAGCACCCAATGCCTTTGCGACGGGTCGCGACCCTAAGCACGCCATCGTCGGTGCGACGACTGGACTGTTGGAGATCATGGACAAACGTGAGCTCGAGGCAGTGATGGCACACGAGATGAGTCATGTGCGTAACTATGATATTCGCGTTAGTATGATTGCTTTCGGTTTAGTGAGTGCTATTGGACTATTGGCGGACTTGGCGCTGCGCATGATGTTCTTTGGTGGTGACGATGACCGTGATGTTCACCCAGCGGTGTACATATTGGGTTTGGTAGTAGTTATTTTGGCGCCAATTTTGGCAACCATCACACAGCTAGCAGTTAGTCGGCAGCGAGAATATTTGGCCGACGCTTCTGGTGTGTTGTTGACTCGAGACTCAGAAGGGTTGGCGAGTGCACTGGGCAAATTGCAAGAATATGGCCGACCCATGGAGCGCCAAAGCACATCGACAGCCAATCTGTTTATGAACAATCCATTACGCCCCGGCTTTTTCTCAAAATTATTTAGTACTCATCCACCGTTGGAGGATCGTATTGCTCGCCTGCGAAACAATGCGACAAAAATGTAAGGACGCCTGATGATGAATAAGCAACGTACATCTGTCTCCAAAAAGAAAGTAACAGCCAATCGTTCACGAGCAAACCAAAAACTTGCCTCTGGTTATTATTTGCGGTGTAAGAATCATTGCAAAAAGATCTGGCAGCAGCTGAAAGTTCGAAAAGCCAACTTTTTGAAACGTCGACCACACCGTAGTTTTCGCCTGACGCGGCGCAGGGATTATGTCAGGTCATTGCACGTCCCGGGTTATTGGTCCCTGACTACCCAAGCAGTCAAAATGATTTGGTCAAACAAGCGATTGTTTTTTGGCTTGGCGCTGGTGTATGCGGTGGTGGTATTTGTACTGGCGGGATTGATGGATCAAGAGACGTACAAAAAGATTAAAGCATTGGCCGAAGGTACAGTCGAGCAGGGAGCGGTGAGTGATTTATTTGCAACGTTCTCGATTTTCGGCGGCGTTGTGTACGGCCAGCTCACCAACCAACCAAATAACGCCTTGCAGCAAATATTGGGTGTGTTGGCGCTGATCATGGTCTGGCTGACTACCATTTGGTTACTGCGAGCAGTCAGCTCTGGCAATTCACCAAATATTCGTGATGGTCTGTACCGAGCAGGGGCGCCACTGGTCGCGTTCATTGTGCTATTGTTCATCGTCCTGTGCCAATTATTGCCGGCTGCTGGTGGCGTGATTCTCTACACAACCCTGCAAACAGCTGATGTTTTGAATCAAACGCCACTGTTGATGATTGCTGCAGCAATTACGGGGCTACTAGGAGTGTTATCGCTGTATTGGCTCACCTCCACGGCGTTTGCCATGATTATTGTTACGCTGCCGGGCACTTACCCAATGCGTGCTGTGCGCATGGCTGGTGACATTGTGGTTGGTCGTCGTATCCGCATCTTGCTTCGCATGCTGTGGCTGGCCATTATGCTAACGTTGCTTTGGGTGGTTATTCTCATCCCGACCATCAAGCTGGACGCCTTTGTGACGGGTTGGATTGACCAAACGGCCTCGTTCCCGCTGGTACCAATTATGGTGCTGCTGGTTGCTTCATTTTCTGTTGTATTTTCAGCTACCTATACGTACTTATTCTACCGAAAGGTCGTCGCCGATGACAGTGCGCCAGCTTGATCGGCAGGCGGCCGAGCAACGAATTGTCAAACTGCGATATCTGATCAATGATTATCGCTATCACTATCATGTGCTCGATGAATCGATCATGAGTGAGGCGGCAGCTGATAGTCTGAAGCATGAATTGTCGCAGCTGGAAGAGCAGTTTCCGGACCTCATCACGCCAGATAGTCCAACCCAGCGGGTGGCAGGAAAGGCGCTCAGTAAATTCGCCAAGGTTCAACATCAAACACGAATGATTTCGCTGCAGGACGTGTTTGACCGAGCAGAAGTTGCGGCGTGGATACAGCGCATGAAAAAAGTGCAGCAGGATATTACCGAAGAATTTTTGTGTGATATTAAGATGGATGGCTTGGCCTGTGCGCTGATCTATGAAGACGGGGTTTTGGCACGCGCGGTGACACGCGGCGACGGATTGGTTGGTGAAGATGTGACCATGAACGTACGGACGATTCAGAACGTACCGCTGACCCTGCGTGCTAACCAGCGATTTGCTCATTTTTTGCGTGGTCGGACGGAGATTCGCGGTGAAATCGTGATGCACAAGGCCGACTTTGCGGCATTAAATCAGCGTCGGCGAGCGGCTGGTCAGCCGGAATTTGCCAATCCGCGTAACCTAGCCGCAGGGACGATTCGTCAGCTTGATCCAAAACTGGTGGCAGAGCGCCCGCTCCATTTTGTTGGCTATGACATTATTCGCGACAACCTTGAGGACACGCCAACGATTGCCTTTGGCTATCAGATGATGAACGAGCTGGGTATCACCACTAGCCGGCAGACGCAAATTGTCTATGGCTTGGACGAGGTGATGAGCTATGTTGACCATCTGGATGAGCTGCGTCAGTCACTGCAGTTTAATACTGACGGAGCAGTCATCAAGCTCAATGATCGGCGACAGTTTGCCGAGCTGGGCATCGTTGGCAAGACACCGCGAGCGGCAGTGGCGTATAAATTTGCCGCCGAAGAAGCCACAACCATCGTCCGCGATATCGTCATTTCCATCGGTCGAACCGGTGCGGCCACGCCAGTGGCAGTGTTTGACCCGGTGGTGGTGGCGGGTACGACGGTGCAGCATGCTAGTCTGCATAATGCTGACGAAATTGCTCGGCTGGATGTGCGGCGCGGCGACACGGTGGTGATTTTCAAGGCAGGCGACATTATCCCGCAGGTACAAACTGTGCTCAAAGAATTGCGACCAGCGGGCACCAAACCGACTGACTATCCAGTAGAACTGGCGCGTCAATATCCAGAGTTAGAATTTGTACGGCCAGAGGGTGAGGCAGTCTACCGCGTCAAAGGGCTGAGCGGTCCGCTGATTTTGAAGCGAGCCTTGGCGCACTTTGCCTCCAAAGGCGCGCTGGATATCGACACCTTGGGCGAGAAAAATGTTGAGGCACTGGTCGAAGCTGGGCTGGTTAATGATTTGGCGGATATCTACCGGTTGACGAAAGATGATTTGCTGCAGTTGGAGCGCTTTGCTGAGATTTCTGCGCAAAAACTCATTGATGCCATTGCTGCCAAGAAACAGCCAGCGTTGGAGCGATTTTTGTTCGGCCTTGGCATTCGTCATGTCGGCACGCAGACAGCGATTGACCTCGCAAACCACTTTGAGAGTCTTGAGTCTATGTCTCGCGCGACCATTGATGAGCTGCGCGAGGTGGATGGCGTGGGTGAAATTGTTGCCGAATCAATAGTGGCGTGGTTTGCTGATGAAGATAATGTGAAGCTGCTTGAAAAATTTGCTGACCTTGGCGTGACGCCACAATTTACTAAAAAATCCGGCAGTCTAACTGGCCAAAGCTTCGTCATCACCGGCACCCTGCAATCAATGGGGCGTGACGCCACCGCAGAAAAAATCCGCAATCTCGGCGGCACTTTCCAAACTGCTGTTGCAAAAGATACAACATATTTGGTAGCCGGCGGCAAAGTTGGCGCCAGCAAGCTGAAAAGAGCCGAACAATACGGCACCAAAATTATTGATGAACAAACATTATTAGAACTTATGCAGTAACGGAGACATAGCCATGACACAGCAATCACATCGTGCCCTTGCTATCAAACCCGCCGACACGGTTGTATTTACTGCCATGTCGAAAAAGTATTTTTACATGAGATTTTTCGTAACGAAATTTGCGCTTGAGCAAGGCGTTGTGCCGATCAATCCATTTACCAGTTTTGACTATTTTTTGCTCGACGCGGTGGAGCGTGACACGGTGCGGCGCGCCAATAATACGCTGGTGGCGCGCGCTGATGAGCTCTGGGTATTTGGCGACATCGCTGATGGCGTGCGGGCGGAAATAGTTCAAGCCTGGCAGCAACATAAAACCGTCCGATTTTTTGCGTTTCGTAACGACAAGCATATTCAGGAAATCACGCTTGATGAGGTGGTGTACGAAGACGGTGTTGAAGCAGTAACTCAACGGAGGTGATTAGATGGTCCGATTTTATTTACAAAAATTAGTGCGCGACAAAGTGGTGCCAAATTGCCTCGATGATCCGGAAGTCGTACATACAGAGTACCGCGAGCTGGACAGTCAGGAATTTCGTCGTGAGCTGGTCTGTAAAGTTCATGAGGAAGCGGACGAAATTCCACTGGGTGATAAACAGCGTGATGAATCGCTCAAAGAGCTAGCTGATTTGCAAGAAGTTGTTGATACACTACGCCAAGATTTTGGCTTTTCTATAGAGCAAGTTCAGGAGGCGATGGCGCGCAAAAAACAGAAAAAAGGCGGCTTTGATAATCGGTACTATATTGAATATAACGACCTAGTTGATGACAGTAAATGGGTAGAAATTTTCCGCGCCCAGCCAGAGAAGTATCGTGAAGAAACAGTAGATGGTGAAGGACAGGCGCTTGGCGACTAGTCCGCTAACGGGGTAAATAATATGCAAGTTCACGTTGCCATCCCACACTATAACGCTCCTCGGGCTTTGAGGAGTCTTTTGGCACAGCTGACAGAACAGGATTTTGATAGCATCACGGTGCTTGATGATCATTCCGCTGACCAGCAAAAACTGCAAGATCTCGCCCGTGAATTTCCGGCAGTCAATTTTATCTTTGGTGAGAAGAATGTTGGTGCAGGAGCCAATCGTAATCGCTTTTTGGATATGCATAAAACTGGCGTGGTATGGTTCATCGATTGCGACATGCGTGTCGAGACAGAGAATGTTGCCGGCATGTTGCGCCAAAAGTTTGCTGGCGAAAATCACATCATGCTTGGTAGCACCATCCTCTACGCTAACGGTCAGCCGATGGCCTGGAATTATGGTCATGAAATGCACCCGCAGCATGACCAGCAGTTCACGCAGGCAGTCCAAGCAGATGATCACCAAACATTACAGCAACGCGGCTGGGATTATCCATGGATTTGGGGCGAGAGGGTTGCAACGGATCGTCAAGTTGATTGGGTGGCTGAGGGGAGCTTCGCGCTGCTGATTGATGATTTTGCAAAGGTTAGTGGATATGACGTAGAATTTCGCTATCACGAAGGGCAAGATTTGGCGCATCGACTGCGTGAGGCGGGTGTGAAGATTATGGCGACTGGAGATATCGTCTGTACGCATCTGGATATTGATGTTCGCGGCAAGGCTCGCCACCGGGAAGTTGAGCAGTCTGCCAGGTTATTCTACCGAAAGCACCACATCAAGACCGACCAAAACTAGTGTATAATGCACCATATGGATAAATTCAGAACACCGAAGCTCTACTGTTTTTCGCCAGCTGTGATGCTGGCAACCTTAGCTATTGAGATTATTTTAGCGATTCATACAGTGTGGCGTTACAAACTAACTCCCGTGACGAGGATTGTCGTGGCACTGCTCGTTTGTCTAGCGTTGTTTCAATGGGCTGAATATAACGTTTGTGAAGGTACGGTGCTGTTTGATAGCGTGGGCTGGGCGAAGCTTGGCTACGTGGCGATCACTATGTTGCCACCTCTTGGTATTCATTTGATCTATCAGATCTCTGCCGACAAACGACGCTGGATCCCAGTACTGGGATACGTCCTAGTAGCTGTATTCATCAGCTACTTTTTGCTAGCCGTAAACGGTGTTAGTGCTGGCGTCTGCTTGGGAAATTATGTCATTTTTGAAAATCAGCCAGGCATCAGTGAATGGTATGGGCTGTATTATTACGGCTTATTATTCGTGGCGATTGTTTACGCCTATGTCCGTGGTAAAAATGCCAAGAAGCATATTCGTCGCTCGCTATGGTCATTGATTGCTGGCTACGTAGTGTTCATTGCGCCAACAACCCTTGTCAATATCATTGATCCATCAACCATCACTGGCATTCCGTCAATTATGTGCGGCTTTGCGGTGCTGATGGCAGTGGCTCTTGCTGGAAAAGTGTTGCCAGAATACACAAAGCAAAAATAGTGCTTGTGTTTTTGTGATAATTGGTGCATAATCACAAGTGAGCTGGTACGCATAGGGGCATCTCCTATGCTTGCCAATTGAAAGACAAACACATTTTCAACATGCCCCGGGTGGGCGCGTAGCAGCTCCGCTTTGCTATTTCGGCGACTTGCATTGGTTTCGGCAAGTCGCTTATGGTATGATAACTATATGTTTCGACGATCATTTGAAAAGAAAATTCCATTATTAGTGCGTGAGTTTTTTGCTTCGCATGCGGACGTGAAGCTGATCGCAGTGACGGGTAGCACTGGCAAGACGAGTGCCAAAATTGCCATCGGTACGGTTTTGTCACAGCGCTATGCCATTGCCATGCCACAGCTAGAGCCAAAATCTCACATGCAGACCTTGTTACAGATCATGGGGGTGCGCTATCCTGAGGGTCCTGAAAAAAAATGGGGATTCTTCGCGCGTCGCAATATGTACCGCGCTGTCAAAAAACGAGCTCGCGCTGAGCATCCAGAAGCGCAAGTGATCGTCCAGGAATTTAGCCCACAAAGCATTGGCTTTCATGATTGGTTCAAAACAGTCATCTTGCCGGACATTGCCGTCATCACTTCTGTCACCACAGGGCGCATGCGTGTCGAACATACCATAGAAGAAGTCGCCCAGGAAATGATCACGCTGGGTAATAATTCTCGGATGGCGTTGATCAATCGCGATGACATCGAAGGTCGGTTTGCGGCGTTTGTGACGAATCCTAATATAACCACTTATGGCACCAGTGGGGTTGCAGAATATTATTTTGATGAACATGATTTCTCGCTTACTGAAGGGCATTTTGGTGCTATGGTGTCGCCAGAATATCCAGAGGGTATCCAGACGCAATTGAAACTGCTGGGTGAACACAACCTCAGACCAGCAGTAGCTGCCATGGCCGTGGCTGTCAAATTAGGCATGGATGTCGGCTCAATTCAGCGAGGCTTGGCGGCACTGCGCCCGATCCCAGGACGAATGCAGTTGTTGCGCGGTGCTGATGGTACTATGCTTCTGGACGACAGCTATAGTGCGTCGCCATCTACCACGACTGCCGCCATCCAGACACTGTATAGTTTGAGCGCTCCCCAAAAAATCGCTGTCCTAGGCAATATCAACGGTTTGAGAGAATCAATGCCGCAAGAAATGTCTAAACTAGGCTATCTGTGTAATCCCAATGAACTTGACTGGGTAGTGACAGTTGGAGAAATGGCCAACCAGTATTTGGCGCCATCGGCTCGTCAGCGTGGCTGCCAGGTAAAAGAATGCAAAGACGCCATCGAAGCTGGTAGTTTTGTGCGCGACAAACTGAAAAAAGACGGTATTGCGCTGTTCAAAGGTTCTTCGGGCGGTGTCTGGCTGGAGGAAGCCATCAAAATTAACCTCCATACAGCGGTTGATGAAAACAAATTAGTTCGCCAAACGCCAGAGTGGATAGCCAGGAAGAATGCATTTTTCTCTCGTTTTAGTGATTAGCTGATATAATACATAACATAGTAGTAATTTGGAGGGTATATGAGCATACAGCAGCCAACAACAGCACCGGCTGAGTCAACGCCGCCGGCTGAACAGCCGCCTATCATGGGCGCGATCAACAAACCGAAAAAGAAAAACCGCAAAAAGTTGATTATTAGTTTGGTTGTGGGGTCGTTAGTTACCATCGGCTTGATTGCAGGACTGTTGTGGTATCTGTTGGTATTTAATAACCCACAGCGCGCACTGGAAGCGTCAATTGTTAACGCGATCATGTCGAAGAACTCTGTCACTGAAGGACGGCTGACTTTTGAAGGCAAGGGTAATCAAAAAGTCACCATCAAGCTCAAATCATCAGACGCAGAGAAGAGTCAAGAGCTGCAAGCTGATATAACAGTTAACGCCGGTGGTTCTGACAAGTCAATCCAGTTCTCTCTGCCAAAAGTGAATGTACGCAATACTGAAGACGCAACGTATATTAAACTGGATAATGTTCGTAGCTCAATCGAGACAGCGATAGATCGTTACATGGAAAGCGTTTCCTCGCCAGGTGGTGCGATTTCTGGCCGATCTCAGACAAAATCACTCAAAGAAACGATGCTGAAACAATTTGAGACGCTCATCAATGAGATCGACGGCCACTGGATCAAGATCTCTTCAGACGACCTAGAGCAGTCAGAAGAAGCAAAATGTGTGATGAATGCAGTTCGCCGCGCTAAGGATGATGCTGCTGTTCGCGAAGAAATCGCTCAAGTATACCGCGACAACAATTTCCTACAAATCAAAAAAGATTTGGGTACAAAAGATGGCCTGCGTGGATTTGAAATTGACCTGAGCGACGCTACTCTTGAGAAACGTAAAAACTTTGCCAAGGCATTGAGTGAAACAACATACGCCAAGAAGATCAAAGAATGTGGCGGCAGTAGCTCAAAAGCGCTCGACACAGATGCACTTGATTTCAAGAAAGTGGATGTTTCTCTGAAGTTGTGGATTGACAACTCAAAGAGACAAGTTCGCCGCGTAGAGTTTGAGGGTTCATCTCAGGGCAATAAGGTCTCTCTCGAGACAGGCGTCATGTATGGCGATGCCAAGAAGGTTGAAGCACCATCTGACGCAAAAGACTTGAAAGATGTGATGAAAAAGCTCCAGTCAAGCCCACTGTCTAGCTTTGTTCCAAAAACTAGTACTTCGACAAACTCAGCCAGTGACGCCGACGAAGCGTAAATAGCCTTTCGTTGACGGTCAATCGCCTCACTCTCATGTGGGGCGATTTTCGTGCTATAATTACAGATATGAAACGCTACAATCCGACGGAAATTGAGAAAAAATGGCAAGATAAATGGGAGGCTGATGGCACCTACGTCACTGACCTTGGTGATACGACGCGCCCCAAGTACTACAGCTTGAGCATGCTTCCTGGCATCACCGGGGCTGGTATTCACATCGGTCACGGTCGGACGTTTCAATTTGCCGACATCAAAGCGCGCCTGAAGCGTCAGCAAGGCTACAATGTATATCATCCAATCGGTTGGGATAGCTTTGGTCTACCGGTGGAGAACTACGCCATCAAGGTCGGTAAAACGCCGCGGGTGGCGCACGACGAAGCCAAGGCTCATTTCATCGCCCAGCTGAAGCGCCTCGGGTTTAGTTATGATTGGTCAAAGGAGATTTCCACCGCTGACCCCGAGTATTATAAGTGGACCCAGTGGATTTTTACGCAGCTATACAAGCACGATTTGGCGTACCAAAAAGAGCAGCCGCAATGGTGGTGCGATACTGACAATACAGTGCTGGCTAACGAGCAGGTTGAGGGCGGCAAATGTTGGCGCTGCGGCAATCCTGTTACCAAGCGTAACCTCAAACAGTGGTTTTTCCGCATCACAGCCTATGCTGATGATATTTTGGAGGCGACTGACGATTTGGATTGGACGGAAATGGTTAAGACCATGCAGAAAAATTGGATCGGCCGGTCGGTTGGCGCGGAAGTTGACTTTACCCTTAATTTAACGGCATCTGACTCTTTAAAATTCACCCCTGATCTGGCAGAAAAAGTTATTTCTGGTGAAAAAACCAATACAATTAGGTATGAAGCTAAAAAACTGAAGGTTGGCGATATTGCTGATGCTATGGTGCGTGATGGAGAAAAAGTATATTCATTTGGATATATAAAAATAGTTAATATCCACCAGCTTCCACTAAGAGATATATCTAACGATATTTCTGGACATGAACGTTATAGTGATGATAATGAAAAATTGTTGAGTTTTAAAAAGTTCTATGGTGAAGAAGTTTCACTAGAGGATACATTCACGGTTTATGATTTCGAGTATGTACCACCAATCACCGTATTCACCACGCGACCTGACACCTTGTTTGGTGCTAGCTACGTGGCTTTGGCGCCAGAACACCCACTGGTTTCTCAGTTGGTCAATGCTGACACGCGCCCCAAAGTTGAAGCATACATTCAAGCGGCGCAGCAGAAGTCTGACGTTGAGCGCCAGGAAAACAAAGATAAATCTGGCGTCTTTACTGGCAGCTATGTCATCAATCCAGTCAATGGCCAAAAGCTGCCAATCTGGGTGGCGGACTACGTACTGAGTGGTTACGGCACAGGTGCAGTCATGGCGGTACCGGCACATGATGAACGTGATTTTGCCTTTGCTGAGAAATTTGACTTGCCAATTGTTCAGGTAGTTGATAAGCCGGAAGATTCGGCAGACGTCGGCTGCTACACTGGTGAAGGTGAATTGATCAATTCTGGGCAATTCGACGGTACGCGTAGTGAAGATGCCCGCGAGCAAATCGTAGCGTGGCTGGAACAGCAGGGATCTGGTCGTGGTAAAACTACTTACAAAATGCGTGACTGGCTGATTTCTCGCCAGCGGTACTGGGGTGCGCCAATTCCGATGGTTCATGTTGACGGTTTCGAGCCAATTGCTGTAGCGGATGAGTGCTTGCCGGTGATTCTTCCAGAAGTCGAGAACTTCAAGCCAACGGGCGGCAATACGTCGGTCCTAGCGCAAGTTGATGATTGGGTGCGCGTGTGGGTTGATGTTGAGACGGGTAAAACCGTGCCGATCACCGAGCCAAAGCCGGCGGGCGACAATTGGCATGAAGGCCGGCGCGAAACTGATACGCTGGACGGCTATGCTTGTTCCAGCTGGTATTTCCTGCGCTATCTCGACCCACACAATGACGCCGAGGCGTGGGATCCTGAGAGAATTGGTCATTGGATGCCGGTCGATTATTACAATGGTGCCGACCACGCGGTGGCGCACCTGCTGTACAGCCGTTTTTGGATGCGCTTTTTCCATAAACTTGGCTTGGTGCCAACACCCGAGCCGTTCAAGCGGATGATGTACAATGCCTACATCATGGCGCCCGACGGTCAAAAGATGAGTAAGTCCAAGGGCAATGTCATCGATCCGATGGAAATTATGGATAGCGGTTATGGCGCTGACGCACTGCGCGTATACGAGATGTTCATCGCGCCGTATGATATGGATGCACCGTGGGATCCGCGCGGGGTGCCGGGGACATACCGGTTCTTAAATCGGGTGTGGAATGTGGTGCAGGAGTTTGTAGCAGCACCTGAATCTACTTCTGAAGATGACCAAGAACTGCTTCGCCTGACGCACTCAACCATCAAAAAAGTCACTCGTGACATTGAGGATGAGAAGTTTAATACAGCAGTAGCGGCGATGATGGAAATGGTCAACGGCCTATACAAATTCAAAGAGTCACACGGTATGCAAGCGTCGGAAACATGGCGGTTCACTCTGGAGAGTTTGCTACAAATCTTAGCGCCATTTGCACCGCACATCACTGAAGAATTGTGGCAAGAATTGGGTCACACTGATACCATTCACGTTAATCACTGGCCAAAGTGGGACGAGAAATATCTGGTGAGCGATGTGATTACCATCATCGTTCAGGTCAATGGTAAGCTTCGATCAAAGCTGGAGCTGCCAGCCGACATCGACCAGCAGGGCGTTGAAGCAGCAGCTTTAGCTGACGCCAATGTTCAAAAATTCACAAACAATAAACCACCTAAAAAGATGGTTTATGTTCCGGGTAAACTACTTAACGTTGTTATTTAGCTTTAGGTTTTGCGTCTGCAGGAAAGACTTCTTTCTTGCCATCGCCATTAGTGTCTTTCTCGACCATAGTAACAGTGAATTCTTTTGGAGGAATCTTGTATTCTGAGTTGTCAAGGACTTCCTGACTAGCCTCTGTGACTACACCAATATTAAGGTTAATCTGGTCTGCAGACCACCCCTCTTGTTCGCCGACTTCTTCAGCGGCTCGCTGTGCCGCAGAGTTAACCGAATCACCATCCTGTAAATCGACAGAGAAAGTTTTTTCCGGTCCTAGTAGTGATGGGTTTTCGTGTGCCGCGTTAACAAAATCAACGGCGCCTTGCTCCGCGACGGCAGCAGGACTGTCTGGTGTTTCAGTACTAGGTCTGCTTTCCCATGGATGCGAGCCAAGGCCAAATCCGGTAACGGCCAGAGCTAACATGGCGGCAGTTCTTCGTACTCTTTTACCTGCTTTTCCTTTTTCTACAAGACTTGTTTCTGGTAATCGTTCATTCTTCATGACTAGTATAATAGCATAAGCAATATAAAAAGTCAAGTATATTGTACAATATCTCAGACTATACTCTTGAGAAAAATCGTAAAAACCGTTATAATAAAGCCCAAGTGTTAATATAAACTGATAAAGGAGAGATTATGGCACAACCTAAAAAACAGAGCAGCCCGCGAAAAACTGGCCTGCGCCGCAGCCACTTGGTATTGAAATTAGCTCGCCGTGTAAACGGTTCTTCACCAGTTAAAGCCTGGACTACCAAGCGCGAAACTGGCAAAAAAACGAAATAGTAGTAATATAACCCGAACAGGAACGTTTTACGCATGGCTTCAAACCGTCATTTAGGACGAATCGTCGCTCTTCAGACATTGTATGAATATGAATTTCGCCGTGAGGTTGGAGACGATACAGTCGAATACAAAGACATTCTTGAGAGAAATCTTGATAAGTACAAGTCATCAGTCGATGATGTCGATTTTGTGGATAAGTTGGTGAGCGGCGTAATCTCGGTGCAGCAGGAGCTAGATGAGCAGCTACGTCCGTTGGCTCCCGAATGGCCAATTGAGCAGATCGCGCGAATTGACCGAGCAGTTTTGCGGTTAGCGCTGTATGAGCTCAATCACGCAAAAGATGCGCCTCCAAAAGTGGTCATCAATGAAGCAGTCGAATTAGCCAAAGCGTTTGGTTCGGATAACTCAGGGAAATTTATCAACGGTGTGCTGGGTACAGCATATCGCTCCCTCCAAGAGGATGCCGATGACAAAGGACAATTTTAGCGGAATACGCAAATATTTTAGCGGGCATAAAAAGCCATCAATTCAGGAAATCGTGCGCGAACCAACAGCTGGTGGTGTGGTGTTTCGCCGCAACAAAAAAGGCGAAGCCGAATTTTTGTTGTATCAAGACGCACGGGATCGCTGGACTATCCCAAAGGGACACATCGAACCAGGTGAGACGGCGCAGGTCACCGCCAAGCGAGAAATTGGTGAAGAGACTGGCCTGAAAAAAATTGAAGTTTGTGGCTGGCTAGGCAAGGTCAATTTTCGATACCGACGGATTGATAAATTGGTGCTGATGACGACACAGGTATATCTAGTCAAGGCACTTGATCCAAATGAAAAATTGCAAAAAGAAGCGTGGATGAATGGTCTCAAGTGGTTTTCATTTCACGAAGCTTTGGACGAAATTGAGTACGAGGACATCGGCAAATTGATCTTGCTCGCTATGAAACGTATTAGACAGGAGAATCTGTAGATGAGTGGGATGAATACCGCGCCATACCAAGAATTTGCGCGTGAGAAGCTGGGCTTTGAGTTTACAAAGCTGGATCTTTTGATCACTGCTCTGACGCACCGCAGCTATGTCAATGAACACCGAAAATCGGTTCACGAGCACAACGAGCGGCTGGAGTTTTTGGGCGACGCGGTGTTGGAACTGGCAGTGACCGAATATCTGTTTGCTCATTTCTCTGAGCCAGAAGGTATTTTGACAGCATGGCGGGCGGCACTGGTGCGCACAGAAAGCATCGGTGATGCGGGCGACAAACTGGGTTACGGACCGCTCATTCGCATGTCCAAGGGTGAGAAAAATGGCTCCGATCGGGCACATTTGCAGATTTTAGCCAATGCATTTGAGGCGGTCATCGGCGCGATCTATCTGGAGCGTGGCTTTGATGACGCACGTGATTTTATCCATACACACATCATTGTCAAACTAGATCACATTTTGGAAACTGGTAGCTGGCGCGATCCGAAGTCTCATTTGCAGGAGGTTTCGCAGCGATTAGACGGGCAAACGCCGGTTTATAAAGTGCTGGGCGAAGAAGGGCCTGATCACGACAAAGTTTTCAGGTTGGGTGTGTTTGTCGGTGACCGTTTGATGGGCCAGGGCAGTGGCCCTTCTAAACAAGTCGCTCAGCAGGCAGCGGCTCGGGCTGCATTGGCAGAATATCGGCGGCTCAATGATGAATCAGAGAACGCTGCTTGAGCCTGATTCTGTTATTGCTCGTGCTAAAACGTTTATGATATACTAACTATACAGTTTAATTCCGAAGGAGGGGCAGAATGTCAACGATTGACCAGCAATTTGTGGAATACATCATTAAATCACTTGTGGAACATCCGGATGAGGTTGTCGTTGAGCGGTTGATTGATGAAAAAGGCGTGTTGTTAACCCTGACTGTCAATCCTGAGGACTTGGGTCGAGTGATTGGTAAGCGTGGCGGTACTGCACAAAGTGTTCGCACCTTGTTGCGGGCGTTGGGCACGAAAAATGACGCACGCTACAATTTGAAAATCGTCAACAACGATGGCTTTACTGGCGCGCAGAGTAGTGAAGGTAGTGCATCTTCTAGTTCTGCTGTGGAAAAGCCAACAGAGGAAGCTGTGGAAAGCCAATCTTCCTACGCAGAAAATGCTCGAAAAGAGCTTGCAGAACTAGACGACCTTGATATATAATAAACGTAGTTCAAGCACAGACAACATGCGAGAACAGCTCTATGCGAGCAATGGGTAACCATTGAGAGCCTTATTTGTGCTAAAAAACCGCCCCGTGATGAGGCGGTTTTTTGGGTTATGATTTAGATCTACTGATTAGAAATAAGGTGGTTCCACGAAATTAGCATCTGGTGCTGGATTTTCTCGCATATAGGAGGTTACTTTTCCGTCAGCGTTTTTATTGACTATGTAACCGCCTGTGTCATTAGGGTCTATTACGGGGTTGATCTTGTGGTCTGGGTCTGAGATCTCATACACGATGGTCCCAGAATCGCCATCTCCAACCAGGTAGTTGCCTGCATAGCAAAGAGGGTGAGGAAGTTCGGTTGCGGCGTCTTTCTTTCCCTCCTTTGGCTGATTAACCGTGACATTCCAATCAATGGTGTATGTTTTATCATCTCGGGTTTCACTGACAATATCGTAAACCCGATTTTGCCGATTGCCTTTTTGTTCTTCTTCTGTTAGCTTTCTTTTTTCAACTTCTCCAGCAACTCGAGCGTCATTTTCCTGACTAGAGTCAGCGTCCATAGACCAGGTTTGACAGCCAATGGTCACCCTGTCTACGTTTCCAGTGCCGCCTCTGCCATTGACGTCATTTTCGTATGACAATATTCCAGGTTTACCGAAATGTGATTGTCCATCACAGGCTATGGCGACGGACATTTTGTACATGTCGGGTTTTTCTTCTGCTGAACAGCCACTGAGGCCAAGTCCGACAGCAAGAATAGATACTGCTGCAGCCGATTCAATGGCTTTTTTTCGCCAGAAGTTAGATTGTTGTAATGTTTCCTTCATAACAAAAACTCCTTTAAATTGTTAAGCATCATTTTACACTAAAATTAGTTTTTAGTCAAGTGTATGTTAAAATTTGAGAGATGAGAAGATTTCAAGTGATTACATTGTTCCCAGAAATGTTGACGGGTGTGTTTGGTAGTTCCATGATGTGGAAAGCACAAAAAGAGGGTCTGGTGAGTCTGGAAACCATTGATTTGCGTGAGTTTGGCCTGGGGCCGCGGCGGCAAGTTGACGACACCCCGTATGGTGGCGGTGACGGCATGCTGTTGATGATCGAGCCGCTATGGAAAGCAGTGGTACACGCCAAGAGTCAGGACCCAACTGCTAAAATAGCCATCATGACGCCACGTGGCACCAGATGGAAACAGTCGCTGGCGCAAGATTTTTCAGAAAAAGAGCACGGATATATCTTCATCTGTGGACGGTACGAGGGGTACGATGAGCGAATCATGGAGTTAGTGGACCTGGAGTTGAGCGTTGGGGATTATGTGCTGACTGGTGGCGAGCTACCAGCCATGACTATCATCGACTCTATCGTTCGGCTACTGCCTGGGGTTTTGGGCGGTGAGCAATCAGCGGTGATTGAGAGTTTTTCAGATGGCGAGACGTTGGAGTTTCCGCAATACACGCGCCCAGCTGAGTTCAATGGTTTGCGGGTTCCAGAGGTTTTGCTGAGCGGCAATCATGCCATGATCGCCGAGTGGCGCAAAAAGCACTCACAAAAAGCTGAATGATACTGAGTTAACGGAAAATACCGCTACATGAAAAGCAGCGGTATTTTGTTGTGGTGGATGGTCGTAGAGCGAAAGATACGTAATTTGTGGTGTTTATTTTTGTATAGTTCGCTTATGTTTATGGTACGTATATTTTTGTTTTTTTGCAAGTAATTTAGTGAAAAATACAACAAACTTGTGGTTATACGGTTTGCGCATTATAATAAAAGCATGAAAAAGCCGTCAGTCAAACGAATGAGAAAAGAGATTATAAACGTTGGTTTGGGCCGTTGGGCTGGTTTACTACTAGCAGCGACGTTGCTAGTGACAGTGCTGATGCAGCTGTTTGCTTTTGAAAAATTTCCAGGATTGTTGCAGTTCGCTGGGTTTACCGAAGTGACGACAGTGGTGCTCGCGGTGGCATTGGTATACACGGAAGTGCTGGCGCTACCTTGGTTGATCGGGCTACGGGCGAGAGCTTCTATGTTACGGCTGAGCTTTTGTTGTTTAATCATAGCGCTGCAGCTGCTGACGGTTTTGGTGGTTTTTGCAGATATGCGCGGTATCTCCATACTGTTCAGTGTATTATCTCAGAAAGCAAGCATAGTGGACTTTGTATGGCTGGGGCTGTTATGGGTACTGTTTGGCATCGCCATCAAAACGTCAAAAAAATAAATACATCGCGCTAACGATGTATCGTGAAAATCAATGTGGCTGGGGATGAGGGATTCGAACCCCCGATCACGGGACCAGAACCCGCTGCCTTACCGCTTGGCCAATCCCCAATGCGTATTTGATTGTACTACAAAACATGGTGTGCTGCAAGCTCTGGATGTGTCGCCTGGCGGATGATACAATGATTGCATGGAAGCGATTGTGAAACTAGTGGCAGACGGTTTGGTTATACCGGTGGTCTTGATTGGTGCGTACGCATTGCTGTGCAAAGTGCCGAACAACAAAAAATATCAGATATATGCCAGAGTGTTGATGGCAGGTTTGACGGCGTATGTGATAGCAAAGACAGTCGGAACGTTCTATCAGCCGGAAAGCTTGCGTCCGTTTGAGCTGATGGGCGTTGAACCGGGCGCAGCCTATCTCAACAATCCTGGGTTTCCTTCGGACCACGCGTTGTTCACCATGGCGATCACCTTGGCAGTTTGGTTCGGTACGCGTGATAAACTGTTGGCCAGTGTTTGTTTGGTGTTGACGCTGCTGGTGGGGATTGGTCGGGTATTGGCGCTGGTACACACACCGCTTGACGTCGCGGGTGGCTTATTGATAGCGTGCATCGGTATCATCTGGTATAAGCCGTTGATAAAGCGTTAGCATAAATATATTCATAATCTACATTTGCTTTATTGGCAATTTTCATGTAATATTAGAATATTATGAAAATTCTCTCAACTATATTTAAAGAGGAAATATCAGATTACTTGTTTAATATGCGAGCAGCAGTGTTTGGCCGTTTGTTGTTGACTGCGGCAGCGGCAGGCTTGTTGGTGTGGCTGGTGGCAACGGGAATTGACCGAGTTATTTTGGAACCAATCGTGTGTAAAGATGGCGCCAACCAGTTGTTATGTGGCAACAGTACCATGACAGCAGGGCACATTGCCACGGTGATCATGGCTATTATGCTAGTGCCAGTGTTGATATTGTTTGGTATCAAGCGTCCGCTGGTCGTGGTATTGGCAGCAACGATTGCCTTGTGGGGTGTCAATTTTTGGCAGGCGCACACTATTGTAGCGGCGTTGATCGCATCATTGACCTATATGGTGGTATACGCCAGCCTAACATGGCTCAATAGGATTCGCGGCGACGGCGCAGCGATAGCGCTGATGATCGTGTTTGTGGTGTTGGCGCGAGTTGTCTTGTCTCTGTAATCCCTGTACACTAAGGGTATGGAAATCATTATCATTATTCTCTTAGGTATTATCGTTATGGGCTTGGGTGCGATGCTGTTTGTGCTACAGTCGAGGTTGAGTGAGCTGAAGCAACAGTCATCAGTCGAGCTCATCAAAACTGACGTAGTGGAGTTGGGGCGAACCATCGCTAAGTTGAATGAATCAGTCAGCGACAAATTAGAGCGCAGCAATGCTCAAGTGCAAACCTCGGTGCAAAAGCAGCTGTCGGAAAGTGCCAAGTTGGTGGCGGACGTGACACAGCGGCTGGCGAAGTTGGATGAAACGAATAAGCGGGTGGTTGACGTGGCGACTGACCTGAAAACCCTGCAGAACGTCTTACAAAATCCCAAGCAGCGTGGCGTGTTTGGCGAGTTTTACCTGGAGAGCGTGCTGGATAATGTGCTGCCAGCCAAACAGTTTCAGATGCAATACCGCTTCAAGGATGGCGAGATTGTTGATGCGGTGATTTTTCTGGATAAGGGGCAGATTTTGCCAGTGGATAGTAAGTTTAGCTTGGAAAATTACAACCGGATGATCAACGCTGAGACTAAAGCTGAACGTGAACTGTGGTTGAATAAAGTGAAGGCTGACCTGAAGGGGCGCATCGACGAAACCAGCAAATATATCCGCCCGCGGGAGCATACTATGGACTTTGCCTTTATGTTTATACCGAGTGAGTCGCTATATTATGACCTGCTGATCAATAATGTTGGTGCGGGTGGTTCGAGCCGCGATTTGATCGAATACGCCTTTCGTGACAAGCGGGTGATCATCGTCAGTCCGACCAGCTTTTTGGCGTACCTACAGACGGTGCTGCAGGGTCTGCGGAGTCTACAGATTGAAGAGCAAGCCAAGGACATCCAGGTGCGTGTCGGTCAGCTGGGCGTGCATATCAAAAAGTTTGACGAGCTGATGACTAAGATGGGCAAGAGCCTCAGCACGACTGTCGGGCATTATAATAATTCGTACAAGGAGCTCGGTAAGATTGATAAAGACGTGGTGCGGATCGCTGGTGGTGATCATCAGACGCAGCCAGAGCTGATCGATCGGCCAGCGCAGGAAGACTAAAAAATATCCCGCCAAACCAGGCGGGATATCGTTATTGCGAAACTATGTTTACTCTTCTTCCTTGTTGCGGTAGTTGATGAGTAAGAACAAGTTACCACCCAGAGCTGCACCGATGAGTGTTGCGACAATTACTTCCAGGCTAAAGCGAGAGTAATTCTTCTCGTTTTTACCTGGGAATGGACTATTGCTGCGCACTTGAGTGTCAGTCTTTTCTGTGACTGCCAAAGCAACAGCTGGGTTGAGTGTTGCGCCTGAGATGTAAATTTCTCGTGGGTATGGACGCTCACTGTTTTCTGATTGCGCTGCAACTTGGTTGTCTTGGATTTTGGCTATGACTGATGCACGGACGAATGAAGTAACTGAGCCTGATACGACCAAACCGATCATCAATGCCAGACCAACACCAAAGGCTTTGCCAGTCGTGCTGATTTCTTTGCGGTTCAATGCTGCGGCGACGCCGAACATGAAGACAGCAACACCGATCAGTTCAACCGCAAAGACACTCCATGAGAATGCAGTGAATTGGTTAAAGCTGAGCGCAAAACCGTTGTTGGTGATTGAGCCGATTAGTACGACTGCCGCCATGGCACCGAGGAATTGTGCACCCCAGTAGAATGGTACCAAAGCGGTTTTCAATTTGCGCATTGACCACAAACCGAAAGTAACGGCTGGGTTGACGTGTGCGCCAGAAATACCGCCGATAGCAGTAACGATGAGCATCAATGCAAAACCAACGTACATTGATGACAAGACGTCTGATGCAAACAGAGCGGTCAGCGTCAAGATGAACGTACCGATGATTTCTGCGATGACGATGTTGATTAAGTTGCTTGGTAATGTAGAACCCAATTTGGCGCGCTTGCTTTTGGCCGCAGCAGATTCGGTGACGACTCGTTTGACGGTCGTTTTGGTTTCGGTTTTAGCGGCAGCAGTTTTCTTTGCCGTAGCTTTAACCGGGGCTTTCTTTGAAGTTTTCTTCGTAGCCATATTCCCTCCTTAAAGTAGTATCACGACTATTATAGCATAATTTGCTATACTGTAGTTATGGGATTATTTGTAAATCAGAACGATCAGCGCAGCAAACTGCAAGAACGCATTGCGGCGGAACTACGCGAAAAGGCGAAAGCGTCGAGCTTGCAGGAGAAAGCTAGCTTGGACGGCGTGGAAGATGTGAAATATCTAGAAGGCACAAAACAGACGACAACACTGGCGTGGGCGTGGGTTTTGATTGTTATCATGGCGGCAGGGGTTGTTGGTATGTTTTTAATGCAAGGACGATGATATGGAAAAGCTAGATGAAGTTCGATCAGTATTAGTATCACGCGTAGCCGAGACGGCTGAACCACGCAGTGTCTTGCGGAGTGCGGAGCTGCGGGAACTATATGGTGTCATTGCGACGTTGCCAGCCGAGGAGCGTGGGGCGTTTGGTAAGGAAGTCAATGAACTGAAGCAGGAGTTGGAGCGGGCAATTACGGCTCGCGAAGATGAGCTGTCAAAAGTTGACTTGCCGCCAATTGACGTGACGGCGCCGATGGACGTCAATGCCCCCCGGCCTGAATTACTGCCGAGTGAGCGGGGTACGATTCACCCATTGATGCGCGAGATCGACCGCATTTCTGACATTTTCAATCGCATGGGCTTTGTTACGGAAGAGTCGCGTGAAATTGATGATCAATTTCATATGTTTGAGAGTCTGAACTTTCCAAAGGGTCACCCGGCGCGCGATGATTATGACACGTTCATGACCGAAGAAACTGATGCTAATGGCGACCGCTTGATCGCGCCGGCGCACACCTCGACTATGCAAAACCGTGTGTTGAAAAAATATCATGGCAATTTGGTAAACGGCGAGGCGATCGCCGCCATCGTGCCCGACCGGGTGTTTCGCAACGAAGACCTGGACGCGCGGCACGAGCACACGTTCTACCAAGTCGAAGGCGTGTATGTCGCCAAGGGTGTCAACGTCGGCAACCTGATCGCTACGCTGCAGGAGTTTTTGCAGGAATATTACGGCAAGCAATTGGACGTGCGCGTCAATCCATTTTATTTCCCGTTCACCGAGCCGAGTTTTGAATTTGCGCTGAGCTGCCCGTTCTGTGAGGGCAAAAATCCGGATTGTAAGGTTTGTTCGGGCGAGGGCTGGATCGAACTGTTAGGTTGCGGCATGATTCATCCGAATGTACTGAAGGCCGCTGACATCGATCCGAATGAATACACTGGTTTTGCCTTTGGCTGCGGCATTGACCGGCTGGTGATGATGAAATATGGCATCGAGGACGTGCGGCATTTTGAAAGCGGTAAGTTGGACTTTTTGGAGCAGTTTTAAGGAGCTATTGCGCACACGATAATAGTAGTATCTCAAAAACTTGTGATAAAATAAGCAGTTCTGTGTACCGATAGAGAAATTGTTGCAGCGAGAGAGATCACTAAAAAAGATAGGAGGAGGTAAATGGATACACAACAATTTGACGCACTTATTATTGGTTTTGGTAAAGCTGGCAAGACATTGGCGGTAGCGCTGGCAAATGCGGGCAAAAAGGTAGCGCTGGTGGAGCGGTCGCCAAAGATGTATGGCGGCACCTGTATTAATATTGCTTGTATTCCTACTAAGGTGCTGGTCAGTGCGGCCGAACATCATCAAAGTTTTGATGAGGCCATGGCACATAAGACAACGGTAGTGACGCGGTTGAATGAGAAGAACTATCACATGCTGGCGGATCGTGAAACGGTGAGCGTCATTGAAGGTGAGGCATCGTTTGTAGATGATCGTACTGTGAAGGTTGTGGCGGGTGGCGACGAGCTAGTAATAAGTGCACCGCAGATTTTTATTAACACCGGCGCGGAATCAATTATCCCAGATATTCCAGGTGTTGATAAGCCGTTTGTATATACCAGTACTGAACTGCTGGATAAAATGACGCAGCCAAAACATCTAGCTATCATTGGCGGCGGTTATATTGGGTTAGAATTTGCTTCAACTTATGCCAAGCTTGGTACAAAAGTAACAGTGTTTGAGCGGGGTGATTCCTTGCTTACGCGTGAAGATCCAACAATTGCTCAGGCTGCTACTGAAGCGCTGCAGGCGCAGGGTATCGAGATTGTGTTTAGCGTGGATGTGACAGCGATTGAGGGTGAGTCTACTGCAACGATTCGCACAGTAAATCATGATGATTACGCTGGTTATGATGCGGTTTTGATGGCTACGGGCCGTCGCCCGGCGACGATGAATTTGAATTTACCAGCTGCTGGTGTAGCGACGGATAAGCGCGGGGCAATTGTGGTTGATGAAACACTTCGCACTAGCCGGTCGCATATTTGGGCAATGGGCGATGTAACGGGCGGGCCACAATTTACCTATGCGTCGCTGGATGATTTTCGGATTGTGAGAAGCCAGTTGCTGGGCGATGGTCTGTACACTCGCGCCAAACAAAAAACCTTGCCGTACGCGGTCTTTATGCAAACGCCGCTAGGTCGGGTGGGTATGACAGAGGCTGAGGCGCGTGCGACGGGGCGCGAAATTATCATAAAAGAGCTGCCCGCTATGGCGATTCCACGCCTGCATGTTGATGATGCTACAACAGGCTTGCTGCGTGCGGTGATTGATGCAAACACTGAACAAATTTTGGGTGCTAGTTTATTGTGTCGTAACTCACCAGAAGTCATTAATATTATCAAAACTGTAATGGATAATGACCTGCCGTATACTGTACTGCGTGACCAAATATTCACTCATCCAACGGTGAGTGAGGCATTGAACGATTTATTTGCGTAAAGGAGGAGTATGAATCACACAATTTTTGACGACATCGTATCAGGCAATATGAAATCTTGGAAAGTTTGGGAGGACGAGAAGTTTTTGGCATTTTTGACGCCATTTCCAAACACGCCAGGCTTTACCGTGGTGATACCAAAACAAAATCCAGGCGATTACGTATTTTCCTTGGATGATGAATTGTATACTGAGATGATGGTGGCGGTGAAAAAGGTCGCGAATATTTTGGAGCAGGCCTTTGACACACCGCGAGTGGCGTTGATTTTTGAGGGCACAGGCGTGGCACATGTACATGCCAAGCTGGTGCCGCTGCATGGTGATTTAGCGAAGGGAATTGGTTCGGCAGTATCGCATGAACAAGCATTTTACGCAGAATATCCAGGTTGGCTGACCACTGCTGATGGTCCAAAGATGGACGATGCTCAGTTGGACGAGATTCAGGCGCGGATTTTGGCAGCGCAAGAAATAAAATAATTGGAATGAGGAGGTGTCATGGCAGTACGTGGTAAAGCGCTGGGGGTAGTAATAGCTGGTGTCGTGGCGGTGCTGGCTGTGGCGTCTGTTGCTTGGGTTTTTCTGTGCCCAGGTCGTAGTGCTGACCTGCAAAAGGCTCACATTCAGCGGCGTGATTATGACCAGTCAGTGAAGGATATTCAAAAGGTCATTGCTGATGATGCGGCTCATAGCGAAGTGCGTCCAGAATCTCGCCCAATCATCAAAACTCACGGCAAGAAAACCGCGCGGGCGGTGATGATTCTTCATGGCGTCAGCGGTGAGCCGTCGGCGATGGCGGAGTTGGCGGATTGGTTCTATCAAGCGGGATACAATGTGTACGTGCCACGAGCACCACATCACGGCCTAAAAGACGGCAAGCAACACGGCAAAGTTCGCGCCAGTGAACTGGTGAAGTTTATGAGTGATAGCGCTGGGTTGGTCAGCGGGCTGGGCGATGAGCTAGGCGTGATTGGCCATTCGGGCGGTGGCACGTTGGCAACGTGGCTGGCGCAGTATGGCGATGGATTGTTTTCACGGGTGCTGCTACTTTCGCCGTACTATGAGCCGGATGCTTCTCAGGCGCCAAAGTGGCAAGTGGCACTGCTGCGCAATGTCTACGGCAATCATCTGCTGCCAGACCAGTTCTTTGACGGTGCTTTGTCATACCGGGCATTGGCAAATTATGTCATCATCAAGCAGAACTATCACAGCGATTTGAAAGCTCAAGGGTTAAAGCACGTTGGTTTGATCATCGGTAGCGAGGATCGTCTGATTGACAGCGCCATGGCGCGTGATATTGCAGAAAAGATGGCCAAAAACAGTGGCGCTAGCTTTACGCACGAAACGACACCGGCACATATGGGCGTTGGACATGAATTGATATGGCCAGGGGACAAGGCCGTGAAGCAATACAAAAAAGAATTGTACGACATGTACGTACGGGTGTACGAGCGGTGAACATCCTCCTTGTTGAAGACGAACCGGCAGTTCGTACTGGCACCGAGCAATTCCTCCGCCAGCGCGGCTTTACGGTGGTGACGGCGACCAGTGGTGAGGAAGCGCTAGAGAAATTTGCTGGGGCGGATGTGATTATCCTGGACATTATGCTACCGGGGATGAGCGGCATCGAAGTGTTACATCAAATTCGCCAGACCAGCGATGTGCCGGTACTGATGCTGACGGCACTACATGATGAGCCGACGCAAGTTGCCAGTTTTGATGAGCTGGCGGATGATTATATGAGTAAGCCGTTCTCGCTGGTGATTTTGGAAAAGCGCATCAGGGCGTTGCTTCGCCGCCAACAGTCTGTCAAAAAAACCTTGTGGCAGCGTGGTCTGGCTTCGGTGGATTTTATGGCTTATCAGGGATTTTATGATGACAATGACGCACATCTCAAGCCCAAGGAAGTGCAACTGCTCAAACTGCTCGTCGATAATCCAAACATGGTCTGGAGTCGGCAGGCTATCATTGACAAGTTGTGGTGTGATGACGAGGTACCGTTCGACCGGGTGATCGACGTTTACATCAAAAACTTACGTAAAAAATTGCACCTGGACTGCATCATCACGGTGAAGGGAGTGGGCTATCGCTATGAGGAATCTTAAATTATTCCCTAAAACATTTTTGGTGTCAATCGGCCTGTTTACGGCGTTGATCATCCTGGTGCATGCGCTGGTCTACAACTTGATGCCGCAATTTTATCTGCAACAAAAAGAGCGCGAGGCGGCGGACAATCTCACGGCGCTCATGGCTGAACTACGCGGTAAATCGACTGAGGAAATGCGTCGTCTCAGCCAGGAGTTTGCTCAAGTGAAAAATGTTAATATCACACTGACGATTGACGGGCGTGACCAGTATTTTCAAGGTTTTCAGTCGATCAATATTGTGACCGATAGCGGCAAATCGGTCGATACTAGCGTGGTAAAAATCGCTGATGGACAAACGGTCGATCCGCGCTCGGTGATTTTGCGGCAGGGGAGTGTGGCGAATAGCCAAGGTCAAACGATCGCAGTCAAGCTGCTGACAGATGTGGCGCCTGTCACCCAGGCCAAGCTCGCTACCTTGCAAGTATTGCCATATACCATGATCGGCTCGCTGTTGGTGGCGCTCGTGTTTTCCTACATCTACAGCCGTTTTGTGACGCGGCCGATTCGCCAGATGGCGGCGGTGACCACGACCATGCAGCGACTGGAAAAGGACGCGCGCTACCTGGTAAATAGCAGTGATGAAATTGGTGTGCTGGGGCGAAATATTAATGAGCTGTATCAAAATCTGTGGCAAACAATACGCTCGCTGGAGCATGAAAATAAGCGGATCACGCAGCTGGAGAAAGAAAAAATTGCCTTCCTCCGCGCGGCCTCGCACGAGCTAAAAACACCGCTGGCAGCCCTCCGGATCATGCTTGAAAACATGCAACTCAACATCGGCGAATATAAAAATCGCGATCAGTACCTGGCGGAATCGGTGGCGCAGGTTGACCGCTTGGCGGCGATGGTGAATGACGTTTTGCGCTCTGGCAGTATCGCCGAGCAGGCTTTGCGCCAAGAAAAGCGACTGAGGATCGATAAGCTAATCACTGAAGTGGTTGACGACTATACACTACTGGCAAAAACGCGCGGCATGACTTTCACGGTTGACGCACAGCCCGCGACCATTCGCGCTAATCGTGACATGATGCGCCACGTCATCTCGAATCTAGTGTCAAATGCGGTGCGCCACGGCGACGCCGGCAGCGTGATAACAATTACCTGCAACCAGCATGAGCTGGCCATCGAAAACGCTTGCAAACCACTGACTAAACAACAACTCCAACGCGTCTTCGACCCGTTTTATCGGAGTAATGCCGCTACGAAGCAATATGCCGACAGTAGTGGCATCGGCCTCTACACTGTGAAAATGCTGCTCGACGCTAAGGGTCTGGATTATGAGTTTGCGCCGCACGGGCGGGGTATGCGGTCTGTGGTGAGGTTTGGTTAAATAGTTACAATATTCTTTGTATTGTCTTTTACGATAATCGCTTGGGTATTATTGATAGCACATAAATCAATGTCTGGAAATGTTTGCACAATTTGCTCCGTAACCTTTTTAAACGGCGCGGTAAGATAATGTGGTAAAACGTAAAAATCAATCAGATTTAGTGCTGCATTGTTGCTCTGAGAATAATCTTTCGGAACTGGATCCATCTTCTCTATATAAGAGATGTCAGGTGCACACACGATAGCACCCGCTGACTCTCCGATGAATAGTTTACCATTCTTAAGTTGTTGTTTTAAAAGTTTGTCTGTGCCAGTTCTCCGCAACTGATCGATAAGGAAAAATGAATTACCACCCGTAAAATAAATAATATCAGCTTCTTTGAGTGATTCTTCTATCTTTGAAGATTCTTCAGTTGATATTTCAATTTCTATTAGTTGAGCGCCCAAATTTTTGAATAGTTTACGCGCCGATCTAACATAGCCCGTATAACCCTCGCGTATCGATGCTGTGGGAATAAAGGCAATCTTTTTATTGGCAACCTGCTCTTCTATGATAGATCCAACACTTGAGAAGTGCGAACATAAAAATAAATTCATTTTTGTACCTTTTTGTTAATTTATTATTTCTAAGTTATATTATACCTTACTTTTGGGTATGAATTTATTAGGGCTAGTTAGTTCTCATCGGCTGATATAAAATAGCCATCGTCAAACATGTCATACCGAAGCACTAGCTATCTGTGCTAAATTAAACCATGAATGAATTCATTTTAGTAGCAATAAAATTGTTGATTGGCTTTTTCGCGTTGACAATAATCATCAATGTCTCCGGAAAAGGTAATTTGTCGCCGTCATCTGCCAGCGACCAAGTGCAGAACTATGTGCTGAGTGGCATCATCGGGGGTGTCATTTATAACAATAGCATTCAGATTTTGGATTACATCGGGATTTTGTGTATATGGTGTGCGCTGGTGCTGACATTGAAATGGATAAAACAGTATAACGCGAGAGCAAAGCAGCTGATAGACGGCAAGGCGTTGATAATCATTGATAATGGAAAAATCAACATTGAAAATTGCAAGAAAGTTGGCTTGAGCGCTCATGATGTATCGTTCAAACTGCGGACTCATCATATCTATTCAACGAGAAAAGTAAAAAGAGCTGTGGTGGAACAAGACGGCGAATTGATCATCACTCATGAAGGGGAGGAAAATCCGAAATTCCCATTGATAACTGACGGACAATTGCAGACTGATATTTTGCGTGTAATTGGCAAGGACGAGAAATGGCTGCTGAAAGAAATGAAAAAGCAGGGGCTGAAGGCGTATGGCGATGTGTTTTTGGGAGAATATGTGGACGGGAAGCTGAACTTGACGGCTTATTGATAAGTAGGAAACTTACAGTTCACGGCTATTTTCTCTTTCTAATTGCAGCTAAATAATACCGATAGTAACTCTTTGGGTCTGAAACGAAAAAACTGTCATCCATGTCTTCGTTCGGACGAATTTCAATACTCTGGTCGTTAGCATAAGGCTTGATAATATGGGTGAACTCAAATTCATATTCTCCAGAAATTTGCTTGAGCTCCTCGCTCTGATAAAACGGGTCAGGATAGTCTGTCATTACTAACGCAAAATACTGCCCGTTATGAGTAAACAGATGAAACGCTGTATCAGTACAGAGCGGAACGAGAGACGCCAGCTGGCGAATATATGATGCATCGTCGAGAATTGGAAATGCTTCATTGATTATTTCTGGGAACAGGATGTTTGAATAATTGTTCATATGGCAATCTTGATTATAGCAAGAATAGTAGGCGGTTTCATGATCCGTCTGGACTGCATAGGATAGATTTAATCAGCAAGCGGGCTATACTTATCACCAAACAAATTTCATCACCACCACTTTGTATACGGCAAAAGTACAGGGCAATATTCAAAATCGATGTTGATTCGGCTTGTAGCCTAAGTTGAGTGACTTTATAATAAAACGTATGAAAATCATCACCAAAAAATCCTACCCTGATTTATTCGAAAAAGTCCTAGCAGGTGAGAAGACATTTGATATGAGGGTGGCCGATTTTGACATCCAACCCGGCGACATTCTGGAGCAGATTGAGGTAAATTATGACGGAGCGCCGACCGGCCGCACAGTTCGTCACGTAGTCGGCGAGGTTTTACGCACAAAAGAAATCGATTTTTGGAAACAATAAGATATTGATCAATACGGCTATCAAGTGATGTCGCTCACTGAGAGAGTTGATTAGTGTAGTCATAGATTTACTCCATGACAGGTTCTGTCTTGGGGAATAAATTAAAAGTACTGAGCCAAAATCTAAAAATGTCGTTATCCATCAAGACGTTTTGTCCTGAAGTATAATGACAAATTAAGTAATCCTAAGGTGTTAAATTCATATTTTTGTCCTCATCTCTTGATTAGTGAAAAATAATCTGATATGATAGCTGTATGATAAATCCTCGTTTTGATTCCCCTATTACTAATACTATTTTTGAGATTGAGAATATGCGCAATCGTTATATACACGGTTCGACACCGCCTTGGATATTTTATGATATTAAAAATATTATATATCTTATGGAAAGTGTCGCCTCCGCGCGGATTGAGGGGAATAACACTACCCTTGTTTCTGCTGCGATTAGCTCGATAGAAAATAGCGAGGAAGAAGAAGTTGACGAAGTAAAGCAGTTTCTGAATATCCGTAGAGGCCTGGATTTTATAGACGAAACGATAAAAGCTGGCGATGACATCACATTGGCAATGATCCGCGAATTGCATAAAATTGTAGTGAAGGATTTACCTCTTGATAAAGACGGCGCGGAACATCCTGGACAATTTAAGACCAGAGATAATATCATTAATGGCAGCTCAGCAAAAACAACAAGTTATCTGAAGGTTAAGGAAGAGCTTGAGGACTTGTTGGGCACAGTAAACATGCACGAAGCACCTCAGTTTGATATCATCAATATAGCTCTTGCTCATCATAGATTTACGCTGATTCATCCTTTTGAGAACGGAAACGGCCGTGTAGCCAGGCTCTTTACCTACGCTATGCTGGTTCAAAAAGGGTTTATTCACGATGCGTCCGTATTGAATCCGTCTTCGATTTTTTGCGTTGATCGCCGACGATATTATGAAATGCTAAGTGTAGCTGATAAAGGAGTAAAAACAAGAGATGATTCGCTGCTTGAAAAGTGGTGTCTTTATGTTGCGGAAGGGATAAAGGAGGAAATCAAGCGAACCATGCAGCTCCTCAATAAAAAAGAAGTTGTTGAAAAAGTAATTCTACCAACCCTGAAGCGAGCAGCCGAAATAAAAGCTTTATCTGACGAAGAGAGGCAAATTTTAGAAGTTGCTGTTAAAAAAGATGTGATTCAGGCTCGAGATGTTTCTATGATTTTTGGCGGTAATTCTTCGGCTAACGATAGGCGGCGGTCAAGAAAACTAAGAGAACTAACAGACAGAGGACTGTTGCGTTACAGCAAAAAGAAGTATGCTCTGACTTTATCGAGGAATAAGGAGCTGCTGCCAATACTGCTGACCGAAATGTCAAATAGCGGTTTAATCGTTATGGAGTAGATAATCCCCGCTCATTTCACATTCCCTTCACATACCCTTGCTACACTGATATAGAACCAAGAAAGGAGATCTATGTCATTTGTGCAACGTGCCTGGTTGTATATCACCAGGAAAAAACTCAAAACGCTGATTTTGCT
>CAURUU010000002.1:0-221171 GCA_963528595.1 uncultured Candidatus Saccharibacteria bacterium
GAGAACCCTGAAGGTTTGAGCCTGTACGAGCAAGCACAGCGTGATAAATACCTTGACGAGGGCGAGACTTCTCAATTGTCTCCTGAAGCTCCGGCGAAAGTTAAGACTCCAGACGAGAACCCTGAAGGTTTGAGCCTGTACGAGCAAGCACAGCGTGATAAATACCTTGGTGAGGGTGAAGCTTCTCAATCAGCTGAAAAGAGTAAGGCACAGCAGGAGCTGGACGCGGCAAGGCTGGCGTTTGCTAAAGCACGTGTTGATGTTGAATCACATTTCTTTAAAGAATGGTTTGGCGGAAAGAAGCGTAAGGAAGCGCTTCAGGAGGCAGCAGATAAGCTAAAGGCTTGTGAATTGGCTGTCGCTAAGGAAGAAATGGCGTCGCAGATTGAGCAGCTGAACCAACTCTCAGGTGAGGAGTTAGCAAAGCAGCAGGAATTGTTTGCGCAGATGATGGCGGCTCGTGCCTTCCAGGGTATGCAGGAAACGGCTCAGAAGACAACAGAAGCATATGATGAGATGCTTGACCAGCGCTTTATGCTTGATGAAGGTGAGCAATCTAAATTCAAGAGAGTTGCTGGCAAGGTTAACAAGCTTGTAGCGTGGTTCAGAAAGGGTGTTACAAAGGCTGGTGACAAAGCTACTAGCGGTAGCACGCTATCTCAATGGCTGAAGCTTGGCGCTGGTGGTGCAACAGCCGGTGCAGTAACCGCTGCTGTTGCAACTTGGCCAATCACTACAGCGGTTGGTTTAGGAGCAGGCTTAGTAACGGCTGGAGTGGTCAAACAATCCGTACTGGAGTCACATCGCGGTGAAGAGCGCGTAACTGATAACTCACAGGATGCCTGGCAGGACGTGTTTAAGCAGGGTGCTAAAGATGCCAAAGATACTGATGAAATGATGGAATCTATGGTCGATACCTATGTCGATAGTAGTCAGAAATCAAGTGAAGAGCGTCAGGAGCGACTTCGTCGGAAAGTTCGCTCGGCAATGAGTAAGGTAGCTATTGGTTACGCTGCAGGTAGCATTACTACAGGAATACTGAAGTCAACAGTATTTGGTGCTGAGAGCCATGCTTCTGGAGCAGGACATGATAATGTAAATCATGCTTCAGGTAGTGAAAGTACTACTGGCGCAGAGCATACAGGCAGTACTCCTAGTGTAGAAACTCCCGACGGTGGCTCTACTACGCAACCAGAGGTTATCTCGCCAGTTGGTAGTTACGAATATCCATGGGACTGGGCAGTAGGACAGTTTGGTGCTGAAAATGCGACAAGTGAGCTGCATCGGTTGGCAGACTTAGCACAAGCAAATGGACACGAGGTTGAATGGATCGTCGATGGCAGTAAAGAGATACTTAAGGTTGATGGAAGCTTTGACACTGGGAATATTATCGAAGTACTAGATCAATACAGGCATGTACTAGCTGCGTAAATAGTAAGGTATAATAACACAAAAAGGAGATATAAATGTTTGAAATTACTGACGAATTTTTGACACAAGCTGGTTTTGGGATGCTGCCACCAGAGGCAAAAGAACAGATGCGGCAGAATGCAACCAATAGTGTGCAAGCAAAGATTACTGATCAGCTATTGGCGGCTGTCGGTGAACAAAAAAGGGAAGAGTTTGAGGCTTTGCTGGATAGTGAAGATGTGCCGATGCTACTCAATTGGTGCCAAGGCAACGGTATCAATTTGACAGAAATCGTGCAGAATGCAATGAATCAGACGATGGTTGAGCTGCAGACGCTGCACAATGATGCACTGAACATGGTGCGTGAGTAACGGTAATTACTAGGTTATAATGGCAATCTTTCGGGATTGCTGTTATAATTTATGGAGAGTATAGACGAAAGAAAAGGAGGACTATGTTCCAACTGAATGACGAATTTCTCAAAGAGCTCGGGCTGGATCAATTGCCGGAGGAGCAGCGCAAGCCGTTTTTGCAGCACATCTACAGTGAGCTGGAGCTTCGCGTTGGTGAGCGGTTGAGCCAGGGTATGAGCGATGCTCAACTGGAAGAGTTTTCTGGCATTATAGATAAGCGTCCGGGGGCAGTAGATGATTTTTTGGCGCGGCACGTTCCTAATTTGATGCAGGACCCAATGTTCCAGCGTTTGGTGCAAGTTTCTGGGGTACCGATGGATGACCCACGCTTGCGGGACGAGTTTGCGGCGACAAAATGGCTAGAAGTAAACCGACCAGACTATCGAGATGTCGTCGCAGCTGTGTTGGATGAGCTAAAGCGAGAGATTGTGGCAAATCGTGACATGATTTTAGGAGCTGATTCTGCGGCTTCGCAAGCAGCAGCGTAGCTAAGCAATTTGTTGATGTTTATGACCGCGGAGAAACGCTTCTGCGGTCATTTTTTTGCCACTTGGTGCGATGAGTTCGTCGATGATGAGGAATTGTCCATCGTGGTAGCACTGGTCTAGAGCGGTTTTTGGTGTGACATCAGGATGAGCTTTAGTGATGATGAGGCGGAGACCGTCAAACATCATGGTAGAGCGAGGAAAACCGAGATAGGCTCTGACTCGCGCGGCCGCTTGTTTGGCGCTGAGGGATTGTGGATCGAGGGGTGCATCCTGTTTTGATAATAATTTGCAGTAGGTGGCAATGGAATCTTGTTGTGGTTTGAGGTGTATGTCTCCGGATATGATGCGAGGCAATAATTCGACCAAGCGTTGTGAACCCAGATTGAATAATTTGCAGTACAGCTCATCACGAGATTTGTTACCGGAGAGCAGGATGGACTCTTGATGGTAGATTGGTCCGGCGTCCATTTGGGCGTCTAATTTTATCAAGGATATCCCAGTGTGGGAGTCTAAGTTAGTCATGGCAGCTTCAATGGGCGATGGGCCACGGTATTGTGGGAGGAGTGATGGGTGAAGATTGATGATGCCAGGATTGAATAGATCAATGATTGACTGAGGTATGATTTTGCCGTAGCTAACCAAAACACCTACTGGTGACTTGAGCGTTTGAATGGCCGGCAAAATGTCTTTGAGGTTATTTGGTTGCCAGACAGGAATATTATGTTGGTGAGCGTACGTTTTGACAGCAGGCTCTGATAGTTTACCGCCTCGGCCTTTGGGTGCGTCAGGCTTGGTGATGACGGCAGCAATGTGGAATTGTGCCTCATGAAGAGCCTTGAGGGTGATGAGACTGTGCTCTTCGGTGCCAAAAAATACTATCTCAGACATGGTTATCCCCAAAGATCAGTGTTATCTTTGATACTCGTGTCATAATTGAGCGGTTGTAATTCACCAGAATCATCGAGGGTGTAAAATGCATCGTGCGTATCACGGATGTGATCGATGAAGACGATGCCGTTAGTGTGGTCAATTTCATGCTGTAGGACACGTGCTAGAAAGCCCTCGGCTTTGAAGCGGATCTCATTGCCTTCCAGGTCTAAAGCTTTGACGCGAACTTTGGTGTAGCGTGGCACTTTGCCATAGATGTGTTTTACGCTCAAGCAACCTTCAAAATCAGCTACTAAATCGCCTTCGTATTTGACAATCTCTGGGTTGATCAAGGTCATGAAGTCACGAGTTTTCTTGTTATCAAAGTCAGCTCGGACGATGACGACTCGCTCCAAGCGATCTACTTGCACTGCTGCGAGAGCGGCGCTGATTTCATGTGGTCGTGAGTCCTCCCAATCTAACGCGGCGCTAGTCATGTCGTCAGACAGCTGTTGTACATCATCAGTGATGACATGGATACGATGAGATTTTTGACGCAAGTGGGGATTTGGTAGGGCAATAATGTCGTCTCTAGTCATACATCAAGTATATCAGAGGAGGGAAATCGGGTCGAGTTCGAATTGCCAATGTTGTGGTGGCAAGTGAGCTAATATGGCGACTAAATCATCACGTTGGGGGCTTTTGAGTAACAGTTGCCAACGGTAGGTGTCGCGCACTCGTTCATAAAACGCAGGTGTCGGTCCTAAAATTTGCACGGTTTTTGGCGCAACTGATTTGAGGGTGGAGGCAAGTTTTTGCGCGTTGCGAATAGCAGCAGCTTCAGTTTTGTAGATACAAGTGAGTTTCAAAAGATGGGTAAATGGCGGAAACATGGTTGCTTGTCGTTGAGCTATGGTACGGTGGTAAAAATCAGCGTAATTTTGCGTGAGGCCGTCTTGGATGGCTGGGTGCTGTGGTTGGTAAGTTTGAACAACGACGGTTGTTGGGTGATGTGATCTACCGACGCGCCCGACTACCTGAGCAAGCAGCTGAAATGTGCGCTCAGCGGCTGCAAAATCAGGCAGTGTCAGCCCGGTGTCTGCTTGCACTACGCCAACAGTTCGTAGGTGTGGCAAGTCTAATCCCTTGGCGATCATTTGCGTGCCAATGATGAGATCAATAGTACCCTCTTTGACGTCTTGGTATAACTTTTCTACGGTCTGGTCGCTAGGAGTGTCCGCATCAAAACGGGCGATGGTTTGCTGAGGAAATAATTTGCTCAATTCTGTTTCGATGCGTTTGGTGCCGATGCCTTTATGGATGATATCGGCATGTTGGCATTCGGGGCAGACCGTTGGGACGGTCGCGGTATATCCGCATATATGGCAAACAAGTTGATGTTTGTCTTGGTGTAGTGTCAGCGGCACAAAGCAGTTAGGGCAGCCAGCTTGCCAGCCGCAATTTTGACACAGGGTGATCGCGGTGGTGCCGCGACGATTGTGAAAAATGAGTGCTTGCTGACCATCGTTGAAGGTTTGTTGAAGTTGAGAAAGTAGGGCGTCTGATAGGAAGAAGTGCTGAGTAAAATTATTGCGCTTGGTCATGTCAACGACTTTAATAGTGGGCTTGACGGCATCTTTGCGAGCGGGTTTGGGCATGGTGATGATGGGTCGGTGTCGTTGCTCGGACAAATAATAGTCAGCGATGCTGGGAGTAGCGCTACCCAGAACTAACTTGGCGTTATGATTCTGCGCCAGCACGGCAGCAGTGCGCAGTGCGGAGTAGCGGGGGGATTGTTCTTGTTTGAAGCTAGGTTCGTGGCATTCATCAATGGCGATAAATCCGAGGTTATGTATGGGCATGAATAAGGCTGACCTTGGGCCGATGACCACAACGGGCTTGTTAGCGTTCAAAACGTGTAGCCATGCTGTATGGCGTTCAGCTTCAGTCTGGCGAGAATGGGTAACGATCACGTTGTCGAGATGTTCTGTGAAGGCTGAGACCAGCTGAGCCGTTAGGGCTATTTCTGGAATGAGTATTATCGATGATTTTCCTTTGGCTGCAGCGCGTCGGGATGCTTCGATATAGACTAGCGTTTTCCCGGAGCCGGTGACGCCGTGTAGCAGAGCCGTTCCGCTGGTTATGGAATCAATGATTTGCAGGGCTTGGAGCTGATCTTTGGTGAATACATTTTTTGTTCGATTTTGCATATCGACAGAGGTGAACTCTATGGATTTTCGTCGTTTTTTGGTGACACCACGCGGTAGAATCGTTTGCCAGACAGTGGCGGGGTGAGTCGCATAAAATTGGCTCATCCAGGTGTGTAGTGATAGTAATTGGCTGGGTAGCGGCGGCTGATCGATGACCGAAATTATCTCCCGCGTGGCATAGGGCGGCTGTGCTATCTCCTGCAAAACGACACCCACAACAACCTTCTTGCCGATGGGAATGGTCACGATAATTCCTGGCACTAACTCTTCATGTGAAGCATAGGAAAAGCTGCCAGTGTCAGCGCGGACAATCGTAGTTGGAGCCACCTCGTAGTATCGCATAGCTATTATTATAACGCTTCATCAATGCTACAATAAGCATATGTATTTTCAGAGTCGCATGCAGGCGGGCGCAGAGCTAGGACAGCAGTTGTTCGAAAAATATCGTTACGAAAACTGTGCAGTGCTGGCATTGGGCGAAGGCGGCGTATTGGTCGGTGAGCAGATCGCGGTCAGACTACACTGTGTTTTGATGATGCTGCTGTCGGAGAGTATTGACGTTCCTGGAGAGGGGTTGAGTTTTGGCGCAGTTTCTCAGAGCGGAAAGTTTACCTACAACAGTGACTTTTCGTCTGGCGAGATTCGAGAGTATACTAATGAATTTCATGGCTATCTGGAACAACAAAAACAGCAGGCATACCAACGAATTAATCGACTGCTGGGCGATGGTGGTATCGTTGACGTGGCATTGTTGAAAGATCGGACAGTCATTTTGGTGAGTGATGGTTTTGGTGATAATCTTTCAAGCCTGGATGTGGCTTTGGGATTTTTAAAATCAATTCGCATTGAAAAATTAGTGGTGGCGTTGCCTGTGTGTAGCATTGCTGCTGTTGATCGATTGCACATCACGGTGGATGATTTGCATATATTGGACGTCAAGGAAAACTTCATGGGGATCAATCATTATTATGAGGACAATGAGCTACCTTCACGCGAAGAGACCATTGCAAAAATCAACCAAGTAATTATGAATTGGCGCTAAAGGACTTGTCGGGTGTTGTAAAATTGTGCTACACTGGAGTTAAGTAAAGAAGGGGATGCAGTAAAGAGCACAGGACTATGTTAGACGTTTTTATTACATCGCGGGTGAGGCGTAAGATTGTGGTTGTTTATGCTAAATATCCTGATTTTCACACTCACGTACGTGGGTTGGCGAAGTTGATCAAAGAAGATCCAGGAAATATTCAGCGCGAGTTAAAGAGATTGGAAAAAGTCGGTTTTCTCAAAAGCGAGAAGCAAGGCAATTCGCGAACGTATTTCACAAATAAGCAATTTCCAATTTTCAAGGAGTTGCAAGGAATGGTGATTAAGTCGCAGCAGCATGCGGCACGACCGAAGCGTAGTTCGGTTGATAGAGATTGATGACACTATTTGAGCGGATTTTGACGGCGCGGGGCTTGACGACGCGGGCAACGCGCGAAGCTTTCTTGCAGCCGGATTATGCGGCGGTGAAACATGATCCGTTTTTGCTGCCGGACATGAAAAAGGCGGTGGCGCGGTTGAAACAGGCGCGGGAGCAGGGCGAAAAAATCGTCATTTACGGTGATTATGATATTGATGGGCTGAGCGCCACGGCACTGCTGCTGGATGCGTTTGGTAAGTTTGGTTTTGAGGGTGTCGACGCTTTCATCCCGAACCGGTTTGTCGAGGGTTACGGCATGACCATGGGTGCGGTGGACAAGGTGCGCGACATGGGCGCGGATTTGATCGTGACGGTGGATACCGGTAGTTTGTGTCATGCGGAAATTGCCTATGCCACCAGCTTGGGAATTGATACGGTGGTAACGGATCATCACAACGTGGCCGAGACGCCACCACCGAGCGTGGCAGCGGTGAACCCGAAGTTTTCGGGTCATACATACCCATTTCGTGATTTGTGCGGTGCGGGCGTGGCGTTTAAGTTGGTGCAGGCGCTGCAGACTGAACTCGATGGGTTGCCTGATGGCTATGAAAAATGGCTGCTCGATTTGGTAGCACTGGGGACAGTGTGCGACATCGTGACGCTGGCGGATGAAAATCGGGCAAATGTGTATTGGGGTTTGGAGGTGTTGAAAAAACAACAACGCCCAGGGCTGAAAGCGTTGATGACGGTGGCAGGTATTGAACCAGAGCAGGTTAATGCCAGACATTTGGGGTTTGGTTTGGGGCCGCGAATGAACGCAGCGGGTCGACTGGAGACAGCGCAGCACGCGCTGGATATGCTGGTGGCGCGCGATGGGCTGGCGGCGCTGGAGACGAGTGAGAAGTTGGAGGAACTGAACGGCAAGCGGCGCAGTATTCAGGAGGCGATTTTTGAGGAAGCGTGTCAGCAGGCTGAGGAGTTGGCTGATGACCGGGTGTTGGTGGTCAGTAGTGGTGGTTGGAATCACGGCGTTATCGGTATCGTGGCATCGAAACTGGTGGAGAAATATAAAAAACCAGTGTTTATCATCGGTGAGCGTGGCGAGGAGGCGACCGGTTCGGCGCGCAGTTTTGGTGATTTTTCAGCAGCGGATGCCGTGCGGGCGGCGGATGACATTATCATCAAAGGTGGTGGACACGGAGCGGCGGCTGGCGTGACGCTGGAGACTGAGAAAATCGGTGATTTCCGTCGTCGCGTGAATGAGTTTTATGATTCGTTGCAACTAACAAACCAAGAGCGATATTTACTGCCACGAGCTGATGTGGAAATCGATGATTTTTCGGAAATTGACGAGGAGTTGGTGGAGAATTTGGCAAAAATGGAGCCGTTTGGCAATGGCAACCCAGAGCCAGTCCTGAAAATTACCATGGCAAACGTGTTGAGTGTACGGCGAATGGGCGCGGATGGGCAACATGTTAAATTAGCGCTGCGTGATAAAAATGGTACAGTGTTGCAGATGCTGGCATTTAACGCGCCAGAGGAATTCTTCCGCGATCCGGGCGACGAGGTAGCGGCATGGTTCCAGCCGACCATTAATGAATGGCAGGGGGTGCGAACGGTTGAGGGGCGGTTGCTACACGTAAGTAGTGCAGAATAGCTACAGTAGATTTGTCAAATATTTCCTCATCTGTTATAATGCAGGAAGTATGGTACAAGTAACACGTAAAGATCAGAAGGAAGCGAACGAAAACATCATTCGTCGTTTCAACCGTAAGGTTTTGCAGAGCGGTGTTTTGGCTCGCGCTAAAAACGTTATGCGCTTTGAGAAACCAATTTCAAAGGCCGAGCGCCGTAAAAAGGCAATCGTTCGTCGTGAACGTCGGGCTGAAAAAACGGCAAAAATGCGCCTGGGAGTGCGTTAATGTCAGCGCTAAAAGCGCGCATCACTGATGAAATGAAAGCCGCTCTTTTGGGCGGCAATCGTTTTCGTGGGGATGTGTTGCGTAATGTAAAGGCAGCAATTTTGAACGAGGAAGTGTCGCTGGGCAAGCGTGACGAAGGCTTAGACGATGCTGAAGTTGAAAAAGTTCTGGCTCGTGAGGTGAAAAAACGCGTTGAGAGTGCGGAGCTTTATCGCAGTAATGGTCGCGCGGAATTGGCGGAGCCTGAGGAGCAAGAGGCGGAAATTTTGCGAGAATTTTTACCAGAACAGTTGAGTGAAGCAGAAGTTGTGACGATTGTTGAAGACGTCATAACAAATATGAATGACGTTTCCATGCAAAAGATGGGACAGGTTATCGGCGCAGTGAAACAGAAGGTTGGCAATGCTGCTGACGGTGCTTTAGTTGCAAAGATTGTTAAAGAAAAACTGACAAAATAGGAGGGAACATGATTATCTTTTTTGGACCGGCTGGTGCTGGTAAGAGTGTGCAGGGGCAGATTTTGGCAGCGCGTCATGGTTGGCGTTGGCTGAGCGCAGGGCAGTTGCTGCGCGACACACATGATGGTGAATTGATTCATCGTATGCAATCTGGTGAATTGGTGTCGGTGGAGATTATCAATGGTTTGATGGGTGAGGCTTTGAATAAAGCCAAGGATATCAACGGTGTCATTTTGGACGGCTATCCACGTCAGTTGGAGCAGGCTAAGTGGCTGGTCGAGTCGCGGCCGCATCACGGTCAGGACGTTAAATTGGTGATCGTGCTGGAAGTGCCACGAGATGAGATTTTGGAACGTTTGCGGGTGCGTGGTCGTGTTGATGACACGCCAGAGGCGATTGATAAGCGACTCAGTATCTACCGGAGTGAAATTTACCCAATTTTGGACTATCTGAATGACAATAATATCCCAATCATCCATATGAGCGGTGTGGGTACAGTGGGACAAGTGCATGATGAGATTGAAAAAGAGCTGGTTAGCCGCGGAATCGTTGAGGGCGCCAAATGAGTCAATTGATCACTGGTGAAAAAACGCCACAACAGATGAAAGATATGCGCGAATGTGGGCGGATGCTAGCGACGATTTACGACGAATTGCGGCAGCGAGTAACGGCTGGCATGAGTGAGCTGGACGTCAATGAGTTTGTGGCTGGGCGAGTCAAGGATTTTGGCGCGGAAGCGACGTATTTGACAGATGAGGTAAAATTTCCAGGGGTGATTTGCGTATCGACCAATGAGCAGTTAGTGCACTCATTTCCGACAGACTATGTGTTTGAGAAGGGCGATGTAGTGAGTTTTGACCTGGTGATTGGCTACCGCGGCATGAAAACGGACAGCGCCTTTACTATGGTGGTTGACGAAGAGCCGCGCGGTGCTAAAAAGCATTTGCTGCACGCAACGGAGCAGAGTTTGTATGCTGGAATTGATGCAATTTCCGGTGATGGGACGCGCGTTGGTGATATTTCAGCAGCCATTGAAGCGGTGCTGAAAAAAGCGAAACTGGGTATCATTCGTGAGTTGGTTGGTCACGGTGTGGGGCTGGAAATGCACATGAGTCCAGAGATTCCAAATCATGGTCAGCGCGGTACTGGTCCGGTGTTGCACGCTGGTGACACTATCGCTATCGAGCCGATGGCCAGCCTCGGTGGTGAGAAAATTGTTACTGAGGATGACGGCTGGACGATTAGCATGAGAGATGGCAGTCTGGGCGCGCATTTTGAGCACACAGTACTAATTACTGAAACGGGTGCGGAAATTTTGACGAAGCTATAGGACTACGTTAAATCAATTTCTGCAACGAGATAATTTGGCTGGATACGGAAGTTTCCACTACCCCAGCCGCCTGCGTAGCGGCTAATACCGTGTTCGGCGAGCCAGGCTTCGTCAGTTTTTTGTTGGCAGTGAAGGTCTTCCATTTTTTTGTTGAATTCGCGCTGTTCGATGCCTTTACCGTATATTTCAATGTAGAAAAAGACTTTGTCTTTGCCGCATTGTCGAAAGCCGATATTATTTTTTAGGTCGGTGTCTTTTTTGGGGCCATTTTTCAGATCATCCGTTATATTGCCAGACAGGAAACCAGCTTTATTTAACGCATTACCTATCCCGCCACCATGAAAGACGGACACTCCAAGGTCCATCCATCCGCCGCCTGGGTCATTGTAAAACTTGAGAGGATGGTAGTAGCGCATCGGTATTTTATTGCCTGCTGTGATATAGGCTTTGAATGCCGTCTCAACTTGTTGCAGCGCATTTTTGGCTTTGGCGTCATAGGCGTTTTGCCTGACATGTTGATAACTCACGATGCCAATTGCTGAGAGAATAGCAATAACAGAAATGATGATGATCATCTCCACTAAAGTAAACCCAGGCTTATGAGAAAAAGTACTACGTTTCATATGCTTAGTGTACCATGCTTATGCTTTTTTGACAGCTTGCAAAATGACCCCATATTCCTATATACTGTAAGCATATGCAAGAACAATCTCATTATGCGGTAGGAATTGATATCGGCACGAAAAAAGTGCGATGTGTTATCGGGCACATCGACGAGACAACGGGCGTGCCAAGAATTATTGGAGTGGGACAAGCTCCCAATAGCGGGATGCGTAAGGGTGTGATCACGCACTTGAATGGGCCAGCGGCAGCGATTGATACGGCGCTTGATGCGGCTGAGCGAATGAGCGGTCATCGAGTGAACCAAGCTGCTTTGGGTGTCAATGGTGTACACATCATCAGTACTAAAGTAGATGGCATGGTTGCTGTTAATGCGAGTAGTAGCGAAGTGACAGAGGATGACGTAGCGCGTCTGGAGAATGTAGCGACGGTTGGAAAAGTTCCTGCAAATCGTGAGATTTTGGAAGTGGTTCCGTACGAATATCGATTGGACGGGCAAGATAATATCAAAAACCCGATTGGCATGACCGGGACGAGGCTGGAACTACGAGCAAATGTTGTTTCTGGATTGGTGCCACACCTGGGGAATTTGCACAAGTTGGCGGAAATGTCTAATATCGATGCTGTCAGAATAGTTCCAACGGTGTTGGCGAGCGCTCAAGCGGTGCTGAATGAATCTCAGATGGAAAATGGTGTGGCTGTGATCGACATCGGGGCTTCCACAACGGGCGTGGCGGTGTTCGAAGAGGGTGATTTGCAACATCTTTCAGTCGTGCCAATGGGCTCACAGAATGTAACCAATGATTTGGCAATTGGCCTTAAGGTTGATTTGGAAATTGCCGAAAAGGTTAAACTGCAACATGGTGAATTGGGTGGTGAAACCACGGGCGTGATTGACATCAAACATGAGAAAGAGACGCAGGTTTTCCACCGAGCAGAAGTTGCAGAAATCGTCGAGGCGCGTTATGAAGAAATTTTCGAACTGATAGCTAAAGAGCTGAAAAAGGCAGGCGGTATCAGTAAAATGCCGAGTGGAGCCGTGTTAGTCGGCGGTGGCGCTAAAGTAAAGGGCCTGGCTGAATTTGCTAAAGAGCAGATTGGGCTGGCAGTGAAAATCGGTAAACCGCAGGATTATGCTGGCATGACTGATGATATCAAAGATCCAGAGTATGCAGCGGCGATAGGATTGATGTTGGCGATGTCCACCAATCCATCCCAGCCCGAAGGGGGTCATGGTAAAAAAGCTAATAAAGTTGCCCAAAAGGCTGGCGGATTCTTAGGTGGGTTGTTCGCAAAATTCAAATAAATATGACCACTCCAGGGTCAAAGATGATATACTGGATAGAGATTAGAGGGGAGATACGATAATGCCACAAATACAACCAAGCGAAGTTCAGACATTTGCTAGCATCAAAGTTGTTGGTGTTGGTGGCGCTGGTGGTTCAGCAGTCAACCGCATGAAAGACGCTGGCCTCAACGGTGTGCAGTTCATCGCTATGAATACCGACGCACAAGCGTTGCATAACTCAAAAGCTGACGTCAAAATCCATCTAGGACATTCAACGACCAATGGCCTTGGTGCTGGTGCTGACCCAGCGGTTGGTGAGGCGGCCGCTAATGAGTCACGTGAAGAAATTCGTGCTGCGCTTGAAGGCGCCGACATGGTGTTTGTGACGATTGGTGCTGGTGGTGGAACGGGATCTGGTGCTGGGTACGTGGTTGCTGAGATTGCTCGTGAGTTGGGCATTTTAGTGGTTGGTGTTGCCACGCGACCGTTTAGCTTTGAAGGTGAAAAACGTCGAGTGAATGCTGATTGGGCAATCACTCACTTGGGTCGACAAGTTGATACGTTGATTACTATTCCAAATGATCGCTTATTGCAAACTATTGATCGACGCACTCCACTGTTGGAAACCTTCAAAATTGCTGACGATGTACTGCGTCAGGGTGTGCAAGGTATTTCTGAACTGATCACCGAGCACGGATTGATTAACCTGGACTTTGCTGACGTGAAGGCTATCATGAGTAATGCTGGCTCAGCGTTGATGGGTATTGGTCGGGCGAGCGGTGAGAACCGAGCAGCTCAGGCGGCTCAGCAGGCAATTGAGTCGCCGTTGATTGAAGTGTCGATTGACGGTGCTAAGGGCGTGCTGTTCAACGTTACTGGTGGCTACGACATGAGCATGGCAGAGATTCAGGAGGCGGCTGAAATCATCACTAGTGCGGTATCGCCAAATGCAAACATCATCTTTGGTGCGACGTTGAAGCCAGAGATGGAAGATGACTTGGTGATCACGGTCATCGCTACAGGATTTGACAGCGAGACCTTCCACGACAGGGACGTAACGCTTGATGTGAGCCCAGTCGAGACCAATTCTGACAATCTGGACGAAGAAATGGTACAAAATATCGACATGGAGCTAGAACATAAAGAGGCTGCCGAACATTTTGCTGCTGAAGACGACACAAACATTTGGGACAATCCGCCAGAAGAGGACGATGATGAAGACGATACCCCAGCATTCTTACGCCGTCGCAAGAAGAACAGGGAGTAGTTTATGGTAGTAGTGAATATTGGTGACAGTCGGGTGCTTGAGTCGCGTGAAGTTGCTGGCGGTATGGCAATTCGCCGTCGTAGGGAAACGGCTGATGGTAGAAGATTTACGACGTACGAGCGAATTGAAAAACCAAATTTAGCAGTGCTCAAAAAGAGTGGACGTCGAGAATTATTTGACCGGTTTAAGCTATCTTCAGCAGTGCATCAGTCGGTCGGCAAGTTTTTCAAATCGGAAGAAGAAGTTGAGCAGATCGTGAGTGCTGTCGAAGACGCTTTGTATGCGTTGGGAGAGTCTGAAGTGCCATCAAAACAGATTGGTGATGCAGTTTTGGACGCTTTGGCTGATCGTAATGAGGTGGCGTATGTTCGATTTGCTAGTGTGTATTATGATTTCAAAACCTTGGATGAATTTGAGAAAATTTTAGCTCAGCAACGAGAGAAAAGGGATTAAGACATGCGCGTTGTTGTTGTGTATAAAACAGAGAGTGATCACGCTCGCGCAGTGTTCGATTATCTCAGGGATTTCAAAAATCAGACAGGGTATGATTTGGAGGAAGTCAATCCTGACTCGGCAGCTGGGAGTGATTTTTGTAGGACATACGACATCGTGGAATATCCGACGATTATTGCATTGAGTGACAGCGGTCAGCTACAAAATATGTGGCGAGGAACTCCGCTACCGACAATTAGCGAGGTAAGTTTTTATGTTTAACAAGGTGCAAAATTGGTTATTTCATGAAGATCGGAGGCGACGGCATATGTCGGCATTGGCATTGTTGGTCGGAAGCGGATTGGGGCTATTAGCGTCGCTGGCTTTATCAATTGAATCATTGGTATTAGCCAAGAATTCAGAAGCGGTTCTTAGTTGTGACTTAAACTCAGCTTTGAGCTGTTCGGCGGTTGCTAACCACTGGTCGGCGGCAATCTTTGGTTTCCCAAACAGCTTTATTGGCCTGGCAACTTTGCCGGTGATGATCACTATAGCAGTTGCTTTGTTGGCGGGGACAAAGTTTCCGAAATGGTTTATGCAATGCGCGCAAGGTGGCGTAATTGCGGGGCTGCTCTTTGCTTTCTGGATGTTTGGTATGAGCTATTTGGTGATTGGCGCACTGTGCCCGTGGTGCTTGACTCTGGACCTTGGTATGGTTCTGATCTTCTTTGGCATGACGCGGTACAATATTTTGGTTAAGAATATACCTGGTAAGACCTTGGGCAAATTTGTTGATCGCGGATATGATATGTTATTTGCAGCAGTTTTAGTAGTTCTTGCCATGATGGCGATAATCGCAAAGTTTGGTGAGCAGTTATTCTAGACGTATCGCCCTATTTTACGAAAACATTATTGCAAATTTTTTTACTTTGATAATGCGTGACCATATGTCATAATAAAGATATGAAGAAAAATTTTCTTGTCAGAGCGTTCTTTGGTGTTACCATTGTAGCGCTCGGCGGGATTCTGTTACTCAGGAATCTCGAAATCATCAAGTTTGATAGCTGGAATGTATTCTGGGGAACGGTTTGGGCAGCCGGCCTAGTGCTGGCGGGATTGGTGACAATAGTTAGCTCCCGAAAACTGCTGACGCGGGCGTGGGGCTTGTTGTTGTTGGCCGCTGGCGTGTCGGTCGGTTTGAATGCGTATGGAATCATCGATGTTAGCATCTGGAAGTTGTTTTGGCCAGTGGTATTGATCGCTGTTGGGTTGATGATGGTGTTCAGTATTGGGTCTGCAAATCGCAAGCGAGCCGAAGAATCGGGCACTGATGATAATGAAAAAGTGGCAATTTTTTATGGTGAACAGTCACGAGTGAGGGGTGATTATACTGGTGGTTCAGCAACAGCGATATTTGGTGGCGTCGATTTAGATTTGCGTCAGGCGAACATTAAGGATGGCGCAATCATTGATGTCTTTACGTTTTGCGGTGGCATTAATATCAACTTACCTGATGATGTGATCGTCAAAAACGAGGTGCGTGGTGTTTTGGGTGGCAGCGATGATAAGACTATGTCGAAGCCTTCCGCTAAAAAGACAATCTACCTGAAGGGCGAATGCGTCCTGGGTGGTTTGGAAATCAAATAATTCCCTTGGGATTTTGGTGAAAACGCGCTACAATGAGAGTAGGGCGTTTTTGCGTGTGTCTAATGAGGTTTTTCTCTGATGATGTCAGCGCAAAATGAGCGGCTATCAACCGCGAAGCCTGCGGGAAGAAATCGGCTTTTATCAGCTGAGATTAGACCTCGCCGCGACTCGCTGCGACAAAGTGAACGATTAAGCGCTAAAAGAGTGCGTGGATGCCGCTCAACTCGGCAAAGCCCGCGAAGAATCACTTCTTTTGGAATCGAGATGGTACCGTCCGTTTGAAGCACCTCCAGCGGATTCTCGAAGTCAAAAGAGGTCATTTTTGTTTGAGAGAGTTCTCGTTTGATACTAATAGGAGCTGCTCAATATGAAGGGATGTATGCGCAACAATCAAGTGAACAATTTCGTTATTGATCGGATACATGATTATATCATGTATGATATGACTGATTTGGTTCGTGCGGTAGACTTTCCGCGTCAGGTGGCGGGGCTATTGCTCAAAGATAATGAATTCCACTTGTCGTTATTTGCAGTGCGTGAGGAGTACGGTCTGGATGAGGCTGCGTATAGACGGTTAGAGCGGGTATCGTGTCAAGCCGGTGCAACAATAACTACAGAGCCAGAATTGACCGGTGATTTTCTCAAGCTAAAGGATGATACGACTGACCGTGAAACGATTATTGCGCTTGCTCGATGGGATGAACTAGAGACTTGGCGTGATGCAATTCGTGAGCTGATCCCGCGGGCAGAGTTTATCATCCCGCACATAACGCTCTATACAAATCAGAAGGGTGCGCTTGGGTATAGTGATCGACATAGGGATCGAGTGCGAGTGCTGGATGATACAGTAGCGATGACACTAAGAAATATATTATTAAGGAGTAAATTGTGACCAACCAACAACAAGAATGGCTTGATTTTGCAAAAAGTATGGCGCACGAAGCGGGCGACATTATGCAAAAATATTTTGGTAAAAATCTGGATGCTCACTTTAAAGCCGACAATACGATCGTGACCGTTGCCGATGAGGAAATCAACCGGCTTGTGATCCAGCGAGTAACCGAGCGATATCCAGCCCATGATATTGATGGTGAAGAAGCGAGTGCTCGCCGTGGCTCGGACTATGTGTGGGTATGTGACCCGATCGATGGCACGGCGCCTTTTGCGATGGAGCTACCGGTATCGGTCTTCTCGTTGGCATTGGTGATTGATGGTCAGCCGGAAGTTGGAGTGATTTATGCGCCGTTTAGTGATCATTTGTATTGGGCGGTCCGTGGCCAGGGTGCGTTTATGAATAGTAAACAGATTTACGTGAATAAGAAGACTTTTGGTGGGATGACTGGGATGAACGTGGATTGGTGGCCGAATGCCCAGTGGGATGTTATGCGGGTGATTCACAAGTTAGCGTATGAGAAGGGCGCATACGTCACAGCACCAGGAAGTACGACGCACGCGGCAGCCCTAGTAGCGCGTGGTGAATTTGTCGCATCGGTCTTTGCTGGCACGAAGGGTAAAAATGTTGACATTGCGGCAGCAAAAGTCATCGTCGAGGAAGCTGGCGGCAAGGTGACTGACCTTTTTGGCCGGGAGCAGCGGTATGATCAGGATATTTGCGGAGCGGTACTGAGCAATGGAATTGTTCATGAGGAGATAGTGGAGGCGATGAGGAAACTAGAAGAGCAGAATATGGGAGGCGAATTATGACAAAGATTAAGCAATTTAGAGATCCGCAGCTCGTCACCGATGGGTCAATTGTGGGATTTTATCCACGAGAGTTTTATGTGCTTGATAATTTTGCAAGCTTTCAGGTTGATTGGCGCGGGCGTCGTTGGCCAACGAGTGAGCATGCGTATCAGGCGGCGCACTTTTTTGATACGGCGCCAGAGTTGGCGGAGCAGATTTTTCAGGCGCGCTCTGCGCATGAAGCGTATAAAATCGCTAAGGCAAATGCCGACAAAGCGCCTCAGAACTGGGACGAAATAAAAGTTGGCATTATGGAAGAAATCGTCCGTGCCAAATGTGAGCAAAACCCATACGTTAAGCAAAAACTGCTTGAAACACTGGATGAAGAGATTGTTGAGGATTCGCCAAAAGATGCTTTTTGGGGCTGGGGTGAAAACCGCGATGGCCACAATGAGCTGGGCAAAATTTGGATGAGATTACGAAATGAGTTAAATAGTGAAACGCATGAAATGAATACAAATCAAGGAGGAAACCAATGAAATTCACACACGGAACACGCCGCCGAGCGGCAGAATATGAGAAGGACTGGGTGCAGCGCTGGAAGGATGACCAGACGTTTGAGAAGTCGGTGGCGCAGCGGCCGGCGGATAATGCTTACGTTTTTTATGACGGGCCACCGTTTATCACTGGTGTGCCGCACCACGGTACGCTGCTGAGTTCAATCGTTAAGGATGCGGTGCCGCGCTACTGGACGATGAAAGGTAAGCGTGTGGAGCGCCGCTGGGGCTGGGACTGTCATGGGCTGCCGGCGGAGAATTTCGTCGAAAAGCAGCTGAATATCGTGGATCGGCGGCAGATTGTGACGAGTAGCGACCAGCCAGCGCCGCTGGATAAAGACGGTAATCCTTTGCCGACCATCAGCCTGGAAAAATACATCACCAAGGCACGCGAGAGTATGGTGGCGAATAGCGAGACGTGGCAGGGTGTGATCGACCGGATTGGCCGCTGGGTGGACTTTACGGGCGCTTACCGCACCATGGATAAGGACTTTATGGAGAGCGTTTGGTGGGCCTTTAAACAGCTGTATGAGGCTGGCAAAATCTACGAAGGCGAAAAGGTGCTGATGTATGACACCAAGTTCGCCACCCCTGTCAGCAAGGCCGAAGTAACCATGGACAACGACGCCTACCAGACGGTGACCGACCCGAGTGTGTATGTGAAGTTTAAGTTAAAAGATGGTAAGACGAGCCACAAAATAGTATTAAGTGAACACTCAAAAGTCTTGTTTGTATGTAATGCAAATGCTGCTCGCTCGCAGATGGCGCAGGGATTTTATAACCACTATTCTGGCTCTCAAAATGCCGATTCTGCTGGGTTGAACCCAGAGAAAAAATGGGGCGAAGCTCCAACATTGAGTGATTTTGAAACTATGAGCCGCAAGCCAGCCAGAAGTAGTGAGACGATGCAAGAAGTGGGTATTGACATCACTGGACATAAGCGGCAGCTGCTCACCGCCGATAAGCTGGGTGATTATGATTTGATCGTTAATCTAGCGGAGAAATCCCAGACACCGGACTGGCTCAGGGGTGATAATATTATTTGGTGGGATGTGGCTGATCCACGTAATGAGAGTGTAGAAAAAAATCGGATAGCGCGTGATGAAATTGAGCAGCGAGTAAAGCAACTTTTGAACGGTGAAATAGTTGATGATGCACAAAAGCCAGCAGGCTTTGACGAATGCGAGAGGAGTTATGTTGGCGCTTTGTTGGTGGATACAAATGGCAAACTCATTGCACAACAACGAGACGATAAGTCAGGAATCACAAACCCAGGCATGGTGAGCCTCTTTGGTGGGACGAGCCACGAGGGCGAGTCGCCAATTGAGACGCTACGCCGTGAGCTTCAGGAGGAGCTTGAACTTGAAGTAAGCTCGAATAATCTTTTGCTGCAAACTGTCAAGCACGAAAATGGAACAAATGTTGCATGTTCCATCTATATTGTGACTGGTGTTGATGCTGAGAAACTCAAATTGCATGAGGGTGCAGGATTTGCTATGGGCACACCAGAAGACCTGCTGAGCCGCCCTGTGACGAGCGTGACTCAGCAGGCGATTGAAGCGTTTATTAATGCGCAAAGCTCTGTTTCTATCCTCGCCTGGACCACCACGCCATGGACATTGCCGGCCAACCTGATGCTGGCCGTCAACCCAGATATGACGTACTGCGAGGTGCTGGTGGATGGCGAAAAACTGATTATCGCCGAGGAAGCACTGGAGCGCACGCTACAGGATGAAAAGCACCAGCCGCTGGACTACGACGTATTGCGGAAATTCCCTGGTAGCGAATTGGTGGGTAAAACCTACCAACCACTCGATACCGGCTCGGCCTGGCCAGAAAACGACAAGATCCACACCATTTACGCAGCGGATTTTGTCTCGCACGAGTCGGGTACGGGCATCGTGCACATTGCGCCGGCCTATGGTGAGGATGACTTTGAGCTGGCCAAGCGCCACGGCATTAGCGCCTTCCACGTCATCGATGATAATGGCTACTACACCAATAGCAATTACACAGGCCTGGAGGTATGGGAAAATAATAAATTCATCGCCAAAGACCTGAAAGAAAAGGGTGTGGTGTGGAAGATTGAGTACATTCGCCACGAATATCCGTTCAACCCGCGTAGCAAGCAGCGCATCATGTACCGGGCGATTCCGTCGTGGTTCTTTGATATCCAGGGCCAGAAGCCGCTGATGTTGGAGCAAAACGAGCATATCAATTGGTTTCCGAGCCACCTGAAGCATGGCCGCTTTGCCAAAAATATCGAGCAAGCACCAGACTGGAACCTCAGCCGTGACCGCTTCTGGGCGACGGCCATGCCAGTGTGGAAGGGCGACCGGGGTACGGTCAAGGTGGTCGGCTCGTACGCGGAGCTCAAGGAGCTGAGCGGCGTGGAACTGGATGATTACCACCGCCCGTGGGTGGATGATATCACCTTTGAAATTGACGGCGAGAAATTTACGCGCATTGACAAGGTACTGGACTGTTGGTTTGAGTCAGGTTCGATGCCGTTTGCCCAGCTGCATTATCCGTTTGAAAATCAGGCCAAGTTTGAGCAGAACTACCCAGCGGACTTCATCGTTGAGTACATCGGCCAGGTGCGGGCGTGGTTCTACTATGTGCATGCTGTCAACGCCGCTTTGGCGGAAATCGGCGCCTTTGGCGAGGCTGGTGAGCAGCATAAAAACGCCTACAGTAACGTCATCACCACCGGTGTAGTGGCGGGCAATGACGGCCGCAAGATGAGCAAGTCCTTAGGTAACTTTACCGACCCGAACGAGCTGATGGATAAGTTTAGTGCCGATAGTTTACGCTTCTTGCTGCTGAGTAGTCCGCTACTGAACGGTGAAGACTTTGCCTTGCACGATAAGGACGTTGGTGACGTGGCGCGTAAGCTCAGTATGATCTGGAATATGTATGATTTCTTCACCATGTACGCGGAAGTTGATGGCTGGGAATATGATGGTGAATTGAAAGATCCGCTGGGCGAGTTGACGAATCCGCTGGATATTTGGATCGTCAGTCGGCTGCATCAGCTAGTGGCAGAAGTTGAGCGCCACATGGATACCTACAATATCCCCGATGCACTGAGCCCGATTTTGCCGTTCCTGGACGACGCATCCAACTGGTATGTGCGCCGCAGTCGCCGCCGCTTCTGGAAGTCGGAAGATGATGGCGACAAGAATGATGCTTACCGTACGCTACATTATGTGCTAGTGCGCCTGAGCTACATCTTGGCGCCATTTACACCGTTTTTGGCTGAGGAGTTGTATCGCAATTTGACGGGCGATAATGAATCGATTCACTTGAAGGATTGGTTGCCGGCGGGTGAAGTCAATAGAGCAATATTGCGCGATATGAACGCACTGCGTGTTGCCGTGAACGACGGTTTATCGAAGCGTGCCGCAGAGGGAATCAAGGTTCGTCAGCCGCTTGCTTCCACGAAACTTGTTAGCACTATTTCTCAGAATACATCAGAGGAAGTCGCGCAGTTCTTGGTTGATATTGCGCGAGACGAGTTGAACGTTAAATCAGTAGAAGTTGCTATTGGTTCAGGGCTCGAAGCTAATGAATCATCAGCACAACCAAGCGTTGTCTATGATTTCGTCATTACTCCTGAACTGAAGCGCGAAGGATTAGTGCGTGAGGTTATTCGCCACGTCCAAAGCGCGCGCAAAAAAGCGGGGCTACAGGTGGATGATCGGATTATGCTGCAACTAACGACGGATGACGAGCAGCTTCGCCAGGCGATCAACGAGCATGCAGAGGTGATTGCTGCTGAGACATTGGCGACTTTTGGACAGGGCGACGCGTATTCAACTACGGTTGCGATAGAAGGTGCAGAGCTGCAGATTACACTTCAGCGCCAGTAATTCGTCTGCTGAATAACGAAGCTAGTATTGACGTATTGATGATAATGTGCTATCATATTTTAGTTAAATTGATAAAACAAACATATGAAAGTTACATTTTTTCATCCACGCATTCAGTTTGAACCGATTGATCCATTGGCTGATGGTTTGGGGGAGGAAATTGCGCGTGAGCAGCAAGAGCCCCAAGCCATTCGTCTGGATCAGTCGGACATCATCGATATCCAGCGCTTTTGGACTGATGTCGAAGAAGATCTCCACAGAGGTAATTCAGTAGAGTTTTCTGAATAACCCACGTCAGCGGCAACCGTTAGTGCTATAATTGATACATGTTTGTACTTGAAATAATGCCGCTATTGGCGCGAGCAGGCGGCGGCGGAAGTAGTTCTGGTGGTGGCTCTGGCGGTGGTGGAATTTTTGCGTTGCCCGCAGTTGTAGCTGCTGGTGTGGCTGGTTTTGTTCGCTCAAAAACAGGTTCCAAGGCTGCTGGCGTGGCAGTGGGTATGGCGGCTGGAACCGTGGTTAGTTTGTTATATCTTTGGGGTGGCACATTCGCTTTCATCGTGGCGATGATATCTACCGTCATTGGCGCGTTTGGTGGTGCGTGGGCTGATAAGTTAGGTCGTTTCCGGAAAGGTAGTGCAGCAGCGCAACGGTCCGTGCAGCAGGCAGCGGCTTCGGACGCGGTGTGGAGTCCAGAGCGATTAACGGAATACGCAGTATCAATTTTTGGCAAGTTCCAGCACGACTGGCAGCAAATGGACGTAGCATCAATTCGAACTTACACCACACAGCGATACGCAAATCACATCAGTCTGATGCTATACGCCCTGCAACAGATGGGTCGAGCAAATCACATGAGCAATATTCGCATCAAGGAAATTATCATCACATCTGCTCATGATGATGCCAATGACCAGCAAGACCGTGTTAGTTTTGGCATTTTAGCTCAGGCAAATGATCAATTGATCGATACAGCAAGTGGTGATGTTTTGACTGCGACGACAGAGGAATTTGGTGAACAATGGAACTTTGTGCGCCATGAAAACACTTGGCTACTAGACAGCATCGATCAAGCGACGGAAGAGGAAAGCATGCTAGTGCGGTCTTTGAGACAATTTGCTGTTGATAACAGGATGTACTTTAGTCCAGATTGGGGTAATCTACTGCTGCCAACCAGAGGTCAGTTGTTTAAGGCTGGGTTTAAGAATGCAGACATTAACAACCATATCATTGGCTTCTGGACAGGCGATTTGTTGGTCCAGTTATATACCTATCGCACCAAAGAAGACGAGTCAGGCGACCAATACGTGGTCGGGCAAATCAATCTGCCGAAATCATATGGTGGAATTTTAGTGGAGCGGCGCGGTAAACTCCTGTCGCGTCTGAAAGCTCCGCGTGGATATAACAAAGTGTCTTTGGAATGGGGCGATTTCAATAAACGCTATCAAGTGTATGCGACTGACGAAAATCAAGTGACAAGTTTTGAGCTGCTCAATCCATCTTTTATGGCGTGGTTATACGACCAAGATATCAAAGTGAACATTGAAGTGGTTGACGATGTTGTGTATCTCTACGCAAAACTAAGCGCCAACGAGCAGCGCTACGAGGCAATGTTGGAAATTTTGAAGCGAAGCCACAAAGAACTAAAGATGTAAGGAGAAAACATGATCACTAAAGCTATCATTCCAGTTGCTGGTTGGGGTACGCGGATGTTACCGATTACCAAATCAATCGAAAAGTGTATGCTGCCGGTGGGGACGCGGCCAGTGGTTGATTATATCGTGCAAGATATTGTTCGGGCGGGCGTCAAGGATATTTATTTCGTGGTGGGCGAGCAGAGTACTCAGGTGCAAAGCTACTATCGGTCAAATATTCAGCTGAACGATTATCTGCGGCGTGCCGGTAAAGAAGATAAATTACCTCTAGTAGCGCCGCTGCGCGATGTGCGAATACATTTTTTAACCCAGCCGAGCACTGGTGGTTATGGCACGAGCATTCCCGTGGGCTTGGCGAGCGAATTTATCGAACCGGGTGAATCGGCCTTTGTGGTGATGGGCGATCAATTTTTCTGGCGCAGCGACGGTGGCTCAAATGCGGCTGATCTGGCGGAATTGGTGGAGGCGCGTGGCCTATCGGCTGGTTTACTGGGCAATCCTGTCGAGGAGGCCTTTATTCCGCATACTGGCATCATTGAGACTGATGAGCAAGGCAATTTTGTGCGCATCATTGAAAAGCCAAAGCTGGAAGACGCACCGAGTAACCTCAACAATTCAAGCTTTTACGTTCTTAATAAAGAAATTTTTGAGTTAGCGCGGACATTGCCCGCCAATCCGCAGCGCGGTGAATTTGAGCTGACTGACGCCATCAACGCGTACATTGCCAGTGGTGGCGTCATCGCGGTGGGCGAGGCTAAGGGTGACTATATGGAATGTGGCTCGCCGAGTGGTTGGCTGCGCGCCAATAACGCCATGGCTGAGCTGCAGAAAAACTAGTTGCATGTATCGTCTGTCTCTGTTATAATTGGTCACTGATAGTAAATATATATTAAGGAACGAAATGAAAGCAGTCGTAAAAATCTCTGGCAAGCAATACATTGTCAGCGAAAAAGAGTCCCTCTTGGTGGATCTCCTCCCTGAAGGCACAAAAGAACTCACTCTCGACGCACTTTTAGTGATTGATGGTGATAAAACAAAGGTTGGCACACCAACCGTAAAAGGTGTGGTAGTGAAGGCAAAAGTTGCTGAAGCAGAAGTCAAGGGCGACAAAATCCGCGTCATCCGCTACAAGAGCAAAAAACGCGTTCATAAAGAAACTGGTCATCGCCAGAAATACACCAAGATTCAGATTACGTCAATCAAATAATCGAAAGAGCCGCTTCCATCAGAGAAGCGGTTTTTTGATGTCTGTTATTTCTGTTTTGCTCATGCTATAATTAGGGCAGGTAAAAAGGGGAACGAATGACAAAAATCATTGCGGTGACAAATCAAAAAGGCGGCGTTGGCAAGACAACGACAAGTGTTAATGTTGCATATTATTTGGCAAAAAGTGGCAAGAAGACCCTGCTGATAGACTTTGACCCTCAGGGTAACGCAACCAGTGGTCTAGGGATTGATAAATCTAATCTATCACGCACTATGACCGAAGTCATTACCGGCCAGGCGACGCTTCAAAGTGCCATCATCCAAACAGAATATAAAAATCTAGCGTTGGCTCCGTCTACGCCGCATTTGGCAAATACTGAGGTCGAGTTGGCGCAGGCTGAGGGTCGGTTCATCAGGCTGCGACGGGCTATCAACAATCTACAGGGGTATTATGATTACATCATCATCGATAGTCCGCCAAGTTTGAGCCTGCTGACGGTTAATGGTTTGATTGCGGCAAACTATATTCTGTTGCCAGTTCAAGCAGAGTTTTACGCACTGGAGGGGCTTGGTCAGCTGCTAGAGACTATGAAATTGATACGCAAGGGGCTCAATCCTCAGCTAGATTTATTGGGTGTGCTGCCAACCATGATGGACAGCCGTACAACGCTGTCAACGCAGGTTCATGAGGAGATCAAGAAGCATTTTCCAGATCGAGTTTTCCAAACCACCATTCCACGGAATATTCGCTTAGCTGAAGCGCCAAGCCATGGATTGCCGGTGGGTGCGTATGATCGCTTTTCCAAAGGCGCACGAGCATACAAGGCGCTAACCAAGGAGATCATAGGGAGGATCGGCTGATGAAAAAAGGACTGGGCCGTAGTTTTGATTCACTCATTCCGACAAATCTAATTGATGAGTCGTTTGATCCGACTGCCAAACAAGACGGCAGACTTAGTCAGCTCAAACAATTACCGATTGAGCAAGTCATGGCCGATCCAGATCAGCCGCGTCGGATGTTTGATGAAGAGGCGCTTGATGAGCTGTCTGAGTCGATAAAGATTCATGGTATTTTACAGCCGCTGGTAGTGACAGGCAAAGCAGGTGCTTATGTGATCGTTGCAGGTGAACGTCGTTGGCGTGCCGCTCAGAGAGCTGGGCTGACAGAGGTGCCGGCATTGGTGCGAACGCTGACTGGCCAGCATCGTTTGGAATTGTCTTTGATTGAAAACCTACAGCGTCGCGATCTCAATCCTCTGGAAACTGCTACGGCATACGCGAAACTGCGCGATCAGTTCAACTTGACATTGGACGAGATAGGGCAGCGAGTTGGTGGCAAATCGGTTAGCGCCATTTCTAACACTATGCGTCTTCTAAAACTGCCAAAGGCCGTCCAGGAAGCTGTTTTTAGCTATAAAATTACTGAAGGTCAGGCCCGACCATTGATCAATGTGCCCAAAGAAGTGGCAGAAGAGTTGCTGGAAAAAATCATCACTGAAGGGTGGTCTGCTCGCCGCATTGAGCAGGCGATAGTCCTTTGGAAAGAGTCCAAAAACAATCCATTTGAAAAGCGCCGTCCAGTTGAAATCCCTCATGAGGAAGTGGTGCAGAATTTAACTAAGAAACTTAACTCTAAGATTAAAATTCGTACCAATACTCGTGGCGCTGGACAAATCATCATACCATTTAAAAATGCTGTTGATTTTGAACGTATTCATCAACTGCTGAAAAAGTAGCTAAAATCCACGGATTTTATTGATTGGCCAGATTCTCATGGAGACTGGTCCGACGATGTCATATAGCGGTATTGGTCCCATGCAGTTCCTGGAATCACACGAATAATTCTCTTGTCGGTGGTCGCCCATGACGAAAATAGTTCCTTCTGGCACAGTGGTATCGACATCGCCAGAGGTTGGCTGGCCGGGCTCGTTTTTATTCACCGTGGTATCAGGATTGAACCCGTGGATGTGAGCGCTATTATATACCGTAACAACGCCGTCCTTAACCGTAACGCGCTCGCCAGCAAACGCAATGACTCGCTTCACAATGTACTCATCTTTGTTTGACGAAGAGTTGAAATTTGGGTTTTTAAAGACAATTGTCTGGCCTCTCTCAGGAACGTAGCGTTTGTTCTTGATTTGCGCTGCCGTCACTGGTAATCGATTGACAATCAAGCGGTCACCGGTATGCATGGTCGGTTCCATACTGGCACCTTGAACAGTAAAATTACGAAAAATAAAGGTGTTAATCAGCAGAGTGCCGACCACCACGCCAACAACAAAAACGATTAGCCCCAAGCTGTCACGAATCTTTGGGTGTCGATCAAGAAAAGTTGCATCCATCCTATTTAGTATAGCCTGTATAGTATGATATAATCAAGAGATATGGAGCTACTGCGAACCGTTAAACGCAAATCATTTTTTAGTGAGGTGGTGTACCATCTGTTGAATATCAGCTTAGCTTTGGCATTATTTGGTATTACACTCATGGTGCAATCGCCAGTAGCTGCGGTAGTATTGGTTATTTTGAGTAAATGGCGTGTCTTGGCGGTGAGGCCACGTTTTTGGTGGACGAATATCCAGTCTAACCTGGTGGACTTGATCGTTGGATTGAGCGTGGTGGCATTGCTGTACCTGTCTGTGGGGAATATCGCCGTGCAAATTGCTTTCACTGCCTTTTATATCATTTGGCTGGTTGTTATCAAACCGATGTCAAAGCGTTGGCAAATGATGTTGCAGTCGGCCATTGCCATTTTATTTGGTACGGTAGCATTGTTCTCCATTGGCTATTTGCTACCAGATATTGCAGTTGTTGCTGGCTCAATGGTCATTGGCTACAGCGCCGCTCGGCACTTTTTGGTCAGTTACAAAGAAGATCAAACAGTTTTGCTGAGCTCTATCTGGGGGATTATGTTTGCGGAGATTGGTTGGCTGGCGTACTACTGGACCTTTGCCTATGCTATACCAGGACTCACCATGATCAAACTTCCGCAGGTGACTATTATTTTGCTGTTGATATCTTTCTTGGGTGAGCGGGTCTATCGATCATGGAAGAAAAACGGCGCGGTCGTACGGAGCGAGATCATGCCGCCAGTTTTGTTTTCTGTAGCAGTGATAGGCGTTATATTACTATTTTTCAACACGGTAACGAGGATTTGATAGATGACAGAGGTGGGGATAGAACAGCCAAATAACAGCGCGCAGGTGATTACGCTGTCGCGGCGACGAATGATTGCTATCTGGGTTGCCATAGCAGCGCTGTTTTTGTTGATGATTATGATTGGCAGCGTGTTGCTACTGACGGTGTTGCGTCCAAAGCTCGCTAGTACGCATGGTCCAGCGGTTGATGGCAATCTGACTGTTACCGCCGAAGAATCGAATGTCTCAAAAATCGTCAATCAGGTATCCCCCAGCGTCGTATCGATTATCACCGTAAAAAGTAATGGTTTTAGGTCACAAGAGAACGCTGGAACTGGCGTGATCATCAGTAAAGACGGCTATATTTTGACGAATAAGCACGTAGTAAATGGTGGGCGGTCCTTCCAAATCATCACTGGCTCGGGCGACCGCCACACCAACGTCAAACTAGTGGGGGTTGATCCACTGAACGACATTGCGTTTTTGAAGATTAACGGTGTTGATAATCTGTCGCCAGCGACCATTGGTGACTCGAGTACTGTCCGTGTTGGTCAGAAAGTCATTGCTATCGGCAATTCGCTTGGTAAATTCCAAAACACTGTCACGAGCGGTATTATCTCAGGTAAGGGCCGTCCATTGCAGGCTTCGTCAGACAGCGACGACGATCAAGACCAAAAGCCTGAGTCATTGACAGACCTTTTGCAGACTGATGCCGCTATCAATCCAGGTAATTCAGGTGGTCCGCTGTTAAATATGGCTGGTCAAGTTATCGGCATTAATACCGCTATCGTCGAGGATGCCCAGAGTATTGGCTTTGCTATCCCGATAGGCGCAGCCAAAGGACTGATCCGGAGTGTCCTGGAAAAGGGCGAGATCAATAAATCATACATCGGTATACGTTATCTGGAGGTGACGCCAGAAACACGGGCTGCAAATAAACTATCAGTCAAACATGGTGCTTTTGTCGGTGGTGTTTCTGGGCAATTGGTGCAGCAGGGCGGTCCAGCAGACAAAGCGGGCATCAAATCTGGCGACATCATCACCAAGGTTAATGATAAAACCATTGGCGAACATGGTGGTTTGACAAGCTTGATTGGCGAATATCTGCCAGGCGAAACTATCGAGCTGACGGTTATCAGAGATAACAGAGAGCAGAAACTGAGGTTAACGCTCGGTGCCTACAAGTCGTAGCACCACGATCAATCCGCTGGTTTCCAAGTGTAAAAAGCCATTTTGATTACCAAAGGCTACGATCGTCTGGTGTTGTTCCTCGTCTGCCTCGATGAATAGCAGCCCTTGGTCGGTCATATGCTTGGGTGCTTGCTGAATGAGCTCTCGGATTAGCTTAAGCCCACCCTCGCTGGCATACAGGGCTTCTGACGGCTCGTGACGGAGCTCTGGGGAGGTGTTCTTCCAATCCTTGTCGACATATGGCAAATTCGCTAAGATGCAGTCGAGCTTTTCAAATTGGCCGAGTAGTAAGGATTGTTTTTGCGTAAAGATTTTAGCACCCAATTTCTTGGCATTCTTTTCTGCCACTAGGAGTGCTTTAGGGCTAATATCTGACAAAACAACATGCCAGTTGTCTGGCAACTCGAGCGCCGCAGTGATTCCCAAGCATCCAGAGCCAGTTCCTATGTCGATGAGCGTCCTTGGTTGGTCGTCTTGTGGCGCCAATCTCAGGAGTAGATTGATCATTTCTTCTGATTCGGGACGCGGTACTAGTACGCTGGGCGATACACTAAAATTCCGTCCATAAAACTCTTTTTCGCCCAAAATATACGCCAGCGGTACGCGGTCGAGACGCAGGCTAAGTCGTGCTTCGGCGATATCAATACGCCGCGGATCAATCTCTTCGTCCGGGTGCGCGTGAAGGTATGTTCGGTTTTTGCGCAAAGTATTAGCTAAAATGAGCTCCGCGTCTAATCGGGCTGATGCGATATCGGCTTGCTTTAATGTATTGGTGGCGGTTGCTAACCAGGATGTTATGGTTGACTTTTCTTGCATTATATGCTAAATTATACACCATTGAAGAGAAATTTCATAATCAACGTGGCTACTAGACGGCACGGGAAGAGTTGGCATATATGAATAAGCGCGTGAACAAATTGAAAGTAGATTTTCCTTCTTGTGAGGGTATTGTGACCGTTGATCATGATTTTCCAAAGATTCAGCTTGATCGTAAGCTAGGTGCTGAGCTAGTGCCTGGTGAAGTTGTTGACCTTTCTGAAGAACGACTAAAAAAATATCTTGAGTATGCTGAAATACCGGAGCAGTGCTGGGGCGATTTGTCACTAATCATCACTGGTACAGAAAATTCTTCATACTTGGGGAGTGATGAATTAGGGTATGTAAGTGATGATGGCGAGGGAGGGCTTGATGTTGTTATCGGGATTGACTACGACTCTGACTCTGAGGCTACGCTACGGCATGAGCTGTGCCACGTTAAGGATGCGATAGATGGGGAAATTGACTTCCAGAAGAAAAATTTGTTATACACACTGGGAAGTTCAATATCTAAAGAACGATTACGTAAGCAGGCCATTATAATTCATGCTTTGGGCGCTCTTGCTTATGCGTGCGGTATGTATTTTAACTCTGAAGAGATGAAAAATAGTGTGCTCTCTGCGGTGGTTGCAAATAATACCGTGGCTGCGGCGTTACTGGGAGCACACCTGAAAGGGTATTATCATGATCCAGGAGAAAAGCGCGCTCGTAAGGCTGCGGAACATGGTAAATGGTTACCACATGTGTTCACGAGGCGTATTGATACTATGCCTGTTGACGAATTGGCGTCATCATTTGCGTCTCATCCTTGGACCTCGGTATATATAGCAAAAAATGATGATGAAGTGCGCGCCAGGGAGCAAGCCGCTGGCCAACTTGGTCTGTCGTATTATGCAACGACAGATCCAGAGGAGGTTAAACTGCTTGCCATTAAAGAGGCTGAGCGAGAGTATGTTGAGTATAAACGATTAGCCGAACAAGGGGTGATCAGTAAAAGAGGACTTAGAAAGTTTAAGATTAGCGAAATAGCCGATGATTTCATGGATCGTGCAGAGGTAGCTACTAAAGGTGGCGGTGCAATGGTTGCTGTACTGCCTGATTCCATGCATCGTGTCAACATGGGGGAATATAGTAAACGATACAATGACATCAAGCGCGATATCACGGAATAGAGTTTTTTGTTAAGCTTCAGCATTCTTTGCTTTTAGCTCTCGCTCATACCGCTGTAGTTGCTCAATCAAATCGTCAATGTCCCCGTTCATCGCAGCGGGGATATTGCTACGGCTGTAGTGTATGCGGTGGTCGGTGATGCGGTCTTGCGGGAAGTTGTAGGTGCGGATTTTTTCGGAGCGGTCGCCAGTGCCAACGAGTGATCGCCGCTCAGCACTTAATTTGGCATTTTCTTCGTCAATTTTCATCTGTAGTAAGCGCGAACGCAGCACGCTCATGGCTTTTTCGCGGTTCTTGATCTGTGATTTTTCGTCTTGGTTGGTCACGACGATACCAGTTGGTAGGTGAGTGATGCGCACCGCCGAGTCGGTGGTGTTGACGCTCTGACCACCATGGCCGCTGGAGCGGTAAATGTCAACACGCAGATCATTGGCGTTGATTTCAATATCAGTTTCTTCGGCCTCTGGTAACACCGCTACGGTGACGGTGGAGGTGTGGACGCGGCCTTGGCTTTCGGTGACTGGCACGCGTTGGACGCGGTGGACGCCGCCTTCAAATTTCAATTTGGCGTATGGCGCGTCGCCCTTGACCATGAAAATGACTTCTTTATACCCGCCTGAGTCGTTGGCAGATTCGCTGATGAGCTCAGTTTTGTAGCCATTGGCTTCGCACCAACGTAAATACATGCGGTACAATTCCGCTGCAAACAGCGAGGCTTCGTCACCGCCAGCACCGGCACGGATCTCTATGATGATATTTTTCTCGTCGTTTGGATCTTTTGGTGTCAGTAGGATGAATAATTCTTCTTCCAGCCCTGCCAGACGTGCTTCAGTTTCAGTGATTTCAGCTTTTGCTAATTCTGCAATCTCATCGCCGCCAGTAGCCAATTTTTGTGCTTCCTCTAAGTTTTTTGTTAGCTGTTGGCGCTCCTCGGCCTTTGCTATCAACGTTTCCAGCTCCGAAAACCGTTTGTTTTTGATGGTAAACTCTGGATCGCTATATGCGGTAGGCTGCGCTAAAAAATCTGCCAAGACTTGTCTCTCGGCGATCAGGTCGTCTAAGTGTAATGCAATTTGTGCCATATTAAGCCATATTATAGCACAGAAACCCTATGACGTATATTGACAATAGTAGAATTTGTGTGTATAATATGCGTAACATGGTTAAGCTTCAAAACATGATCCCTGCACGATTGCGCAGAGTCAGGCAAGCCAGTCCGAGTAGCGAGCCTGAATATAACCAAAATCAGGTGATGTACAATCTGTATGAGCAGGGTTCCGTTGCCGTTCATCCACGTGAGCCGTTTGAAACGGTGTCTGGAGAAGAGATATCGCATCGGATGGAAATAGACCACTGTGTGAAGCGAGCACCGACGTTGGCGGAGTTGATGAGCAATAGGGAGCATGGCAGGGAAAACGATGTACACAGTGTGATCGGTAGTCGGGCGTTGCTTTCGCGTGAGGTTGATGCCTTGACCCGAGAAGACTTTTCAGTGCAGACGGAACAGCAGACAATTTCAGCATTGTTTTCTGGGTTGTGTGCGCGAAGTGATGATTTGGCGCGTACCTCACGGTTATCTAAAATCCGGAATCATCTCAACTATGTTGGTGAGCTGGAACTCATGGAGGCGGCGCACGGAATCGCGACGTATTGGAAACATCGACTAGACGCGCACCCCGATAAAGCATTGTTTGTTATGCTGGGTGAAATTAATAACATAGAACGTGCTGATTATGCCGCCCCACAAGGAAAAATAAAAAGTGATGAGTATTTCATGGAATTGATTATGAATGAGTTTTCTGATGATGAGTTGACTCGGTATGCTAATAGGCTGCTCATCGATGAGGGGGAATTGGTGAACTTGTCTAAAGAAAACGTCGATATCATCATGCTAGATGACTGGACATGTAGTGGTACGGAAATCATGGAACAGCAGCAGTGTTTCCTGCAAAGACATCCGGAGTTAAAGGATCGAATTGAAGTTCAGTTGGCGATTGCTAACGAAGAGAGATTAAAAGTGGGCTTCCGTATGAGTGGGGGACAGTATGTGCCAGTCCGCGCGTATTATTGGGCAAATAGTTCTTCTGAGCTTTTTAGCACGTATATCGCAGGGTCGCACTCGTCAGATTACTCGTTGGCGGTTGATGTCAGCTCTCTACTTGGAGCAGAAGATGCGATGCCGCCAGGTGTGCAAGTTGCGCGACCATATCACCGAGACAACTATCAGACGACCTTTCGTCAACGTTTACAACACGCTAGGTCACGTGACTCAAACGTGATTAAATAGATATATGGCATTTTCAACATGGCGCGAGTTTGTTGAAGCTGAGGCTCAGCAGCCGTATTTTCGAGTGTTGATGAATCGGGTGGACGCTGAGCGCGATCAGTACGAAGTATACCCAGCACGGCAAGACATGTTCTCTTGTTTTGCAGCTTGTCCGCTGGAGGCGGTTAAAGTAGTGATCATTGGGCAAGATCCCTATCACGGTCCAGGTCAGGCACATGGCATGAGTTTTTCGGTTAAACCAGGAGTTAAATTACCGCCAAGTTTGCAGAATATCTTTAAGGAACTGGTTGACGATCTTGGAGTGGATATGCCGACTAGTGGTTTTTTGGAACCATGGGGCAAGCAGGGTGTACTGTTGATGAACACTAGCTGGAGTGTTAGGCGAGGTCAGGCTGGTAGTCATGCAAACTATGGCTGGATGGAGTTCTCCCAGCGATTACTGGCAATGTTGAATGATTATGACCGGCCGTTGGTATTTATACTGTGGGGAGCGCATGCGCAAAAGGTTGGGCAGGTGATCACAGACAGTCGCCACCTGAAGATTAGCAGTGCTCATCCATCGCCGTTTTCTGCGAATCGGGGATTTTTTGGCAGTAAACCGTTTTCGCGTGCAAATGATTTTCTGGTGCGGAATGGTCGTGGGGCAATTGACTGGAGGCTGCCTTGATTGACAAATAAGGATATTATGTGGTATAATAAGTCGCATGGAACATTCAATTGACACTGTCAAACAAACACCAGATACCTTGCCGCTATCATCTGTCACCAAGACGTACAGATTGCCTGAGGGGATGTCACTCGGACCGGATGAATCGGTCAAAGTGAAAGGATTTATAGCTCGGGGAAGAATTGATGGAAAGTCGGCTGTCTTGGCTTTGGATGACTCGGGAGAGAATGATACTCAGGGCTCAGTGCTTCAGTCTCATCTTGAGGATGTAATTTTTGGAGATTTTTCATTCATGCGATCGGCATATTATAACCACATTGCTCAGCGTCAGGGCATGACGACACCGAATATACTCAAAGTGTCAGAAGATGACCAAGAATCGCTGAAGCTGACCGGTTTGTCCATGGTGTCGGCAACTGGATCTTTGAAAATGATAGAACAAAAGCAGGACTCCCCTGCGGGATTGGTTGTTTCAAGGGGTGACGAACTGAAGGAAGTGGCTGATATTGAACATAGGGCAGAAGAGATTGGTCTCTACTCTCGAGTAGCTGTACAATTTCCTGGAGATGAGCAGGGGATGAAAGAAGAGTGTATCATATTAACAGATGCGGTCGGTAATCGAATCATTATGCCATCTCAAGAAAAGACGACAGACCTGTTGGAGCGTTTGTTCGGCTATCAAGAAGCCGAGGAACAGCTATTTGATGCTGAAGTGGCGTTGTCGGATATGTCCAAATAATCAAAAAATGACTAACCTAATAAAACCGCCCCGGTGATGAGGCGGTTTTTTTAAGGCGTCATACTTTGCTATTTGCTAGACTTTTTAGCCTTTTTGTCTGATTTTGGAGCATCAGTTTTTGCAGCTTTGTTGGCTGCGGCTTTTTTGGCTTTATTTGCCAAGGCTGCTTTGCGAGCCTCAGCTGCTGCCTGGCGCGCCTTAAAGCGGTCAACACGACCTTCGGTGTCGATAATCTTTTCTTCACCAGTAAAGAATGGGTGTGAAGCCGACGAAATGTGGACTTTAACGAGAGGGTAGGTGTTACCGTCTTCCCATTTGATGGTATCTGTTGTCTGCGCTGTTGACTGAGTCAAGAACGCGAAGCCCGCTTGATCGTCGCTAAATACGACAGGGCGATAGTTCTGTGGGTGAATACTGCTTTTCATAACCGTTCAATTGTACACAATTTACCCCATAATGTCAAAGGGAGTTGTCTTGAGGGGGCGATAGTGGTATAATTATCTAGTAACTAATTTTAATGACACAATCCGTTTCACACTCCACATCGTGAGCGGATGAGGCAAAAGGAGAAAGAGATGTCTGTAAAGGTAGACATTAAGGCTTTGCTGGAGTCAGGTGTTCACTTTGGACACAAAACCAGCCGCTGGCACCCAAAAATGGCGCCATATATTCACAGTAAGCGTCAGGACAGTCATATCATTGACTTGGTCAAGACAGTTGAGGCATTGGACAAGGCATTGCCAGAATTAACAAAAATTGCAGCATCAGGCCGCAAAGTATTGTTTGTTGGTACGAAAAAGCAGGCTAAAGACGTTGTGCGTCAGGCAGCTGAAAAAATCAATCAGCCATATGTGGTTGAGCGCTGGATTGGTGGTATGTTGACCAACGGTTCAACGATTACTCAGCAGATCAAGAAGCTGAAGAACTTAGAAAAGCGCATGGCGTCAGGTGACCTGGAAAAGCGTTACAACAAGTTGGAAGTGCAGCGTTTCCAAGAGGAAATTGATAGCTTGAACATTAAGTATGGCGGCATCAAAGACTTGATGGGTAAGCCAGGCGCAGTGGTCGTGGTTGACGCTTTGACTGATGCAAATGCAGTTCGTGAAGCTCAGACATTGGGTGTGCCAGTATTTGCTATCGTTGATACGAATGTCAACCCAACTGGTATTGACTATGTTATCCCAGGTAACGATGACGCCATCAAGGGTATTCAATTGTTGTTGGATTATTTCACCGAAGCTGTTGCTGAAGGTGCGGGTAGTGTAAAAACTGAAGAAAAACCAGTGAAAAAAGAGGAGAAATAGGATGGGCGTTTCTGTTGACGACATTAAAAAACTGCGCGAATTGACAGGTGTAGGTTTGACTGATGCCAAGAAGGCGTTGGTTGAAGCTGACGGCGACTTTGACAAGGCGCTGGAAGAGATGCGCAAAAAAGGCTTGACCAAGGCTGAGAAAAAGGGTGACCGCGAAGCACGTGAGGGTTTGATTGAGAGCTATGTTCACTCTGGCCGAATCGGTGTTATCGTCGAGGTTAACTGTGAGACTGACTTTGTGGCACGTTTGGATGATTTTAAGACGTTGGCGCACGAAATTGCTATGCAGATTGCAGCGATGAACCCAAAGTATGCTTCTACAGAGGATATTCCAGCTGAAGAGATGGAGCGGGTGAAGGCGGAATTGATGGCAAGCGAGACATTAGCAAGCAAGCCTGAAGAGATGCGCGAGAAGATCGTGACTGGTCAGCTGAACAAGCACTTTGCTGAGCAAGTGTTGATGAGCCAATCGTACATCTTGGACGATTCCAAGACCGTTGAGCAGCACATCAAGGAAGCGATTGCTAAATTGGGTGAGAACATTGTGGTTCGCCAATTTAAGCGAATTGAACTTGGTGTCAGCGAATAGCGTTTGTTGCTATCATGAAAATCGGCTACAGGTTTGTGGCCGATTTTTGTTGCATTTTGCATAAGTGTATTGACAAAATAGCAAATCTATGCTAATCTGAGGACAGATTAAACCAATTGATACAAAAAGGAAAACTATGAATAAAAATATGGATGCAGCCCCTGCATTCCCAGATATCAATGACACTACTCCTGATGGGTGGGCTAATCTAGCGAGTGGGCTAACTGTTCCAGAAAGTGCAGCCCCTGCATTTCCAAGCATTAATGAGACAACCTCTCATGGGTGGAGTGAACTGGGGAGTGGGTTAATTGTTCCAGAGAGCGCAGCAAAAGGTGGCGCTGAAAATGGCATGATGACGCGCGATGAGCGCATCACTGACGGCCAAGAGAGATTTAACGCCTTGAAGACCCGGGCTCAAGAAAGCTTGAGCAAGATGATGCAAGGTCTTAAAGACCGTTTTTATATCGGCATTAGTCGGGGTGCTGAGTTACCTGGTCAAATTGCCTCTGGTGCTGAGATGGTACGAGAGACTATTGCACAAAAGAGTACTGAAGCCAGAGAGGTTGTCGGCCAGAAGAGTAGTGATGCGAAAGAAGCTATTCTCCAGAAGGGCGTTGAGACTAAAGAAGCAATTAGCAATGCTTGGGGTGCTGCACGAGGAAAAGCTGCAGAGCTGTTCGAGAAGGGTAATGATGTAATATTGCAAAACGTGAAAGTAGCGCGTGAGCGCAGGGCTGCCAGGATGGAACGCCGACAAAAGGCACGTGATCAACGGACGGCTGAATTAGACACTCGTCAGGCTGTTCGTGATACGCGCCGAGCGGCTCGTGAAACACAAGAAAATATTCGACTCAGACAGAGTACAGCGGATACAGTGCGTAATAGTAACGATAAAGCATCTATTCGTAAAGAACGGTTGGAAAATATTGGGACTACTTTAGAATCTATGATGCTAAGGAGGGATTTGAGACGCGCCGAAGAAACAGAGAAAGACGCTCATCAACAAGCTGAGCAGATAGCGCAAGAAGCTGAAGAGGCTCGGTTGAAAGCAGAGGCTAACCCTGGAGATGTAGGTTTGCAACTTGTTGCTGAAGAGAAAAAGGGGTTGGAAATTACAGCAAAAGCTCAGTCGATGCGTGCGGCAAATGAAACTATTCGGCTACAGGCGGCGATGAGTCGGTTGGAGGAGGAATCTAGGAGGGCGCAATATAGTATTGATATTTCTCGAGAGCGTATCGAGGAACGACGTGGTCGAGCTGAAGCGCGTAGAGCTGCTCGTATGGCCGCTCGTAAGGAAGCACTGGGCGATACCTGGGAATCAGCAAAAGATAGGATGGCACGACTGGCAAATACCGACCCGAACAAGATTAAACAGTTCGGCGTAAAGGTAGCAAAGGCAGCTGGTAGGTTGACTAAGGCTACCGCAAGTCGGTTGGTTCCAGCAAGCTAAAGGCAATAGATATAATTGATTAGAAAAGATAAAAAGGGTATCATAATAACTATGAATAATGACGAAAATACACAAATAATCATCCCAACAACTATGATAACGAAAGCACAGTTGAACTCAGTAGGAATTAATCTGCCTGACGACCAGGCGCAGGCATTGATTCAGCACGTGGAAGAGACGGTGAATGAGCGGATTAGCGAGGAAATTGTTGATTCATTGGATGATACGCAGTTGGCAGAGCTGGTGGCGTTACAGGATGGTGATGTACCGGCTGAGCAACTTGAGGCTTGGATCCGTGAACGAGTGCCAGAATATGATGAGATCGTTGAAGACAACGTGACAATCGTGTTGGGCGAGTTGGTCGAAAATTCTGAGGCGATCCAGGCACAATAGTACATACTAGTGATAAAATCGCCTTCCTCGTGAGGGCGATTTTATTGTGTGGAGATGATCAAGCAGCCGTCTTTCTGATGACGGGCGTCGGTGGTGGTGACGACAAATTGGTGGTGTTGGATAGTCTCTTGGAGTAGCTTTTCGCGAGTTGCGTCCAGTTCAGAAAACACATCATCCATCAAAATGAGTGGGCGATGTTTGGTCCGTTCGGTTTGTAGCTCCAGCTCTAGGAGTTTAAAAGCTAGCATGATGGTGCGCATTTCGCCGCGAGAAGCAACTTTGATGGCTGGCCGTGAATGCAAGGATATTAGAAAATCTTCTCGTTGTGGTCCGGCGGAGGTGTAGCCTGTCGCTAATTCATATTCACGAGCACGCTGTAGTCTGTCCAGTAGAGATTGTTCGTAATTATCAAGACTGACTGACGGTAGGTATTCAACAGTGAATGGTGTCTGTTTTCCTGCCAGGGAAGCATAGAGTAATTCAAGGCGTCTTTCGTAGGTATATAAAAAATGTGCACGGGCAGTTGCCAGGGCATTTGCTGACTGAACAAATTTTATATCCCATGCAAATAAGTGGTCTTGCCACTTGGTAGTGTTGTCTGGATGGTGCTTGAGCAGCTCATTGCGTTGTAGGAGTGTTCGGTTAAAAATACGTAGCTGGGCGTCATAGGTTGCGTCCAGCCGTGATAATAACCCATCCAGAAAATCACGACGTCGCTGCGGAGAAGACGAGATGAGTCGCAGGTCATTCGGCTCAAACAGCACCACAGGTAGGCGGTGTTTTCGGGGGAGTGTTTTGGAAGTACTGTCGGCAATGGTAAATTCTTTTGTGATTGCGTTATCAGCTGAACGCAGTAGTTGGACGCGGCGCGGTTGGTTGTTTGTTTCCAGGTGAACGATAGTATGTGCTGTTTGGTGGCGCATACAGTCAAGCAGTGATCCACGAAAGCTTGTGCCGCGTAGCGCTATGTATATCGCTTCTAATAGGTTGGTTTTGCCGGTGCCGTTTGGCCCAACGATAACCGTCCCGGTATCTCCCAGTTGCGTCTCGAACAACTCATACGAGCGGAAATTATACAATTTTAACCTCGAAATCATTATTCATATTGTATCATGGGCCGGGTAGCGCCATACAGGTAAAATTGCTATAATAGATAGGAAATAATTGGAGGCAGATATGTTTGACACTAAACCATATGAAGATAAAATGGCGCAAGCCCTAGAACATTTTCAGGATGAGCTGAAAAAAGTACGCACTGGTCGTGCGCACGCTGGGATGCTTGAGGGTGTGATGGTCGAGGTATATGGCACCAAAATGCCGCTCAATCAAGTAGCTAACGTAACTGCTCCAGAAGCTCAGATGCTGCTGGTAACGCCATTTGATCCAAGTAATATTACGGCTATCGCTGCAGCCATCCGTGATAATCAAAGCTTGGGCTTTAATCCATCAGATGATGGTCGGGTGGTTCGCGTGCCAGTTCCAGCTCTCACTGAAGAGCGCCGCAAGCAGTTGGTGAAGCAGGTGAGTGAGAAATCAGAAGAAGCGCGAATCGCCATGCGAACTATTCGTCAGGACGCGCTCAAGGACGCTAAACGCATGAAAGATGCTAAGGAGTTGGGCGAAGACGACTTTAAACGAGTTGAAAAAGAAATTGATTCACTGATGAGTGATACTCAAAAGCGAATCGAAGAGCTCTTTAAGGCTAAAGAACAGGACGTGCTGACTATTTAGTCTGGTTGGCTACTCAGGTAGGCGATTCGAGATAGGTGTCTGAATGACTCTTGAAGATTTGAAACAATATGCACCGTATATAGACCGGCATATCGAGAAAGTGCTATGTGATTTTGCTGATGAAGTTCAGCCTGAGGATGATGATGAGCAAGCGACTTGGGCGCTGTCAGCAATACGTGAGTATGCTTTGAGACCAGGAAAGCGGCTGAGGGGTGCTTTGGCTGCTTGTCTGTACGACGTGAGGACAGGTCAAAAATATGCCGAGGCTGGTTTATCTTTAGCAGCAGTGATTGAACTAATCCATGATTATCTGCTTATACTGGACGATGTTATGGATCGGTCTGCGACGCGCCGCGGGCTGCCAACAGTTCATGAACAGTACCAAAAGCAGTTTTCGCAAGTCGGAGCTGATGGATTTGAATCAGATATGATGGCTATCAATGTTGGGCTATTGGTGCAACACATTGCCAGTTGGTCTCTGTCTCGCATGGATGTGAATACAAAAATTGTTCAGCAAATAATGCACCGTAATATCGGCATTACGGGGTTTGGGCAGATGGCTGACGTGGCGGGTACAGTTACTCGTCCAGTGACGTCTGAGCAGATTATCAAAAAGTATTATAAAAAGAGTAGTATTTATACGTTTGTAAATCCGCTGTTATGTGCACTGGCTTTGGCAGGTGACACTGATAAGACCGCTCAACAGCAAGTTGAGGCGTTTGGGCTGCCGGCGGGCTTGGCTTTTCAGCTTCGTGATGATTGGTTGGGTATTTTTGGTAGTCCGGAGGAATCAGGAAAAAGCAACCTTGACGATATTCATGAAGGAAAGAATACATTTTTAGTACAAGAAACTTTGAAGCGATGTACTGAGAACCAGAAGAAAACATTGTTGGAAATCATTGGTAATGAGCAGGCGACAGCAGATGACCTAAGTGCTGTGAAGGAAGTTATGACGCAGACAGGTGCGGTAGAGACGGCTCAAGCTTTGATGGAGCAAGCGGGGCGTGAGGCATGCGAAGCTGCCCGAGTCTCAAGTTTGTGGGCGGGCGATTTCGCTGGGTTGTTACAACAAGTGGTACAATATAGTATGGAGCGAATAAAATAGTGAGTGAGAGCAGCGTACCCCAGCATATTGGATATATCATGGACGGCAATCGTCGATGGGCTGAGCAGCATGGGCTGCCAGCCTATGAAGGACACCTAGCAGGTTATACTGCCATGAAAGAAGTTCTGACGGCTAATATTGATGCGGGTGTGAAATATGTTTCGGTATATGCGTTTAGTTCTGAGAACTGGCGTCGTTCGCAAACGGAAGTCGACAAGCTGATGAAACTATTGGTCAAATGTGTTAAAACCGATGCGAAATATCTCCATGACCGTCAAGTTCGTGTCGTGGTGCTTGGTTCACGCGACCAGCTGCCAGAGAAAGTCATCCAGGCAATAGAAGAGATTGAGTCAGCCACTGCACATTACACCAAAGGTACATTGGCTTTGTGCTTTAACTATGGTGGTCAGCAGGAGATTGTTACTGCCGTCAAACGGATCATAGCTTCAGGGGTCACAGAGGACGAGGTGACAGCTGAGTTGATTGAACAAAATTTATACTCACCAGAGATACCACCCTGTGATTTGATCGTTCGAACTAGTGGTGAGCAGCGTCTCAGTAACTTTATGTTGTGGCGATCAGCCTTGAGTGAGTTTTTGTTTTTGGAAAAGCATTGGCCGGATATGCGAGCTGAAGATGTTGAAAAGATATTAGACGAATACGCTAAGAGAAATCGAAGGTTTGGGGGGTAAGATATGGTTGTTTTGGGTGTTGTAATTGGGCTGTTGGTTTTGGTCTTTTTGGTGGCTATTCATGAGCTTGGCCATGCCGTTGCGGCAAAGCGCAATGGCGTGGAAGTGGAGGAATACGGCATTGGTTTTCCGCCGCGAGCAAAAAAATGGCAGCCAAAGCAGAGTTTTTTAGGTAAACATGTTGTTTTTAGCTTGAACTGGTTGCCACTGGGTGGCTTTGTGAAGCTCAAGGGTGAATATGATTCAGCTCGTGGCAAAGGTGCGTATGGAGCTGCGGGGTATTGGGTAAAAACGAAAATATTGCTAGCGGGCGTATTGGTCAACTGGCTGGCGGCCGTGGTGTTGTTTGCGGTGTTGGCTGTGTTTGGGTTGCCTAAGATATTACCGCATCAAGTGATGCTGCCGTTTGATAATACGTCAGTCAAGACGCCGGTCAAGGTTGTCCGCCTCACCGAGGGCTCGCCAGCTGCACAAGTTGGTCTGCGAGTTGATGATGAAATTATAGCTATGAACGAAAAAACAATTAGTACTTCAGCCCAACTGTCTGAAGCGACGCAGCAGTCTTCTGGGCAGACCGTAAATATTGAAGTGAAACGAAACAATCAGACACTACATTTTCGAACAACGCTACTCAGTCGTGATCAGGCAAAAAATGGTGGCTATCTGGGGGTTGTGCCACATCAGTCGGAGACTATTCATGCGACATGGTCGGCGCCACTAGTGGGCGTTGCAACAACGGTGCAGCTAACTCATGAAACGCTGAAGGGTGTTGGCTCTATGATAGTACAGGGAATTGGCGGCTTCTTTGGACAATTTATTGGTTCACCAGAACAGAAGCAGGCAGCTAAGGCTGATTTGGCAAAGGTGGGTAATAACGTGGCAGGTCCAGTTGGTATCTTGGGTGTACTATTTCCATCAGTTGTTAATTCTGGATTGACGCAGGTGCTACTGTTGGCGGCAATTATTTCTTTGACGCTGGCAGTGATGAATATTTTGCCAATCCCAGCACTTGATGGCGGGCGTTGGTTTACCATGACGATCTTTCGACTGCTGAAAAAGCCACTGACGAAAGATCGCGAGGAGACGATTCAGGCGACTGGCTTTTTGATTTTAATGGCATTAACAATAGTGGTAACGTGGAATGATATCGCAAAATTATTCTCATGAGCATAAGAGCAAAAAATTAGTACAGCTCAAAAAGAACTGGCTGTGGTGCTTGATTTTGCCTGTTTGGGCGTACGCATCGTTCATGGTGTCAGGTCTACTGGTTTCGTTGGTAGTGTGGTTGTTGGTGCAGGCGGGTGTGCCGCTCAAGAGTGTACCGTCGGTTTTGTTGACAACTGGTGTTTCGGTGGTCGTGTGGATAATCACGGTAGTTATGGTCACTATGGTGCCGTACTGGCTATTTAGACGTAAGTCGAGCATCAAAGACCTTGGTATCACTGGCAAACCAGCATGGCTGGACCTGGTTATACCCGTACCGACTTTTGTTGCGTATTTTATTTGTTCCATCATGATGGCGGCATTGGCAGTAACGTTTTTAGGTGTTGATTTTAAGCAAGCACAACAGCTGCCTTTTGATACAACAACATTGTATTCACAGGCTCAGTACGCCATGATCTTTTTCACACTAGTGGTATTGGCGCCTTTGGCAGAGGAGCTGCTGTTTCGCGGTTATCTATACACGAAGCTGCGCAAGACAAATTCAGTGAAAGTTTCGGTCATCATCACCAGTCTCACGTTCGGTTTGGCACATCTGGCGATTGGTAGCGAAAATTTACAGTGGAATGTCGTATTAGATACATTCGTTCTCAGTATCTTTTCGTGCTTGTTGCGTGAGTACACTGGTGCTGTTTGGGCTAGTGTAGTGCTGCACGCCATCAAAAACAGCTTGGCGTTTTATCTATTATTTATCAATCCAGTTGCTATTCATAGTGCTGTTGGAATATTATTTACGTAAAGGAGTTTGACATATGAGAATGAGCCAATTATTTACCAAAACCAGCAAAACTGCGCCAAGTGATGAGATGGCAAAGAATGCTCAGTTGTTGATTCAGGCCGGTTATGTGCACAAAACGATGGCTGGCGTGTATTCGTACACTCCGCTAGGACTACGCGTGCTGGAGAATATCAAGCGCATTGTACGAGAAGAAATGAACGCGATTGACAGCCAAGAACTCATCATGAGCAGCTTGCAGCGCAAGGAACTGTGGACAGAGACAGGGCGGTGGGACGATGAATTGGTTGATGTTTGGTTTAAGTCTCATCTGCAAGATGGTACTGAGGTAGGCTTTGGCTGGACGCACGAAGAGCCTATTATCGAATTGTTGCGGAATTATCTCAAGAGCTACAAGGACTTACCGATCAGTGTTTACCAGTTCCAAAACAAGCTGCGTAACGAGCTGCGTGCTAAAAGTGGTATTATGCGCGGACGCGAATTTGTCATGAAAGACATGTATTCGGTGCACGCTACCCGAGAGGATTTGGATGTGTATTATGAGGCGGTTATCGCGGCGTATAAGCGCTGCTATGATCGGTTGGGGATTGGCCAGGACACTTACGTGACGTTTGCGAGCGGTGGAGCATTTACCAAGTTCAGTCACGAATTCCAGACGATTTGTGAGGCTGGCGAGGACTATGTTTACTTGCACCGTGGCAAGAACATTGCGGTAAATGAGGAAGTGATTGATGAGGCAGTTGCTGAGTTGGGCGTTGACCGTAGCGAGCTGGAGAAGGTCAAAACAGCTGAAGTTGGCAATATTTTCAACTTTGGTACACAAAAATCAGAGGAGATGAAACTGGTTTTCACTGGTGAAGATGGCCAACAGCACTATGCCTATATGGGTAGCTATGGCATCGGTATCACGCGTGTGATGGGCGTGATTGTTGAAAAGTTCGCTGATGAGAAAGGCTTGGTATGGACTGAGAACATCGCACCGTTTAAGTTGCAGTTGGTGGCGATCGGTGAGCGCGGCAGTGAGCTGGCAAATCAGCTATATAGCACCTTGATGAAGGCTGGTGTAGAAGTGCTGTATGACGACAGAGCTGAGCGTCCAGGTGTGAAGTTTGCTGACGCTGAACTGATGGGTATGCCGTGGCGCGTGACCATCAGTGACCGGGGAATTGACAGCGGTGAGTTTGAGCTAACCAGCCGTCAGAGCGGCGAGACTGTCACTAAAAGCTATGACGAATTGGTAGCATTTTTCGTTGATTAGTTGACAGTGTCTGGTAGTATTGATACAATCATAGTACTTACACGATGATTGTATCGATACGCTAGATATAGCGTGTTTTTGATTTTGCACCACTATATATAGTAGAAGGAGAGTATATGAATAAGAAATATCAGATCACTGATTCAGGTCGGAAAGAACTGGAAAAAGAGTTAGCAGAGCTTAAGAGCCGCCGAGGAGAAATTGCGGAAAAAATTGCAGAAGCACGAAGCTTTGGCGACCTGAGCGAAAACGCTGAATATGATGCCGCTCGTGAAGAGCAGGGGCTACTAGAAACGCGTGTTATCGAGATTGAAGATATCTTGCAACATGCCTCAATCATTAAGAGCGCTGATGCAACCGTTGTTGGTCTAGGCAGCGCGGTTGAGCTGAAGAATAGTGATAGAACGGTTACCTACACAGTGGTCGGTCCTGTTGAGGCAGACCCGATGGAGGGTAAAATCTCTGACGAGTCGCCAATTGGACAGGCATTGATGGGCAAGAAGGTTGGTGATGAAGTGACGATTTCTACGCCTAAAGGTGAGATTGTCTATACGATATCCTCTCTGTTATAATGTAGATAATTATGGCTACATTACAAGATTATCGAAATGAACGATTACGAAAATTAGAAACGCTGCGAGAACTAGGCGTTGATCCATACCCGGCAAAGTCAGAGCGGACACATATGTGTGCTGAGGTTTTGGCGCGGTATGATGAACTGGTAGGCCAGGAAGTGGTGGTTGCAGGTCGCATCGCTTCAATCCGCAGTTTTGGTAAGCTAGCGTTCATCAAACTACGCGACCAGTCTGGTGAAGTGCAGCTATATTTGCAGCGCGATGATGTAGCAGAATTGGACGCTGGCCGCGGTGTGTTGGGTATGAAGCAGCTGAAGCTTCTGGACACGGGTGATTTTGTCGAGGCGCGCGGCGTGATGACGACGACGCAGACTGGCGAAAAGTCGGTTGGCGTGCGTGAGCTACGGTTATTAACCAAGTCGCTACGGCCGATGCCGGAGAAGCTGGAAAATAAAGAAGAGCGTTTCCGCCGCCGCTACGTTGACATGAACGTCAACCCTGAGGTGCGCGAGCGATTTGTTCGTCGCAGTAAGTTCTGGCAGGCGACGCGTGATTATCTAAACAGCCATGGGTTTACCGAGGTTAACGTGCCAGTATTGGAGCATACGACTGGTGGCGCTGATGCTAACCCATTTGTGACGCATATGGACGCACTGGATAATCAGCAGTTTTACTTGCGTATTTCTCACGAACTGCCGCTGAAGCGGTTGATCGGTGCTGGGTTCGAGAAGGTGTATGATCTCGGGCCGCGTTTTCGCAATGAGAATTATTCAGACGAGCATTTGCCAGAGCACATCGCTATGGAGTGGTACGCTGCCTATTGGGACTGGCGAGCTGGCATGCGTTTCATGGAAGATATGTATAAATATGTTCTGCAGGAAACGTTTGGTACGCTGCAATTTCAGCTGGGTAAATTTAATGTTGATATGAGCGGTGAGTGGGAAGTTTGGGATTATGCTGAAGTTATTCGCAAGCACTATGGGATTGACGTGTACAATACGACGATTGAGGAAGTCGCTGCTAAGCTGAAAGAACATAACTTGGAAGTAGAGAAGACTGATTCCATCCCGCGCGGCATCGATAAACTGTGGAAGAATATCCGTAAAGGCGTGGCTGGGCCGGTGTGGCTAGTGAATACACCGAAGTTCATCAGTCCGCTATCCAAAACCAATCCTGACAATCCACAGACAGTGGAGCGTTTCCAGCCGGTGATCGCTGGGTCGGAATTGGGCAATGGCTTTTCTGAGTTGAATGACCCGATTGACCAGCTGAACCGCTTTGTTGAGCAGCAGCAGATGCGTGACGCGGGCGATGACGAGGCGATGATGCTGGACATCGACTTTGTGGAGATGCTGGAGTACGGTATGCCGCCAGCTTGTGGTTGGGGTTACTCTGAGCGGGTATTCTGGATTTTTGAAGGCGTAACTGCCCGCGAGGGTGTGCCATTTCCACAATTGCGTCATGAGATTGACGAGACAACGCGGGCGATTTATCCAGAAGTGAAGCTGTAACTTAGTGGCGGGCAATTTCGTCAATTGCCTCGATGAAAACTTTTGGCTGTTCTTTATGGATGTCATGCGATGATTTGATATCGTCAATCAGCTTATTTTTAGAACCCAATAACTCGTGTACGCGCTGGGCGTCTTTATCGTCCATAGCACTGACTAGTACGCCGTGTTCGTCATAGTAGCTCCCAGATTGTGTTGGCGGCGCCACGTGGAGTAGAATTGACGGCTTGGTGATATGTTTTAGGGTTGCTGTTTGATCAAATTCATTAAACCAGCTAAAGTTATAAAAGGTTTGTCCAAATCGTAGGTCATATTCGCCAGTTTTGTCTTGCATGTTTGCAGTGAGATCAAACATAGTATTGACTTGTAATTCTGGCGGATAGTACCAAATACGCGGGATTTTGCCAGGATGCTGCTTCATATATTGAAGGGCTGGTTTCTTGACGATCTTGTCCCAAGCGTTTGGACTTTTGGCATTAAACAGAGTTTGCATATATGTATGATCGAGCCAATATTGCGTGAAATTCGACTGTCCGCTTGCCAGGAAATCGTGCATGTCTTTAAAGCCTCTCCAGGAAAAAGTTGATTCGGCACGGCCTTTTTCGGTAGTAAAGAACGGCGCGTCCTCGATAACCAAGCCGCGCACCATGTCGGGTGTATCAGCGGTGATTAAGCTGGCTAATAAACCGCCTGACGAATGTCCTGAAATGATAACTGACTGCTTGATGTGTTGGCGAATGAACCAGCTAATATCGGTGCTAATGGCTATGGCTGAATACTTCGCTGGGTTCTTGCTGGAGCCGCCGTGTCCATAATAGTCAATGGCATAGATATGGTACCGCTTGGCAAGTTCAGGTAAAACTGGCGCGTAATCTTCCCATGAAACTTGTTGTCCGTGTAACAAAACTAATGCCGGACCGTTTGCTGGGCCTTCACCGTAGTTGAGTACTGAGCCGTCTGGTAATTTTGCTTGTTTCTCCTGAAAACCAGCTTGCTGTAATTTTGCCTGTGTGCCGTGGTCATAGGTCAAGTTGCGGTGAGCGTAAAATGCGAGACCGATTCCGACTAGCGCTATAATGATTGCAATTATATACACAATACGCCTCCTTCGCGGGTGTTTTTTCGTTGGTTTGGTATTATCTGCGAACGGCTTGTTTATAACAATAACTCCATTTGTATGAAAAATATGATTTGTATGAATTTAACTATAAATGATTATGCTATAATATGCAAGTAAGAAGAGGTGAAATTATTTATGGATAAAGTAAAAAAAGATACGCAGTTAAATAAGGAAAGTTTTCCTAAGGGAAGGTACGCCTGGACGGTAAAAGTAGGTGAGCGTGGGCAAATTGTTATACCTAAACAAGCGCGCCAGATATTTGATATCAAGCCGGGTGATACGCTAATCGTATTGGGTGACGAGAATCGCGGTATTGCTATCCCGTTAAAGGAGCAGTTCGGTGAGCTGATGGCAACAATTTTTGATAAGGCAGGATAGTGTGGTGGTCGCTGTCTCTTTTCGCGGATTTTCTTGATATAATGGAAACATGAAGCGACTTATATTGGGGATACTAATCGCTGGATCTCTGCTGGCTGGATCTGGCCAAGCGGCATTTGCGTCGCAGACGGACAATTTTACCATCACTAAATTTGACGCAGAGTACTCGCTAGGTCGCGACAGCGAAAATCGTTCAACCTTGGCGGCAACGTGGCGAATTACTGCTCATTTTCCGCCGAATCAAAACCGCGGCATTGCACCAATATTTGTGAAAAAATATGACAATCATCCGACGAGTTTTTCATTGCAATCGGTGACTGATGAACAGGGAAAAACGCTGGAGTATAACTGGAATGGTGATGAACTAAGGATTGGTAAGAAAGATGTTTACGTTCAGGGTGAGAAAACCTACGTCATCAAGTTTACTCAGCGCGATGTAACTAAGCACTATAACAATACGGGGCGTGATGAGTTTTACTGGGATGTCATCGGCAATGAGTGGCGAGTGCCGATGCAAAATGTACGCGTGTCTGTGAAATTTGACGAGTCACTTCAGGCGGCGCGAGCGGGTGAGGCGTTTTGTTATGTTGGTGCGCATGGTTCGAGGCAGCGGTGTAATGTCAGTGGCGATAAGGGTGAAATTGTGACAAATGTGAGCCGCCTGAATCGCCGTGAAGGCATAACGATGGCAGTCGGCTTTACTAGCGGTACGTTTACTGGGTATCAAGAAACGTTGAGTGAAAAGTTGATAAAAATTTGGGCAACGGTGCAGACGATAGCAAGTAGTTTGGCGGTTATATTGATGTTGTTGTTGGCCTGGCGCTACCGACGGCTGTTTGGTAGATATAGTGAGCTCAAGCCAATCCCGCCAGAGTATTTGCCGCCAAACCAGGCGAGTGTGATGACCTCAGCGTATATTTTGAAAAATTACGAGGTCATGGCGATTAAAGGTTCAGCCAAGGTGGCGCAGTTGTTGGATTTGGCAGTGCGGCACTACATCAAATTGTACGAAGTGAGAAAGGCGTCGTTTTTGAGGTCGGCGCAGTATGAAATTGAAATTGTGAAAGATTTGAAGGAGCTGAGATCCGAAGAGTCTGAGGTTATTCGGGATATGTTTGGTTCGTCAATGCCAAAGCCAGGTCAGCGGCTAAATCTGAAAAAGCTGCAGAACAATTTGTCGTATGCGGCGAGAACGCGCGATGATGATACAAATTTGAAGAATTTGGCTCGTGGTAAATACGGTTTGTGTGAGCAAAAACTGGCGAATAAGCGAATTGTGCAGAGGTGGGCACTGTGGGTTTGTGTTGTCGGTGTATTGTTGCTGTCGCCGATGTTGCTGCTCGTGGCGGGGATAGTGTTTGCTTTGTCATTTGGCTGGTCGCTGACTGATGAGGGTTTGGCGCTCAGACGATATTTGGCAGGACTGAAACTGTATATTGGCGTGGCTGAAGCTGAGCGTTTACAAATGCTTCAGAGTCCTGAGGGTGCAGAAAAAGTGAAGGTTGATGCGACTGACGAGAAGCAATTGGTGAAGCTGTATGAGCGAGTCTTGCCGTATGCGGTGCTGTTTGGACAGGAAAAGAAGTGGAGTGCGCAGCTGGGTCAGTACTATGAGCAGGTTGGTGAGCAGCCAGATTGGTACAGTGGTCAGGGCGCGTTCAATGCCGCGGCGTTTGCAGCTGGAATGAATAGTCTGTCAAGCGTGGCCAGTAGCGCCAGTGATTACTCATCGACCTCTGGCGGTTCCACTGGCGGTGGTTTCGCTGGCGGTGGCGGAGGCGGTGGCGGAGGCGGCGGCTGGTAAGCACTATGCCTGACGTTTTATTGTTAGCATTGGCGGCGGTTCTGCTGCTGCTCTCGGGGTCGTTCTCGGGCCTTAATATTGGGTTGATGATGGCGCGGCCAGATGATTTGAAACGTAAAGCTCGGCAGGGCGACGCAATCGCTGCACGGGTGTATCGCTATCGCAAAGACGGTTATTATCTGATCTTTTGTATTTTGCTGGGTAATGTTGGGGTGAATACGGCGATGTCGATTTTGCTGGGCAATATGACGAACGGCGTGGTTGGTGGGCTGATTGCTACGTTACTGATCACGATGTTTGGCGAGATTTTGCCGCAAGCGATTTTTACGCAGCGCGGCTATCAGATTACGCGTTATTTCTTCTGGCTGCTGGATGTGATTTATGTGTTATTTTGGCCACTAGCCCGGCCGATGTCCAAGCTGCTCAATCGCTGGGTAGGTAAGGAAGCGCCGCAGTTGTACTCACACCAAGAACTAGAGCAGATTATTCACGAGCATGCTGAGCGGTCGGACAGTCCAGTTGACTATGACGAAAGTCGAATCGCGGCAGGAGCGCTGCAGTTTAGTAAAAAGACAGCTGGCGATTTGGTAACGCCGATGAGTGAGGTATTTACGGTGGAGTTGGATGATGAGCTGGATGCGACGCTGCTGGCACAGATCAAGCATGCTGGACATTCGCGGATTCCGGTGCGTGATGATGAGCGGCTGGTAGGAATTTTATATGTCAAAGATGTGGTGGGGCGCGAGCTGCCACTGCCGGTGAGTCAATTGTACCGTGACAAGATTCATGACATCGACGCGCGGTCGCGGCTGGACACGGTGCTCAGCCGATTTATCCAAACCCGCAATCACTTGTTTGTGGTGATGGATGATGAAACTGAGTTAGGAATCATCACGCTGGAGGACGTGATCGAAGAGATTTTGGACCAGGAAATTGAGGACGAATACGACGAGGAATAGGGCAGGTGATCTCTCGACTTGCTGTAAAAGAAAAATAAAAATCGTAGAATTCTAAGGGGTAGATTGTTATTTAGGTGATTATTTACTCAAAAGTACTTGACATTTTATAGTACCTTGTATAACATAGTACTATGTACAATAAAACTATAAGGAGTAAGGTATGAGAAGAATCGATATCATTAAGCGGGCGGGACGGAATCTTCGCCAGTCAAAAGGTCGGACGATTTTGACGTCATTGGCGATTTCGGTCGGGGCGTTTACGATTGGTTTGGCGCTGATGGCTGGCGAGGGTGGTCGGCTATACACAAATAGTATAGTTGACGCGGCTGGCGATAAAAAAGTGATCATGGTTGCTAAAAAAATTGAAGCCGAAAAGAAGGATCAATTGCCAGAATATGGTAGTTCAGAGCAAGATGCTGGAAAGAATAAGGAATCAGCCATACGAAGCAAATATGTACTCAATGACAAGGACTTAGAAAAAATCCGCCAAACGCCGCATGTAAAAACGGTAACACCGGCGTATTCAACTGATGGTGTCGCCTATGCTAAAAGCTCGGCGAATAATAAAAAATTTGCGTTAACGGTGGCTGTTAAAATGGACAGAACTCGGGCAGAATTGGCGGCGGGGTCACTGGAAGATTTCATGCCAAAGCCGGGTGAGATTATCATCCCGGATGATTATGTGAAGCAGTTGGGCTTTAAGGATGCGCAGTCGGCGATTGGCCAGACGATAACCTTGGGCGTGCGCAGTGCAGCGCAGGGTGGAGACGTTGCCAAAGAGGTGTCGTTCAAGATTGCGGCGGTGGACAAAAAGTCAGACACTGTTTTGTTTTATGAGCCAATGCTGAGAATTTCAACAGCTGATGCTAAGGCTATCTATGAATTTAGCCACGACAAGAGCCAACCACATCAGTACTCAACGGCGATTGCTATGGTGGATGACGAGAGTAACGTTGATGCTGCTAAAGATGTGATTGGCAAAGACTATAACGCGTACTCAATTCAGGATATTCGGAAGGCGCTACTAACGATGGTTAATGTAGCACAGGTGGCGCTGGCAGGATTTGGTGGCTTGGCACTGCTGGCTAGTGTGTTTGGAATTGTGAATACTATGTACATTTCGGTGCTGGAGCGGACCAGTCAAATTGGTTTGATGAAAGCGCTGGGGATGCGTGGTCGTGATATTGGTAAGTTGTTCCGGTATGAGGCAGCATGGGTTGGTTTGCTTGGCGGCTTGATTGGTGTTGGGCTGGCGAGTTTGGTGACGTTACTAAACCCAGTGATTACTAGCACCTTGGGTTTAAGTGCAGGGACAAACTTACTGGTCATCAATCCGCTGCAAATTGGGCTGTTGGTGTTTGGACTAGTAGTGATGGCAGTAATTTCTGGCTGGCTGCCGAGCCGCAAGGCAACAAAATTAGACCCAATTGAGGCATTAAGGACAGAATAGGAGAGAGGTCATGATTGAACTAAAAAATGTGACAAAAGTTTATGGCAAAAAGAAGAACCAATTTACGGCGCTGAAAAATGTCAGCCTGACCATCCCAACGGGAGCTAGTGTAGCAATCTTAGGTAAATCTGGTTCAGGAAAATCGACGCTGATGCATGCGATTTCCGGGTTGGACCGGCCACAACACGGCCAGGTGATCATCGACGGGCAAGACATCTTGCAGCTGAAGCCAAGGCGCGTCGATGAGTTTCGTGCCAAGAAAATCGGCTTTATCTTCCAGAGTTTCTTTGTCCAGGGCAATGAGAGTGTGATTGATAATGTCAGTTTACCGCTGGAAATTGCGCGGCTGCCGCGGAAAAAACGAGCGCAGAAAATTAACGCGGCACTCAAGGCGGTGGATTTGTATGATAAGCGAAAAAACCGCGCTAAGGACTTGTCGGGCGGACAGAAGCAGCGCTTGGCGATTGCCCGGGCGATTGTCGGTGATCCGCAAATCATTTTTGCTGACGAACCGACTGGTAACTTGGACAGTGAAACAGGTGCGAAAGTGGAAGAATTGCTGTTTGATTATAATAAGCAAAAAGGTGTAACATTAATCATAGTGACGCACGACGCTGATTTGGCGAAAAAGTGTGATCATCAAATTATCATCAAAGACGGTCGGGTTGAAAAGTCGACCGTGCCAGAGGAGAAAAAACATGGACGTTAGTGCTTACGCGGAGAGCCTGGCGATTCAGCTCCGCAAAGGCTTTCTGGTGTACTGTGTACTGTTAGTGTGTGCTAAGCAACCACAGTACACTGGCGATATAGTCAAGCAATTGAGTGATTCGGATTTGATGGTAGTGGAAGGCACGATTTATCCGCTGCTGAGCCGTTTACAAAAATATGGCTATCTCAAACACGAATGGCAGGAAAGTGAGCAGGGACCGCCGCGCAAATATTATTCACTTACTGATACTGGCGCAGAGCTGGTAGATGAATTAAAAAATCGTATAAAAATGTTGAACACTTCGCTAAAAAATCTTGAGAAAGGAGCAAAGCGATGAAAGAAATAACCAGAATTCATTTGGCAAAAACGCCGTTTAGCGTGGAGGTTGATGCCAAAAAATCATTGGAACAGTACCTTAATTCAATCCAGAAAAATATGCACGCTGAGCCAGAGGCGATGCGAGAAATTGAGGCGCGAATGGTGGAGCTTTTGGCGGAGCGCGGCGTGTCGAAGGACGGTGTCATTAGCCATGATGATGTTTTGGCGGTGCAGAAACAAATGGGCGAGCCGCAGGATTTTGCTGACGGTGAAGCACCAGAGACGGTCGATACAGCTGAGACCAATGCGAATAAGCCGACCAAGCGATTGATGCGCGATCCAGACAATGCAATTTTGGGTGGTGTGTGCGCTGGAATCGCTGCCTACTGGGGAATTAATCCTTTGTGGGTACGCTTGTTGTTCATTTTCTCGCCATTTATCACCTTTGGTACCTCGCTACTGATTTACATTGTACTGTGGATCAGTATGCCAGAAGCGCAAACGGCGGCTGAAAAATTACAGATGCGGGGAGAAGAGGTAACGTTGGATAGTCTGAAAAATTTTTCTTTCACCGATAATAAAAAGACTCAAGTGAAAAATACGTTCATCAAAGTCTCACAGGTATTTGTTTCACTTATGTTAATCATGATCACCTTTGGATTATTAGTCGCTGTACCAGTGGGGTTATTTGCTGGTGTAAGTGTCATTAGTTGGATGGACGGTTTTGCTGCGCAGCCATGGGCTTTAGGCTTGCTGATTTCTGCACTTGTTGGCGGTGCTGCTGCGGTGACGCTGTTTGGCGTGTTGACGGCTAGCGCAATCAAGTGGAAGTTTACGCGAACGGCATTGATTGCGGTGGTGATTAGCACCGTCATCGGGGCATTTTGTATCTCAAGCTCGGCGATCTTTGGCACGCAAACCTTGCGAGAGCTGGCGCGGGATGAAGAGCGTTTGACAAAAACAATGACCGTGGAGCTACCAAAGAATCTTGAAGGCGTTAAATATGCTGATGTAACCAGTAATGGCCTGGTTGACAGGCAAGCCATATCATCTCAAGAAACCAAAGTTGAAGTAAAATATTTCTCACGTAAAGATGGTAAGGCACCGAAAGTACAAGCTGTTGTGGAAGGTGACACGCTTAAAATCAATATTGAACATGATTCGCAGTTATCTTGTTTGAATGAATCATTCTTCTGGGGTATCCACTGTGGTGGCATTACAAGGGTCACGGTACACGGATCTTTGCAGTTGAAGCCAGGAGATCAAGGTTCTGGTGACAGTGTTCCATATCCAGGTTCATCACGGACCAATGGCGCATTTTTGTAGAGAATCAACGGTTTGATATAATAAACTCTATGAATATGAGTTGGTGGCAGGCAATTGTGCTAGGAATTATTGAGGGAATTACCGAATTCTTACCTATTTCTAGCACAGGCCACCTGACCATTGCTGAGAAATTGATGGGTATGCCCCTGGACGATGAGGGGCTGATTGCTTTTACGGCGATTATTCAGATTGGGGCTATAGCGGCGGCGATTATTTATTTTTGGCAGGATATTCAGCGAGTGTTGATCGCGTGGTGGCGTGGTTTGTGGTGGAAACGAGCGCGACGGAAATTTGACTACAAATACGGTTGGGCGATCATCATCGGTTCAGTGCCAATCGCGGTAGTGGGGCTGGTGTTCAAAGATGAAATTGAAACGGTATTGCGTAGTTTGTGGTTTGTGGCGGGTGCGTTGATCGTCTGGAGTGGCGTGATGTGGCTGGCTGATAAGTATGCTACTACCAAGCGCGTTGAAAAGGATACGACGTGGAGAGATACGCTGGTTATTGGTTTGGGTCAGTGCCTGTCGCTCGTTCCTGGAGTGAGCCGCTCTGGCGCTACGATATCAGTGGGGTTGCTGCGCGGTTTTGACCGGGTAACAGTGACCAAATTGAGCTTTTTCCTGGGGATTCCAGCGTTGGTGGCAGCAGGGCTGTTGGAAGTCGTGACTAAATACAAGCACATTTCCGGCGGCGTTGGCTGGACGTCAACCATCATCGCGACGGTGGTGTCATTTGGCGTGGGCTACGTGGCAGTGGCGTGGCTCCTGAAATTTATCCAAAACAATGATTTTCGCTCGTTTATCGTCTATCGATTTGCGTTGGGGCTGATATTAGTAGCACTACTGGGTGCTGGGATGATCTCTCACGTTTAAGTCAAAATTGGTATATAATGAGGGCATGCTAGACATCAAATTTATTCGAGAAAATGCTGATTTGGTGCAAAAATCAGCACATGATAAGGGATACGCCGTCGATATTGCGACATTGTTGCAGCTCGATGATGAGCGCCGCGATTTACAAAAACAAGTTGAGGCGCTGCGTGAACAGCGAAATGCAATCTCAGCCAAGATGAAAGGTGGCCGTCCAGATCAGGAATTAATTGATCAGGGCAAGCAGCTGAAAATTGAGTTGGCAGAGCGTGAGGGTTACCTAAAATCCACTGAGGAAAAAGTAGCCGCGATTCTGAAGAATGTGCCAAACATCACCTTTGATGATGTACCGCTTGGCGGTGAGGAAGACTCGGTTGAGGTAAAAACTTACGGTGAGCATAAAACGGGCGCCAAGGATCATTTGGACTATGCCGTTAGTCGTGGTTGGGTAGACTTTGAGCGCGGTGCAAAAGTAGCTGGCGCGAAGTTTTATTACCTCAAGGGCGATTTGGCGCTGCTGGAAAATGCTGTGACGCAGTTTGCGCTGGATTATGTGACAAAGCAGGGCTTTACGTTCATGACCGTGCCGCACATGGTGAATATGCGCACGGCGGAAGGTGCGGGCTTTACGCCAAAAGGCGAGGGCAGTAACGAATATGTGGTTGAGGGCGAGGATTTAACGCTGATCGGGACGGCGGAAATGCCGCTGACGGGCTATCACGCTGATGAAATTTTGGATGAGAAAGATTTGCCGCTGCTATACGCAGGGCATAGTCCATGCTACCGCAAAGAGGCGGGAACGTACGGCAAGCATACTCGTGGATTGTTCCGAGTGCACCAATTTAACAAATTGGAGATGTACGCGTTTTGTCTGCCAGAGCAGTCCAAGGAGATTCATGAAAAAATCCTCAGCGTCGAGGAAGCGTTGTGGCAACAAATCGGCATTTCGTACCATGTGGTGAATATCGCGGCGGGTGACTTGGGTGCGCCAGCTGCCAAAAAATACGACATCGAATACTGGTCACCAGTCGATGAGACGTACCGCGAGCTGACCAGCTGCTCGAACTGTACGGATTATCAAGCGCGTGGCTTGAACATTCGCGTGCGACGCGCGAACGGCAGCATCGAGTCAGTTCACACCCTGAACGGTACGGCGGTATCACTAGCACGGTCATTGGTGGTGATTTTGGAAAACTTCCAGAACGAGGACGGCAGTTTGACAGTGCCAGAAGTATTGCGACCATATATGGGCGGACGTGAGCGAATTTAGCAACATACATGGTATAATGTAGGTATAACGAAGGAGGGATATGATTACCAATCTGACAATCACTGGTGTAAAGTACGAACTGAATGACACGACCAAACGGTATATTGAGAAAAAAATTGGCCCATTGGATCGGTTTTTGCCACGTCACGCTCGTAAAAGCGTGACTGCAGATGTGAAGATTAAGCAAATTGATAACCCTGGCGGCAACAAATATGAGGTTGAAGTTATCATCAATGTCCCGGACAAAGTCATCACCGCCAAAGACTCAACAATGAACGTGTTGGCGGCTGTGGATATCGTCGAGACCAAATTGAACGGGCAGTTGCGTCGCTACAAGGACGACACGTTGGCGCACGTTGGCCGTAGTCGTGGTGTGTTGGCACGGTTCAAGCGTAGTTTCCGCCGCGGGTAGTAAGCTACCCGACAGGTGAGCGGATGCCAGTTAGGTTATCTGAGTAGCTATGTGAAAGCATATAGACATGCAGTATACTTCCGGTATAAGTGTCATCATAACCAGCTGTTTCCCAAGTGGTGACTGGTGCAGAACCAAGTTTGTGGTTTTCTGGTCGCTGGCACCATGAATACCACTTTTTTGTGGGGGTTTTAAAGGGTACTTCATTGTTGTTTAAGACCATATTTAGGTTATATGTTAAGGATTCAGCGATGGTTTGGTGTTGAATTGGTGGGTTTTGCTGCTGGCTTTTCTTGTAAGACATGTTAAGGTGGGTCGGCGCTTCTTTGCCAGAGATGAGACGTAGTGTCCAACCTATGTTTTTACCGTTCTCCTTAGCTGTGTAGGTTGGTGGAGTGGTGGAGCCTACAGTTGGCGTTTGATCCAATTGATCCCAGGTATTATCGTCTATTGAACCAGCGATATACAGTCCATACACGCCAGAATACTCTTCCTCAGTATATTCTTCATCAATTCCTAGAGGATTATCAGCTATGGTTTTGTCAGCTGTCATTGCTTTGGCGATGTCTAACCAAGTTTCTTTACCAAGGCCGTGAGGAGCCAGGACGATGTGCGGGGTGACGCCATCTTCTTGCTCCATTCGCTCAAATTGCTCAGCCAAATAGCGAAAATTGATACCAGCTGATAGCATTTGTTCTGGTGTTGGTGCTGATAAGCCAGCATGCCCAACCAAACGTTCGGACAAGAGAAAAGCTTGCTCAAACGAGCGCTGGACCTCAGGGTTTTCTATTCGCTCTAATCCCTCGAAGCCAGCTGTTCCTTGTTTCCGAGCTTCATCAACAGTGGTGTCAAGTACCCCAAAGAGGGCGGTGGCACCAAAATCCTCAGAAACTTTTTGTTTTAATTGAGCTCTCTCCCACGCAGCCGCAGCGGCAGTATTGATATGTGACGGGAGAAGATTAGGATTGGGCATAGAGTATGTTCTTTTATGTTTGAATAGTTGCTTCTATAAATGATTGTAGCACGTTTGGCAAGTCTTTAGGGTCGTTGATACGTTTGGCGTTCGGAGCGTATAGATGCTCAGCGGCATCTGAGCCAATTGATACGCCATATACTACAGTGTTCTGGTCACGGCGAAGCTGGCTGACGGCTACCTGGGCGGCGTCGGGGTTATTACTTGCACCATCAGTTACGACGATGATGATTCGCTGGCGATCATGGTCGTGGGGTAGATGAGCAATTTCCTGGAGGGCTAAATAATCCGCCGTACCGCCTGCATCGGCTGCAGTGATGGCTGCGTATGTATCAAGCCGTTGTTTGTCATTTAGGTTGCTACTGAGTGGTTTGTGACAGGTTGCAGTATCACCAAATGTGTATAGTGAGGTACGTACTGACAGGTCGGACAAATCGACGGCTTGTTCTTTTTCCAGCTTTCGGATATCGCGTTCCATGCTGGCAAGTCCCTCCAGCATGATGATGGCGCAACTGGCGGCGGCTTGTGCCGGCTCACCACTCATGGAACCAGAGCAGTCGAACACGAAGAAATAGTCGGTTTTACAATTCAATTCGGTTCGTCCGCGGACGGTTTCGTAGCGCTGAAATGCCTCTGGTTTGACATTGCTTTTGATGTCGACCACAGTTTGTGCCAGGCGGTTAGGGTCGAGGATATCGCCGTCTTGATGAGACCGGCGACTGAGACCGCGGCGGGTAGCAACAACTTCATCCAAGACTGATTGAAAGACTTGGCGCATCTGATCAATCTGCCTATGGAGTCGCTTGACTTCATTATCATACTGCTGTTTTTCGCGTAGTGAATGTCCAGTTTGCTCTTGATAGCGGCGGTTGGCCGCTATCTGACGGGCGCGTTCTCGCTGTTCGGGTGTCATGGTTTCGTGACGTTTTTCTTGAGTAGCTTTGTCGATAGCGTCATGGATTTTTTTATGTTCTTTGGGACTGAACGGCTCGGGATGCTTGTTGTCAAAATAATCGGCATAGGCGTCCGCGAATGGATTGTCGCCTTGTTTAGTGTCAGCGTTTTGTGATGGGTCGGCATCTTGCTGCTCGGTAGTGTTGTTGGTGGTCTGTTGATCGCCGTTTTGCTGCTGGGTTTGGGTGTTTTCTGCCTCTTGTTTGTCTAATTTTATGAGATTTTCGTATTTTGGCCAAATCTGCGTGAGCCAATAGTCAAAACGGTCACTGCCGGAGAGTTTCTTGCCATTAGCGCCCCTTGCACCAGGATCGGTCAAGAACGAGATGAGGTCAATCTGTCCACCCTGAAAGTTGCGCAGTTGGTTTATGGCTTCATCAACTTCTTGGCGAACAGGTGTTTTGCTGCCTGGTATCATCTCCTGGCGGATGATTTTGTAGAGAAATTGCAGGTGCATGGGGTTGCTAGCATAATCAACTGGTTCGCCGTCACGCTCCGCTGGAAACAGGCGACTGGCGTAAATATCGGCACCAACTTCTTGCATGGCGGGTAGCATGTTCATGATCTGTTTGTTACCGTGGATATCGGTCAGAATATTATTGAAAATATGGCGTGCTTGTTGCTCCTGAGGGTCTTTGCTGCCCATGATGAATGCATTTTGCCGCGCTGAAAATACAGGATCTCGCTTGATGTCGCGCACATGGGCCATCAGTTCATGCAGGGTAGCAAATACACAGTGATCAGCTGAATAACCTTTTTCAATGAAGAATGACGGATCGATAGTGAATGAACCAGTTTTGGTATCTGTAGCCCAGCCTTCGCCAACCGCTACCTGTACGTTCATGCCAGTCAGTCGACACAGTGCTGGTATTTGGTCGTCCAGAAATGCCGCGGCTTTATCAAGCGAGGCCTGACGCTCTACTGCTGCCTCTTGCTCGGGCGTCACCGTCGGTGATTCTGAGTGATTTATTGATGGGTGTAATACTTCGGCCATTTTCTTTACAAACCTTATGCTTATAGTATATAATACCAGCCAGATATTATAAAATACCAAACACGCTCATGCATACCGTTGAAACAAAACCCATCACTACTGAACTATATCTTGAACCTTCTGTTTTAGAGACGTATTATACTCCAGATGCGGCTGATCGAACCGTGGAAGGAGTTATGGAGTTGATGGCTGGTCTGCAGGAGAGTATGCAAGCGGTGAGATCTGATTGGCGGACAGCGGTCGTGGGCGATCGACAACTCTTAGAGCAACTGGCGGCACCGCACGTTGAACGCATCAATGCATCGAGGAGTCAAGGCCATCCAGGGGAGCCTAGTATAGCGGCGAGTGAGATCAGTGAGAACTTTTTGCTAGGCTTGGCTGAGCCGAATTGGGAAGAGCAGATGCCGCGCGACACAAGCGAAGAAGAATTGCAGCGTTGGGAGGGTTTTAAGAACGAATACCCTGATGTGGCTGACAATCTAGAAGATTGGTATATGTACCATGCAAAACTACATGAGTTACGCAAAGATGCTGTACTCATGAACGAATTTGATGAGGGATATCGCGGCGAACAGATGGCAGCAACTCGCGCAGCAGCCGAGTTCTTGCGCGCTCAGGACAGGAAAGATGAAATCAGCGGGCGGATGGTAAGCTTACGTGCTAAGGTAGCAAAGAATGGGCGTCCTTTGACGGCAGGTGAGAGGCGAAAAATAGCTGCATGGCAAAAGCAGTTGTCTGAGGTTGATGAGAATATCGATATTCCACCAAATAGCAGCAAGGAACAGTTTTTAGAAGAAGTAACCCGTCTACAAGTCCGTGAGTGGAAACGACAACTGGACAGCGGTTTGTTGATGACTGAACAGATGCAAACAATCATTGATGAGACGCTGCCGGCTATGATGCGGGGTGAGCCAACGCTGTTTGTTGGTGAGACGGGTGGCGCTAAAACTGCCATGGCGGAGTATATGGTACAAACGTATTTTGGTGTTGAACCAGAGTTTGTCAGTGCCTATGGCGATGTCAACAGTTACCAGTTGATGGGCAAACAAGAGCTACGTGAGGAAAATGGCGCGAGTGTTAGCGAGTTTGTGCCAGGACCAATCATTCGTGCTATGGAACAAGGGAAACCACTCATCCTTGACGAGATTAACGCCATGCCATCAGAACTGTTGAAACGCTTGAACAAAATCATGCAGCTGCGCCCAGGCGATAGATTTACTGTTCAGGAAGATTCTGGGAAGGTTGTTGAGGTTCAACCGGGCTTTTGTATCATCGCCACGGCGAATGAAAAGTCAAAACGCTACAAGGGCGTGGATGATTTGAGTGTTGAGTTTCAGAATCGGTTTGGGGCGAATATCAATCGTGTGCGTTACCCCGACCACGACAAGGGTTATGATGAATACCCGCGCGAGAATGCTCAGTTGGCTATGGCGGCTGTGGCAACCAAGCGAGGTGAGTTGCCACCAGAGATTGACGAAGGAGAGTTTGAGAATTTTGTTCGAGCAGCTCGGTTGAGTCAGCAGATATTTAGTGGCATCAATGGTGAAGGTTATAACCAGTTCATCGATACAGAAAAAATGGTGGACAATCGTCCTGGCTTAGAGGAGACAGTGTTTGCGCCACGCACTATGGTGGATATATTACACAAGGTTGCTGGCAGCTACGGGACGGTGTCACTGAAGCGAGCTTGTCAAACGTTTCTGGACGGCATCAAGAATCCAAATGACCGCCAGGTTATGCATCATGTCCTTGAGTATCATGATTTGCTACCAGAGGAGTTCCTCAGAAATGAGAGGATATAAGTTGCTTCATGACTAACCCTAATATTCTTCCACCAAACATTCTCACTGCTGCCGAGACTGCCTGGAATAGGGCTCAGGAGAAGCAGGAATCTTGGCCTTTTGGGAGCAGTGCAACCTATCAGTCACTCGGGGCCGCTTCGCTCCATAGCTTAGATGCTGCTGTTGTTAGAGCCAGGGAGCAAGGAGTGGTGGGATTTGATGGACTGGATGGAGTTGTCAACTCGGAGATCAAGGAACTGTTTAAGCGAGACCTTGAAGATTATAAAACGATTTTTGCCGGAGCGGGTATCGATATGCCGACACCAGTTGAATTGGCGGAGGGTGGTATCGATTTTGGGCATCTGGCGGAGTTGAAAGAAATACTCCCAGAGTATGACTTGGTTGTGGCGCCATTGACATTGCCGTTGGACTCAGTGCGTCAACTTATGTCAACGGTCGCGAGGGATACAACCGTGCCGAATAATCCGCTTGGTATAGTGCAGACCCAGACAAGAGAAAAAAGTGATGGATTGTTTGCAGAAAGCGAAGTTGCTAATTGTTGGGATCGGATGATAAATAATACTGTAGCTTACTGGGGATTGCCGATTGTAGAGGATGATTATAAGTGGACGGCTTTTTTACTGCTAAATAATGACGATCAAGACAGGCTGATACCCTACGAGCAAGCAATGAAAGAAGGCAGGATGCCGACGCCAGTCACGAGCTATGTTGCGTACCAGTTGTACCGAATTCATCAGGCCATGTCACCAATGGATTCTAAAGAATGGGTAATAACATCAAATGAATTTGCTAGCTCTGAAGGATCTGCTAGCGTATTAAAGTCTTGTTTTAGTAATTCCGGAAACGACATAATGATACGCTGTACGAGTATTGAATTTGCGAAAACATTTGTAAAAGTGCGCCCTCTTGTCGGATGACGGTTAGTTTAGTCTGTCGTAGACAGTTGGCAGGGCTAGTCGTGTCCAAAAACTCTTTAATCTTAGGGTAAAAAATGCTACAATATATACAGTTTTGAAAATGTCCGAAAGCGAGGGAGTTTTAAGGTTATGGCAATGACACAACAAAAAGCGCTGAGTAAAGTTTTTGGTGATCCGCAGAAGAAGATTTTGAAGCGGCTGGAAAAGCGCGTTGCAGTAATTAATGGTCTGTCTGAAAAGTATGAAAAACTGTCAGATACGGAATTGCAGACGCAGACAGAAGCGCTGAAAAAACGGCTGACGAAAAAGAATGTAACGCTGGATACGATTTTGCCAGACGCCTTTGCAGTGGTTCGTGAGGCGGCCAAGCGCGTCATCGGTGAGCGTCCATACGACGTTCAGTTGATCGGTGGTATGGCACTCCACGAGGGCAACGTGGCTGAGATGAAGACTGGTGAAGGTAAAACCTTGGTGGCGACGCTGCCGACGTACCTCAACGCACTAGAAGGCAAGGGTGTTCACGTGGTGACCGTCAACGACTATCTGGCGCAGCGTGACGCTGGCTGGATGGGTCAGGTATATGACTTTTTGGGCTTGACGACTGGTGTGATCATTAACGAAGCATCATTTGTGTACGACAAGGATTATGATAATGAGCATCATGACGATCCACGCATGCGTAAGCTCCGCCCGGTCACTCGTAAGGAAGCCTACGCGGCAGATATTACTTATGGCACTAATAACGAGTTTGGTTTTGACTATTTGCGCGATAACATGGTGAACGACGTCGCTTTGCTCAGGCAGCGCGAGCTGAACTTTGCCATCGTTGACGAGGTGGACTCAATTTTGATCGACGAAGCGCGGACGCCGCTCATCATCTCGGCACCAGCAGCGGAGAACCCAGACAATTACTACACCTTCGCTAAAGTTGCCAGCAAATTGGTGCCAGACGACTATGTTTTGGACGAAAAGCGCCGCAGCGTAGCCCTGACCGACGAGGGTGTGGAGAAAGTCCAAAAACTGTTGGGTATAAAAAATTTGTACACACCCGACCACGTGCGCAGTGTGTATCACATGGACCAAGCGCTGCGAGCACAAACATTGTTCAAGCGTGACAAAGACTACGTGGTAACCAATGACGGCGAGGTGATCATCGTCGATGAACATACCGGTCGTTTGATGCAGGGACGCCGCTACAACGAAGGTTTGCATCAGGCAATTGAGGCTAAAGAAGGTGTGCCGGTGCTAGAAGAAAGTATGACGCTGGCGACTATTTCGTTCCAGAACTATTTCCGTTTGTACAATAAACTTTCTGGTATGACTGGTACGGCGTTCACCGAAGCCGAGGAGTTCCAACAAATTTATTCACTAGACGTTATCCAGATTCCACCGAACAAGCCAGTGATCCGCGACGACAAAGAAGACCTGATTTTCAAGACCGAAAAGGGTAAGCTGAAAGCAGTGGCCGAAGCCATCAAAGAGTATCACAAGCAAGGTCGGCCGGTACTAGTTGGTTCTGGCTCGATTGCCAAGAACGAGCAGATTGCCAAATATTTGGAAAAAGAGGGCATCAAGTTTGAGATTTTGAACGCTAAGAATAATGAGCGCGAGGCGGCTATCATCGAGAAAGCTGGTGAAAAGGGCGCGATTACGCTAGCGACAAACATTGCTGGACGCGGTACCGACATCAAGCTCGGCAAGGGTGTTAAGGAGCTGGGCGGCCTGGTGGTGATCGGTTCTGAGCGCCATGAATCACGACGTATCGACAATCAGCTGCGCGGTCGTGGTGGTCGTCAGGGTGACCCGGGTGAGACGCAGTTCTATGTGTCGACCGAAGATGATTTGATGCGAATTTTCCAAGGCGAGCGCATCGCAGCGCTGATGGATCGGCTGGGCGTCGACGAAGAAACGCCAATTCAAAACCGCGCCGTGTCCAAGACGTTGGAAGCAGCGCAGAAGCGTGTCGAAGGCTACAACTTTGATACGCGCAAAAATGTTGTTCAGTACGACAACGTCATCAACCGTCACCGCCGCGTGGTGTATGTCATGCGCCGCAAGATTTTGGAAGGCGACAACATTAAGCCGGAGATTGAACGCTTGCTCAAAGAAAAAGTGAACGATTCAACACAGCTGCCGCTCAAGAATAATCCTAATTTTGTGAAAGAATTTACTGCAGTTATCCCGGTTGATGAGGGAGCCCTGGCAAAGGCTGGTTCAGAGAAGAAAGACAAATCTCGTATCCAAAAGGTGATGAAACTGGCGCGTGAAGCATACGCAGCGAAAGAGGAAGAAATTGGTGATGAAAACTTGCGTGGTGTTGAGCGAGAAGTCTACATGGCGGTGCTTGATACCTTGTGGATGCAGCACTTGGAAAACATGCAGCATTTGCGCGAAGGTATTCACTGGCGCAGTGTTGGTCAGCGTGATCCACTGGTTGAGTATCGGTCTGAGTCACAAAAATTGTTCACGAGTTTGCAGAACAATTTGCGCGACGAAGTCTTGAGCACCATCTTCCGTGTGCGTAAGGCTGATGCCACAGTGCAACAATCACAAGATGATGAGTATGACACTGAGCTGACTCGACTCGCTGAAACTGCTGTCGAGAAGGGAGTTAACGAGATAACATCTGGCGAAAAGAATCGTGACGATGATTTCTCAGTCAAAAAGGCCAAAACTGCTTCTGAATCAAATCGCGCCAAAAACGCAGCGCGCAAGAAGAAAAAGGCCCAGCGCCAAAACCGCAAAAAGAATCGGAAATAGTCCATGAAGCACACAGTTGAAGAAGTACGACTAAAGAACGGTGCTCGGGGTTTATTGATAGATGTGCCAGACGCCACGGTGATGAGCTTTCAGTTTCATTTTCGGGCGGGCAGCCGTTACGTGCGCGACAAAGACATCTATGAGACGGCGCACATCATGGAGCACATGTCATTTGGTGCTAATGAAAAATTCCGTTCACAGGCATTGTATGACCAAGAATTCGTCAAAAACGGCGCGTATTATAACGCCTATACGACAGAATATTCCATGGGGTATGAAGCATTTTGTGCTGATTTTGAATGGGACAGGGTGTTGGAATTGCAGCGGTTGGCTATCACGGTACCGCGTTTTAATGCCGAAGAATTGGAAGCCGAAAAAGGTAATGTGCGCTCAGAGTTGACAGGCTATCTGAACAATCACAACCGCGTGATGTGGCCGCGGGTGCAACAGGCGTTGGGTGAAGATATTTTGACGTACAATCAGCGACTCAAGACGATTGCTAACGTGACGTTGAAAGATATCAAAGAACACCACCGTCGAACACACACTTTGAAGAATATGCGCTTTGTGATCGCTGGTAAAATGACGGGGCGCAAGTCGCGCATCAAAGAGGCGCTGGAGGCTTGGCAATTGGAAGAGGGCGAACGCTTTGAGATTCCTAAGGACAATCTACACAGCGCCGGACCTCTGTTGATCAGGCGCAAAGAAGCTTCCAATCTGACATTTGGTTGGTCGATGATCGTGCCTCGTGAGATTAGCAATTCTGAAGCTGACGCTATGGGCTGTTTGAACCACATTTTGACTGGGACGTTTAATTCTCGCATTTTCGGGGCGGCCCGCAAGCGAGGACTGGCATATAGTATTTTTAGTGATACTTCGGTTGGATTCTATGACTCGGCATGGGATTTTACCGGTCAGGTCAACTTGGAGACGGCCGAAGAGCTGTTTGATATCATCGTCAGTGAATTAAAGCGTGTGCTAAACGGTAAAATTTCCGCTGAAGATATCGAAAGTGCCAAGTCCTACTCTTTGGGGCGTTACCAAATGGGCGCGCAGACTGTTTCTCAGATCAGTAATTTTTATACCGGTCGCTATTTCTCAGATGATTTCGTGAAGGATTATACTGGGGTGCCAGCAGCGATTTTGGCAGTGACTGATGAAAAAATTGTGCAAGTGGCGCGTGAATTTTTCCAGGCTAACACCTGGGTGTTGGCTGGGGTGAGCTGTGGTGAAAAAGAACTACTGGAACGTATCCAAGAAAAGCTGGGAGCATTGTTCTAAGATGAAAATTGTTATTGCAGGATATGACGTAGAAGGTAGGTCGAGCTACGCGTATTTTCAGTGCAAATTTCCAGATGCACAATTGACGATAGTGGATGAACGAGAGCTACGTGACGTACCAGCGGGTGCGGAGGTTCGCACTGGTGCAGGGGTATTCTCCGACCAGTTTTATGACGTTGACATGGTAGTCAGAACGGCTGGACTACCGCCAAGTCGCATCAAGACCAGTGGCAAAATATGGTCAGCGACCAATGAGTTTTTCGCACAGTGCCCAGCGCCCATCATTGGCGTAACAGGCACAAAAGGCAAGGGGACGACGTGTAGTTTGATCACTAGTATATTGCGTGCTGCCGGAAAAACAGTTCATCTTGTTGGAAATATTGGAGTGCCGTCGCTGGATGTGCTGCTGCAGATTCAACCAGACGATACTGTGGTGTATGAGTTGAGCAGTTTCCAATTGTGGGATTTGGAAAGATCTCCGCATATTGCAGTGGTGCTGATGATTGAGCCAGATCATCTGGACAGGCACGATGATTTTGCTGATTATGTTGATGCAAAATCACATATTGCTCAGTTCCAGACGGACCAAGATATTATCATTTGCAATAGAAATAATCAGTTTAGCCAGCAGATCGCTGCCAAGTCACCAGCGCGTCAGTTGTCATATCCGATTGATTTGTCGCCGGACATGCAGCACGCGCTCAAATTGCCAGGCGCGCACAATCAAGAGAATGCCAGTGCGGCAGTGTTGGTGGCTAAGACGGTGATGCCGGAGTTGTTAGATGACGTGATTTGTCAGGGGCTTGCCGGTTTTACGGGCTTGCCGCATCGGCTCAAATTTGTGGCAGAAAAACGAGGAGTGAAGTTCTATGACGACAGTATCTCGACGACGCCAGGCAGTGCGGTGGCTGCATTGCGGTCATTTCAGCAGCCAAAGGTGATGCTCCTTGGTGGGGCAGACAAAGGCGGCGATTACACGGAGTTGGCCGAGGAATTAGCACGCTCGCAGTCACTAAGAGGCGTGATTGTCAGTGGTGGCAATGCTGATGATATTGCAAAAGCGTTGCAAAAAGCTGGACTATCAGATGCGACAATAGTGCAAAAGGGCGTGCTACCGATGACCGAAGTGGTGCAGTGTGCCCTGGATATTGCTCAGCCGGGAGATGTTGTAATTCTAACTCCAGCTGCCGCCAGCTTTGATCAGTACGCAAACTACACAGCCCGCGGCGAAGCCTTTGTTGAGGCCGTCGCGGAGTTATAAGACACGGATCTGATGGTATAATGGGTTCTATGCAGCCATTGAAAAAACGTGTCCAATCCCTCCGCAGCGACGTCATGCAGGCTAAGCAAGCATTGCGGTTTGATGCGCTTGCCGAAGAATTGGCGGTATTGGAAGAGCAATTAAATCAGCCTGAAATTTGGAATAATCCTGATCATGCTCAGTCGGTTGCCAAAAAGGCAGCTGCGTTGCGTCAAACGGTGCAACCGTGGCAGGTGTTGGGTGTTCAACTGGATGATTTGCTGGAACTCATGGAGCTGGGGGACGATGATTTGTTGGACGAGTTTACCAAGCAAATAGATGCTCTGGAGACGGAATTCTCGGCCCGCAAGACAGATCTATTGTTTAGCGGGAAATATGATGGCCGTGAGGCGGTGGTTCGTATTTCGGCAGGTGTTGGTGGCTTGGATGCCCAAGATTTTGCGCAGATGCTGGAGCGTATGTATTTGCGGTGGGCGGAACGATCTGGCATGAAAACTGACGTTTTGGAGCGGTCTGCGAATGATGATGGTGGTTTGAAAACCGTTGTGCTGGAAATATCAGGACCGTTTGCGTATGGTAGATTGCGTTCAGAAAATGGCGTGCATCGGCTGGTGCGGCTCAGCCCGTTTAATGCTGATAATTTGCGTCAGACTAGTTTTGTGCTGGTTGAGGTACTGCCAAAAATTGATACGCCAGACGAAGTGGACATTGACCCGAGTGATCTAAAAATAGACGTTTACCGCAGTGGTGGCAAGGGCGGACAGGGAGTGAATACAACTGACTCAGCAGTTCGTGTCACGCACGTACCGACAGGAATAGTGGTGGCGATTCAAAATGAGCGCAGTCAGATTCAAAACAAAGAAACTGCGTTGAAAATTTTGCACTCGAAATTACTGGCAATGCAATTGGAGCAGCATGCGGACAGCTTGTCAGATCTCAGGGCTGGTGAATCGGCTAACTGGGGCAGTCAAATACGAAATTATGTGTTGCATCCGTACACCCTGGTTAAAGATACTCGGACCAAACATGAAGACCGAGATACGCAGGGTGTGCTAGACGGTAAAATTGATGATTTTATGACGGCATTTCTTAGTCAAAATGCGTCGAAAGACGAATAATATTTAGCTACCAAATATCCTTGACTTTTTAGCAATCAAGTGCTATCATTTGAATATGAAGGTGTTGGATTTTCAAAAGGTTCAGGAAATTGATTCTCACATTCAAGATCTGCTGAGTGAGTTGAGTACGCTCTACCGAGAGCGCAATGAGATTTTTTCTGGCGCAGACAAGGAAACCAAAGCAAAGGAGAATCGTCGTATTGCACAGCAGTCAACGAACACTTTGGAAAACCTGGATTTTTCGACATTTGACTTGAGCCTCAAAGACTAGGTGAAAACAGAAGCATTATATTCGCGCTTTTTGATAAAAAGTGTTACACTAGTACAGTATGATTCTGTTGGATAGGGTTACAAAGAGTTACACCAAAACAGGCAAGCCTGCTATCAATCGCGTCAGCGTGCATGTGAAGGCTGGGGAGTTTGTCATTTTGGTTGGTACGAGCGGTGCTGGTAAATCAACATTATTGAAATTATTAACACGTGAAGAAAAGCCTTCAAGTGGCAAAATTGTTGTTGGCGGCATTGATTATGATACGCTCAAGGACAAGCATATTCCGCTACTGCGTCGAAAAATTGGTGTTGTCTTTCAGGACTTTAAGCTTTTGCCAAACCGAACGGTGTTTGAAAATGTAGCCTTTGCACTGGAGATTGCTGGGATGACCAACCGTGAGATCAAGTCGACCGTGCCAAAAGTCATTGAACTAGTCGGACTCAAAGGCAAGGAAAAGAACTTCCCGCATCAGCTATCTGGTGGTGAGCGTCAGCGAGTGGCGATCGCTAGAGCAGTGGTGCGCCAGCCAAAGATATTGATCGCTGATGAGCCGACGGGTAACCTGGACCCTAAGCACAGCTGGGATATTGTGCGGCTGCTGGAGAAGATTAATAAATATGGTACAACGGTGCTGCTGACGACGCATAATGTTGATATTGTGAATAAGTTGAAACGACGGGTGATTACCATCGATCACGGTAAAATTACGTCTGACCAGGCGAGAGGAACATATAAGCAATAATGGCCAAGAAAAAGACAAACGCAAACGCAAAAGCAATGCAGCGCAACAAAATGAAACAGCGGCGAACCTTAGCTTTTGTTCGCATGTTGCGCTACGGTGTTAATAACTTTAGCCGTAATGCTTGGCTGACGGTTGCAGCGACGGCGGTCATGAGCGTGACTTTGCTGATCATCTTTGTGACTGTGGCGGCACAGCGCATTTTAGTGAATACGACTGAAACCATCACTCAAAAGGCGAATATTTCAATTTACCTCAAGGGATCTGTCTCTGAAAAAACTGTTAACGAATTGACAGATAAGATTAAAAAATTGGACAACGTAACAGGGGTGACATACATTTCTGCGGAACAAGCACGCCATGAGCAAGCCCAGCGCTATAAAGACAACGTCGAAGCACTGGAAGCCATTCGTGAAGCAAGCAATGAGCTGCCGGCGACCTTGCAGGTTTCGGTGAAGGATTTGAATAATTATTCTTCATTGAAGCATTTCGTTGGTTCTGATGAGACTTATCTTGCCAACAAAGACCAGCGTCGACAACCGTCATTCACCGGTGATCGCCGCCAGGCCATTGAGACAATTGGTGGCTGGGTGCGTGTGGCGAGCATCGGTGGATCAATTGCAACGGTTGTGTTTGTGCTGATTTCTTCATTGGTGGTGTTTAATACCATTCGTATGGCTATTTTCAACCGCAAGAGCGAGATCCAGATGATGAAGCTCATCGGTGCTGAGCGCAGTTTCATCCGCGGACCGTTTGTGGTCGAGGCGATTATGTACGGATTTATCGCTGCGGTGATTGCTACGGCGGGGGGCTATGGACTGTTAGCGTTTGCCAAGGAACCGATGCGTAAGTGGTTGCCGATTGATACGCTGCTCCAGGATTTGACACCATATGTCGGGCTAGTTCTGCTGGCTATGATTATCATTGGTGGGTTGATTGGTACGGTTTCATCGTGGATTGCGACTCATAAATACCTCAAAATTTAAGGGATATAAAACTTGGTTGACACGTGGATAGTGCTTATGCTATTATGGTTATAGTATGAAGCAACGGTCCACCACACCAGTTTCGCACAAACAAGCCACCAAAGTAGCCTTGGTGGTGATGGCTGCCGTCGTTGCCGGAGCAGGGATTTTTCAGACCGCTGGCACGGTTTTTGCGCGAGATTATGAGGCAGAAATTAAGGCTAAACAACAAGAGGCTAATAACTACAATTCACAGGCAGCTCGCCTAGGCGAGATGGCGGCAACTCTGGAAGAGGAATTGAACCGTTTGACTGCGCAAGTGAACGCGTTGCAATCTCAAATTATTGAAAGCCAAAATAAGATTGACTCCCTGAAGGAGGAGATCAAGAATAACGAAGCGGCGATCAACAGAAACCGTAAGACGATGGGTCAGATTTTGTCTGATATGTATGTTGATGATCAGATTTCTCCACTGGAAATGCTGGCTAGCTCAGAGAACATTGGTGATTTTATCGACAAGCAGGAACAACGCAGCAGCTTGCAGGGCTCACTGAATGACAAAATCAAGGAAATTAAGCGTCTGCAAAAGAAATTGCAGGACAATAAGGCTGCAGTTGAGCGTACGCTGAAGGACCAAGAAGCTCAAAAAGCTCAAATGGCGGCCAAACAGGCTGAGCAGGCAAAATTGGTGAACGATACAAAGAATGACCAGGCGGCATATTCGTCTTTGGCATCACAACGCAACAGCGAAATTGCGAAATTGCGTGAGCAACAGGCTGCAGAAAACTTACGTAGCTTGCCACGAGGTAGTGTGCCATCTGGTACTCCTGGTGGTGGTGGCTACCCAGGCGCCTGGGCGAATGCACCTTTGGATGCTTATGTCGATCCATGGGGGCTCTACACTCGTCAGTGCGTGAGCTACGTTGCATGGAAGGTTCACAGTACTGGTCGCTACGTGCCGCACTTCAATGGTGCTGGTAATGCCAATCAATGGCCGTCGACAACGTCTCGTTATGGTATTCCAAACGGCAGCACTCCACGAGCAGGGGCGGCAGCGGTGATAATGGGTGGTGCATATGGTCACGTGATGTATGTTGAGTCGGTAAACGGCGACGGCACTATTACGGTTAGCGACTATAACTTGGGCTGGGATGGTCTGTACCGCAATTATAAGCGCTCATCGTCTGGACTTGTTTACATTTACTTCTAAGAATTTGATACCGCTCATGCTATAATAGTCCTATGAGCAAGGAGAAGGCACGAAAAGCTCAGCTGTTTGCGTGGGCGGTAGTTATAGCGGTGGTTAGTTTTGTCGCGGGTGCGCGGTCGGATCAGATATTTGCGGCGATTGCACCAAAGCTTGGCATGCGATATAGCGCTGAGCGGCTTGACACAGAGCGTATTCAAGAGACGTATCGACAGTTGAAAGCGCAGTATGATGGAAATCTGGATACTGATAAATTAATCAATGGCGCGAGCCGTGGTTTGGTGGCGGCTACTGGTGATCCGTACACGACGTTTATGGATGCCGAGGAAGCCAAAGAATTTGAGAAGAGCCTGAATGGTAATATTGGCGGTGGCATTGGTGCAGAGATTGGTTTGAGGAATAATCGGCCAACAGTCGTTAGGGTGCTGCGAAATAGCCCAGCAGAGGAGGCTCAAGTCAAGGCTGGTGATATCATTACAGCGGTGAATGGCAACTCGGTGGTAGATGCTACGACTGAGCAGGTGGTGGAAAAGATACGCGGGGAAATAAACACCATGGTGAAACTGCAAGTACTTCGTAATTATCAGCGGCTGGAAATGTCGATGACTCGTAAGCAAATCACTGCACCAGCCGTGGAGCATGATATTGTTGATGGCGTTGGTATTTTGAAAGTGTACCGATTTGGTGAAGAAACTGGTACGTTGGCGCGTGCAGCGGCCGAAGCTTTCAAGCAAAACAATGTCCAGAAGATTATTTTGGATCTTCGCAGCAACCCTGGTGGAACAGTAACGGCGGCTCAGGCGCTGGCTGGACTGTGGCTGGATCAGCAAGATATTATGACAGAACGGCGTGGAGACAAAGTCGTTAAAACGGTCAAATCGATAGGTAAACCACTGTTGCAGGACATGAAAACAGTCGTGCTAATTGATGGATCAAGTGCCAGCGCTAGTGAAATAGTAGCGGGCGCACTACAAGAGTATGGCAAGGCGAAACTGCTGGGAGAAAAGAGTTACGGCAAGGGTAGTGTGCAGCAATTGATCAAATTGCGTGATGGTGCGCAACTCAAGGTGACGGAAGCACGTTGGTATACACCGAAGGGTCGTACCATTGATAAGACAGGTATTGAGCCAGACGAGAAGGTGGGATTGACCGCTAATGACATGAATTTTGGCAAAGATCCACAGATGGATGCTGCCAAGAAGCTGTCGTGGTAAACGCTTGTGTTTTTCTGATGTGGGCGTTAGAATAAAGATAGTATGAACGCAAAGAGGAAAATATTATTAGTAGAGGACGACATGGCGCTGGCTGCTGTGTATCGCGCCAGGCTAGAGCTAGAAGGCTTTGATATCAAGGAAGTGCATAATGGCGAAGATGCACTGTCCGCAACCGTTGAATATAAGCCAGATTTGATTTTGCTGGACGCCATGATGCCAAAAATCAGTGGTTTTGACGTGTTGGATATTTTGCGCAATACGCCAGAAACTGCTAATGTACGCATCATCATGTTAACAGCACTGAGTCAGCCAAAAGATAAAGAACGGGCTGAAGGTTTGGGAGTTGACGAATACTTGGTGAAGTCTCAAGTTGTCATCGGTGATGTGGTTGCGCGGGTGAAGCACCACTTGGGGATGACAGAATAAACCTAGTTAGTATATAAAATAGTCGCCATGGAAGCGACTATTTTTATGATGGTAGCCTGTAGTAGGCTGAGACTTTTAGACTTAGTCTACGCGAACTTGTGTGCGGCGTTCGGTTTTACCAGTAAATTTCTGCTTTTTGACTTTCTTAAAGCTAACCACGCCGTCTTTAGCTGCGTGAATAGTGTAGTTACGGCTCATGTACGTGCCGTCACCAGCGATCTTGGTAGCACCAGTTTGACGCACCAATACTGCACCAGCATTGACTTTTTGGCCGCCAAAGCGTTTCACACCCAAACGCTGACCAGCATTGTTGTGGATGTTCTTGCTTGCACTACCAGCTTTAACCTTTGACATTTGCTAAACTCCTTATAGTTTCTATAAACAATCCTTACTAGTATAGACCACTACTAGTGTAATGTCAAGAAGTTAGGCGGTTTTTAGTAGCAATATTTCACGCACTACGACTTGGTCGGATCGGGAGTATATGAGAGGTGGCTGCTGCAGGGTGTAGCCGAGTGCTTCGAGGCCTTTGATGAGTGGCAGATGGGTCAGGTTGCGACTGGCATCACGCCAAGCGGGTACGGCGATACACAGTGTGGTACCGGGTGTCAGTTGGCTGTGAATATTACGTAAAAAGTTGGTGATGATGTGGTTGCAATTGCCAGTTACTTCGTGGAGCTTTTTGGGACTTGGTGGCGCGGAGAAGGGCTGTCCAAGATAGGTTTCGCAAACTACCGCATCAAGCTGTCGACCCTCTGCCCACTGATGGGTCATGGCGTCGGCTTGTTCGAGGCTGCGTACCGTGCCTGTGATATGGTATTTGCTTTGCAACCAGGCTATATTTTCTGTCGTGTAATCAATCATTTTTTGACTGAGGTCACTACCGTAGACGTCATACCCTTTGAGCAAGGCTTCCTGGAGAACGGTGCCGGTACCACAAAAAGGGTCGAGAATGGTTGCTTTTGCGGCTTTGCCGACGGCTACATTAATTATGATTTGTGCCAATTTGGGCGGTAACATGCCGACGAACGCGTCACGGCGTGGTCGGTTGCGGTCACGGCGGGCATAGGCGGTGATGTTTTGCGCACCATTACTTTCAGCGATGAGGATGGCGCCGTCATCGGTCTTGATGATGAATAATTCGCGTTTTTTGGGGCTGAGCCCAAGCTTATTGTTATGCGAAGTGGCGGTTGATAATTCTATGCTGGTGTTAGGGATGAGTCGCAGACTGACATTGTGCTTTTTCATGGAAGTTTTGAGCAACAGACCAATTTTCTGCAGCTGGTGAGGCGAGGTTGATAGTCCATAGGCACTGATGCCGAGGGTGATTTTTCCACCGACTGCCAGTAGTTGATTGACATAAGTATGCGTAATCCAATGAGAAGCTTGCTCCAGGGTCGGGCGGTTGTCGGCTGGGAGAGTGTGGATGACTTTGCCACATTTGAGTGATCCGCCAAGGGAATCGATTGACAGTTCATCAGTGTCAACAATAGCGGCGCCGTAGCTGACAGCACGAACATGTGATTTTCCAAAAATAGCTTCTAATTCTGCGATTGATAACTTCGGCAAGCGCCCTAATATTGCTACGAACATATCTATAGTATATCAGGCTCATGATATAATGGAGAGGTATGTTTTCTGGGAAAATTTCGAAGGTGTTGAAAACGCTGAAATCGCCGCGCATGATCGTCAGTCTAATTACACTGTTAGTTTTGGCGGCAATCATCTACTTGTCGCGCCATGAGCTACTACGGGCGTGGGAGCTGTTGAGTACGGCTAATGTCGGGCTATTGGCGTTGCTGCTACCGGCGCAGATCATCGTGTATTATGCTGGTGGCGAAATGATTTTTTCCTATCTGCGCGACAGGAAACTCATCAAGCACGTGTCGCGGCTGGAGCAAGTACGAATTGCGTTGGAGTTAAACTTGGTAAATCACATCTTTCCGTCGGGTGGGGTGAGCGGTATTTCCTACACGACATGGAGGATGAGTAAGCTCGGTGTGAGCTCGGCCCGTTCGACGTTTGCGCAGCTGCTGAGATATGTGACAGGGTTTTTGTCAATGCTGGCCATGATGATCGTGGCGGTCGTATTTTTGGCAGTGGACGGTCGCATCAACCGGTATATTGTGGCATCAAGTTTCCTGGTCGTAGTGGTTGTCCTGAGCCTGACCTTTGCCATCATTTACATGTTTTCTTCTCGTCACAGGATGCATAAGGCGGCGCGCCGAATTGCGCGAGGTCTCAACGCCATCACCAAATGTGTGACGTTTGGTATACAACGCCAGTTGGTTCAGGTAGAGCAGATGGATGTTTTTTTCTCTGATATGCACGACGATTTTTCGGAATTAATGCAAGATAAACGATTGATCGTCAAACCGTTTTTGTGGGGAATTGTGTACGCATCGTTTGATATTTTGATGTTTATGCTGGCTTTTTGGTCATTGGGTGCTTCGGTCAATCCAGCGGTTCTGTTGATTGGTTATATTGCGGCAGGCTTTGCCGGAATTATCATTTTTACGCCAGGCGGTGCAGGTGTGTACGAAACGATTATGATTCTGTTTTTGAGTATGACTGGTACGCCACCAAACATTGCCATTGCAGGTATCATACTGACGCGTGTCATCTTGCTCATGGGAACAATTGTCCTCGGGTATATTTTCTATCAGCACGCGCTAATCAAATATGGTAAGCCTCACCGTGACTCCTAAGTTTAGCGTTAGCGAATTTTTGGCGGTTGTCAATCAGTCGCTAGAGCTGGCCTTTGGCTCGGTGCAGATTGAAGGCGAGGTCAGCTCGTTCAAGGTCAATCATCAAAAATATGTCTTCTTTGATCTAAAAGATGATGACGGTACGGTCAATTGTTTCATGACGGTGTGGCAGCTAAGAATGCCAATTCATGATGGTATGCGAGTTGTGGTACGGGCAGTGCCGAAGGTGACTGACTGGGGTAGATTTAGTTTGACGGTGCAATCAGTTCAGCCAGTGGGTGAAGGAAATTTACGCAAAAGCTTTGAACTACTGCGCAAAAAACTGTCAGACGAAGGATTGTTTGACGATGCTCGCAAACGATCGTTACCGTCCCGACCGCAGCACGTGGCGGTTATCTCTAGCACCAATTCAGCTGGATACGCTGACTTTATGAAAATCGCCAATGAACGCTGGGGCGGGGTTCGGTTTAGTGTGGTAAATGTGATGGTGCAGGGCGAAACGGCGGCAGATCAGATCATCAGGGCGGTTGAGAAGATTGAAAGCTTGGCGGAGCTGCCAGAAGTGATAGTGGTGATTCGTGGCGGTGGTAGCGCTGATGACTTGAGTGTGTTCAATGACGAATTGTTAGTGCGAAAACTGGCGTCCAGTCGAGTGCCAGTACTAACGGGGATCGGTCATGAGATTGACACGACATTGTGTGACCTTGCGGCTGATGTACGAGCGTCAACGCCAAGCAATGCAGCGCAGTTGCTGCTGCCAGATAAGCAAGAGATGATCCGGTCGATCAAGCATCAGCTTCGTGGCGTGGCGCTACAAACAGTACGAGCGATCGACGAGGAACTGGAACTGGTACAGGCGGCGCGCAGCAATGCTCTGGATAGCTGGCGTCAGCACATTGAGGAACTGCTGAGTGATGTACAGTCACGCATCAGGTTGATTAGTGAATACGATCCAGAATTAGCACTAGCCCGGGGGTATGCTATGATCAGGGGTAATTGTGCAGTCGGGGAAGTGATTGAAATACAAACTAACAAAGCTTTGATGAAAGCGAGGATTGAAGCATATGCAGAACGAGCCAACAATTAATGAGCTATTGGAACAGCTGGACAAAGAAATGGCGTGGTTTCACAGTGATGAGTTTCAGCTAGAAGAGGCGCGTGAGCGGTTTCTGGCTGTCAAAAAACTGGCAGAGCAGGCAGAAGAGCAGCTGCTGAATATAAAAAACGAAATTGAAGTGCTGGGTGAGTAGTCCATCATGGAAGTGGTGATTGTTTGTGCGCTGATACTATTTTTGATATTTGGACTGACGGCGTTCATCGGTGCACCGTATGTGCCGACGCGCCACACTGATATTCAGAAACTGTTGAGGGATGAATTGAAGCTGACTAAAGACGACATCGTACTGGATGTAGGGTCGGGTGATGGCGCCGTGCTACAAGAGGTGGCGAAAACTGGCGCTCAGGCCGTTGGCTATGAGATTAACCCATTTTTAGTGCTGGCGTCTCGTTGGCGGCTAAGAAAACATGCCAAGAACGTGCGCATCAAATGGACGAATGCGTGGACGACGCAGCCTGCCAAACACATCACGGTGATATACGCGTTTGGTGCAGGGCTGCATTTGAAGAAAATTTATCAATTGGCTCGGCAACAGGCGACCCACCAGGGCAGATCGTTACGATTGGTCAGTTATGGCTATCGGCTAGATACCACGAAGAACGACCGACTACTGAAAGAAGCTGGTCCGTATTTTCTGTATGAAATACGCCCTGACTTTACAGGAGACAAAGCATAAGCTATAATGCAAGATATGAAAAGAAGACAATTTGAACAGGGGTCAATCAACGGCTGGATGGTTGGTACGATTGGTTTTTTGGTGTTAACGTTAATCGCTGGAGCTGTGGCGGCTTGGATGTTCGTGGAGTACACACGAGAGAAGACTGGCGTTGACGCAAAGGTTGCCAGTGCGGTTGCCAAAGGCAAAAATGAGCAGGCAGAGCTTGACCAGAAACGATTTTCTGAAGAAGCTAAGAATCCACGTGTTGAGTTTGTTGGGCCAAATGAATTTGGTCGAGTTTCATTTATGTATCCAAAGACCTGGAGTGCATATGTCGATCAAGACGGTACTGACCGCGGTGACTACAAAGCGTACCTACATCCGGGCACTGTGCCGCCAGCACGCTCAAACACCAGCCGCTTTGCTGTTCGCTTGGAAGTACTAAACAGCGACTTTGATAAGGTGCTGAGCCAATACGCTAACCAGTTGAAGAAGGGTGAATTGACCTCAAGCAGCGTTGAATTTAATGGTAACGCAGCTACTCGCTTGGACGGTGCTTTCTCTAAAGAATTGCGCGGTTCAGTGGTCCTGATGCGAGTACGAGACAAAACGATTCGTTTCTCTACTGATGCTGACGTCTTCAAGCCAGATTTTCAGGCAGTTCTCGACACGGTTAAGTTTGTTCAGTAATACGCCAATTGCTATACTGTAAGTAGGTATGGCGGAGGTAAGATGGAATAATGCTGAATTTGGGCAGCTGCCAAGTGTAGCAGTGGCTGCCCATGAGTTGAAATCTCCGCTGGCACTCATCAGGCAACTCAGTCTGCTCCTGGAAGAGGGGCTGCTAGATGCAGCTGAAACGCGTCGCATTGCTCAGCAACTGTCGAGTATCAGTGATCAGTCGTTGGCGTTGGTACAGGACTTGGCGCAAACGGCTCACTTGTCGCCAACGTTATTTCCTCTGGAGCCCATCAACCCACTGGCGTTGTGTCAGCAAATGGCCATGGAATTACACCCGATGTTGCGTTTGTACGGTCAATCAATCGACTGGCCGAAAAAACAGTCGGCGAAGCATTTGGTGGTGGCAAACAGGGCGTTATTGTCGCGGATTTTAGCTAACTTTTTGAACAATTCGCTCAAATATAGCGAAAAAGATATGCCCATACGGGTGACAATTCGCCAAATTGGCTCGACGCTGAGGATCTTGATCCGTGACCACGGCCCGATGATGAGCCGTGCGGATTATGCGCGACTTATTGACGAGATGGAGCAGCGAAAATCAGTTCGAACGCGCCCTGACAGCAGCGGTTTGGGCGTATATGTAGCGTCGCAATTTGCAAAAGCCATGGGCGGAACTATTGGCCTGATCAGGCATCGTGACGGACTGACATTTTATGTAGAATTACCCATAAGTCAACAGATGAGTTTGCTATGAAAAAAGTGCTGATTGTTGAGGACGATCCAGTGTGGGCGAAGCTGATGCAGCATTATATCTCGGAGGCTGGCGCCGAATCGCGGATTGTTATTGCTCCGGGGCAGGCGCTGGAAATGATCGATGATTGGCACCCAGATGCGTTGGTTTTGGACATGCTCTTGGCGAGTGAAACTGGCATGGCGTTGCTGAACGAATTGAAAAGCCATGAGGATCTGGCTGATCTGCCGATCATCGTGTGTAGCAATGTTGGTATCACGAGCGATGATATGGAGCCGTTTGGTGTGCGGGCGGTGCTTGACAAATCAACCATGACACCAGCGCACGTGCGACAGGCGTTGACGGAGGCGCTACAGTGAGTCAAAGTGAGCGCCTGCAAGCCATCGTCCTGAGAAGAACCGACTACGGCGAGGCGGATCGAATTTTACATCTATTGACTTCGGCGGGGCGACGCAACGTGATCGCCAAAGGTGTACGACGCGAAAAAAGTAAATTGGCAGGCGGGATCGAACTATTTGCGCTGTGCGACGTGGTGGTGCGACGTGGGCGCGGCGAGTTGGGGATTTTGACCAGTGCGCAGCTGCAGCAATTTTATCGGCATATTTTGGACAGCTATGAGCGGATGCAATTTGGTTATGAGATGTTGAAATTGGTCAATCGAGCGAGTGAACAGGTTGACGAGCCGGCCTGGTTTTCGGTGGCACAGCAAGTGTTGGCACAATTGAACAATGTGAAGGTTGAGCAAAAACTGATTGAAACCTGGTTTTACTTGCAATACGCTGGGCTGCTGGGTGATGAGCTCAATCTACGCACTGATGTGACAGCCCATACTTTGTCGCCTGACAAAACATATATGTACGACAGTACGGAAAAGGGTCTGCGACTGGCGGAGCAGGGCGACCTGTCGGCGGATGCCATCAAACTGCTTCGGCTCATCCAGGCGAAGCCGCTGGCGACTGTGGCGCAAATTGGCGGGATAACTGAGGTGATCAGTGCTTGTTGGCTGGTGGTGCGGCAGCACGCGGCGGTGTAATATTGCCCATAAAATGGTATACTGTAGGTAATAATTGTGAATCGCCATGTTGCCAACATGGAGAAAGGTTTTTTGATGAGTCAAGCAAAAATGGAAGATATTATCAGCCTGTGCAAGCGCCGCGGCTTTATTTATCAGGGGTCGGATGTCTATGGCGGTTTGAGTGGTACCTGGGATTACGGTCCGCTGGGTGTACAGCTGAAGCGCAATATCATGAATTTGTGGTGGCGTAGATTTGTTGACGAGCGCGACGACATGTATGGTGTGGATGCGGCGATTTTGATGAATCAGAAAGTTTGGAAGGCGAGTGGGCATGTTGATACCTTTGTCGATCCGCTATGTGAAGACACGGTCAATCGCCGACGCTACCGCACCGACCATATCCTCAAAGACAACGGTATTGACGCCGATGGCATGACCATGGAACAGATGGATGCGGTGATTGCTGAGCGCGGTATCAAAAGTCCAGATGGCAATCCGCTGAGCAAATCGCGAACGTTTAATATGATGTTCAAAACTTTTGTTGGACCTTCTGGTGGAGATTCAATTGAAATAGGTAAGGACGTAGAGGGGGCTATAGTACCAAAAGGTAAGACGATATATGCGTTGCAATATAATCCAACTTCTATAAGTTATCTTCGCCCAGAAACCGCCCAAGGTATCTTCACTAATTTCAAAAACGTCGTCGATAGCTTTTATCCTAATTTGCCGTTTGGTATTGCTCAGCAGGGTAAGGCGTTTCGTAATGAAATTGCGCCGCGCGATTTCGTCTTTCGCTCTCGGGAGTTTGAGCAGATGGAGATTGAATATTTCGTCGATCCTGAGCATTGGCAGGAGGCGTTTGACGAGCTGCTCGCGGCGACGCATGCGTTTTTGGCAGAACTGGGCTTGAAGCCAGAACACATTCATGAGCTGGACGTGCCGGCGGAGGATCGGGCGCATTATAGCAAAAAGACGATCGACATAGAATACGATTATCCGATTGGTCGTGAGGAGCTGATGGGAATTGCGTATCGCACTGATTTTGACCTGATGAACATCCAGCGCGCCAGTGGTAAGAGCATGGAGTATACCGTCAAAGGAACGAACACAAAATTTGTTCCGCACGTCATCGAGCCGTCGTTTGGTGTCGAGCGGGCGCTGATGGCGGTACTGTCGGGCGCGTACCGTGAGGACGAGCAAAACGGTGAAAAGCGGGTGTATTTGGCGTTGCCAGAGCATTTGGCGCCAGTCAAATTTGCCGTCTCGCCGTTATTGAAGAACAAGCCAGAATTGGTGGAAAAAGCTTGCGAAGTCTACGCGAGCCTCGCCAAAGCCAACCCCGGACGTGTGATGTGGGACGACAACGGTAACATCGGCAAGCGCTACCGCCGCCAAGACGAAATCGGCACGCCGTACTGCGTAGTCATCGACTTCCAGACGCTGGAGGACGGCACCGTCACCGTGCGCGAGCGGGATACGACGGAGCAGAGGCGAGTGAGTATAAACGAACTTGTATAAAAAATAGTGATTTTTGGTGTGTGACTGTGAACCATAAGGTGATTATAGAGAAAATAGGGACAGCGTTTTTTCTGACTATCGTTGCGTATTTTGCAGCCTATATATTTGAGGTAAGCTATTTGAGGTCCTATGGTATATCTTGGCAGGCAGCTCGCGTGACTGTATCAAGTCTAGTTGTTAGCTTTGTGGCGATAATGTCATTGAGTATAAACCTGAAACCTTTTATGGATCTACTTTTTGACGTATTGAAGAAGAGAAAAAAGTCTGAAGTAAGAAAGTTTATCTATGGAAGGGTATTTGAGTTTGTTGTAGTTTTTGTTGCATTCTTGTTCTGGTCGCTTGTTTATTCTGGAAAAATAGATATTCAATGGTCAATAACTGCAGCTTTAGTTATGCCTGTGTCAAGTGTTTTAGCATTGATATTATTTCATTTTCGCTTTCGTCGTCCGTTTAAGAAAATGTTGGCAAAAAGTCTTAGTGATTTCAACAAGAGTGAGAGCGAGTCTTTTGAGTCGAGTGAATTTGAAAAGTCAAATATTATGCAAGCCTACAGTGTAATTCTCATTACAACTACGATAATCTTTTTGTCATCATATGCGGTAGGATATTGGGCTAGTTCTATGTTGAGGCCATCTAGAGCTTTCGTCTTAGATAATAGTAGATATGCGGTCATTCGGGATTATGATGGAGTTGTTATCGCAAAAGAAATTGTTGAGGGCAGGATAGGAGAAAAATACATATATGTCGATTCTTCACATAATAAGCTAATCTTTTATCCAATTCACGTTGATAATGGCATTATTCGATAGACCTGTAAAAATGTGACTCCGATGATAGTTTGGGTACGAAAGTGCTATAATTATCCCTATGTCAAAAATCACCAAAGGACATATCATTACGCAGAATCTAGACGGCACAGATCATCTGGATTGTCTGTATCGCATTTCGCTCAAAGCCTTGATTTATAACGATGCTGGACAAATTTTGGTTGTCAAGGAAATTGATCGGACGTATTGGGATTTGCCTGGTGGTGGTATGGATTTTGGCGAAACGATTGAGTCGTCACTGAAACGCGAGCTATATGAAGAAGTTGGCTACAAGGGCGGTTTGCGCTATCAGCTTTTTGACGCGTCGGATGAGATGTACATTGAGCGGATTGATGCTAATCAAATCTGTTTTTATTGCCGTGTTTGGCCGGATAATTTTGATTTTATGCCAGGTGAAGAGGGTGATGAGGTGGTGTTTATTAACCCAGAGGAATTGCTGCTTCAGAAGAGCGAGGTTGACGCACCAGCTCGAGCGTATGGGGCGCATATGAAATGGCAAGAAATTAGTGGCTGCATGAAATGATATAATTACTCCATGACGAAACCGTTTTTACTACTACAATCACGCCCTGAGGTTGAAGCATCAGATGATGAGTATCAAGCATTTTTGAAATTTGGTGGGCTGGAGGCCGGTCAATTGGTGCGGCTGAGGCTAGAACGCGGTGATGAGCCAGTGGTGAACTTGGATGATTATGCTGGGATTATCATGGGCGGTGGTCCGGCTAATTTCGCGTATGACGAAGCACAAAAATCGCCCGAGCAGAAGCAATTTGAAAGCTATATTTTGCCGTTGATGCGTCGAATCATTGAGGCAGATGCGCCATTTTTGGGAGCGTGTTTAGGTGTTGGCGCGGTGGTGACGGCCATGGGTGGACGGATGAGCTTTGAATATCCTGAGGCGGTTGGCGCGGTGGATATTTCTACAACGTCAGAAGGTGAACAGGATGATTTATGTAAAGATTTTCCATCAGTTTTCCGCGGCTTTGTCGGACATAAAGAGGGCGTGATTGACCCGCCAAGCGGTTGTACGGTACTGGCTCGTTCAAGCACGTGCGTGCAGATGTTGCGCGCTGGTAACAATGTTTACGCCACACAATTTCACCCTGAACTTGATGCTGATGGTCTGGCGCTGCGTATCAATATTTATAAACACGCTGGCTATTTTGCCCCCGAAGAAGCCGACCTGTTGATAGCTAACGCCCAGCAGGAAGTTATCACTTGGCCAGAGTTGGTACTGCGGCGGTTTGTGGAACGATACCGTTAAAAAAAGTAAATCTGAGATATAATAAAATCATGCGTATAATTCGTAGCGTTCAAGCCACAAGGTTTCGTCATATTGGGGTATTGCTTGTGCTTTTTCTCCTTGGTATGATGGCGATGCGGTTCGCGGCTAGTTATGTGTCGTCGGTTGCCGGTGGTGCGGGGATATTTGATCTTAATTTTGGTAATGATGGTATTTATGTTCACGATAACCTTTTGGCGCTAGGCGATGTTGGTAGAAACGTCTATCTGTACACTTTTCTACCCATTGACACTATTTATGCGGCGATATATGCGGTATTTTATGTCTATACTTTGGCGTTTTTCCTGCGGTGTACTGTGCCTAATTGGTGGAACCATACTCAATGGCTAGTATTGCTTCCTGTTCTAGGTGCTATATGTGACTGGTTGGAAAATATGTGTTTTGCTTTCATGCTTATCCAGCCTTCAACATCCGTAAATCCGTTATTAGTAACAAGCACTTCACTACTAACTAAAGCAAAATTTGTCTTGGTGTATTTGTCGTTATCAATTGTGTTAGGGCTAGTACTAGGCTGGTTAGTGTGTTGTGCTCGTGTCAAGCGACGCCAGGAATAGTAGGTGTTTTATTTACATATCGTTAAGCGTACAGCTGGAGCCGTGTGTGCTATAATAACCATATACATATTATTCTTGGTGGGGATATAGTCAAGCTATGTATCTAATAAAACCTCGGAGATATCTAGTCAATTTCCACTCTTTATCCTCGAAAGTGAAGATGGTCGGCGGGCAAATTTTGATGTCGAAAAATTGCAGCAGTTATTCTCTGAAGTTGAGCAGCCAACTGAAGAGTCGCGCAAAGTTTATCCTGAGATATTTTTGACTATATTTATGCATCGCTACACAGCCCAAGCTATCGCGAGAAATATAAAGAATTCTTAAAAACTGATTTTCCGCGCGTACCACGACCAGAGTCATGGGCGGAGTTTTGGCGCAAAGCAGAGTTGGGTGGTCAGCTGCGCCAATTACACTTGATGAAAGCACCGCAAATTGATGATTATGATACTACTTATTCTGAGATTGGTGATAACGCAGTGGAAAAAGTAGTGCGTGATAGCAATCGAGTATTTATTAATAAGGATCAGTATTTTGGTAATATTCCAGATTTGGCGTGGGATTTTTACATTGGTGGCTATCAGCCGGCGCAAAAGTGGCTCAAAGATAGAAAGGGTCGTACATTGACTGCTAATGATATTGACCACTATCAGCGCATTATCAAAATCATAATAGAAACGTATAGAATAATGAAAGAAATAGGGTAAATATAGCAGGATACTTGTCAGATGAATTGTATTTGACTCAAAATGATCATCTACTATACCAGAAAGAGGAAGTAGTAACGGCTGTGTAGCTTGAAGCAGCGAGCGGGGTAAAACTGGCGCAAGGGAGAAAATGATGCTAGGCCACTGACGAGGGAAGCCCCAATGTGGTATAATCTCCCCATATCAACAAAATCACAAAAGGCTAGGTGTATACAGATGAGTAACCCTACAGAAAAAGCACAAAATTCGCTCCCTCTTATCAAAAAAGAGCATCGTAACAAAGTACTAATCACCCTCTTTGTCTTGACAGCGCTAGCTGGAGCAGGCTATTGGGCGGTTGTATCTGCGACTGGCAATAGTGCGCCGCCGGTGGCACTTGCCCTGCGTTTGGCATATATAGCGGTTTTGTATATGCCAGTGCCATTGTATACCCTCTTGATTAGTCGCTATGTGCTTAGTGTGCCAGTACCATTTCGTGCGTTGTTGTCATTGAAACAAATCACAGCCAAGAAATATGCATTGGTCGCTGGACTGTTTTTGGCCTGGGCGGTATTGATGGTGGGTTCTGTTGTGATTCTTGGCTGGTTGTGGCCAGAGACGTTTGGTCGCTTAGCGACGATAAATGGGCATTTGGTGCACAACCTCGAGAAGCTTATCGGTATGTCAGTTGATGCCAGCACGATGAACTTACCGCCAACGCCGCTTGTCATGTTGCCGCTTGGTATCGTTGGTGCATTGATGGCTGGGCTAACGGTAAATGCAATCTTTGCGATGATGGAGGAGATACTGTGGCGTGGTTACCTCGCGCAGGCCTTTCACAAGAAGTACGCTATGATTGGTGTGTTGTGGGGGTTGTGGCATATCCCGTTGATTGCCCTCGGGTATAACTATGGTGCAGCAAATGCACTTCCGGGGTTAGTGCTGTTTGTAGGATTCTGTGTAGTGATGTCGCTTGTACTCGGTTTTGTCGTTGAGCGGACTCGGAGTGTGTGGCTTGCCGCGGTGTTGCATGGGACGTTTAATGGCTTTTCGTATATCATGCCGCTCTTGGTCGTTGGCGGGAGCTCACTACTCGCCAGCTCGGTAGTGGGTGTTGTCTCGCTCGTGGTATGGTTGGTAGTATTTCTCGGCTGCTACATAAGCACTACTTTTATACCTGCCACAGATCAATGTGCCAAAGACGTCAAAGCCAAAATATCTTAACTAGCCATACGCTAAGAAATCTATAGACAGGCAGCACAATATGCTATAATAACCATATGCATATTATTCTTGGTGGGACGAGTGGACTTGGCCTGGAGATGGCTAGGCAGCTCAGGAAAAATGGCAAGCGTGTGTTAGTGCTGGGGAAGACGCATAACGCTCAGGAGCACGGCGAGGGCTTCCCGCTGGATGTGTACTATCCCGAGCAGGTAGAGACAGCGCCAGCGCGGATTGAGCAGCTGCTAGGTGGCGATGACATTGAACAATTTGTGTGGGCGGCAGGCTACGGCTGGCGCGGTAATTTTGAAGATCAGTTAGATGCACGCTCCATGGCGGAAGTGAATTTTGCCGGTCCATTGCCGTTGGTGCAGTGGGCGTGGCGTAGGATGGCTCGCCAAAACCAGAAGTCAGTGTTAACCATCATCGGCTCAACCAGTAGTGTCAAAGCTCGTGCTGACGAAGCGGTATATGTTGCAACCAAGCATGCTCAAGCAGGATTGGCGCGCAGCTTAGGTATGCAGGCGGATGAGCAGAAATTATCCGTGAGAGTTGCCTTATTTTTGCCGGGCGCCATGAAAACGCCGTTCTGGAATGGTCGGGAACTACCAGTTGACTATCTGTTCTTTAACGACCCAGCCAAAGTGGCCGCGCACATCATCACCGCTGTTAATCACCAGCAGCAACCGTTTCTGGAGTGGGCACTGCCAAAGGGTACGTTGACGTAGGTTTTTTTCGTGATATAGTCAAGCTATGGAACTGATGGGTATACACATTGTCGTTATTGGCGGCGGCACAGGTAGCTTTACATTACTGAGTGGATTAAAAAATTATACACACAATATCACTGCTTTGGTCAACATGGTCGACGACGGTGGGTCGACTGGGCAGCTGAGAGATGAATTGGGGGTTTTGCCGGCTGGTGACGTCCGGCAGTGCTTGGTGGCGTTGAGTACTTCGCCAAAGGTGAGAGACCTGTTCAACTACCGCTTTGACGAGGGTAGTCTTAAGGGGCACGCGTTTGGCAACCTCTTCATGGCAGCTTTGGAGAAAATGACTGGTAATTTTACTGAAGCGGTCAAAGTCGCAGGAGAAGTGCTCAATATTCGAGGACGAGTAGAGCCCATCACATTTGACAATATAACGCTTGTCACGCGATTGACTGACGGTACGGTTGTGAGAGGTCAACATGAGGCTGAATCATTGATCATCCCGGTTGGTGAGCGTCCGTGGTTAGACCTGGAGCCGACTGCTCGCATTAATCCTCAGGCGCGGCAGGCGATACTAGACGCGGATTTGGTGGTGATTGCGCCGGGGCTGCTATATGGTAGTCTGGCGCCGGCTCTGCTGGTTGGTGGCGTAACGCACGCGCTCGCTGAGACCAAGGCTAAGAAAGTATACGTTTGTAATTTGGTGAACAAGCCTGGTCAGACTGATGAGTTTACGGTTGCGGATTATGCTAGTGAAATTGAACGCTTTGCAGGTGTCAAATTGGACCATGTGCTATACAATAACCATCGCCCGTCGCAGGAATTGATCGACCGGTATGCCAAAGACGGCGAGATGTTGGTCGAATGGAACAAAGAAGAGCTAAAAAAGAAGCATTTTTACGCTTCGGGAAAACGATTGATCGCTGATGAGGTTTGGGAAAACACCAATGCTGCCAGTGACCCGCTGGCGGCACAACGTAGCTTGATTCGACACGACGCTGACAGAGTAGCACGCGAGCTGATGCGAATTTACTTTGCCTAGATAAATTGAGACTGTAAAGGAAGTACTATACTTGCAAAATATTATATTTTGTGATATAGTGTAAGCTGTTGATTATGACAAATAATACACAAAAGTCAGAAAAGATGATTGATAATTCTGGTAATCCCTCTCAAAGAGGCGAAATATTCTTTCATTCTGAGGCCTTATCTAAGGAGCTAGTGGAGACGTTTGGTGGTCATCACATGACGCCAGCGCGTCGTTCGGCAGCAAAGCTCATCATAGAGATGCCGACGGATATTAAGGGGAACGAGCGGATTGATTACATCACCTCGGCACTTGATAATGATGAAACGATAACCACCGAGACTCAGCGAGATGTCGTGATGGGTATTCTTGAGGACTATAACGTCTTGCAGGGCTTGTTTGCATCATATATTGAAGGGGTTGATGAGACGACATTGCAGGGTAAAGCATTGCGGCTAGAAGATGGTCAGCAGATCCCTGGTGATTTAGGAGAGGACAATACGCAAAGTCCGTGGTCTGAGAATCCGCCAATCCCGGTGCCGCGTATCGATGATTTGATCAAAACGTTTTCAACTAAGGGTGAGGGTGCTCAGGGTATTGGACTAGAAACAGCGATGATCGTTGGGGCGGTAACACTTGCCAAATTAAAAACTACTCCATATCACGACGCAGCAGTCTATAGGCAAGCAGTGTTTGCAAAAAACTTTTTGATCCCTGTGTGTAGTATTGTTGGGCTTGATAATCTAGAATCTGAGTTGAACGATGAAGTAGATATCATTACTGGGCGAAATATCGGCGATGGTATGGATGGCAGTGATTTGAGCAATGATATTGATCCATTGATTGATGAAGTAGATAGGGTTGAATCGCTACATTTTGGTCCTAAGGACTCGGTCGATCCTGAGCGATTTAATTTTGCTATGAATAATATTAATCAAATTTTTTCTCGGTTGCTTGGTAAGCCAGATTTGCGGCCAGCTGTGGAGACAACCTCACCTCATAATACACTGTTTGCAGTTGGTGCTGTGGCAGCGCGAAACGGTATTAAGGCAGAAGCGCGAGCTCGTGGTAAGGGACGAGGCTCGTATTTGAAAAAGTTTCTAAGGCGCATAGGATATTATGAGCCGCATTCTCAGCCGCTGAAGGATGAAGGTGATCTTCACCCGATTGATCTGTATGGCATGGTGGTGATCGCCGATGATGATAAGCAGATGGCCGATTTGTATGCTGAGGCGGTGATCAATGCCCTGAATGATGAGAATATTACGCCATATCCATCACCTGGACGCGATAAGGAATGCTTTGTTATCAAGGGGTCTCCAGAATTTCAGGAGAATGTTCGCAGGGCAGTCCTTGAGATGATTCCTGACGCTGATATGGAGTTATTTAGCTTTAAAGACAGCGGTAGGGACTTTACTGACGCAAAAATTACTGGTTTCTCCGAGACAGGTGACACGCGAGTGCCGTTTGCGCCATTTGAAATGCAGTTCTCGACACCAGATGCTCGCTTGGTGGCGCGTACTGGTAAGAAAGCGGCACACTTCTTCTTTAAATTGCGTAAGATATATGGCGATTTGGTGAATATGACTGACGATACAGCTGATGCGGTCATTGATATTTGGCAGCGTAAACAGGATTACTTTACGAGTCCTGAAGATGGTTCTAAGGAAGATCATCTGACGAACCAGAGTCGTGAACGAGTAGCGCACTTTAAGGAGCAGACGTTAGATAGGCGTAAATCCTTACTTAAACGCGTTCGTGATATGGCTAGACGAGCACTGAATGGTATATAATTGGCCATATGACGATTTACTACACTGACGGTTCTGCTTCGCCAAACCCTGGTCCGGGTGGGTTTGCGGTGATTCGTGATCTTGAGCCGTGGATCTTGGGGTCAGAGGCTGGTGAGACGACTAACATTCGCATGGAAGGCAAGGCGCTGATCGCGGCGCTTCAGGACGCGGACGAAGCACCGTGTGTGATTTATACTGATAGCGAGTTTTGGATCAATGTGGTGACCAAGTGGGCGCCAGGTTGGCAGCAGCGCGGCTGGACAAAGAAGGGTGGCGAGATCAAAAATCTTGATATTGTGCGTGAGCTATATGAGCTATATTCAAATTCTCAAGCGGAACTCCGCTGGGTGCGCGGTCATGAGGGCGACGAGGGCAATGAGCTGGCGGACACCTGGGCCAACCGAGCTCGTGAAGGTGAACGATTGACTAAATAATACATTTCTGATATAATATAAACTGTGAGCAAATTATACTTGCCAAAACGTGTTCAGCTGGATTTACATCCATCTTACGACTCTTCAAATCCGGCCGATCAGCTGTACGCACGCATTGGTGTTGCCACGGCGGTTGATCTTCGTGGCGATGCATTATATGTCAGGGCGGGTGTTGGTGATAGTAAGGATCACGGTAAACTAGCCGGCAAGGTTGATCCAGGTAGTGATAAAAATATAGTGCTACCGTCTGAGATGTATGCAAAGCAGGGAATAGCGACTATGTGGTATTATCCTAACCTGGGAGACAGGCTTGAAGGGCTGGCTGGTCCGATGGTGAAGAAAGGTCTTAACCCAGAGGCTAAACTGACATGGGAAGAAACAAAAAAATGTTTAAGGATGGCGGCACTGGCGATTGGTTTGTTTATGATTAAGCCGCCGTCCGATGTAGTAGAACGGACAGATCTCCATGCTATTGATGTTAGTAAAGAAGATTTAACTGCAGCAAAAGAGCAATTTGGTAGGCGTATAATCTCAACTTAGCTGGCGGTGCCTAGTAAAAATTGCTATACTAGGGCAATGGAAGAAGTGAGGGAAACGACTGATATTTTTTTGTGGGCGAATCAAACTGACGCAAAAAAGAATGATTTACAGATAGAGCTGTTTTTATTTAATAAAAATTACACGCCGTATTTCATGCCCCTGAAGGGTGATGTCGAACAGCAGCTGCGACCACTATTTTTGTTTGATTATATCAATCAAGTCAATTTGGGCGCGGGCACTGGCCTTAGTGTGCGGGATTATGAGCTGAGTGAAGCGGAAGACAACGTACTACTGCGGACAGACCTCGCCAAGGTTGGCCGAGCGGAAACTTTGATTCATTTGATCGAGCATGAGCGTGGCGACATCGTAGAGTTTTCGGAAACTGAGCATGAGTTTAAGCGAATGAAAGGTGTGCTGGCACGGTTTACTGATCCGAATGATCCAGAAAAGGTCTTTTATACAGCCAAGCTGATCCAGCAGGGACAGACGCTCAAAAGCGCACTGGCGTGGGAGTTTTCTGGCGGCAAGTTTGGCGCGTTTAAGGCGGAGGTTGGGTTTAAGGTGCCAGATGATAACCAGGTGCTGATCATCGGTCAGGATATTTTCGCCTTTAATCCAGGCAAGTTTGAGCGGATGTTTGGCTATGAGTATAAGAAGCAAGTGATTGCCGATAAGAAAGTGGCGGAAATTGAAAAGCAATATAAGCTAAGTTTTCCTGAAGGGCTAGATCTGAATGCACTGGTCAAGGAGCGCAAAAAGACTGTCAATAAGTTGCAGAAATTGGAGATCGGCGAGGTTAAGCAAGAGCAGGTGTTGGACTATGCTGACGAGATGCAACTAGAGCTGATGAGTGATGATAACGGCGCGATTATCATCATGGATGGTAATGATCTGGATATGTTTGTGAACTTGATCAATGAGGACTATATCGAGAGTAAAATTACCGGCAAGCGCTACGAAATTAAGTCGAAAAAATTGCTGGGCGAGCCAGAGGGCGAACCGCCGCGAGGTTAAGTATGGACCAAGAGTTGGCGCTGGCGATTTTGATGAGCGGTCGGTCGGCGCTGCTGACGGGTGCGGCTGGTACGGGCAAGACGCACCTGCTGAATACTTTTATTGCACAGGTGCGTGACCAGGGTAAAAAGGTGTCGGTAACAGCGACGACGGGCTTGGCGGCGACGCACTTGGGCGGCAATACCATTCACAGTTGGAGCGGCATTGGTGTTAGCGATCACCTCGCGAACAACTTTTTTGATCGGCTGTCAAAAACGCGACGTGAGGTGATTATGAAGACTGATGTGTTGGTGATTGACGAGATTTCTATGTTGCATGATTTTCGGCTGGACATAGTCGATCGGGTGCTGCGCGGCGTCAGGGAAAACGACCAGCCGTTTGGTGGTGTGCAGCTGGTGATGAGTGGCGATTTTTTCCAATTGCCGCCGATCAATCGTCCGGGCGAGCAGGGCGGCGGTTTTGTGGTGTATTCGGAAGCGTGGCAGGAATTGCAGCCGGCGGTGCTATATCTGGAGCGGCAATATCGGCAAAATGACGAGCATCTCCTGGAGATTTTGACGGCGCTGAGGAACGACGATATTAGGCGGCATCATGCTGAGATGTTGCTGGCGCGAACGGAAGTTCAGCCGCCCGACGGTGATATCACCGAACTACACACCGTCAATGTTGATGTTGACGCCATTAACACCCAGAAGCTGGCGGAACTGGCGGGCGAGGAGCGAAGGTATCAGCAGACAACGACGGGTTCAAAGGTGTATGTCGAGAATCTGCAGCGGTCGGTACTGGCGCCGAGTGAGTTGACGTTAAAATTGGGCGCGTTGGTGATGGCCGTGAAAAATTCGCCGCAGAAATTGTACGCCAATGGTAGTATCGGCACGGTGGTGGATTTTGAGCCGCTGACCGATTATCCGATTGTGGAGTTTCGTAATGGCCGGCAGGTGACGATGCTGCCAGATGTCTGGGAGCTGCGTGACGGCGAACGCAAGCGGGCGAGTATCTCGCAGGTGCCGCTGCGGCTGGCGTGGGCCATCACGGTGCATAAAAGCCAGGGTATGACCTTGGATGCGGCTCGGATTGACCTGAGAAAGGCGTTTGTTGAGGGCATGGGCTACGTGGCCTTGAGCCGGGTGCGGGATTTGGATAATTTATATTTGTATGGAATTAATCGTAAGGCGCTGGAAATTTCACCGGATGCATTGGCAATTGATGAGGTGTTGCAGCGGGCAAGTAATGAAGCAGCCAGGCACTATCGTCCAATACTGGAGGATATGAAGCGAAAACAGTCAGCGCCGAAAAAATCAGGCAGGAAATCTCAGTCTGGCAGCTGGCAGCAAAAAATTGCCAAAATGCGCGAAACCTATCCCAAAGCATATATGCCATGGGAAAAAGCCGATGACGACATTCTCAAACAGGAGTTTCTACAGGGCGCAACCATCCAGCAACTTAGTCAAAGACTTGGTCGCCATGAAGGCTCAATTCGCATGCGACTACAGAAGCATTTTGGGGAGGATATCGTAGCGTAAGCAGAGTATACGGTATAATGATAGATATGACGGAGACAAAACGATCGAATCCAAGCTTTCCAAAACGATTTTTATGGGGTGCGGCTATTTCGGCGCACCAGACGGAAGGAGGCTTGAACAATCAGTGGACCGCCTGGGAACTGGAAAATGCTAAAACGTTGGCCACGCAGGCGCCATACAGTTTTGGGCGGACTGCCATGTGGTCACATGTGGAAAAAGAGGCTACCAATCCTGACAATTATGTTTCAGGCACCGGAGTTGAACATTATTCGCGGTATGAAGAAGACTTTCAGTTGTTGGAGCAAATGGGGCTTAATTCATTTCGGTTTGGAATCGAATGGGCTCGTGTGGAGCCGGAAGAGGGCGCTTGGGATGCGTCGGTGATTGACCACTACCGCACCTATTTGAGGCGACTGAAAGAGTTGGAAATCACCCCTGTGGTGACACTGTTTCATTTTACTTTGCCAGTTTGGTTTGCTGAGAAGGGTGGCTTTGAGAAGCGAAGTAATGTGGCTTATTTTGTGCGATTTGTGGAAAAAATTCTGGATGAATTGGGTCGTGATTTAGAGTGGATTATTAGTATCAATGAGCCGCTGGTGTATGTCGGAGAAAGTTATTTTCAGGGAGTATGGCCACCAAATCAAACCAAGAAACTGCTTGGATTTAGGGTGTTGATGAATCTGATACGGGCGCACAAGAAAGTCTACAAGCTTGCGTGCAAAAATCGCCGCCACAAGGTGTCGATGGCGCATAATCTATCGTACATCTACGCTGGGGACGATGCCTGGGTGTCACGGTTGAGCGCTCGAGTAACTGACTATCTAGTCAATCAGTGGATTGTGCGGCGAGTGCGCAAACACAGTAATTTTTTGGCGATCAATTATTACTTTGCGCAACGGTTTTTTGGGTATCGTGTGCATAATTCTGAGAAAAACCCAGAAAGTGACTTAGGCTGGGATATGCAGCCAGACAAATTGTATGAGTTGCTGATTGAGACGTACAAAAAGCACCAATTACCAATTTTCATCACAGAAAATGGACTAGCTGATACAGCGGATAAGCACCGCAAGTGGTGGCTGATGGAAACAATTCGAGCTATGGACAGGGCACTCAAAGAAGACGTCAAGATTATCGGCTATCTGCACTGGAGTCTGCTCGATAACTTTGAGTGGGATAAGGGTTATTGGCCTAAGTTTGGCCTGGCAAAGGTTGATAGAAAAACCATGGAGCGCACGCTGCGGGCAAGTGGTAAATGGTATGGTATGGTTGTGAAGCGATTGCGATCATAGTGCTCAGCTAGCTACACAGTACACTAGACTTTTCCACAATTTTGTGGAAAAGTTTTCGTCTGGGGATAAAATGGGTAGAAAGTACTAAAAAAGACTTGCAAGTGGGTAGCTGTGGGTAGTATTATGAAGTCAGTGGTAACGGCAACAAGCTGTTGAATAATAACAAACAACCACTAACATTAAAAAATCAATCTAATTCCGTCAGGGAAGGAGCCTCAGTGCAAGTAGATTACTTTGAGCGAAAGCTGGACGACAAGCGTCGTTTGACGATGCCGGCTGAACTCAGAGAGGAATTTGCGTCTGGTGTGGTTCTGACCAGAGGGTTTGGTAAATATCTCCACCTCTATCCACGGCGTGTCTGGGATAAGGAAGTCGAGAGCGCTTTGCAGGGCAGTATCCTGGATGAGCGAATTGCCGACCTGAACGTTAAATTCCGACGGGGTAAAACGGCATCCACGCTTGACCAAAAACAGGGTCGAGTGACAGTAGAACAGCATTTGCTGGACTATGCTGGCATTGATCGGGAAATTGTGGCGGTTCGCGCCGGAGCATATTTCCGGGTGATGGCAGCGGATGCGGCTGATGCGGATTGATGAAACTGTAGGCACATTAACAATTAGGAAACCTCTCGAGATCAACTACCTGGGTATTTGAGAAGAGCACCCGTGGCTATTTGCTCCACAATAAAAACGGCAATGCACCTTCCTTAAAACACCTCCCAAAAAAACTCCACCTCACACATAAGTCTCTTTTGGAAAACACGCTTTTCCTCTCTTAAAGACATAAAAAACAAACACAAAACAAACACAAAAGCTCAAATTAAATATCCAGATAGGTGATCTCGAGCATTATTCCGTTATAATGGAGTAATGATGAGTATTAAAGAACATCCACCACAGCCGGGTTTGTCGAACGACGCTCCGGTTCATGTTCCTGTACTCTTAGAGGAGACCGTGCGTGCGCTCGCCCCTCGCCGGGGTGAAGCGTACCTTGATTTGACTGCCGGCTATGGTGGTCATGCGCGAGAGATTCTCAAGAGGACAGATAACTATTTGAACGCTGTATTGGTTGATCGCGATAGTAACGCGATTCGAACATTAGGCGATTTGACAGAACAAGGTGTCGAATTGATGCATCAAGATTTTGCGTCAGCGGCACGTGATTTGGTCAAGCTTGGGCGAAAATTTGACGTGATTTTGGCTGATTTGGGGGTGTCGTCACCGCAGCTTGACAGAGCAGAGAGGGGTTTTTCATTTCGTTTTGATGGTCCGTTGGACATGAGGATGGACGACACAACGAAGATGACAGCAGCTGATATCATCAATCACGCTTCAGTGGATGAGTTGGTTCGGCTGATAACCCTGTACGGCGAGGAAACTCGTTCGCGCGCTATGCATATTGCGAAAGCGATGGTAGCGCATCGTCCGATGACGCGAACGTCTGAGCTAGCTGAGCTGATTGAGCGAACCGTTGGTCGCGGTGGCCTAAAAAGACATCCAGCGACTCGCACTTTTCAAGCCCTCAGAATTGAAGTTAACCAAGAACTTCAGCAGGTGAGAGATGTATTGCCATTATTGCCTCAGCTACTCAATCCAGGCGGTCGTGTCGGCATCATTAGCTTTCACAGTCTGGAAGATCGATTGGTTAAACATTTTTTCAAGGAACAATCAGAAGCGGGGTATGAGGCCGAGCTGATGATTCCTGATAAAAAAGTAATTCTAGGGACTGCAGATGTTCACAATCCGCGCAGTCGAAGTGCCAAGCTTCGCTGGGCCGTAAAAACATAACACAAAAAGGAGGCAATTATGCCAGTACACATCAAAGTTCAGTTCCAAGACGCAGACCACTCCGAGAGCGTTGCTGTTCGCCGCGGCTAATCAGTCGTTCGTAGAATAGCTGACGCACTATCCGGACAGTGTATCAGTCGATGATCTGGTCCGTCCTTAGGTTTCGAGACGGGCCAGGTTATCTTGGAATGTCACAATTGTAGAAATTATATACCAACATAACATAGAAAACAGAATGTACGCACGATCCACCACTTTCACACCTCGACGGCAGCAACAGATGCGCCGCAATCAAAATGCAACTCGTTTTCGGTCTAATGTCAAACTCGGCCCAGTGGCTCATACAGTACTGGTCGCGCTGATGGTTGCTGTGCTTGGCTTGATTTACTTGACGCAGGCGACTAAAACGTCCGCGTACAGTAGAGAGTCTCAGGGCTTGGATAAACAAATCAGTGAACTCCATGCTAAAAAGTCTGAACTTGAAGTGCAAAATGCTCGATTAACGGCTCTTGATAAAGTGAAAAATAGCAACGTGGCATCAGCCATGAGCAAGCCGTCACAAACTGATTACGCTAATTAGATAAAAGTGGTATAATTTAAGAAGCACTATGAAGGGGCGACTTGCGCAATCACGAACGAGTCTACTCGCCATTATTCTGCTGGGGATAATGGCAGTTTTTGTGTTGAGATTATTTCAATTGCAGGTGCTGCAGCACGGCAAATACGTTGAACTAGCAGCGCGCAATCAGCAGCGCACGTTGGTGATTCCGGCCACGCGAGGCGAAATTTACATGATGGACGGCAAGACGCCGGCTCCGGTGGTGCTGAACCGTATGATATTTAATGTGGTGGCTGATCCACAAACCGTCTCTGACGGTCAGCGCCATGAGATTATTCAAGCGCTGCGTCAGACAGCTGGCGATAAGCTCATGGAGAATGCTGAGGGGCGACTTGCTAACAAAAAATCGCGCTATGAGGTCTTGGCGCGCGGTTTGACGCTGGATCAGGCTGAGCAGATGAAGAAGAAGGATTTTTCAGGCGTATTGTACCAGCTTAACTCAGTTCGAAATTATCCAGAAGGAGCTCTGGGCGCACAGGTATTGGGCTTTGTAAATGCGAATGGTGAAGGTCAGTATGGCGTAGAGGGCGCGTTGGACAAGCGACTCAAAGGTAGTGATGGGCTGCTACGAGCAGTGACTGACGTGCGAAATGTGCCGCTGATGATAGGTAAGAATGACGTGAATATTGAGGCGAAGGCGGGTGAGGATTTGGTGCTGTCAATTGACCGCAATGTTCAGAGTTATGCCGAAGAAGCCCTCAAACGTGGCCTACAAAAAGCTGGTGGTACCGAGGGTAGTGTTGTGGTGATGAATCCAAACAATGGCCGAGTGTTGGCTATGGCGAATTATCCGACGTTCAATCCTGCCGAGTATAACAAGGTTCAAAATGCTGCTGCGTTCATCAACGCCGCGACCATGACGCCGCAAGAACCGGGGTCAATTATGAAATCATTTACCATGGCGATGGGAATTGACAAAGGCGTGATCACTCCAAACACAACCTATCAAAACACTGATTGTACTCAAGTTGGTGACCGTAAAATCTGTAATGCAGTGCGCGGTTTGACTGGTACAACCACTATGCAGCAAGCGCTAAACAACTCTCACAACGTTGGTACAGTGACAGTTGGGCGAAAATTAGGCGACGGCTCGTATATCAATAACGCCGCACGACAGACGATTTATCAATATTTCCATGATAAATATGGTTTTGGTGAGAAAACAGGAATTGAGCTGTCAGAAGCGCAAGGGTTGATCACTAGTCCGACTGAACAAGAGGGAAATGAAGTTCGGTACGCAAACATGACGTTCGGTCAGGGAATAAATTTGACGCCAATCCAAGTCGCCTCGGCATTTTGCTCAATCATCAACGGGGGGGTGTACTACCGTCCAACGGTCGTCGCTGGGGTAAAAAAGGGCGATGCTGTCGAGTGGTCAAAACCGCAGCCACTGCGTCATACTGTGAGTGCGGAGACGTCTACTCAGATGCGCACGATGCTAGATACGGCGCGTCATTCGTTCTATGTCGGCAAAGATGACAAGCCGGGCTATCTTATCGGTGGTAAAACGGGTACGGTGGAACTGTTGGTGAATGGTGCATATAGCATGAAAGAAACGGCTGGTACCTATGTCGGTTTTGGTGGCACAGATAAGCCAGAATATGTCATAATGATAAGGGTATCGGCACCAAATAAACATGTTGCATTGGAAGGTAGTGTGCATGCGTCGCCAATTTTTACTGATATTTCGAACTGGATGATTGAGTATTTGAAATTATCACCGAGGAGATCTTAAATGAAAAGCTATATACAAACGGTAACAAACGAAATGACCTATATCTTCGTGTTGAGTCTAGCAGCGTTCCTACTGGCAATGTTTTTGACGCCAATTTATACGTTCTTTGCCTATAGATATCAGTTCTGGAAACGACAACGCACTTCTGCGGTGACTGGCGAGAAGCTGCAGGTGTTTGATAAACTTCACGAGGAGAAATTGCGTCGCCATATCCCTACGATGGCCGGCATCATTGGTGTAGTTTCCATCGTCTTGATCACGCTGTTATTTAACCTGGACCGCCGGCAAACATGGTTGCCGTTGGCAGCTTTTGTTGGTGGTGCGGCTGTGGGATTGATCGATGATTATTTGAATATCTTTGGTAGTAACAAAAAAGACGCTGGCATGCGGGCGCCAGTTAAGTTTGCACTGATTACGCTGATTGGTTTGGTGCTTGGATGGTTCTTCTTTGCTAAATTGGGCGTTAGTAGCTTCCATGTACCGTTTTATGGTGATTTATCAGTCGGTTGGCTGATTATACCACTGTTTGCGTTTGCTGTTGTCGCTACAGGCAATGCTGTTAATATTTCGGATGGACTAGACGGCCTGGCGGGTGGACTGCTGGCTATCAGTTTTGTGATGTTTGGCGTGATTGCGCTGCTACAGGGAAACTTCTTGCTGGCTGGTTTCTGTTTTACGGTCGTTGGCGCATTGCTCAGCTACCTATGGTTCAATATCTATCCAGCGAGGTTCTTTATGGGCGATGTAGGTGCTTTTGCCTATGGAGCAAGCTTGGGCGTGGTGGCGATGCTGACGAATTCATTACTGTTACTCCCAATCATTGGTCTCTTGTTTGTGGTAGAAGCGGGCTCCAGCGCCTTGCAAATTGCCAGTAAGCGACTGTTTGGTCGAAAAATCTTCAAATCTGCACCAATTCATCATCACTTGGAAGCTAGCGGCTGGCCAGAGACCAAGATTACCATGCGTTTTTGGGTAATTGGCTGCGTGATGGCATTTATCGGTTTTCTCGTAGCCTTGGCAGGAGGGAATATTGCGTAATACTATGCCTAGTGTGCCAGCCGGGACGATTCGTAAGCATCGGCCGGTCTATCAGGTGGCGTTATATGTCAGCCTGTTGTTACTGTTGGGTTTGGTGGTGATGTATGCTTTGGGGCCGCAACGAGCCAATGTTATGAATTTTGCATACGGCACGAACTACAGCGATATGTTTTTCTTTAACAAGCAGCTTATCTCCGTTGTGATTTCCTTTGCAGCGTTTGCTGCGTGTGCTATTATTCCATATAAAATTTTCACTGAAAAATACGCAAATTGGCTATTTGTCGGTGGCTTGTTTTTCTGTTTTTTGTTGGTGGCGTTGGGTATGCTGGGTGTTTCGTTTGCACAGGAAACCAATGGTGCGTACCGCTGGTTCTACCTCGGCGGGCTGGGAAGTTTTCAGCCGGCTGAATTGTTAAAATTTGGTATCTTAGTGTTTATCGCTGGATTTTTGGGTAAACGTATGCGACAAGGTAAAATCAACGACATGGAGGAGACGCTCATCCCGCTCGGTATTGCAGCAGCGATAGCCATGTTCATCGTGGTAGTGCTACAAAAGGACCTGGGAACTGGATTGGCGTTGGTCGCCATCGTCTTGTCTATGTTGGTGGTCTCAGGTATGCGGTCAGATATTCTCTGGAAAATAGTGGGCGTTCTGTTGGCGGCGGGCGTCATGCTCATCCTCATCGCGCCGCACCGCTTGGAGCGCGTCATGACGTTCTTTCAGGGTGATCACTCGAACACATCGTCTATGGATAGCAGCAGCAACACCTATCACGTGCAGCAGGCACGCATCGCTATCGGTTCGGGTGGCATCTTAGGCCTGGGTATTGGCAAGAGTGTGCAGGTGTCAGGCTATTTGCCCGAAGCTATCAACGACTCGATTTTTGCCATTATGGGTGAGACATTTGGTTTTGTCGGGGTACTGATCATTTTGGGACTATTTACCGCATTACTACTGGGCATCTTGCATATTTCCGCGCGCCTGCCTGACCCCGGGCTTCGCTTGGTGGCGGCTGGTGTGTTTGGCTGGGTTGCTTCTCATGTGATATTGAATGTGGCAGCCATGACCGGGGTGGCGCCACTGACCGGTATTCCATTGCCGCTGCTGAGTTATGGTGGCACCAGTATGTTATTTATCGCTGCAGCTCTTGGATTAGTTTTTCAGCTGTCTTGCTACACATCACACAAGCCATTAATAGAAGGGAAGGATAGCCATGCGGATCTTAGCGGTCGGCGGCGGTTCGGGCGGACACGTTACGCCCGTGGTCGCCGTGTTTAAGGAATTGAAGAACAGGGGAGAGCACGATTTACGATTTTGGTGTGACCGCAAGTTTGGGCCAACGGCAAAGAAAGTGGTTGCAGAATCCGGCTATGATATTCCAGTTTCATTCATCACCGCCGGTAAATTGCGTCGCTATCACGGTGAGAGCAAATTGCAGCATTTAGCGCCCTCGATCCTATTTCCTAACTTGTACGACTTATGCAAGGTTATCATCGGCTTTGTGCAGAGCTTTTGTAAGCTGCTGATATGGCGCCCTGATGTCATCTTCATCAAAGGAGGTTACGTTTGCTTGCCAGTTGGCTATGCGGCACGCTTGCTGAGAATCCCATTGGTGCTGCATGACTCGGACGCTCATCCAGGATTGACTAACAGGCTATTGTCGCCGTTTGCCAGGCGCATCGGTACTGGCGCACCGCTCGAGTATTATCGCTACTCTCCTGAGATAGCAACGTATGTTGGGGTGCCGATTTCAGATAAGTTCCGACCATATACTGAAGCAGAAAAGCGGGAAATTAAGACCCAGTTGGGCTTTGATCCATTACGACCATTAGTTGTTGTCACTGGTGGCGGGCTGGGCGCTGTGCGTATCAACAATGCTGTGGCGAAGAATCGTGATAGACTTCTGGGGGCTGCCTCGGTGTTTCTGATATCAGGCCAACATCAATACAACGAGCTGAACAAGACATTGGACCATCGTGATGGTTGGCGGCTGGAGTCATTTTTGCACGGACCGCAAATGGTGCAGGCATTAGCGGCTGCGGACGTAGTCGTCGCGCGAGCTGGGGCGACAACACTATTAGAATTGGCGGCGCTGGGTATGCCAACAGTCATCATTCCAAACGGCAGGCTGACAGCCGGCCACCAGCTGAAAAATGCTAAGGTTTACCAAGACGCCTTGGCTGCCGTGATTGTGAACGAAGATCAACTAGACAAGAACCCTGATCTACTAGGCGATACACTGATCAAGCTACTCAAATCTCCAAAAATCCGTCATGATTTGGGTAATAATTTCCTCAAATTTGCCAAGCCGAATGCTGCTGGTGATATGGCTGAGATGATCCTGGAAGTTGCTGATAAACAAGGGAGGCGACAGTAGATGTCACTGCTTGGCAGGAAGAAGCCAAAACAGCGGTCGCTGGCCAATACTGGCCCGCGTCGAATGCGTGATGATATCATCAAAGAATCGTCCGCCTTCCAGCTCAACCGTACCATTAGTAGCTTTCGAAAGCAGCAAGACGAGGTTTCTGAGCGATCCATTCACCATAAACGTCAGGATCTGAAAAAAGCTTTCATGCAGCGAATAGGTATGATCTTGGCTGCCTTGGCGGTGTTGATTCTATTGTCTTTCCAGCTGTCACTATCAATCTCCATACAAACGCCTGATACAGCCAGTGGTCAGCAAGCTGCCACCTATAAGAAGGTCTTAACTGATTATTATGCTTCACGCCCTGCTGAGCGATTCAAGCCATTCCTTAACCAGGACGCATTGCATCAATACTTCCTTTCTCACGCGCCAGAGGTCAAAACCGTGCGCATAGAGACATTTGGCGCTGGTATGGCGACCGCTAAACTCACGTTTCGCCAGCCGCTTGCGCAGTGGTCTTCTGGTGAAAAGACATATTTTGTTGATGAATCAGGCGTGACCTTTGAGCGTAATTATTTTGCACCGCCAAAGCTGACCGTTAAAGACCAAAGTGGTGCACCATTGTCCGGCGGACAAGAGGTAGTTAACCAGCGCTTTTTGAGCTTTTTAGGCCAAGCTGTTTCCCAGTTTGCCAAAAATAATCTGTCTGTTTCGGAGATAGTGCTGCCGCAAGATACGGTTCGCCAAGTGCTATTTTTGATTGAGGGTAAGGGCTATGCGGTCAAGATGACTGTCGATAGGGCAGCAGTAGCACAAGTTGAGCAAGCCATTAAAGCTATGCGCTTCATCGATGAGAGGCGACTGCGACCAGAGTATCTCGATGTGCGGGTAGACCAGCGAGTATTCTATAAATAGGGCATATAGGTTAGTGAAGTGGGGTATCACCCAGCCTGATGCTTTGTTCTCTTTTTGTTCTGTAATGGGAATAGCAAAATATATATTACAATATGCAAAAAACAAAAAGTCAAATGTAGGGAATCCACAAAAAAACAGAGCGGGGGAATAAAAAAGAAAAAAGTCAAATATAGGTTGATTATTTAAGATATTGCAATGTGGAAAACTTATTACGGTATAATGTAGTAAATACTACGTTAGGCGCTTGTAGCTCTGCTGTATGGACTTTCCAGAAGCCATACAAGTGTGTTGAGTGCTAGTCATGAATAATGATGAGAACAGCAAACTAAAATATTTGTGTAGTAGAATATGATAGACTCCAAAGCCCCTACTATTTATCTGGATATATCCCTATATATAGCTATATGTGTCATACTCATTCTCATACGTGGTTATCTCCTATACAGTTCGTAAAACATACATTGTGCGACATTAAGGATATTTCTCTTTTATGAATACACACTCATTCATTTTGACATGTTACAATTGGATTTTTAGTTGCCTGTATGCTTGGCTGGCTTAAAATAATTAGCTTGCCCTTTGCTATATGTCTGCTGCGTATTTTGTGTGCAGTTACTAGATTTTAGCCCCTAGTTCTTGGTTGCGTTTTTATGCGCTTTATTTCTGAATTGTAATATAGCATACGCTAACGCACTATTACAGCGTGCCAGTGCCTGACAGATTCTGGCCAATTTTAGTTCTCTTTTTGTTCTATTATCATTCAGCGGCCAATACATGTAAGGTTTGACGGAAGGCGAGGTTGGTGCCGTGTCAGCTGGGCAGGGGTCACTTCTCTGCTGTCGATTTAGATACGGTTGCTGTTTTTGCTGGATGATATTATCATAAAGATATGAGAGTTATTTCACCTGACAATAGGGGTTTGCACGAGATAGTACCGTCGGTAGATTTGTTTTTGGCGGGAGGTATTACTAACTGCCCAGACTGGCAAGCGGACGCACTAGCCCTATTGAGTAATCAAGATATAACAGTGGCTAACCTGCGTCGTAAGAGGGCGCTGGCTTTTCAAGGCAAAGGGGCGACGCACCAGATAGAGTGGGAGTATGAATATCTCAGGCGGGCGCGAGTGGTGTTGTTTTGGTTTCCGAAGGAATCCCTCTGCCCTATCGCGCTGTTTGAGCTAGGTAAGGAGCTTGAGAGCGGATCGCGTGTGGTGATTGGCGTACATCCAGAGTATTCGAGGCGATTTGATGTCATCACACAGGTGCGCTGTTATGACCCTGATTTTCCAATATATAGTGAACTTGCTGATGTGGTGCAAGCTGCTGTGGGTGCGCTTAGTATTTGATAAAATGACATCAACCGCATAGCTGGACAGCGTTATAGTTCCCTAACAATTTAGATATTGGTATAATCCTTACTTAAGGGACTGTAAAACTATTGTAGCTGAAGGTGTCGGCTATTGTAATGGTTTGTTTTACGCAGCACTCTTCTTCCGCCTACGTCGCCGCTTTTTGGGCGTGGTGGTAGCAGTTGAGTCAGCTGTGGCGTTTGCGCTATTGCCACGGATCTGCAAAACGACTTCATTGCTGTTTGGGGCTGGTTGCGGCTTAACTGGTCGAGGGTTAGTGGCTATGGCAGGCTGCTGAGCTGGCTGTCTGGTGATTGGCTGAGCGGCGGGCCGAGGCGCCTGCTTCTGCGGCTGTGGTTGCGGCATGATAGCCGCATTGATTTCTTTTTCAACATCCTCCCTGCTCCGTGAGTACATGCGTCGTGAATGCTCGATGATGTGCAGGGTATTATCGGCCTGGCTTGGCGGAAGTTCGAGAGTGCGTGCGGAGAAGGCTGGCGTCTTCTCTCCCCCGATGACCATGTTGATGACAAAGTTACGATTGTGCATTTGCAAGAGGTCGACTGATTCAAAGTTCGGCTCAAATTGTTTGGCGAGGATCGGTGCGTCGTCGGCAGACACGCGGAATGAAATCATGGTGCCGACGTTACCAAACACCGCGTCGCGCACGGTTTCATTCATTTGTGAGATGTACTGATTGGCGACGGTCAGGTTGAGACCGTACTTGCGGGCTTCGGACAGGATGGTGGCAAATGAATCAGTGGCAAAGTTCTGGAACTCGTCGACGTAAAGATAGAATGGACGGCGGTCGCGGATGTCGGGGATGTCTGAGCGCGACATGGCAGCCAGCTGGATCTTGGTGACCAGGAATGAGCCGAGGATGGCAGCATTGTCTTCGCCGATAAGACCTTTGGATAGATTAACGATGAGGATTTTGCCCTCGTCCATGATTTGGCGGATGTTGAAGGTGGATTTGGGTTGGCCAATGATGTTGCGGATGATGGGGTTGGCGGTAAAGGCGCCGACCTTGTTGAGAACTGGTGCGACGGCCTCAGCGACGAATTTGTCGTTCCAGCTGGCGAATTCGACGTTCCAGAATTGCAAGACTACGGTGTCGCGGCAATAGCCCAGCGTCTCCTTGCGGAAATTTTTATCAGTCAGCATGCGAGTGATGTCCAGCATGGTTGTCTCTGGCCGGTCGAGCAGTGCCAAGATGGTGTAGCGCAAGATGTATTCCAGCCGTGGCCCCCATGAATCGCCAAACATACGCTTCAAGACGCCAATGACCTCCGATGAAATGTTGGTTTTTTGGTTCGGGTTGGTGACTTCCAGCGGGTTGAAACCGAGCGGATAGGCAGTGTCGGCTGGGTTGAAATAGACGACGTCGTTTAGCCGTGAGCCGGGGATGAATTTCATATTGTTGATGGCAAAATCACCGTGCGGGTCGATGATGGCGTAGCCTTGATTGTGAAAGATGTCGCTGAGCGCAAATAATTCGAGCAGACCTGACTTACCTGCCCCCGTCTGGCCGATAATGTAAACATGGCGCGAGCGGTCGTAGCGCAGCATGCCGAACTGGTGGTTGATGCCGCGGAAATTGGTGACGCCAAAAGCGGAAATTTGGTCGTCATTGGTGTCGCTACCGGTCAGGACGGGTAGCTTGGATGGTGGTTCGGCGGTTTTGGCGCTGGCCCAAACGATGTTTGGTGTCTCAACGTTGGTGTGCGGCAAATGGAAGACAGAGGCTAGTTCTTCGATGTTGAGGATGAAGCCATCGCCAAAAAATGCACGACGACGATATTTTTCTAAAAATTCTTTGCCGTAGGCGGCTTTGATGGGCTTAAAGCCGTTTAGGTTTGTAGAATTAAACTGTTTGAAGGTTCCCACTAGGGCTTGCATGCGCAGCTTGGCGTTGGTTTGGTTCTCTCCCAGATATGCTAAGCGGATTTTTACTTCGTAGCCCAGTTTGGTGGCTTTCTTTTCAGCTTCAGCGATGCGAGTTTTATTGCGCTCAGATATTTCTGGACCCTTGCCGCCAGCCAATCCTTCCTCTGGTGGTCGCCACAAAGCGGCAAACAAACCGCCGAGCCAACGCATGCTGCCACCAACGCTTGGCAGGATGCTAGCAGAGCCTTCACGTAAGCGCGATATCCAGTGGTCAGCTTCGATTTGCCATGAGTCCTCAACTGGTTTGGCTAGCACCTGAATCCACAGTTCCTCGCCTGTTGACTCTAGCTTTGCCAATGTTCCCGTGATGCCAGCCAGCGGGTCAACTTCAAAGGTCTGGAAGGTTTTGATCGGTAAAAATTCAGACGCCGTCAAAGTCATCTCAGTGGTGTATGTTACTGAATGATCACGTTCGTGCTCAGTATAATCTTCACTAGCCTGGTGAATTTGGACGGTTGGGTATTGGGCGTAGATTTGCCCTTCCACGAAGCTTTGCAGGGACCGCGGCGTCCAGACATAGAACCGAATTTGCCCATTGACCGAAGCCACCTCAAAACTCAAATGTTCCTGCGCTCCCCTGCTTAGCTTCAACTCACGTTTATCACGCAGGATACCGTGCAAGCTGGCAAACAACTGCTCAGCAGCAAGCTCTTTCTTGTCATTGGTTTTTGGAATCTCCAAAATGAGCAAAACGTTGTCGCTCGAGATAAATTCATTGAGCTGTTGATAATTGCGCCACGTCAAAAAAGATAACAAAATAACCAGCGGCAACCAAACATACCACTGCATCAATAACGTTATAGTCCAGGAAAATATTTCCATGCTATTAAATTATCCCATATTTGATGTAACAATACAATCAGGCTTGTTGCTGTTCAAACACGTAAGTGGCTTTGGCGACACGCTTGAACTGTGACTTTGACTGTAGGTTCAATAAAATAGTCGTTTCTTTGACTTGGCGTTTGTCTAAAACTCGTTTGATGATCTCGTCGCGGTGCAGCGGCTGATCAGCTTCTTTGAGGATGTCGGTGATGATATCAGCAACGGTGCCGCGGCTGTAGCCCCATGAGTCCAGCGCATAGATACCGCGACCGATCAGCACGAAGCGGCTATCTTTGATGAGTTCATTGTGAATCGCCTGCGTGGTGACATTTTTGCGCTTAAAATCGCTGTCTTTGATGGCCTTGGCGATCTCTGAAAAGTGCATTGGTTTGCCGTTGTCGTCCAGGATGACAAAAATTTTGTCGCGAATATTTTTCGGATTGACGGTTGGCCACTTGATGAGCCCCCAGTTCCCTTTCAGCTCAGCCAGCTTCTTGCTGATGGACGCTAGAGCCGCGATGTTCTGTGGATGCTCATAGTCCATGGATTCGTGAATTGCTTCAGCGGTAATCGGCTGGCCGTGTTTTTTGATGAATTTAACAATTTCTTCAACTTGCTTTTTCACTGACTTTTCGTCACCGACTGACGAGATAACGGCAGATTGATAGAAATCGTCATTTTCATTGATAACGGTCAAGCCTGGTGCTAATTCTGCCAAGAAAGCGACTGCTGAACGTTCCAAAAGTGTTGCGTCACGACCTAAAATGTGGGATGTTAAGTTCTGCATGCGAGCACCACGCCCCATCTCTGACAGGTGTGAAATGACAAGTTTTTCAGCTGAGTTGACAGATGGCAATTTGTCGTCTGCTACCGACGCACGCAGTTTAGTGAGGATAGCTTTTTCAAGTTGACGAACACGTTCACGAGTGATGCCCAGCATTTCACCGATCTGCTCCAATGTCTCTTTCCTGTCTTCCAGTCCAAAGCGCCGTGAAATGATTTCACGCTCACGCTCTTGAGAAATGCTACCAAGAATATCCGCAACCGCTGTATTCAAACTCTCTGCCGCGTCAGCTATTTCTGGTTTGCTCATGGTATATTCCAAGTATCCTCTCTGCCACACCCTGCATATATTTTTATCATTTCTATGTGCTTGATTATACAACAATATGTAACTCAAGTCAAATATTTGTGCTGCTTTTACAAATTATAGCACGTTCTTTACGATTTTTGCAATGGGTTGTTTGATGTATATACAGTAAGCGTTTTATATGGTATAGCACTAGTGATTGTGGCTATGCTTTGTAAAATATGAGCTATATTATATAGTTATCATTATGAGTGAATTAGGAAAAACCTCTATGGAAACAACAGCGTCTCCAGAAGACTTGAAAGCGGTGCAAGATTTCATCATTGACCGCTTGGCAGAAGGACGGCCAATGACGGTGCGACAACTATCTCAGCGGTGGTGTGAAGATCACGGTATCAAGTCCCACATCAAAATCGGTTTGTTTAATGAAACGATTCGACAAGCATTAGGGGCGATCAAAGCCGAGGAGGACGGGCCGTTTGGTGAGTTGAAAGAAACGGTCGTTCAGAATACTAATACAACTATTACATTTTATCGGCTTAGTGGTGTATCTGAAGGATATCAGCCAGCCGTGATGGCACCGGTGAATCCAGAGAGGTCTATACCTAAGCTTCAGGATGTTATTGATAAGGTTGCTAAGGCTGCTATTAATACGGCTGCTGAGGATGCTACTAATAAGGCTGCTAAAGCCGCTAAGGCTAAGGCTGCTAAGGTTGATAGTCCAATAGACCCGGGCTGGGCTGCGGGCGGACGTTGCGCCGGTATGGATATTAACAAGGTTAATAGTGGGATATGTAAAGCATGTCCAGTACAGTATGACTGTTTGAGGACGGCAATACTGGAGGGTTATGATCTTAGACATAGAGATATTAGAACTTCAGGCACGAGGGGCGGTTTCCCTCCTGCTGATCAGCAGGAAATGGTAGAGAAAGTCCGTAAAATAATGCACGGACTTACTCGGGAATCATAATCAGCCCTGACCAGTTGTTGCTACAATTGGCTAGCGATGCGACTGAGCGTTTTGTCTTTACCGAACAGTGCCAGAGTGTCGTTTAGCTGTGGGCTGAACGGCGCCCAAGTCGTGACGATGCGAATGAGGCTGAACAAGACGCCAGGTTTTTGACCAGTGATTTCTAGTAGCTGGTTTAGCGTTTCTTGGATAGTTTCAGGAGTCCAGTCAGTCAGTTCTGCCAGCTTGTCATGTGCGGTCTTGAGGAGCTCGCGAATTTCACCCTCAGATAATTTTTTCAGCTGCTTATTACTGGTGATCAGTTCCCAGTTGACTTCTGGCTCTTCAAAGAAAAAGCGACTCATCATGGGTAGCTCAGCCAGTGTCTTGAGCCGATCTTGCACCAGAGCCAAGACGTGGTGTTTGTATGACGCATCAAACTGGGCAGCTGCTTGTGGCCAATAGCTCTCTACTCGTTGATAGAGGTCGTCCAGGCTGATTTGGCGGATCCACTGCCCGTTCATCCACAGCAAACGCTTCTCGTCAAAACGTGCGCCCGAACGCTGGACTCGGTCGAGACTGAATTTATCGATCAACTCTTGCCTGCTGAAGATTTCCTGTTCAGTGCCATCGTTCCAGCCCATGGACGCCAAGAAGTTCAGCATCGCCTCTGGTAGGATTCCATCAGTTCGGTAATCAGTCACGCTTTTAGCGCCGTCTCGTTTGCCGAGCTTTTTTCTGCCGTCTGGAGCCATGATGTGTGGCAAGCAAACCAAGGTTGGCGGTGTAATTTCCAAAGCTTCGTATAGGCTCAAATATTTAGGAGTACTGGAGATATATTCCAGTCCGCGGATGACATGAGTGACACCCATCTCAAAGTCGTCAATGATGTGCGCGAAATTGTAGGTTGGATAGCCATCAGCTTTGATGAGGATGAAATCATCCAGGGCTTCGGGGCCAGCTGATAGTTCGCCCATGACGGGGTCGTTCCAAGTGTATCGTTTGGGTGCGGTTACCTTGAACCGGAGTGGCTGAGTGCCGTCCCACTCTGGGGGATTTTCTGGCCGATAGTCACGGTATAGGAAAGCTTTTTTCAAGGCGCGTGCTTCTTCTCGAAACCCCTGCACTTCCTCGGGTGTGTATGGATCGGCATAGGCGAGTCCCTTCTCTACGAGCTTTTTTGCCCAAGTGTGGTAAATTTCCAGCCGTTCTGACTGGTGGTATGGCCCATGTGATCCACCTTTGCGTGGCCCCTCGTCCCAGTCGATGCCGAGCCATTCCAGCGTGTCCAATATCAAGTCTTCAGCGCCAGGCACAAACCGTGACCGGTCAGTGTCCTCGATGCGTAAGATAAATGAGCCTCCCTGCTGGCGTGTCAGTAGCCACGGGAACAAAGCCGCTCGAACATTTCCAACATGAATATAGCCGGTTGGTGATGGCGCAAAACGAGTACGAATAGTCATGATGACATTATACTACATGCTGGTAGCTATTTTGCGAATCTGTTCGCTGGAGAGTGGAGCATGGCTGTTGATTTGGTACAAGATGCCGCCATTGACCCAAGCAACATTTTCTCCTGCTGCAAAAATAGTCAGGCCATCAACGATAGTCGTGGCTGGCGCGCCTGATTTTCCTGAAATGTATTCTTTGACAGCGGCTGAGTCCCAATTGCTCTTGCTCTGAGAAATTGTGTAGTTGGCGGTGCCGTCAGCGTATGCGAATTTCATACTGACTTCTCCCTGCTTGAAGGAAATTGGGCCATTGAGCGCGTAACCATTTGGTTTGTAGCCAGGATAAGTGGCGTTGATGCCGGACTGCAAGGCTGCGACACGAATGGAGATGTTTGGCATGCTGAGATAGGTGAAATATCCGCCGAGTAGCATGATGGCCAGACCTGCGGACGCCAGGCTAGTCCAGCGCTTTAGTTTGCTTTGCTTGCGCTTGGCGCGGTGATGCTTCTCTGGTTTTGGCTCTTGAGCTTTAGCCAAGGCTTCGCTGATGGCCTCATTTTTGAGAATTGATGCTGGCTTTGGCTCGGTCTTTTGGACTGGTGTGACGGGCGCTTTGGCGATTTGTCGTTGCTTGGCGCGTTGTACAACTGGGTGCACTTCTGCCGGACGATCTATCTGAATAGGTTTTTTGGGCGCCTCTACTGCTGGTTTTTGAGTTATCTGAGGGGAGAATTTTTTCACAGCAACGTGCTGCTGTACGGCCGTATGTGGGGTCCTAACTGGACGAGTAGCGAGGGATTTTTGAGGGGGTCGTTTGATGTGGCGTCGGCTGAGGGTGGCTGATTTCTGCACTGGAACACGGTGAATAGTCGCGGTGGTTGTACCGCGTGCGGTTGAGGCCTTGACGACGCGTTTGGGCTGCGTTGGCGCTACGGTTGGTGATGTTGCGACTGAGATTGGTAGCGGTAGCCCTGTGACTGGGTCGTATGCCTTACCATTGACATTGATAAATTCTTGTTTCATTTCTTCCCCTTTTTACGATGTTCCCTCGCGAACTTCTATATATTATAGTACAAAGTGCCAGCGGTTTTTGCAAGGGCGAAAATGTGGTATAATTCGTTTTATGTACCACAACAATACCTCCGCAAAAGAAATCGTGCGTCGTACTTTGGTGTACACCATCATGACGCTGATGGTGATTGGTCTAATCGTCGTTCTTTTGTGGCACAACTTTGGTTATCAATTCAATTCAAAAGATCTGAAAATCGAGCAAAACAGCTTGGTGCAATACGATTCATTCCCACGTGGCGCGCAGGTGTCAATCGACGGCAACGCATTTAATCTGACTCAGACCAAGGGTCTGATCGTACCTGGCCAACACCAATTCACCATGAAACTGAACGGCTATGAGCCGTGGCAAAAGACTCTGGATATCAAGGCTGGTACGGTGACGCATTTGGTGTATGCTCGGATGATCCCTGAGAAGAAAGAAAGCACTAACCTGAAAGAATATCCAGTGCTGGAATCAGCTAAATTTGCGCCTGGTGGGCGGTTCATGGCTGGTGTGGGTGTGGTGAACGGAGCGCCAAGACTGTTTTGGGGTGATGTCCGGTCGTACAATAACCCTAAGTTTACGGAAACTGACATTAGTACACAACATTTGGCTCAGTATGATGTAGCGACGACCAAGCATCAATTTGCTATCGCTGAGTGGGACTTTGCGGGCCGCTACGTGCTGCTCAAGCATACCTACACACCTGAGGGTTCTGAGGGCAAGATTCAGTGGTTGCGCTTTGACCGGGACAATCCAAAGGAGATGATTGACGTGACGAATATCGCTAGCGTGGATATTTTGGACGCGCATTTCATCGGCACTAATGGCAATGAGTTATATGTGCTGCAGAATGGCGGTCATGTACGCCAGATGAATGTGAGTGGCGCTTCCCTGTCGCGTCCAGTACTGTCTGGTGTTCAATCATTTGTGCTGTATGGTAGCGAGACGATTGCCTACATTGGTACTGAAGCAAACGTCAAGGTGGCTGGTGTGTGGAAAAAAGGTTGGGAGCAATCACGAATCATGTATCGAGCCGCTTCAGCGCAAACTGATGATGTAGTAAAAATCAAGGCTTCAAAATATTTCAACAAGGATACCGTGGTTGTGACGGTCAATGACACGGCACAGATCTATCGCGGTGATTTGCGTCCGCCAACCGAGGACTCAGAAACGGTGAAGAAATTTTTGAATTCGGTGAAAAAGGTGGCCTTTGGACGGACCATCAAAGAACTGACGCTAAACAGCGACGGGCGTATGGTGATTGTCAAAGATGAGACTGGTTTTGTCAATTATGACATCGAGCGAGAGACTATTTCGCCAGTCATCGCGCTTGATGCACCAAGCGAGCTCAAATGGTTGGATGAGTTCTATGTCTGGCGACGTGATGCTAGTGGTAAATTGCTGATCCAAGAGTTTGATGGCACCAATGCGCACACACTGACTCCCGTGGCTGCTGGTTACGACGCAGCGCTGTCCCCTGATGGTAAGTATCTTTACTCATTTGTCGGTGATGGCGATAAATTGATCCTCAGTCGTTTGAAGATGACGACCGAATCATAAGCTCAAGGAAGTGGTTTCCCGATTATCGAGCGCCAAAGATACGCTCCAAGACGGTTGGTGATGGATTGCCTGGTATTTGCCCTGTTGCGGTGTTTTCAGCAGCAGCAGAAGCGGTGTTGGGGTCTGGGCTGATTTGATCAGCATAGACCAACAGACGCTTGTCGGCAGTGCCAACAGGAACACAGCTGACCAACGTGAGCATTGGTTTTTGGGTACCAGTTTGGATTTTGGTGACCTCGTTTGGTTTGACGACTTCTGAACCAGTGATTTTATAGGTGTATCGTTTGCCTTCGTAGTTAAGATATATGACGTCGTCTTTTTGAAGTTTTTCGTTTTGGGCGAAGATGAATTTATATCCTCCGGCGGCAAAGGCGTCATTGCTGGAGTGCCCAGCCAATACAACATTTCCCGCCTGTCCTGGTAGCGCGCTTGCTCCAGAAACGGCAAAGTGCGCTACGCCTTTTTCCATGGCTTTGCGCTGTGATTGTACATCTGGTGCGGCGCCGTACACCACGGGCGCATCAACATTAATCTTCGGGATGATAATCTTTGGTTCAGCGCTGACTTTGGTGTCAATGCTTGGGTCGACGATGATGTTTTGCGGCTCAATATTGCCAGGGCTGGTATAGGCTGCAACAGTACCCAAAATGACTCGGTTGTATTGCAGGAAGACAAATGCCAACATGACCATGGTTCCAGCTAGAGCTGGGATGAAATGTCGAGAATTGCGCACTTTTTTGGCGGAGTCATTGACGGTATTGCGGATTTTAGAGCGCAGATCGCGGATAGCCTGCTGTTGTGGTGACAAGGTATCTGCTGCCTCTGGAGCGTTGGCTTGCGGCTGCTGAGCTGGAGACTGTTGGGCGTTCAGGTGATTGGCATAATACCGTTCGTAGTACATCTGATAATATTTTTGCCAGGCACTGTGGTATTGCTGCCACTGATCGGGCGTGGCTTGCGGTGTGCTGTTGGCTAGTTGAGTGGGCTGGCTGGTGGTTGTGGCGGTCGTGTCAGTAGGTGGCGTAGTATTGAGGCGGTGACTCTGTGGTTCGGTCTGTGAAAGTGGCTTGGCTACTGGTGTAGCGACTTGTGGCTGAGGTTGTGGTTGCAGCGCTGGCTCTTGTGGGGTTGTGCTGGCTGGCGCGGGCGTGGTGTGGGGCGTAGCTTTAGACGAATTGCCAGTGTAAATTGAGTTGATTTGCCCGCGAATGACATCAGCAGCAGCATTGCGCGTTGATGATTGGTCGCGCGCTGGCGGTTGGAATGGTCGTGGACTTCCGGGGTTCATACTTATGTTTAATGATACAGGAAAATCACCAAAAAAACAAAAATATCCCCTTGTCGAGGGCGAGGATGGCGTGATATAATAACCAGTAGTTTTGGAGCGCTCTCTCGTGCCGCGGTGGCGGAATTGGTAGACGCGCTAGACTCAAAATCTGGTGAGCATTAGCTCGTGCCGGTTCAAGTCCGGCCCGCGGTACCAGAGGTCGCTCCAAGTAACCATCGCCCGCTGACTGGGCGATTTTTATATGAGCAAAGAAAATAGCCCACCGAGAGGCTCAAGCTGAATCGGGTGTGGTCAACCCGAGAATACCATGAGGCACTCAATCAGGTTGAGCCGATTCGGCGAACTATTTTCGGTGGGCGCGGGCGCGGCTCCTGTTATTTGTTAATCAGGAGCCGTGCCCCATAGTAGATATATGCAATACCTACTATGATCGCAAGCGGGCAGACGATTAGCGTCTGCCAGCTGAACACCTTTTCGGCGGTGGCAATTATAAAAAGTGCCACCCCCAAATAGGTAGACCCTATAATGAAGGGGAATAAGCAATCCCCTGGGCTATTTCGCCCATACATGGTACACCTCCTTTCAAGGTGTATCGCTCAAAGCTAAAGGGCGACTTCCGCCCTTTGACGAAGCTTTTGAGCGAAAGCTACCTTGCATTATATCACTAAAAACATAAAATGTCAATGGTTAGTGTAAACAATTACCCCGCGCAGACAGCGGTACTGGCGGCAGCTAGCGGTGAGCTGGGTGACCATACCAAGTAGCTGGCGATGGTTGCGCCAACGACTCCACGCCATATGGCCATCGGCTCATGCCAGGCTTGGGTGACGACGGTACCACCGTGGGCGATGACCACGTGTTCGGCGTGGAAGGTGCAGATGGTAACTGGATAGGTGATGGTGAATTTATGAAGTATGTCGACGAACTGCGCTAGTTGGATGCTGAACGTCAGTATTTTTGGATAGTACACTGAACGAAATATTTTTTGCACTTGAGCAAAAGAGGCCACAAATACCACATGCTGATTGTCCAAAATCTCCGCAAAACTGTTTTGTAGTAGATCGATGGCGTCGCGGGTGATGACGACTGGCTGTTCTGACTTTTTGACTAATTCCTCGTGGACGATCGCGGTTTGACTGTTCCTGCCAGCGTCGCCGATCAATAAGAGGACGTCAGACCAGTCACAGAGCGATACGGCTTCCGTGAGTGCTGCTTGCGCTAGACTACCTGATGGATTGGTTGGTGCGAATAAAACATCAGTCATACTGGACGGCACACTTTTTTTGAGAATATCAGGCAGTAATACGCGAACCTGACCAACGCCAGTTGCTTGAGCGGTTGCGTAGGCTTCAGCGACAGACGAAAAACCTAGTTTGTTGCCACCAATGATGGCTAAGCGCCCAGACTGGTCGAGCCGCTCGGGGCGATTCCACTCGACATCCGGAAACAAAGGCTTGCCTGGTTTCTGTCGCTGCCAATATGACGAATTCATGAGGTCTCACGAGCTTTCTTTAGCTGTGACATCACTTCTTCGAGCGTGAGCTTGTTGCGGTATATAAAGCTCGCTAGGTCCTTGCCGACATAGCGAAAATGCCATGATTCTGGTGCGACGCCAGTGATGGCTTGTTTGCCTTCTGGATAGCGCAAAATGAAGCCGTATTCGTGAGCATGGGCTGCCAGCCACTCCGCAGAAGCCTTGTCGAGGCGGCAGGCGGTAAACTTCTCCATGCATGGTTCGGTATATGATGAAAAGTCCACCGCCAGCCCCAGTTGATGCTCACTCTTGCCTGGTTCTGCCACGAATTCATCAGCGTACAATTGCCCGTTGGTGCGAGCTAATTCTTTGCGAGTCTTTTCCTGGTCGGCGTAGGAGCGATAGGCGCTGGTAATCAGTATGGGATGACCGGCTGCCTCCGCGGCTTTTGCAAATGGCTTGAGATTGTTTAGTGCTTGTGGGCGCAAGCGTTTGTCTTCGACCCATTTACCAACTTTCACCTCTTCAAGGTTGGCCAGCTCTGGCTGATAGTTTGGATCAAGGCCGTGTTGTTTCCAAACGTGCGCCCAGATGTTGCCATCATCAAGTCGTCGCCAGCTTGGTATAGTCAACTTCTCGGTTGTATTATTATGAGTGAACTCCACGACGGCGTCTGGTTTCCAGACTGAGGTCGCTGCTAATTGATTAACTTCTTGGCTCTGTTGACTGGCCTGTAAGCCACCCCATATCAGCAGCCCGCTAAACGTTATCCATGCGGATAATACGAATGCCAGCCCTGCCCGCCCAGCTGATAATTTCATGACGATGTCTCCTTTTGCTTCAGTTCATTTTGTGCTTTTTCTAGATATGGTAATGCTTCCTCCAGGGTTAAGCCGGACTGGTACAGCGCGCCAGCGAGTTCACGACCGACGTAGCGGAAATGCCAGGCTTCATACTGATAGCCGACGATTGACTGTTTGCCTTCTGGATAGCGCAAGATAAAGCCGTATTCGTGAGCATGGGCTGCCAGCCATTTCCCTGCTTTGGTGTTTTTGAAACAATCATCTACCCAGCATCTGCCGTCTGGCGAGCCAAAGTCTAGGGCGAGGCCGGATTGGTGCTCGCTGTAGCCAGGTCGGGCGCTGAATCGTGCTGCTTGTGCTTCACCAACTTGACGGGCGTATCGGTTAAATAGCCCGACTTGCGTCTGATAGCTGCGATATCCACTCCCTAGTCGTACTGGCGAGTCAGCGCTTTCGGCGGCCGCCATCAATGCTTTTAGGTCCGGCATAATCGCTGCTCGTAGAGATCGCTCCTCTGGTCCCCTGCCCGGCAAGGTCGGTACGTCCGCGGTTTGTAGGTCACTCGGCACGTAGGTTGGCTGTTTAAAGCCACGGGTTTGGTTGACGATTTGCCAGATGCTGCCGTCAGCTTGGTAGTCCTCTTGCCTGGCTGGGATTGGTGTAGCTCCAGGTAGTGTGACTTGAACCTCCTTTGGTGTCGGTGCTGGTGCTGGTTTAGCGGTGGTGGGTTTTTCCTGGATTTGACCTGGCGTGTTGTCGACTGGCTTCTTTTCGTACTGGTTGTTGAGATACAGTAAATAAGCAACGCCAAGACACGCTAAAACAGCGCCTCCCCATTTGATCAGTTCTTTCCAAGGAAATTGTCTCTGAATTTTCATACGTTACCTCTAGATATTCTTTATTATAGCAGACTTACGGAAACCATAAGCAATATATTTATACATTTTTATTGACAAATACAAAAGTTTGTGCTAATATGGACCGTAACAACCGGTGAGAAATAGTAAGGTTGAGGAGGAAACAATGAATAAAATAGTAAAGAGAGTACTTTTGGCTGGCTCTATTACTGCCGCGATTATCGGTGGTATTTGGTATGCTACGCCTTCTGACGCCGTCGGCTGTTCAGATATCAAGATCGTTCGTTGTGGTACCATGACTCATAGTGCCATGAAGTCGGCTTATCACAGCGACAGCGAAGTCCGTGGTATTTACAACTACTTCGGCATTACACAATCAATGGTTGAGGGCGCTGGTATGCACGAAGGTGTGGCAGATGCTTCAAACAACACCGTTACAGTGAACGGTCGTGTCGTAGCAACGAATGCAAAAACCATTCAGCGTCGTCACGTTAACTACACTAACCCAATTAACTACCAGCAAATTGGTGGTAAATCATACCCAAGCTACTTGATTCGTCACAGCTTTATGCCAGTGGCAAGTAAGAAGCCAGTGTTTGTATGGTTGGACGGTAATGGTAAATTCGTTCAGGCAGTTATCAAGGACTGTGGTAACCCACTTTGGGGTGAACCAACACCTCCACCAACACCAGCTCCAAAGCCAGTATTGACGTGTGACGCATTGAGCGCTCAAAAAGTCGCTGGTACCCGCAACAAGTTCGCCTTTGCTGCGACTGCAACTGCAAAGAATGGTGCAAGCATCAGTAGCTATACTTTCGACTTTGGCGATGGCCAAAAGACAACTGGTAGCAGCAACAAGGCTGAGCACACCTACACAAAGGCTGGTACTTACACTGCAACTGTTACCATTAACAATGGCGTAACCAGCCAAAACTGTAAAGTTACCATCACGGTGACTGAAGAGCCAAAAATTCAAGTTTGTGACTTGAAGACTGACACAATTGTCACTATCAAAGAAAGTGAATACGACACAAGCAAACACTCAAAGAATTTTGCTGACTGTGCAAAAGTTAAGGTTTGTGACATCAAAACTGGTGAGATCATAACCGTACGCAAGAGTGAAGAAAACAAGGAAGGTTACTCAAAGAACGAAGAAGACTGTAAGGTGAAAGTCTGTGACATCAAGACCAAGCAGATCATCAGCGTCTGGACTAAGGACCAAAAGAACGAGGGATACGCATCAGTGGACAGCGACGCATGTAAGCCAAGCACTCCTCCAACTACCCCTCCTGCTCCTAAGCAACCTACCCCACCAGCTCCAACGACAACTGAGTTGCCACGAACTGGTACGACTGACGCGCTCCTTTCAATCTTTGGTCTCGGCTCACTTGCTGCTTCTGCCGTTGCCTACATCGTAAGCCGCCGCCAATAATCTGAGCGCTTACTAACACTAAAAGCACCCGGACAACTCGGGTGCTTTTTCGTAGTCTATAGTTCTATACTGACTGGGCAATGGTCGGAACCCAGTTGCTCAGGGTGGATGTGTGCTTGTTTGATGGATGGTGCCAGCTCTTGGCTTGCCAACCAATAGTCAATGCGCCAACCAACGTTTCGGGCTCTGGCATTTGCCCAGTGAGTCCACCAAGTATATGCGTCTGTTGCTGTTGGATGCTGTGCGCGAAATACGTCAACGAATCCAGCATCCAGATATGCTTGAAAGCCGGCTCGTTCCTCGTCGGTAAAGCCGTGCTTGCCGACGTTATCTTTGGGTCTGGCAAGGTCGATGTTTTGATGAGCTACGTTCATGTCGCCACAGTATAGTACTGGCTTGGCTGCACCGTAACTCCCCTGTTCCAGGCCTTTGAGATATTCCAGACATGCTGGATCCCACCGGTCATGACGCAGGCTGAGGCGGCTGAGGTCGCCTTTGGAATTTGGCGTGTAGCACGTAACCAGCCAAAACCCGTCAAATTCAGCGGCGATGATACGCCCTTCGTCGTTAGGATCACCGTATTCGTCAGCAGCGAGATGGTATTTATTGGCGATGTCCGCTGGGAAGCCGTCAAGATAGTTCAGGGCTGGTTGCTTTGAAAATATGGCGGTGCCAGAATAGCCCTTTTTGGCTGCCGAATAGAAATGCTCATGAAATTGTGGCAGGTCTAACTCGACTTGCCCGCGCTGGGCTTTAGTCTCTTGCAAACAAATAATATCCGGGTCGTAGGTTTCGATGAATTTGGTAAACTCACCTTTATTCAGGACTGCTCGGATGCCATTAACGTTCCAGGAAAATAACTTCATGTGGCTATTGTAGCGGGTTTTGTGGGCTACGTATAGGCTTGGTATGGCGGGGTTTGTGCAAGAAGCGGTATAAATTGTTACAATGAACCTATGTATAGTAGAATTCTTCTCAAGCTTTCGGGCGAACAATTACAAGGACAATACGCTGGTGGATTTGATCACGCGAGGGCGCGGTGGATTGCCGAACAAATCAAGCCAGTGGTGGCGAGCGGAACGCAAGTTGTCATCATGGTTGGCGGTGGTAATTATGTGCGCGGAGCGCAAATTGCTGGCGGCGGTATCGGTGACGTGACGGCACACAACGCAGGTATGCTGGCGACGCTGATCAATGCCATCACTTTGGCTGATGTCTTCAACGATGATGGCCTAGTAACGCGTGCTCTGTCGACAGTGGAAGTGAATCAATTTGTCGATCAATACACTTACCGACGAGCGGTCAGTCACCTGGAAAAAGGTCGTGTAGTGGCGGTTGGTTGCGGCACTGGACGACCATTTTTGACCACCGATACGGCAGCCGTCAATTTGGCACTAGAGATGAAATGTGACGTGGTTATCAAAGCTACTAAAGTGGACGGCGTGTACGACAAGGACCCAGTCCAGTTTGCTGATGCTGTCAAATTTGACCAATTGACCTATGACGAAGTTTTGGCAAATCCAGACATTGGCGTGATGGACAAAGCGGCTATCGGCTTGGCTGCTGAAGAGAAAAAGCCAATGATTATTTGCGACTTGCTGAGTGACGGCAATATCGTGCGTGCTGCCAGAGGTGAAGCGGTCGGGACGCGACTTGTGGTATAATAGATATCATGACACGCAAGACTCGACTGAATGTCGATATGATTTCCGAGAGTGAGTTTACTGTCCAAGGCCATGGTGTTCACACTGCTTTTGTAGAGATGACAAATGCGCTTAAGGCGAGAAAAGACACGTCCGTCGTGGTTAATCAAGCCCGTCCTGACGCAGACATCGTCCATGCCCAGACCATCGGTCTGTATTCAATATGGATGCTTAAACGTTCACGTGGCAAAAAGATTATCTCTGGTCATGTCATCCCTGCTTCCTTGGTTGGCAGCATCAAAGGCATGGGCAGAATGCAGTGGTTGGTGCGAGCGTATATGCGCTGGGTATATAACCAGGCTGATTTGGTGTTGGCTTGCTCTAACATGGTCAAAGAAACCATGACTGGTCCGATGAAGCTGAAAACGCGCGTGGAGGTGCTGTACAATACGGTCGACATGAGTCGCTATGCGTCTACTCTAAAAACCAAACAAGCTGCTCGTAAAAAACTGAAACTGAAGCCGTCAGAATTTGTGGTGGTTGGTAATGGACAGGTTCAGCCGCGTAAGCGTCTGGACACGTTTTTTGAAACGGCACGAGCTTTGCCTGAGGTAACGTTCATTTGGGTGGGCGGCATTCCTTTTAAACATTTGGGTGCAGAATATGGCAAAATGCAAGACCTGATAGCATCAGCTCCTAAAAACGTGATCATCACGGGCGTGATTGATCATGCAGACGTCATGACCTATCTACATGCGGCCGACGCCTTCTTCTTGCCTGCTGAACAAGAGAATCACCCAATGTGCGTGTTAGAAGCCGCGGGTGCTGGACTGCCAATCATCCTGAGAGATATTCATGAATATGACGATACATTCCGCCCAGATGCTCAGTTTATCTCCTCGGCTCAGGATGCTGCCCGGGTGATAGATAAACTGCGAAATGACGCCAAATGGTATAAACAACAAGTTGCTGCAGCTGGGCGGATTGCTAAACGGTTTGACAGTCGAGCTGGCGGTGAGCGATTAGTGGAATTTTACAGGAGCGTACTAAAATCATGAGAATTGGACTTTTTACTGATACCTATCGACCATCAATCAATGGCATCGTTTTTGTGGTTGAATCGCTCAAGCGAGAGCTGGAAAACCTAGGACATGAGGTCTACGTATTTTGCCCTGCCAAGTCAATGAGTCCGTCCAAGCAAGCCGAATTGCTCAACGAAGACTCTGACTCGCGCATCATCCGCTTTCCATCAATCAAAGGCGCATTTTTTGATGATTATGACACATCAGTGTTCTTTCCGCCGGCAGTACAGCGTCGCATCAAAGAGATGGAACTCGACATGGTGCATGTGTTCACGCCGTCGCAGATTGGTTTGGTTGGTGTGAAGGCTGCTAAAAAGAATAATATTCCGTTGGTGATTCAGCACTGTACCGACATCTATGAGTTCGTTGATCACTACCCAGCAGTATTGCCCGGTGCCTTGGCGCTGGCGGGAATTGTCTTCCCGATGTCGGTGAGATTGCGCGGTCATGACTTGCTGGAGATTGCCAAATTGTATAAACCACGAGCGGGCGTCACTAAGTGGAACAAAGACATCATCGAAAGCGTCATCACCATTTTGTATAGCAAAGCAGACGCGGTCATTGCCTTGTGTCGAAAGAGCTGCAAGCAACTAAAGTCTTGGCAGTACGATGATTATCAATACGAATTGGTGCTGATGCCAAATGGTGTGAACGCACTACCTCGCCCGACAAAAGCTGAGGTGAAGGCATTTCGTGAGCAGTGGAACTTGGCGGAAGATGATGAAATCTTTGGGTTCGTTGGTCGGCTGGGCGAAGAAAAGAATTTGCCACTGCTGATCAAGTCGTTTGAGCGACACATTGCCAAGAAACGCCCCAAAGCAAAATTATTGTTTGTTGGTGATTTTGAATACCGAAAGACTTTGGAGGAAATGGCTGCTGCAACCAAATATGCTGACAGAATTATTTTTACCGGCGCCATGCCACGCGAAAAACTTGGTTTGGCATATTCGGTACTGGACGTGTTTGCCTTTCCGTCGTTGAAAGACACGCAAGGTTGGGTGCTCCATGAAGCGGCTCACGCAGGACTGCCGATCGTGCTGGTAGATAAAGAGCTGTCAGAAGTGGTTCAAGACGGCGTGAATGGTTTCATCGCGAATGATAATCCGACGAGCTTTGGGCGAGCGATCATTGCCCTGCTGGAGGATGCCAACAAGCGTCAAGAGTTTGGTGCCGTCAGTAAAAAGTTGGCGGCCAAATTTACTGAGAGTCGCCAAGTGAAGAAACTGGAAAAATTATATCAAGAGCTTATCGACCAGAAAGTTGCCGACGAGTCTCACGATCCTGATCTCGACGCTTGATGGTCTCACGTTTATCGTAGCGTTTTTTGCCCCGTCCGAGTGCGATGACAATTTTGATGAAGCGACCATTGGTCAATAATTTGGTCGGGACAATGGTCAGTCCTTGTTGTTTGGCGGCGGCGAATCGGTCAATTTGTTGACGGCTGGCCAGTAGCTTCCGCGCTGAGGTGTCGACACTCTTTGAATTTGCCTGACCACGAACGTTCAATCGCAACGAAAAGCTTGCGTTATTGAGCCATAGTTCGTCATTTCTCAGGCTGACAAAGGCACCTTTGAGCTGGACATGCCCGTCGCGTGCAGCTCGTACCTCTGGCCCTGTTAGCACCAGCCCAGCTACGATTTCCTCACCTAGCTCATAGTCAAACCGTGCTCGACGGTTAACGACGGCGTGAGTAGCTGGTTTTTTTGCTTTGGGCTTTGGCATGGTCCCATTATAGCAGGTTTAGTGTTCAGGTGGTGTATAGGCACCAGTGTCAAAGTCGTATTTACCTGGAGTGAGGCTTAATATATCAGCGGCTTTTCTACTTGTTTCCTCAATTGTTTTCGTCTCATCGGTCGGTTTATAACTTGGATGCCGTTTCATTGCCTGAAAGAGAGGGTCATATTGCATATAAAGGGCAACGCCCAGGATCTTTACAAGGTTTGGATGGTGGACTACTGCTCGAGAGATGTTTTCGTGGCATTCATCACTCAAGACACTGGTGAGCTTGATGGCTAACGCTTTCTTTTGGTCAGGGCTAAGCTCTTCGTAGCAATCCTCTAACTGATCATTGATAGTGTCTAGAAACTCTCCTAGGTCGCCGTTATATTCTGGCAAAGCCTCAAAGTTTGCTGTGATATCTTCCACCATTTCTGCAATGACTTCCCTTTCGGTATCTTACTCCCCAGTAGTGATGTCTTCTTCAGCGGCAGCTTCTGGAGCTGTGGTTCTTGGAAAGCGACTCGAGATATCATAGACTGGAGCTAGCCGTCCTGAGAAGGGTCTCTTAATGTCGTAACTAGGTCTTCCGAGAGCTGCGCTTCCTATCTGTCTAGTCATTTTCTCAGCAACACGCCGGTTGTAATGGTAAGTAAAGTCGATAACTTTAGCACCTTGAACATCTTTTTGAGTATCGTGAGAATCATTTTCCATAATTTCTATTATACCACAAAAAATAATATATTTCAATACCCTTATGGTGTGGCGTGTGGTACAATAGCCTAATGATAGCCGACATCCACATCACCGAAAAAAGTTTTGGTGACAAGACGTTGATGCGTGACGTCAAGTTTAGTGTGGATGATGGCGAAAAGGTCGGCGTGGTCGGCCGCAATGGCGTCGGCAAATCGACGCTGTTTGGTATCTTGGCCGGTACGGACACTGACTACACTGGTGAGGTGATTTTTCGCCGCGGCATCACCGTGGCCAGTACGGCGCAGGAGCATCATGGTTTGGGCGATCAGACGGTGCTGAGCTACATCTTGGCGGGGCTGCCAGAATATGCGAGCTTAAAGAAAATCATCGATGAGTATCCCGAGACTATGGGCGATAATATGCGCAAAATCGAGGAGTACACCCAGGCGCTGGAGCGATTTGACCAGAAAGGGTTTTATCAGATTGAGGAGAAGATTGCCCGAGAGCTCGATAATTTTCAGCTGAGCGGGTGCGGCGGCCGTCCGCTTGGTTCCCTGTCGGGTGGTCAGAAGCGGCTGGTGGAGATTGTGAAGATTATGCATTCGGGGGCGCATTTGGCGCTGATTGACGAGCCGACTAATCATATGGATTATGTGGCCAAGCAGCAGTTTATCGACTGGATGAGCTCGCAGCCGCGCCAGGCCATGCTGATCATCACGCATGATCGCGATGTATTAGGCCGGGTGGATCGAATTGTTGAGCTCAAAGACGGCCGAGTGGTCAGTTACCGCGGTAATTATGACGCCTACCTCAAGCAAAACGCTCAGGCGACAGCGGCGGGCATGAATAATTTTGAGCAAGTCGAGAAGCGGATGACTAACCTTCGGCAAAAGGTGTTGGACTATCAGCGGCTAAAGGAAAAGTCGCGCAATCCCGGTACCATCCAAAAGTTTAAGCGGCTGGAGAATGAGGCGCGGGCCGAGCTGGCAGAATTATCAGAGATGGACAAGCCGACGTTTTGGATTGACAAGGAATCGGCCGGGCAGCTTGATTATAAGTCGGCTGAGCGCTACGGCAAGTTCAAGGCGCGCAATATTCGGCTATCGATGAAGGACGCGGCCAGTCGTAGCCAGCATGTGCTGGTGCGGGTTGAGGATGCGGCGGTTGGCATTGGCGAGCGGATATTGTTTGAGGGCGTGAATATTGATCTGCGTGAGGGCGAAGCGGTGGAGCTGCGCGGCCGTAATGGCGCTGGTAAGACGACGCTGATTCGGATGTTGTTAAATAGTAGGGCAGCAGTCACTCCACCGTCCTCCACTAGAGCACACTCTTCGCTCAAATCTCCATCGGAGATTTTTCGCGAGCGTTCGGCTGAAACGTCCGCTACTCGCGAACGTTCCACAGCCTCTGGCGTAGAAGGTGTCGCACCTGCCGCTCCTATCCTCTACTCCGGCAACCTCTTCCTCGATCCGCAGGTGCGGGTGGGCGTGTATGAGCAAGAGATCGATGAGCAGTATTTGGCGGATCCGCTGGAGGTGGCGATCGAGAAGTTGTATCTGAGCCGTGACCTGCCGATTTCTGAGACGAAAATTCGCCAACTACTAGCTGATTATTTATTCACCGAAGCCGATCGGATGACGCCACTGGCGCGCCTGTCGGGTGGTCAGAAAGCCCGCTTTCAGATCATCGCTATGCTGGCGAATGACCCGCAGCTGCTGATTTTGGATGAGCCGACCAACCACCTTGACCTGCCGAGTATCGAGGAACTGGAGATGGCACTGGCGAAATATTCTGGTGCTATCCTGTACGTTAGCCACGACAATTATTTCCGCCAAGAAATCGGCGGTGAAGTGGTGCAAATCGGCGCAGTATAAAAATCCCGCCACTGATCAGGCGGGACAATTACTCGTTCAAATGTATATTCTAGTCAGCCAATAGGCCATTCTTGCGCAGCAAGTCTTGCAGCTTTGGTCGGTCAAAGCCAAGCACTAGTTCCCCGTTAATGTCGGTGACTGGCACGCCTTGGAAATTGCCGCCATTTTTTGCCAACAATTCTTCTTTAGCCGCAGGTTCCGCTTCGATATCTTTTTTGATGAAGTCAATTCCCAGTTTTTCCAACCATTCCATTTCAGTGTGGCAAAATGCGCACCAACTAGTGCTGTAGACGGTTACTTTGGCGCTGTGGTTGGTTGCTGTATCTTCGCTCATATATTCCCCTCAACTTTCTTTATGTAAGTCCATTATAGCATATTGTACATGCTTATCGACAAGTGTATAATGATGAGTAATCATGGGTGCGGACAACAAAAAAACAGGATTTACCTTGCCAACAGTTCTCATCACCTCAGTAATTATGCTGATCTTACTTTTGGTGGCTATGCAGTTGGCTGCCTCATATGCAGCGGCGTTACGGGACCGGTACTATAACCAATTGGCGCGCGAAGCTGCTGAAAGTGGTCTGGCATATGCTGTGTCTTGTCTGCGCAGCAACGGTATGATCTCGCCATGGGGATCAAAAAATCTAGCTCCAGAAACAAACTGTGCGGGTGATCCAGAGCCTGGTCAGTCAAATACTGTGATGCATGAGGGCAATATTCGAACGCGGTTTACTGTCCCTCCTCTTGGCTCAACCGGTGGTGAGGTCCAGCAGGCCTACGCTACAGGTTATGTTGAGCTGTTACGACCAAGCGGTGGCGTGTGGAAAACGTATACCCGAGTGTTGTCATTGGCCACTGGAGCCCAGACGCGTGTCGACACCTTGGCGTTTGGATATGAAGGCGATATGCACGGCATACAGCACAAAGTATTCTTTGCGACAATTGACTCTGCTGGACGTGTCCGGTCAGTTGGGGCGAACGACCGCGGTCAATTGGGCGCTGGATTGGTTTCGACAGCTCAGCCAACGCCAGTGAGATTTACTATATCCCAGCGCGCAGTTTCAGTGCACACCAACTTTGTCTCTGTCGGTGGAAACTTGATGATTCGAGATGAGAACGGTGCCGTGTATGGTGCGGGCAAAAATGATCGGGGCCAGCTGGGTGCTGGCTATATGAGTCCGACCGTCTCAACGCCAGTGAGGTTTGGCTTGCCGGTTGGGGTTAAAGCAGTTACTGTCAACTCAGGTTGGGCAAACTTTGTACTGGGGAATGATAAAAATATCTATGCTGCTGGTGAATGTACCTACGGCCTATTGGGTACTGGTGATTATACCGTCACTCCGGCGTATGCGACCGCCTGTAGTAACAGGTCTACTCCAAAGCGTGTTGCCTTGCCTTTCCCGAACCCTGGTAATCCAGGAACGATTCCGACTGCTCACTTGGTGCAGGACCGATATAACGCTTATGTCATCATGCAAAATGGTGCTGTGTACGGTTGGGGTGCAAATGATTATTATCAGTTGGGTCGCGCCAATATATCAAGTTCATCAACGCCAGTAAGAATTGGTGACTTTGGTAATCCCGGTAAACCACGCGCCATGCAGCTGGCTTTTGACGGAGGTACTCTATATATCTTGGCGAATGATGGTAAGGTTTATGGCGTGGGTGGCTCAAACCACTTGGAGGTTGGTAAGGACAATCTAGTGTTCCGCTGGCGGTTCTTAGAGGGCCGTTGCATGGAGGCAGTCGGTCCTACTACGGTAGCTCCTCGTAGTTGCAACGATAGTTCTCAGCAGCAATTTGAATATACACCGCAGGAGCAGATCAAAATAAACGGTAAATGTGTGGAAAATACTGCCGGTGACTTGGTGAACATTCGTTTAGCGAATTGTAACTCCTCGTCTCACATTCAGCGCTGGCGCATGGTTTCTCACGGGGCGGATCGTATTTTCCGCCGAGGCGCCAGTAACCACTGTCTAGCGGCCAATGCTTCGGGTACAGGAATGGCAATCGCTGCTGCCTGTCCGCCGAGTAACAAGCATATATTCTTCAGGCTTCAGACGCCAAAAATTCGAGATCTTGGTGTTCCAGGTTTTGTGCAACAGATTTCCACTGACGAGTTATTCGCATCATATCGTACATCTGATGGAAATGTGTACAGTACTGGTAGCAATTACCATGGTGTGTTTGGTAATAGCGCTAACCACGCAAACGGGGCTACTAACTGGAGGAACCCAACCCCAGTAAAATTCATGCTGCCGGCCGGCGTGAAAGCGGTTGACATCTGGTCAACGGCATACGCAGGGCGTGTCAGCAACCTGTTTGTGGTGGGTGACGACGGTAAGGTTTACGGTGCTGGCTCAAATGAGAATGGTCAGTTGGGTACTGGTGATAAGGTCAGCCGTAATACGCCAACGCCAATGCAGCTATTTGGCAGTAGCCCAACTGCTCCTCGTGCCAAACACGTGGAAAGTGGTGGCGGTACGACCGTGATCTTTACGACTGATAACCGCGTCTATACTGTCGGCAATAACAATCGAGGACAGCTCGGTGATGGTACGACGACTGATTCAACAGTGCCAATTTTGGGTCGTTACACGAATGTACCGATCCAAGAACATCTCGTCTTCTAATAGCCTTAACGTGACGTGAGGTGCCAGCCGCCGCACCAATGGCATTTGTAGGTCGCCAGGAGCAGCTGCGGATCAGTTAGCTGACGGCTAGCTATTTCCCTTTCGGCTTGTTGTTGGGTTGAAAAGCGGCGTTTTTGATGGCAATTGTTGAGTTCATGTACAGTAGTTAGCGGCTGTCTATTTTTCTGGACTGGTTGAGATCTTGGATAATTTTTCCTCGGCATATTGTCAAATAGTATAGCAGATTGATATAGTATAGGTAATGGCTGAAAAACCTAAGGTTCAGAGCGACCAAAAAACAGACGTAGATGCCACTGCGGTTATGATGAAAACCATCATCGGGACGACGTGGCGCATGTTTGTGCCGAGTATCGGCTTGATGCTCGTGGGGCTATGGGCCGATCTGGTGCTACACACCAAACCGTGGTTGATGGTTGCAGGGATTATCGTGGGTCTGGCGGCGTCAGCAGGATTGATTTATCAGCAAATACGATTTATAAAACAGAGAGAGGCCAATCAATGATACACCAGTTTGCAAGCAGTCTGCATATTTCAGTCAAAGCAGATGAGATAGTACAAGTTGGCGGCATTTCAATCACCAACTCTCACCTGTTGGGCGCTTTGGGATTATTGGTTTTGGCATGGATTATGCTGCGAACGCGTGCGGCAGCGCTGGGCAAAAAGAAGCCTAATTTTGTGACGCGGTTGGTTAACTGGACGTTTGATGGCTTGTACGGCACGGTCAAACAGGTCATTCAAGATGACGTTTGGGCGGCGCGAGTGGCGCCATTGACTATCACGATATTTTTCTTTGTAATAGCGCAGTACTGGCTGGGGCTGTTGCCTTTTGTTGGCCCAGTAACTATTGGCGAGCACGGCACTCCCCTGTTTCGTGGTGGCGTGGCTGATTTGAACATGACGTTTGGGCTGGCTATCATCACCATCATTGCGGCGCAAATTTATGCGTTCCGCTACTTGGGATTCCGCGGCAACATGGGGCGATATTTCGTCAATCCACTGAAAGATCCAATCATGTCATTTGTTGGTATTTTGGAGTTGGTAGCAGAGTTCTCGCGCTTGCTGGGACTGAGTTTCCGTTTGTTTGGTAATGTGCTGGCGGGCGAAGTACTGCTGATCATGATCGCCTATCTAACAAAGTACGCTTCACCGGCGATGCTACAGCCGTTCTATCTGTTCGAGTTATTTATCGGCGGTATTCAAGCATATATTTTCTTTATGTTGTCAACGGTATTTATCTCCCTAGGACTCACTCCTCACGGTGACCACAACGAGTCCAGCCATGCGCATGTTCATTCCCCTGTTGATATTTCAAAGAAAATGACAGAGAATGAAAATAAGTAGTTAAGTAATAATTATAAGGAGAATATCAACCATGGAAGCATTAGCTTTTGCCTTAACTTACGCAATCCCAGCAGCCTTCGCAGCAATTGGCGCTGCAATGATCGGTGCTGCAGCGATGAATGCCGCAGGTCGCAACCCAGAGAAGATTAATGACTTGCGTACTATGATGATTCTTGGTATTTCATTTATCGACGCCTTGGCAATTATCGGTTTCGTGGCTGCCATCGTCGGTAAGGTTATGTAATTTAGAGGTAAATTGTGGAAAGATTGGTAACACAATTTGCGAGTGCTGAGGCTCACGCAGCTGATAAGGCTGATTTGTTTGGCTCTTTGGGAATCGACTGGAAACTGTTGGTCCTGCAGTCAGTGGCATTTTTGATATTACTGTTTGTGTTGAGCAAATGGGTGTATCCGCCACTGGCAGCGATGCTGGACAAGCGTGAAAAAGATCTTCGAACGGCCGAAAAAGCTGCCAAATCAGCGCGTGAAAATGCTGACAAGACGGAAAAAATGATCAACGCATCGATGCGTAAAGCGCGAGCGGAAGCACGTGACATCGTTGCGTCGGCGAGGAACGAGGCAGCGGAAATCGTTGAAGCTGCGGCTAAGAAAGCCGAAGCGCGAGCCGATGGCATCATCGAGGCGGCTCGGACGGAGATCGCTGGCGAAGTTGCCGCTGCGCGTCAAGCTTTGCATAACGAAACATTGCAATTGGTGGCTGAAGCGACTGGTACCTTGGTGAACGAGAAATTGGACGCTAAAAAAGACGGCAAATTGATCGAGAAAGCTCTGAAGGAGGCGCGCTAATGCCTGCACGAACGTCGCGTCGCAAATTGGCTCGGTATGTGGCTGAACGATTAATGAACAACGATGTAACGGTTGTGGATGAGGTCGCGGCACTGCTGATTCATGAAAATCGTCAGCGTGAAGTTGACTTGTTGGTGCGCGACATTCAAGCAGAACTAGCGGAGCGTGGTTTAACGGTGGCGACGGTTGAATCAGCGCGAGCATTGACGGATGAGGCGCGTTCGGCCATCATGACGCTACTCAAGAAGCCTCAGGCGGTTGTTCAATTGAGCGAAGTTGTTCGCCCAGAACTCATCGGCGGCTTCAAGCTACGGACACCAACCGCAACGCTGGACGCGACAATTGCCAAGAAATTAAACGACTTGCGGGCGAAGAAAATCTAGGAGGAAAAATGAGCAAGATTGATGTGACAGAACTAGCCAAAAGCCTGCGGGAAAAAATCGCGCAGCTGGAGGCGACGGAAGGACTAGCGGACGCTGGTGTCGTCATCCGCGTCGGTGACGGCGTGGCATGGGTGCACGGCCTCAGTAAAGCTGGCTACAGCGAAGTGCTAGAAATTGAAACTGATGGCGGCGTAGTGGAAGCGTTTGCGCTAAACTTGATGGAAGATGAAATCGGTGCGGTGATCCTTGGCGGTGAAGAAAAAGTCAAGGCTGGCGCCAGCGTCCGCCGCAAGGGTGCGGTGCTGGATGTACCAGTTGGCGAGGAGCTGCTCGGCCGTGTGGTTGACCCGCTGGGTCGGCCGCTGGATGGCGGACCAGCTATCAAGACCAAAAAACGTGGGCTGATTGAGCGCCCAGCCATCGGCGTGATGGGTCGTAAGTCGGTGCACGAGCCGCTGATGACTGGTATCATGTCAATCGACGCCATGTTCCCAATTGGTCGCGGGCAGCGCGAGCTGATCATCGGTGACCGCCAGACTGGTAAGACCGCGATTGCTATCGACACCATGATCAACCAGGCGCGGCAAAAGACCGGTGTGGTCAACGTTTACGTGGCGATTGGACAGAAATTATCAAAGATTGCACGGTTGGTTGACCGCCTGAAAGAAGAAGGTGTGATGGAGCAAACCATCGTGGTGGCGACCAGCCCGTCAGACGCGGCTTCCCTGTTGTACCTGGCGCCATATGCTGGTACGGCCATGGGTGAATATTTCCGCGACAATGGCGGCCACGCGCTGATGATTTATGACGATTTGACCAAGCACGCCGTGGCCTACCGCCAGATGTCGCTCTTACTGCGCCGTCCACCGGGACGCGAGGCCTACCCTGGTGACGTGTTCTACCTACACTCTCGCCTACTTGAGCGTTCAGCCAAGTTGTCAGATGAATTGGGCGCTGGTTCACTAACTGCCCTGCCGATCATCGAGACGCAGGCTGGCGATATCTCGGCGTACATCCCGACCAACGTGATTTCCATTACCGACGGTCAGATTTTCCTCGAGACTGACTTGTTCTACCAAGGTATTCGCCCAGCCATTTCTGCTGGTCTGTCAGTCTCCCGTGTTGGTGGCGCTGCTCAGACCAAGGCGGTCAAGTCAGTCGGCGGTAACCTGAAGCTCGGTCTTTCACAGTTCCGTGAGTTGGCGTCGTTTGCGCAATTTGGCTCGGATCTGGATGACGCGACCAAGGCGCAAATTGACCGTGGTCAGCGCCTGACTGAGCTACTGAAGCAGCCGCAATACCAGCCGATGAGCGTTTGGGAGCAATTTGTCAGCATCCATGCGGTGACTAGCGGCGCCTTTGACAGCGTGCCGGTCGCTAAGATCAAGGAAGCGCAGGCTGGTCTATTGACGCAACTTTGGAATAACGCTAAAGACACCATGCGTGAACTGAACAAGGGTGACAAGCCAACTGACGAGCAGCTTCAGGTCATCGACGAGGCAACCCAAGTGGCGGCGAAAGGCTTTGAGGAGTAATCCATGCCGAATACTCGTGCGCTGAAAAATCGCATTCGCTCGGTGGATTCGACCAAGCAAATCACCAAGGCGATGCAGTTGGTGGCGGCCAGCAAAATGCGCCGTTCACAAGAGGCGGACAAGGCGTCAGCTCCCTACACCATGGCAGCCGAGGAGTTGCTGAGCTACCTGGCCAGTCAAGGTGCAACTGATAACCACCCGCTGTTTAAGCGCCGCAAAATTACTAAGCGTCTAATCATCGTCATTGCCAGCGACAAGGGTCTAGCTGGTGCGTACAATACCAACGTTCTAAAGAAATATCTGGAGTTGCTGAAGCGTGATGATGAGCGCGGCATTGAGAATTTGACCTTGACAGTTGGCCGCCGAGCTTCGCAGTTTGCATCACGCTTGAAGGATACCAAAGTGGTGGGTAATTATGACAATTTGCCAGACCAGCCGTCCGGACTGACTTTTCACACGATTTTGAACACTGCCATCAGCATGTTTGAGAATGGCGAAGTTGACGCCGTAACGCTGGTATATACGAGGTTTGTCAATAGCATGATGCAGACGGCGGAACTGTTGCGCTTGCTACCGGCGGGTACCAAAGCATTAATTGACCCGAGTGAAGTTTCGAACACAGTTTCTGACGCCAAGTATGAGCCAAGCATTCCAGAAGTGCTGGACGCTGTTGCCTACCGTTTGACGGGTGCGCGGCTGTTTCAGGCATTGCTGGACGCCCGTGCTAGTGAGCACTCCATGCGGATGATGGCCATGAAAAATGCGACGGATAATGCGTCTGATTTGGTGGACGATCTGACCTTGGCGATGAACAAAGCCCGCCAGGGTGCGATTACCCAGGAATTGGCAGAAATTTCCGGTGGCGTGGAGGCGATGGAACAATGATAAAGGAGAACAAGATGGCAAAAGATTTAGGAAAAATTATTCAAATCGTTGGCGTGGTGGTCGATGTGGAGTTTCCACGGGACGTTAAATTACCGGCAATTTATGACGCGTTGCATGTTAAAAATGGCAAAGAGACGTTGGTATTGGAAGTAGCGCAGCACCTCGACGAGCACACCGTGCGGACGATCGCGCTGTCGTCGACTGACGGCTTGGCTCGCGGTGCGGACGTGGTAGCGACTGGTGCGCCGATTTCTGTGCCGGTGGGTGCCGAGACTCAGGGGCGCATGTTTAACGTGGTTGGTGAAGCGATTGACGAGAAACCACAACCAAAGGGTAAAACCGCACCAATTCACCGCCCTGCTCCGGATCTGAGTGAGCAATCGAACAAGACGGAGATTTTGGAAACTGGAATTAAGGTTGTCGACCTCATCGCACCGCTGGCCAAAGGTGGTAAAGCTGGTCTGTTCGCTGGTGCTGGTGTCGGTAAAACCGTCCTGATTACCGAGCTGATCAACAACATTGCCAAGTTCCACTCTGGTAACTCGGTCTTTGCTGGTGTTGGTGAGCGTACTCGCGAAGGAAATGACTTGTACTACGAAATGGAAGAAGCCGGCGTGCTGGACAAGACCTCGCTGGTGTTTGGTCAGATGAACGAGCCACCTGGAGCACGTCTACGCGTGGCGCTCTCAGGTCTGGCGATGGCTGAAGCCTTCCGTGACGAAGGCAAGGACGTGCTGCTGTTTATCGACAATATTTACCGCTACACCCAGGCTGGTGCTGAGGTGTCAGCGTTGCTCGGTCGTTTGCCAAGTGCTGTGGGTTATCAGCCAAACTTGCAACAAGAAATGGGTGCCCTGCAGGAGCGCATTACTTCGACGAAAAAGGGATCAATTACCTCTGTTCAGGCGGTGTATGTGCCAGCTGACGACTTGACCGACCCAGCGCCAGCGACGACCTTCGCCCACCTGGACGCGACCATCGTGATGAACCGTGCCTTGACGGAAATTGGTATCTACCCTGCCGTGGATGTGTTGGACTCCAGTTCTAACTCGCTCGATCCAGAAATCGTTGGTGAGGAACATTACCGCGTGGCGCGCGAGGTGCAGCGAGTGCTGCAGCAGTACAAAGAACTGCAGGATATCATCGCCATCCTCGGTATGGAAGAATTGTCGGACGACCAGAAGCAAATCGTTGCTCGGGCTCGCCGCATCCAGCGTTTCTTGGCGCAGCCATTCCACGTGGCTGAGAAATTTACTGGCAACCCTGGCGTGTACGTCAAGCTGGAAGATACCATTCGCGACGCTGCCGACATTCTGGCTGGTAAATACGACGACAAGCCAGAAAGCTGGTTCTACATGGTACAAGGAACCTTGGCTGACCAGGTAGCTCGCGACGCTGAAAGCGCAAAGCAACCAGAGGCGAAGAAGGATTAGCCCGATGAATTTGAAGCTAGTAACGCTCGGTGGTGTCAAGCTGGATGAGATGGTCTACTCGGTGACTATTCCGACGATTGACGGCGAGATTTCGGTGCTGCCGAGTCACGAACCGCTGGTGACGGTGGCGAGGGACGGCGTCATCACTGTCCGTCGCACCAAGGAGACGCAGGAAGAAGAATTTTTTGCTATCTCCGGCGGTGTGGTAGAAATTGATCAAACAGGCGTGCGGATCTTGGTTGATGAAGCTGATCATGGTGACGACATCATTGAAGCGGAAACTCAGGCGGCGTTGGAGCGAGCCATTGCAGCCCGCGACAACGCCGACGACCAAATAGAGCGCGAGAAAGCCAAACAGCTCATCGACCGACACTTAGTGCGGTTGAAGGTGGCTGATCTGCAGCGGCACAAGCGGCGACGCTAATTACATCGCCACCAAGGGCCCTGACATCAGGCTCCTTGGGTTATGTCTTGTTTGAGATCTTCGATCGACGTTTGCATAATACTAGCGGTATCGTGGGGAAATAGATTAGAGATATCCTCTTCATATGGCTTAATAAAATGCTCAATGATAAGTTCGGGAATTAACATTTGCTGACCGTCATTATTAGATTGACCGCTCATTGAATAAACACAGCACTCAATATCTCGTCCGAATTGACCGATTGATGATGGGTCATCTTTGTCTGTCGATAGAAATTTTTCAGTGTCAATACACCACGGTTCGGTATTGATAGTAAATGCAAAGTTCTTTATCTGTGCGTCGTTCATTGTATATGGCTCTGGGAGGCTGTGAAAATAGTGCATAGTAGAGAATGCAGTACGGGCGATAAGTCGCGCTTTTTCCTCAGGTAGTGTCGTTTCGCGGTATGCATCAACTAGGCTGTCGCAGCTACGTACACCCTGTATAAAATCACTAATAACAGCCACCTCACCATTTTCGAGATGAGCAATGCCTCTTGGTTCAAAAGTGCGAATTGCTTGAGGATGTTGTAGGCTATTAATGGCTTGCATTGTGGTAATGTCTTTCACGGCTGTACGAGAGGTAAGATATGGCTTGATTGCCCAAGGCTGAGTTACGAGGGGTATGTCTGAGCAATACAATGTTGCGTCATAAAACCCAACCTTATTGATGCTGTTACGACGACCTTCTGCGTAATCATCACGAGGCGTTAGTTCTATGTCGAGCTGCTCTAATGGTATACCGAGTCGGTCGGTGCCTAATAGAGCGATACTCCCTCGAGGTAGTCGAGTTACTTGTTTTGATAGATTATGCACATCACCGATAGTGATTGGTGTTGTGAGCGAATATCCTTCGAACTGACGCATAAACTATATTATATCACAAATTACATATATTTGCAATAACTAGACGGGCTTCGTTGGTGCTTTTGGTGTGCATCAGCTGGTCGCGCAGTTCTTTAGCGCCGTCGAAGTCGCGGATGTAGATTTTGAAGAAGCGTTTCAGGGTTTCGTAGGGGCGGCCGAGGGTTGATTGGTAGTGGTCAAAGAGGTCAAGGTGGTAATGTAATAGACATATAAGTTCCGATTTAACATTACTGCTCCCATCGTCGCCGTTTGTGACGGCACGTAGGTCGCTAGACGCGGGTCCTGCTAGTTGGTCTGCCCCTTCTTCTGAAAAATCAGAGATTTGTTCAGAAATGGGTGCTGCCCCGCCGACGATCACCCGCTTATCCTCGATCTCTGAAGACACTCCGCCTTTCCGAAAGCAAAACGGATTGCTGAAAATTCCCCGTCCGATCATGACGCCGTTGAGGCCTGGGTGGGCTCTGACTAATTCTTCGCCGTGGGTTCGGTCGCGGACGTCGCCGTTGATAGTCAAGAGAGTTTGCGGAGCGATGTCGTCGCGTAGCTTGATGATGTCGTCGATAAGCTCGTAGTGCGCTGGAACTTTGCTCATTTCTTTTTTAGTGCGGAGGTGGATGGTTAAGTTGGCGAGGTTTTGCGCCAGTAGTGTGCTCAGCCACTCTCGCCATTCGTCAACATACGTATAGCCCAGCCGTGTCTTGACACTGACTGGTAATCCAGCGGTTTTGGCAGCGGCGATGGCGGCCATGGCAACGTCGGGTCGGCGAATCAGTGCGGCACCGCCTGATTTGATGGCGGATTTGGCGGGACAGCCCATGTTGATGTCAATGCCGTCAAAGCCGAGCTCCATGCAGTGGGCAGCAAATTGTTCCATATCACCTGGCTCGCCGCCCCAGATCTGGGCGACTAGTGGATGTTCGTCGTCAGTTTTGATGAGCCGACCAGCGATGGCTTTGTCACCAGCGTGTACCCAGCCGGTGGCATTGGCAAACTCCGTGAAAAACACGTCGGGCGCGCCCGCCTGTTTCACGACATGACGAAACACCACGTCAGTGACGGCTTCCATGGGTGCCAAGATGAAAAACGGCTGCGGTAGATTGTCCCAAAATGATGTCATTTCTGTTATTTTACCATACAAAGGAGAAAACCCCTCACTCTCGCCATTGAGAATGAGGGGCGTTGGTGGGCTCAAGCGGTTCTGCTCGGAGTTGATCTCGACGGTGAGAAAAACTGCCACGAGTGAATCTCGCGAACCCGGTGAGGGAGAGATGACACGCCATTGTGTCATCTCAGTGGATGTGACGGGAGTCGAACCCGCGAGACGGTGGACTTCAAATGCCCTGTCTCCCAAACCTGGCAACCCTGACCATTCTGTGTTGAAAACATTGGGACCTCGGTATATATAGCGGTATTCATACCTTGTTTTGTATAACATAGTACGCCTTTGTACTGTGTTGCACAAAACTGAGGAACCAATGAAACTCGGGCGGAGGTGGCGAAACACCCAAGTTTTTTCGCTTACATACGGCTTCACACGGGTGATGAGGTCGTGTGACTGCGCATGCAACCGCGACGGCGGACACAGCGGGACTCGAACCCGCACCCTCCCGTTGCGCCGACATCGTTGTCGACGCGGGTGCTCTACCATTTAGAGCTATATGTCCTGTGATTCTTTTCTGGCTGGGGAATCTGACCCAGTGGTGGGCGGACAGACGCCCTTTGCTGACCGTGGAGGTCAGTGGTTTCGGGGTCGCACAAACCCCGACTGCCAAAAGAGATTACCAGTGGAGCTTCCTGGGGCGGTCGCTCCGTCCGGTCGCCGCGTTCTCTATGGCCTGCTTCTCAAGCAGGAGTACATAGAGGTTGTCGAGAGTTTTTTTGGGCGCGCCGTATCTAACGGCGTCCTCATAGTCTTGCTGCGCGCGGCGGCGCGCAGCAGTTTGGTTTCCGGCCAAGGGTCTCACCCCCTCTCTGCCGCGAGTTGCGGCGATAGAAAAAGAGCTAACCCTCTTTCAGACCACGCTTTTGTGCGAAGCGTAGTCAGGACTTGATGCCATTTGCGGCGTCAAATCGAGAGATTAGCTCCACGAGCAAAAGCTAATGAATATCATAACACGAACTGTAAAAAATAGCAACAATATATGGAAAAATAATTACCTTTCCTCTGTTAATAAGTCCTTTTCGAACTGCAGCATACCTTTGTAGTCTGCGGAATACCTAGAGATGTCTGGCAGGTCTAGGGTGGTGATTTTACGCCAGACGATGCCGATGAGCCGCGCAAATTCAGCTAATTCCTCCTCGGAGAACGTATCCTCTAGGCTGAGAATGTCGCCGGTTTTCATGTCTGGCTCGACGAATTGCAGGCGGGCGCCGGTGAAGGTGAAATTGCCATAATCACGCGATGATTTGACTAGTAACTGGTAGAACATCAACTGCTGGCGGTATTTGTGGAGCTTGATTTTTTCATAGTCAGATGTTCCCTTCCAGGAGTGCGATGGCTTGCCGGTCTTGTAGTCGGTGACGTAGATGGTCTTTGCTGTTTTATCTATATCAACCAGGTCCAGCTTTCCTGTCAGCTGCGCTTGGCCGACGAAGGAATTTTGATTGGCAAAATTAAGTTCAGCCAGCTGCTGCTGGGTGAAGCTGCTCTGTTTGGCGTCCAGAAAAGCGGTCAAGACTGACTGGCCTTTTTCGGTGAACAGTTTGGTGTCATCTGGTGACAGATGTTGCGCTGCTAAGGTTTGAGCATACAAACGCATAATCTCTGAGCGTGGTGGCAAGTTTCCGTCTGCGACGAACATATCGTGTAGTTGTTGTAGGCAGGTGTGGACAGCGGTTCCGTAGGCAGCGGATGAGCTTTTGGCTTGCGGAAAATGAAGCAAATTATTTAACAAAAATCCTTGAGGTCCGCCATGTGAGACGTCGAGGAAATTGTTCAGATGGGTGGCGGACAGTTTGTAGTGCTGTAAGATTGGCGCCAAGACTTCCTGTAGGGTTGTGCCGTGTGGTTCAGTCAGTCTGGCGTGCCAGTCGGTGAGCAGCGTCTCGGTCGCGTCAGCAGTCTCAGAGGTATCAATGGTCGATGTATCTAGCTGTAGAGAGCTTAGGAAGCTGGCGATCAAATTGTCTTTACCGCCAGTGTCTGTGAGGCTATGACTGATATGCAGGGTTTGCTTGGCGCGAGTCATGGCGACGAAAAATAGGCGCAAACGCTCGTCGTAGTTGTTGCCTGCTGGTTGCAGCTGCAGGTTGGCTGGATAGCGGATGAGCCGGCTGCGTGCACGGACTTTCTCGCCCCACATGTTGTCAGTCGCGCCGATGATGAATACGTGCGGAAATTCCAAGCCCTTTGATTTGTGGGCGGTCATGAGATTGATTGAGCCTGATTTGTGCTCGGTGGCTGGTCTGATGCTGGTGAGGCGAGTCTTGGTCAAATGGTGGAGATCGATGAACTGGAGAAGCTGCGTCAAGGTTGGCGTTGCCTCAGTGTAGTGGTCGCGTAATTTCTGGCGCAAGGTGCGCAGCGCTTCTAGGGTGGTGAGGTAGGCTTCTGGGTCTGACTGTAATTTGTCTGGTGAGAAGTAATAAGCGTAGAGGGCGCGGTTGGTGGCGGTTTCAGTGAGGCCTAGTAGCTCGTCGATGTGTTCTTCCAGCGTGAGGTTGGGGACGTTTTTAGCCTGCTCTAGCAGCCACTGAGCCAATGGCTCGAACGTTGTTTGAGCGAGCATGGCTTCCAGCCAGAACTGGCGATTGCGCCAGGCTGCTAGGCTTAATTTCCAGATGTCAGTGGCGGCAAAGCCAAACGCTGGGTGCGCCAGTAACTCTGGCAGTAAGCTGTTGGCGTTGGTCAGGTCGTTGTTGTGAAGTGAGACAACGATGCGGGCTACGAGCTCCAGTGCTTTGATGCTGTCTAGTTCCAGGATGTCGTCATGATGCTCGTAGTTGACACTGATGTTATTTTGATAGAGGTGAGGTAATAATTCAATCAGTTCATGATGCCGGCGGGATATGACGGCGATGTCTTCGGGCGGCGTGCCTGAGGTGATGAGATGTGCAATTTGCTTAGCAACACCTGCCCTTTCGTCCAGTGGTGTCATGAAACGGCTCAGTTTGACGGTGGCGCCTGATGACGAGGCGTGGGGGGTGAGTTGTTTGGACAAATCAGGGATGGTGTTTTCCAAGCGGTCGCTACCTTGGGTGATGACGCTGCGGGCGGTGGTGAGGATTTTCTCTGCCGAACGATAGTTGTCGGTCAGGACGATGACGGCTGGGTCATGATAGTGCTGACGGAAGCGCTGGATATTGCCGACATTGGCGCCTTGGAAGCTGAATATGGCCTGGTCGTCGTCGCCGACTGCCATGATGTTTGGTTCAGGCTCGTCGCCAGTCAGATTGAATAGTAACTGCAGCTGCGCCAAGTTAGTGTCTTGGAACTCGTCAACCATGATGAACTGGTATTGCTCTTGGAGGTTGGCTCGCAGATCTGGCTGGTGTTTGCAGGCATCTAGCACATTTAAAATCATGTCATCATAGTCAAACAATCCACGCTGTGCCAGCGCACTGCGGTATTGGTCGTACACTGCAGTAACGGCACGTAGTTTAGCGATTGATTCACTGTCCTTTAAGACAAACTCCCCTGCTGCGTTCTTCTTACACCAGGCATTTTTCCAGGCAGTGATGGGTTTGGTGTTATCATTCTCCAAGGCCTCTTGCGCGGCGTTAGCCATGCTGAGTGCCAGTACATTGGCGTACGGCGTGATGGCTGCCGGTAAAGGCTGCGGGGTGAGGCTTGCTGCTATTTCTGCAACCTTGGCAAAGGCTGGGATGGTTGACTTTTTGATGGTGGTTTGGAAGAGCTGTGCGATGGCTTCAGCGATTTCTGTGATTGTTCGCTCCACGTCGTCCAGAATATGTTGTATTTCTTCAGAGGTCAGACCGTTGCTTTTGAATTCGGAAATGGTCTTGAGCGTTTCTTTGAGGTAGATAAATTCGTCATTGTTTTTGACGTTGAGCGGATTATCCCAGCTCATGGCCTCAAAAATTTCTTGCAGGATTTGTTGCTGTGTCAGTTCGTCGGTTGGTTGCCGATCTGCGCCGTGGAAGAAATATTGTCGGTTGGTGTTGATAATTTCTGAGCCGAAGCTGTGGAAGGTGTGAATAGCGACTTTGTAGGCATCTTCGCCGATGATTTGTTGCAATCGCTGCCGCATATTGACCGCACCCGAATCAGTAAACGTTAGGCATAAAATATTGCTTGGCAAGGTGTCAGTTTGGCGCAATATGTGGGCAGCTCGCATGCTCAAGAGCTCAGTTTTGCCAGTGCCAGGACCTGCGATAACCAACAACGGTCCGTGAATTTTGTCGACAGCAGAACGTTGATTGGCGTTGAGGCTGGCGTAGCGTGTAGAAAAATCCATACTTACAGTATACGCGTGCGATTGAAAATGGTAAAATAAAGCCATGAAGCCTACAGTGACCGCGTCGGAGTTGGAAGCATTAATCAGTGAAGCCTTTGATGTTGATGTCTCAGTCAAGCGATTTATCTTGCCGTTGGCTGATGTTGGCCGTACGGCTCAGGCGACGGTATTTATGGCGTCGAACAATCAGTTGCTACTCTATTTGCGCGCGTCGTCTAACATGACGCTGGCGGATGTCAAGAAAATAGCAGTGCGTATGGGACTTAGGCTGAACGAGTTCTATCCGCCGAAATACCAACCGGATTATTTTGATATCCTTGGTCGTCAAAAATTTCAAGAAGTATTCCCTGGCATGACGGTACAGTCCGAGGAGGATTTGATTTTTTACCGAACATTGGCGCCATATAACCCTGCCCTGGCGGTGGTTTCAGAGATTAAAAATGGCGAAATCCATCAGTTTGATCCTGACGTGCACGGCGAATGGCGGGTGGGTGCTCGGTTTGCCTACAGGAAGGTCCGCGCCAAGTAATGAACGGCTATTGGGAGATTATTCGTCGTAATTTGTTTTCGCCAATTGTGCTTGCGATTTTCTTGCTGGCGGGCGCACTGATTTATGCTCGGGAGTACCGTGATGCCTGGTTCATCTCGGTGGTGATTGTGGTAAATTCGTTGATTGGTATCGTCCAGGAAATTCGCGCTAAGCGAGCGCTTAAAAAGTTAGAGTTGATGAGTCAGCCACGAGCGCGGCTGTTGTCGGCTGATGGTTCTGTGACGGAGGTGGCATATGATTCGTTGCGTGTTGGCGACAAGATTCAACTGATCGCTGGTGATGAAGTGCCAGCAGACGTGGAGATGTTGGAGGTCAAAGGCTTGGAATTAAACGAAAGTATGTTGACTGGCGAATCAGCAGCCGTCGAAAAAAGCGTCGGCGACGCGGCTTGGGCAGCAACGACTGTGTTGGCTGGGTCTGGCGAGGCTCGTGTGACGGCAGTTGGTGCGGACACAAAAGCCGGTGCCATTAGTCAAGTGCTGAAGCAGTACAAGCCAGAGCTAACTCCCCTGCAGCGGGCGATTCAGCGCGCAATTAGCTTTTTGACGTTTGGTGCATTTGGGCTGGCGGCGTTGATATTCATCGCTTACATGACATCTGGTCAGGACTCGGTGCAGATATTGAAAACCATCACTTCAGCAGCTGTGACCGTTGTGCCAGAGGGGTTGCTACTGGCAAGTTCATTGCTCTTGGCGTTTGGTTCGCTCAAATTAGCACAAGCCAGAGTCTTGCCGCAAAAATTGTCAGCCATTGAAGCCATGGCGCTACTCAACTTGCTGTGTGTCGATAAAACAGGTACGCTCACCAGTGATGAGGTGACCTTGGAGAAAATTGTTGCTTTGGGTAGTGGTGATCAATCAGGCGAAACGCTTTCAGGGATTGCTGCGTTGATTGCTGAGCAAACCAGCGGCGGCAACATCACTGGCCAAGCCATCTTGGAAGCAGCCACGCCGCCTAAAGACGCTAAAATCATTGACGTTATGGCGTTTTCGTCTGCGCGCAAAATGGCAGGGTTGCGGTTTGAGTTTGAGGGTAAAACTCACACGGTTGTCATGGGGGCACCAGAGTTTGTCATAGAGCTGGCTCCGGTTGATGAAATGGGCCAGCGCCAGATCAACGAATGGGCTGATGAGGGTCTGCGCGTGCTGCTGCTGGCTGAATTTGATGATTCTCGGAGCGCTTTGAAAGACTTGCCTATCAGTTCTGGCCGTGCTATTGGTGCGGTGATTTTGCGTAATTCGCTGCGTGATGGTGTCCAAAAAACCGTACAATTCTTGCAAGACCAAGGCGTCAGTATTCGCGTGATATCTGGTGATAATCCACGGACAGTGCAGTTCATCGCTTCGGCGGCTGGCATCAATAATTCCGAAAAAGCCATCACTGGTGTGGCGCTGGCTGCGTTGAGTGACAAAGATTTTATCAAGGCGGCGGACGAACATGTCATATTTGCTCGGGTGCATCCAGAACAAAAGGAGCGGCTGATTGCGCACTACAAAAGCCAGGCCTTGTTCACGGGTATGGTCGGTGACGGTGTTAATGACGCATTGGCACTGAAAAAGGCTGATCTTGGCGTGGCTATGCACGCGGGCGCACCAGCATCGCGTCGCGTCTCAGACATTATTTTGTTGAACAATTCATTCACGTCTTTGCCGCTTGGTATGCGGCTGGGCAACAGAATCATGCAAGCGATTGAGGTGATCGCCACTCTGTTCTTCCACAAAATTACGTACGGCGTCGTGCTGCTGATGTGTACGCTGTCGCTGGGCATGGTCTATCCATATCAGCCACGTCACATCACCTTTATGAATATTTTCCTAGTGACGCTGCCGACTTTGATGTGGACATTTTTTCCACCCGTACCGAACCATCGCATCAATCCTCGCCTGTTTTGGCGCCATACGCTGATCAGCGTGATGCCCATTGCGCTGATCACGGGGTTGACAGTAGCCTTCACCTATTGGATTGGTTCTGCCATCTTCCCTGATCGCCCTGAAGAAGTCGCCACCATGACGGTGCTGACAGCAACGTTCTATGGCGTCTATCTGGTATTTTTAGTTGGACCAATGCTGGGCGTTACTTTAACGCGCAACGCCAGAAAAGCGCGCTTGCTGTACATGTTGGCGGTGAGTGTTGTGGCGGCTGGTAGCTTTGGCATTGGCCCGCTTCGCCGATTTTTCGACTTTACTAAACCAGACATTATCGTCCTGTTGCCAGCGCTCGGTGTCATCGTCCTGGCGGCAATATTACAGTGGTGGCTCGCACTGCGCGCTGGTATAAAAGTCAGATCTTCGCAGTCTTAATGCGGCACTCTGTCTAGGACAACCAAGTTCTCAATGTGTGGTGTGCGTGGGAAGAAATTATAGCCCTGATGATGCACGATGCAATATTTTTCACTGAGCAATGCAACATCTCGAGCTTGAGTGACAGGGTTGCAGCTCAGATAGACAATGTGTGGTGGCGACTTTTCCAGCAGGCGGCTGACAACTTCTGTGTGTAAGCCAGCTCGTGGCGGATCGACGATGATGAGATTGTCAGGATTGATATAATCAAGGGCCTGTTCACTGGCTGCCAAGATGGCTTTGGTATTGTTTTCGCGTCCCAAAGCGTGAATATTTCGCTGCATTTCCTGGACGGCGTGTTCGTTGACTTCCACCAGAGTAACCTTTTCCCCGCCGATGGTGAGGCCGATAGTGCCAACACCCGAATACATATCAACAGTTGATAGAGCGTTATTTGACTCTACTGACGCGGTACGAATCCACGCTGCCATGTCGGTGAGTGCCTGCTCATACACTGGCAAATTGACCTGGAAAAATCCTTCAGCGACATAGCGAAACGGAACGCCTAGTATCTCGTCGGTGAGAACGGTGTCGCCAAACGCCGCTAGCCGTTCGGTGATGATACTGGCGGGGCTTTTGGGGTTGGAATAGATGATTTCGCCGCCTTGGGCTGACAGTGCGGCTGCTTCTTCGGCGGTGATGATATTTTCCAGGCGGTCTTTGAGGTACAATTGCCAAATGCACTTTCCTGACTGGTTGCATCTGATGAGCACTGTTTTCAGGTTGCGTGCGGTGACTGGCTTGGTGCGCAATAAGTCGCGAATTTCTACGGCTAGTGTGTTGATCTCGGGACGAGCGAGTGAGGTGCTGTCGACGGTGATTTTACCCTTCGAGCCGCGCCGGAAAAACGCCAGATCAAGCGTGTCAATTCCTGAGTCTGGGTCTGTGTCACTGTACCAGCTGTATTCAACTTTGTTACGATACGCCAATTGCTGCTCGTCCGTATAGACTGTCGGCGCAGTTGGCAAGGTAACGTGATGTAGCCTAAACGCTTCGGCGATTAGCTGGGCTTTGTACTGCTGCTCTGCTGAAAAGTTCATGACCTGCCAGGGACTGGTGCTGAGGTAACTGTCTGGATCAACCGGAGTGATGCGCTCAGGACTGGCGTGATGGACCTCAGTTACGACGCCTTCGACGAGCTTTGATTTTTTCTTGGTCACCCTGATAGTCACTTGTTCGCCTGGCAATCCACCCCATACAAATGCTTTACGGCCATCTGCCAGCGTGCCGATGGTCTGGCCGCCGCCCACGATGTTTTCCAGGGTTAAGGTTGCAGTTTGCGCTTTCTTCATTGCCCTATTGTACCCCAAACCAGGCGCATTTGGAAAATGACCAAACGCTAGGGCAAGGTATGATTAGAAATCACAATTTTCAGCCGCTGGCGCTGGTGTGTTCCACCACATCGCCAGGATACCTTTTCCGACGCGACATTTAGTGCCGTTAGCTCGGTACATCAGTAGCCCATAGCGATTGTCGGGGCTTTTGTTGACGGTGTATTCGTAGTGTTTGCCGCGCCAGTCGGTCGGTAATTCTTTGAGATATTTTGGCACTAGTAATGGGTTGAGTTCGCCAGCGTCGCACGTCCGGTTGGTCGCCGAGCTGTATTTACTGCAGGACGCAGGCCACGGATATTCTCCATTTTGACTGTAATATTCTTCGACGGCGTTTTGGATGGTTAATAATTCAGTCTTGCTCTCATTGTTAATGGCGTCTTCGCGGGCAGCGCGCCACGCTAGGCCACCGAGGGTCATCAAGATGCCGAGGACCAAGACGACGACTAATACTTCGACGATTGTAAAACCATAGTGCTTATGCATAGTTTGATTATACGGCGGTGTTGGCGGATTGGCAAGCTTGGTATCTCTGCCCTGATGTGGTACAATGTTACACGTAGTTGCGCTCACGCGTTGCTCGTATTGGGCCGTCGCCAAGTGGTAAGGCACCAGGTTTTGGTCCTGGCATTCGGGGGTTCGAGTCCCTCCGGCCCAGCCAAATAGAATTTTCTCTAAAGCCACCATTAGGTTATATGGTGGCTTTAGCTTTATGATGAACATGGGTCTCTATATAAGGAAGGGCTCTTCTTCGCTGTTTTGGGCTGCAAGATACTCTAGTGTTTTGATCGCTAGTATCAGTAGTCGACTCTTGCATAGGGATATTGCTCGGTCTTATTTTATCTTGGTTATTGTCTATAGTGGTATCATATTATTCAATATTATTTGTCTACAATATATAATGTTTTTATGATTAGCAAGATTAAACTGAAAAATTATAAAAAATATGACGAAGCTGAGTTTTGTTTCAATGCTGGGAGAAATATATTAGTTGGCGATAATAACTCTGGCAAGAGCTCACTGCTTCAAGCTATATCATTGGTATTAAACGGTAGCTATTCTCAAGTTGAAAATATAGGACTTATTAATTTGTTTAATAGTGATTCTGTGGACATATTTTGTAAATTACCTGTCGTGGAAAGAACTATTGAAAAATTACCAGTGCTATATATAGAGCTATACTTTGACTCAACTAATGAAAAAATAAAAGATAATTTTAATTTATATGGCAAGCATAATAGTGAAGAAAGATCGAGTTTTGGAGTAAGATTATTAGTTGAGCCGAACCTGGAAGAATATGAGAATATACTATTGGCATTGTCAGACGAATCAATGACTTTTCCTTATGAGTATTATGGTGTAAAATTTCAATCATTTTGTGGTGCTGATTATAACAGCTATTCGAAGCCTCATAAATTTAAATATCATTATCTAGACACTAGTCTTGTTGACACAAAAAAAGAAATCGATAAGCACATATCGATGATTTATGAAAAATCAATTGGTAAAGATAATCAGGCTAAAATTAACCACAGTTTTAGACAGATGTCAGATGATTTTATAAAAGATATGATAAATCAAGGAATTTTACAACAAGATGAGGAATATAAATTGCTAGTTAACAACAATAGCAATACCTCTTTCAAAGACAAAGCTACAGTTAAAAATAGCGGCGTGGATATAAGAAACTTTGGTCAGGGCGAAAAAGTTTTATTAAGTGTTCGTAATATGTATAGCGCTGTAGATGAAAAGGTTGGCGTTGTTTTAATAGAAGAACCTGAGAATCATTTAAGTTTTTTGAAAATGCACACTTTATTAGATTATATAAATAGAAACAACGAAACACAGCTATTTATCAGTACTCACTCAAATATGATAGCTTCAAGATTAGGTTTGGATAATTGCACCATACTACACGGTAAAAAACAGTTAAAGCTAGACAAGCTCGACAAGGAAACTGTTAAATTCTTCAATAAAACATCCAACCAAAATATCTTAAACTTTATATTAAGCAATAGGTCTATTTTGGTTGAGGGCGATTCTGAGTATATACTGCTCGAGAAAATGTACGAGATTGTAAACAGTTCTAACCCATCTCAAGACGAGGTTATGGTCGTCTCAGTTAACGGCCTAAGTTTTAAAAGATACTTAAACGTTGCTAAAGAGCTTAATAAGAAAGTAGTTGTCATAACCGATAATGATGGTGATTATCAAAAGAATGTAGTAGAAAGATACCAAGAATATGAAGATTGCAAAGAAATAAAAGTATTATCTCAAGATGATAGCAGTATGTATACTTTTGAAGTTTCATTATTCAACCAAAATCAAGATTGGATAAAATTAAAGAGAATTACCAAATCTCCAAATATTCAGGACTGGATGCTTAATAATAAAAGTGAAAGTGCAATTAGAATTTTAGAAAAATTAGAAGACAATACGGATGGTTTTAAAGTGCCAGACTATATTAGGCAGGCGGTGGAATGGATAAAAAACTAATACATGCTGTTGCTGGCAGTGGAAAAACAAGAAAGATTATAGATGACTTAGATACTTCAAGAAGAGCTCTGATTATTACTTACACTATTAAAAACCAAGAAGAGATAAGAAATAGGGTTTATGAAAAGTTTGATATGATCCCCGAAAATGTACATATTTTTGGATTATTTCAGTTTTTATTTAACTTTTGCATTAAGCCAACTGCAAAATTCCCTAAAGTGAAGAGCTTTATATTAAGTAATGAGAATCATTACGGTAAGTACGTATCTGGCGATGTATTTTTTAGTAATATGCTTAGCAAATGGATTTTAGACAATTATAGTGAAGAGGGTATAGCCCAAAGACTAGAGATGTTCTTTGATGCTTTATATGTTGATGAATTTCAAGATTTAACAAGCTATGACTTTGATTTGATGCTCAAGTTGGGTATGTTTAGTATGAACATGAAAACTTGGCTCTTGGGTGATTTCTATCAAAAAACTTACAACTCTTCAAATAATGGAAATAAAGGGGTTGGGGTACATAAATATTATGCTCAATGGGTAAGGGCGGTAAATAAGTCGGGATATTTAATAGATAATAAATCACTCGTTAAATCTAATAGATGCCCTAAGGCTGTTTGCAATTTCGTAAAAGATAAATTGGGCATTGCTATAGAATCCTCCCTCCCCTATGAAGGAGTAATTGAATTTATCGAAGATAAAAACAAAATAGACGATTTAATGAAAGATAATGACATCAAGAAGCTGTTTTATCGAAAATATTATGATTATGATTGCAATTCTTTAAATTGGGGTGAGAGTAAAGGCAGGGAGTTTGATAGAGTGTGCGTGGTTTTAAATAAAAATATGTGCAATATTTTTGATAGTGGTAATTTCAGCAAGCTTGCATCCGCTACCAAGAGTAAGTTTTATGTGGCGTGTACTAGAGCTAAAAAGGAGCTATATTTTGTAAGGGAGTCCGATGTTATCAATTATAAGATTTAGGCCTTACTAGTTTGCCATAATCTCTATTTTAAATCTGTGATATTGTATGGGGCATGGACACAGAAATTTAATGTATAGCGCCTCTCGTAACATACTTATGCCATTCAGAGACGACAATTGGGATGATGAATGATGCCAGGCTGATGATCATCATGTCACTAAGGGCGACGTGTGTGATGTGCAGGATTTCGCCAAGAGGCCCGAAGAAGACCAGGACTTGCAGGATGATGGACAGGCTCATGCCAGCGTAGAAGCTCTTGTTCATGACTTTTAGGCGCTTCAGGAGTGACTCGTCATCGGAGCGAGCGTTGAAGGCATTTGCCCACTGGCTGACTACCAGGGCGATGAAGGCCATGGTTTGAGCGTACGCGTGTCCCTGCCGCTGCTCAAAGAAGATGTAAACCGCCAAGGCGATGGCTGACATGGTGCCGGCGACAATAACCATTCGCCAGACCATCATGTGGTTCAAGATTGGTGAATCTGGCTTTTCGGGTGGACGATCCATCACCCCCCTCTCTGTTGGCTCCAAGCCAAGCGGGATGACCATTGAGGTGTCGGTGACCAGGTTGACCCACAGAATTTGCACTGGTTCCAGCGGTGTTTTGATGCCAATCAGCAGCGCGCCAATCATGGTGATCAGCTCGCCGGTGTTGGTCGACAGCAGATAAAACAACATACGGCGGACATTGGCGATGATGGTTCGCCCTTCGCGCATGGCGTCGATGATGGTTTTGAAATTGTCATCCAGCAAAATGATAGCTCCAGCGTCGCGTGCGATGTGCGAGCCCGAACCCATGGCCACGCCAATGTGAGCGTTGCTGAGCGCTGGCACATCATTGACGCCGTCCCCTGTCATGGCGGTGATGTGATGCTTTTTGAGGATAGTGAGTAAGCGGTATTTTTGTTCAGGAACGACGCGAGAGAATACTTTGGTGTGCTCGACAATTGGATCAAGTTGTTCATCTGTCAGTTTGTTCATCTGTCGGCAGTCAAACACCTCGTCACGGTCCTTGACCATGCCCAATTGGTGTCCAATTTGATAGGCTGTTTCAAAATGATCGCCGGTGATCATGCGTACGGATACGCCAGCTTTTAGAGCAGCGCGAATTGCTCGAGGTGCTTCTGGGCGCAAGACGTCGCTGACTGCTACAAAACCTTCAAAGGTTAATCTCTTGCCTTTCAATTCGTAAAATTCATGAACTGGGTGTGCTGACGTGTAGGACGCCAGACCGATGACTCGCTGTCCCTTGGCGGCAAATTCTTCCAGGGCTATTAGGGCTTGTTTTTTGACAGCAGCGGTCACTTTGCAGGCCGCCAAAATCTGCTCAGGCGCGCCCTTGAGGTATAGCTGAAAATCCTTGCCATGATGCCACACGGCGGCGGACATACTGAAATCTTGATTGAACGGTATGTCACGAAACGGCGAATTTTTAACTTGAACGCCATGTTTGCGCACAAATTCTTCCAACGCAATGTCAAGTGGATCATGGCTTTTGGCGTCGCCACGGTTGATGGTGCGGGCGATGATGTCGATGACGGCTGTGTCATTAGGAGACCAAGTTTCTTGAACGGTCAATTTGTTTTTGGTCAACGTGCCAGTTTTGTCTGTGGCGATGGTAGTGATGACGCCGATGGTCTCGATGGCTCGCATCTGATGTACCAAAGCTTTTTTGGCAGCCATGCGTCGCATACCCAGCACCAACACCACCGAGATGGCGATTGGTAGGCTCTCGGGAACAGCACTGACGGCCAGTGCCATGACAAAGCGCAGGCTCTCCAGGACATCCATGCCGCGCAGTAGGCTGAGTCCAAAGGCCACGACGCTGACGGCAGCGACAACAGCGATGATTCTGGTGATCAGGACGTCGATTTTTTGCTGAACGGGGCTTTGGGTGTTTTGTCGTTTTGACAGCGTAGCAAGGTTGCCAAACTCGGTGTTGTTACCAGTCGTAACCACGACGCCAGTTCCGGTGCCGCTGATGATGAATGACCCCTGAAACAACATGTTGGTTTGCTCGTACAATTCTTTATGACTTTCAAGCACGTCAGGTTTTTTGCTGATGGGCAATGATTCACCGGTCAATTGTGACTCATCAACTCGCAGATTAGCCGTTCGGAGGAGTCTGATGTCTGCTGGGATTTTCTCGCCTTCAGCCAGGGTGATGATGTCGCCAGGTACCAGCTGTGAAGCGTCAACGCGAGCCGTGTGATTGCCGCGTAGTACGTCAACCTTTTGTACGCTGCGTTTGGATAGGCTGCGGAGAACCCGGTCAGTCGAAAACCGCTGGACGTAGAAAATGATTGCTGAGATGGCGATGATCACTAAAATGATGACCGCGTCAATGTGATCGCCGTGCCACAAACTGATGACTGCAGCCACTCCTAGCACCAGCATGAAAATATCCAAAAACGGTTCTACAATCTTTTTCCAGAGCGGCTCGGATTTGATTTTGATAACGTTGATGCCGTACTGTTTTTGGCGGCGCTTAACCTCTCTGGCCGTTAGCCCATATTCATTTGTGCGCAATTTTTTCAGGGTTTCGTGAGCGGGCGTGGCGTAAAATGTCATACTTCATAGTATAAAGCAAAAAGCATAAGCGGTCTATTCGTACTCTTTGGCTACTGCACGTATTTTTTGGCGCGAGCTTTGTCGACCTGAACTGTTTCGAAGACAGTTTTAGCCATTTGGTCAAAGGCGTTTTTGCCTTCGGCGTTGTAGCGGCCAGCTCCCTGCAATATCACGCCGTCCTTTTCAAAATAGTAAAAGAAGGTTACGTAGCTTGTTGGGTCGCTTTGCGGTGCTGTGTGTCGTACTTCTTTGGAATTGTACTTGGTGATTTGGTCGTATTTGTGAGTGCCAGCCTTTACATAATAATCATCTGCAGTCGCCTGCTCTAACGTTTTCGAGGTGGAGACAGGACGAATCGTGAGGCTGATTTGGACATTGTTTCTGGTGCCGACAAAGGTGATTTTGTCATCAGCACTGGACCGTTGCGTGATGCTAAAGCCGTCGATTTCGTTAGCGAACTTGTTTACCTTCACGATTTCTCGGTCGTCTGAGGTGTATTCTTGGTCGGGCGCTTGGTAATTACTGTCGTACCTGACAGACTTGACCAGAGACTGGATGCTGGATGATTCAAATAAAGTTTTGCTACCCGAAGCATTGCTGATATTTTCAATGTCCAGGTGGAGCTCGTACCATTCTTGGTCACGCTGAACTAGTGGTATTTTGACGATGTAGTGATATGAATTGTCATCATAGGCGTAGCCTCCCAGCGCGCCAGTGGCTTTGTCAGCTTTGAGCTCAGTGAAGTTGCCTCGTTTTTTGGCGGCCTCGAGGTCGTTGGCGCGGCTGGCTTTCCCGACCTGCGCAATCTTGGCGGTGATGGTGTACGTCTCGCCCTTGTCTTTGATGGTCATGGTTGGAAAGCGCGGACGCTCTTCGCTTTTGATCTCGTACGCATACTGGTCTTTTGGTAGCAACATAGTAGCAGCAATGTTATAGCCATCAGAGGCGAAATGAACCGTGTTGGCTGCCAGACGCTGATTGATTTGCTCTTTTTGATAGTGATTATAAAATATGATTCCAAGGACGCTGACTGCAATGACAAATAAGCCAATAAAAACGCCAATAAAGATTTGTTGTTTTTGTCTTCTACGCATAAGCGGTATTATATTTTGTTTATGCTAAATTGTCAATCGCACCAAAAGAGCTTCCGCCATGATGACGGAAGCTGAAGGGGGTGTGGTGGTTCGTAGTTATCGGATGGCGACCAGCTGGGCTCGCTGCAGTTTGACGCCAGCGCACCAGGAAACGGTGTCTTTGGGACGCTTGTCCAGTAGACTGCGACCCAATGGGCTGTCTATGGAGATGCGGCCGTCTGTCGGATTGGCTTCCAGACTGTCGACTAGTATGTAGTGAAGCATGCGGCCTTGCTGATCGACCAAGTCAACAATTGAGCCCAGAGCGACACGCAAGCGGTCACGTTTGCGTGGCAGTGGCTTGGCGTTCTTTAGCATGTGGCGTAAATTGGCCAATTTACCACTGACGAGTTCCAGGTTCATGATGACCTCATTGCGCTGCAATTTATCGTCGCGGGATTTAGCGCGACCGATTTCACGCAAGGTGAACTGGAGCGTTTTTTCTTGTGCTTCTAACTGAGAAATTTCTTTGTGTAATTCTTTAAAGCCTTTTTGACTGAGATGCGTCGTTCGTACATTACTCATAGTACCCCTTTCCCGGTTGCTTACCCAACCGACACTATCTAGTACATCACGCCTACCTGAAAAATACCTGAAATTTAGCGTTTTGGCAGCGAAAGTGTAAATGTCGTGATTTTTCCAGGGGTGGATCGTGCAGAAATATGCCCGCCCAAGGCACGAGTTAGTTGATGCGCCAGGCTGAGCCCCAGGCCGTAACTATTGGCATGTTGCTGGCCGCTATAAAATCGTTCAAATATGTGTGGCAGATCTTTGGCGTTGATGCCTGGGCCGCGGTTAGTGACGGTGATGACAATGGTCGTTTTGAGCGGTTTGATGGTGAGGTCAATGGGCGAAGTATCGGGGCTGTGCTTGACCGCATTGTCCAACAGCACTGCGATCACTTCTCGCACCGCTGGCCGGTTCATGGTCACCGTCAAATCATCAGGAGCGTGCAGCGTCACCCGCTCCTTGCCAGGTCTGGAATTGATCAGATTATTAGTTAATTCTACCAGGTCAAATTTTTCGATATTGGACGAGAGCTGTCGTTCACTGTGTGACAATTCCAATAGCATGGTGGCAAGTTCGTTCAAGCGATTGATCTCCTCAAGGTTGCTTGCCAAGGTTTGTCGCAACTCGGACTTGGGCGTTTTGGGATTGTGCAGTGCCAGCTCGGCCTCAGCTTTCATGATGGCCAGTGGTGTGCGTAGCTGATGGCTGGCGTTAGCGACAAAGCGTGACTGGGCTTGGTGCGCAGCTTCGATTGGCTCCAGGGTGCGTTGCGCCAACAGATAAGCGATGACGCCACCGCCGAGCAAGACCACCAAGTTGAGATACGCCAAGCTGATGATGAGATTGGTGTCGGTGGCCTCCATCTGCTCGCTTAGTGGTTTGTCCAGTGAGTTGCCGCTGACTAGTCCACGCTTGACGGCGAAACCTTGCAAGCGAGCGTCAATTTCCGAACGCGCAATATTAAAGATGATGCCGCTAAACAGTAGACTGACCATCATCAATATCAACAGATACCAGCTGGCTAGTTTGATGGTGGCGGAGGTGAATAGTTTCACGCGCCTGCCTCCACTTTATAGCCAAAGCCACGCACGGTGTGAATTAGTGGGCGGCGAAATGGTTTGTCGATTTTCTTGCGTAGCTGTTTGATGTAGGCCTCGACGTTGTTGGGCAAAATATCAGCATCAAAATCCCACACATGAGCAATGAGCGTTTCTTTACTCAAGGTTTGACCGGGGTGGCGCATCAAATACTCTAATAATGCAAATTCTTTAGCGGTTAGCTCAATGGTTTTACCGCTGCGTTTCACGGTACGCTGAGTTTGATTGAGCGTCAAATCGGCGACTGTCAGTTCATCATCATGCGCCAAAGGCGGCCGCCTCAGGAGTGCTCTGACGCGGGCGGTTAGCTCATCAATGGCAAATGGCTTGACCAGATAGTCATCGGCGCCAACGTCCAAACCAAACGCTTTGTCTTCGGTCGTGCCAAGCGCCGTGAGTAGCAAAATAGGCATTGTTTTGTTGGCTTGACGCAGTGAGGTGATGATATCGGTACCGCTCTTGCCTGGTAGCATGCGGTCCAGTACCAATAGGTCATATGGCTCAGTTTCTGCCATGGCCAACCCCTCTTCTCCGTCATGCACCATGTCGACGGCGTGACCTTCTGATCGCAGCGCCGCCGCGATGACCCGGGCGATTTTTCTTTCGTCTTCGACGACCAATAGTCTCATACGCCCATTATACCTTGGTTTTCTGAAAAAGCCCTGAATGCTATAATTGATAATGACAATAACCAAGGAGGTGTATGGGTAAAGAGGTAAATCCCATTATTCAGATCAAAAACTTTAGTATGAAGTTTGGCACCAAAACTGTCATCAAAGATTTGAGCTTTGAAGTGATGCGCGGCGAAGTGTTCGGATTTTTGGGTAGTAATGGTTCAGGAAAGACCACCACACTCAGGGCGCTGTTGGGGCTATACGAGCCAACGGCTGGTGAGCTGCTAATTGATAGCAAGCCGTATGCGGTTGAAGATGGCGTCAAACTAGGCTATCTCCCGGAAGAGCGCGGTTTGTACAAAAAAGAAAAAGTCATTGACACCATGATTTACTTTGGTCGCTTGAAAGGTCTGAGCCAGGAAGAGGCTCGCGATTTTTCAATCAAGTATTTGGAGCGAGTTGGCTTGAGTGATAAGGCAAAAACGCGGCTGGATAAATTATCAGGTGGTCAGCAGCAAAAAATTCAGCTGGGCGTTACTATCATGGGCGACCCAGAACTGCTCATTTTGGACGAGCCAACCAAGGGTTTTGACCCAGTCAACCGCCGATTGTTGATGAATATCATTGAAGAGCGACAAAAAGCCGGCGCCACCGTGGTGTTCGTGACCCATCAAATGGAAGAAGTCGAGCGCTTGTGCGACAAAGTAGTTCTCCTGAAAGATGGCAATGTAGTAGAATACGGCACCGTGGCGGATATCAGAAAGAAATATGGCGGTAAGAGCCTGGATGATATTTTTGTGAAGATTTACGGCGGCGAGGAAAAGGAGGCGGTCAATGCGTAACATGTACAATTTGGGAACGGTGGTTAAATTTGAGATCATGCGCATGCTGAAGAAATTCAGCTTTTGGGCAATGGCGCTCGGCTTCCCGCTGATGTTTGCTGCTATTTTCGGCATCGTCTTTTGGTCAAATCAAGCCACTATGGAAGCTACCAAAAAGCTTCAAGAACAAGATTTCAAAGTAGCCATCGTTGACGACTCAGGTGTGGTCAGCTCACAGCTGGCTGAGCAGATGAAGCTGGAAAAATTAAGTAGCAAAGACCAAGGTATTCAGCGTGTCAAAGACGGCAGTTTGGACGGATTTATTTACTTCCCTGCTAACTTGGAACAGAACGCCGTACAGACCTATGGTAAAGATGTCGGTATGTTCCAAAATAGCCGCTATTCTGCGGTGGCTGAGACGTTGTTGACTGCTTCAATTGAGGGGAAAATAGATCCACAGTCCAAAGCGATCTTGCAAAAGAAAGTGAAGACGGAAACAACTACGTACCGTAACGGTGTCGAGTTTGATGGCGTGAAGGAAATGATCGTACCGGGCTTCTTCCTGGTGCTGTTCTATATGCTGATTGCCTTCTTTGGTGGGCAGATGCTCAACAGCACGGTTGAGGAAAAAGAAAACCGTACAGTGGAAATGTTACTGACGACAGTCAAGGCTAAGACGTTGATTACCGGAAAGATTCTGGCGATGATCTTGTTGGCATTAATTCAGGGATTGGTTATCATCCTGCCGGTATTGGTACTGTACTTCACCTTAGGTCAAAAGCTTCATATACCATCATTGGATTTGAGTAATTTAGTGTTTGATCCAGTGAGAATTGGCATCGCTCTGGGGGTATTTGCCACTGGATTTATGATGTTCACTGGTCTTTTGGTCGCGGTCGGCGCCATGATGCCAACCGCCAAAGAGGCATCCTCCTGGTTTACTATTGTCATTCTTGCCCTATTTGCTCCGCTGTATGGTGCTAGTGCGTTTGTATCATATCCAGATTCACCATTTGTGCAGTTCTTTAGCTACTTCCCGTTAACTGCGCCAATTCCACTGTTGCTCCGCAACGCTGTCGGCAACTTGCAGATTCACGAGGCAGCTATCGCTGTGACGATTCTGGCAGTCAGTGCCTTTGTAATAGTTGTGGTGGCGGTCAAACTGTTCCGCTATGGTGCCATGCAGTATGACAGCAAATTGTCGTTGTCGGTCTTGCGGGCTCGACGTGACGAAGCGGCGAAAAATTAACCGTCAAATACGCAGTTATAATGCGAGGCGTTCAGCGGTTGGGCGCCTCGTTTTGCTTGCGCTACTTAGGATAAGATTGTACAATGTTGAATATGAAAGTACGTATTGAAATAGACACTAAAACTTTTGTGCGATTCTGGCTGGTGGTGATTGGTTTTGGACTGGCGGGGATGGCGATTTATTCGGCAAAGAGTGCGCTGATTCTCCTTGGTATCTCCCTGTTCTTGGCTTTGGCGTTGAACCGGCCCGTTTCGGCCCTCGCAAAGCTGCTACCCGGCAAAAGCCGCTTGGGCGGTACGGCGTTGGCATACGTTATGTTGGTGACACTACTGGGTTGTGTGGCGTGGTTTGCAGTACCACCAATCGTCCAGCAGTCCGCCAAATTTGTTGAGAGTGTGCCAGGCTTGGTTGATCAAGCTGGTTCGCAGTGGCACGGCATCAATGAGCTGATCGATAAAAATGGCTGGCGCCCACAAGTTGACGCGACATTGAATAACTTGAAACAACAGGCTTCATCGTGGGCAGCCAGTGCTGGCACCAACTTGATTTCAAGCGTAGGTTCACTGGCGTCATTCCTTGGTTCCCTGTTCTTGGTATTGGTTTTGTCGTTCTTGATGCTGCTAGAAGGTCCAACATGGATGAAGCGATTGTGGGGACTGTACAACGATCAAAGCAAGATGGAAAATCACCAAAAGTTGGCTGGACAGATGTACAATGTCGTCACGGGGTATGTATCTGGGCAATTGACAGTGTCGGGTATCGATGCTGTACTGTCGGGTGTGGTGGTGTTTTGTTTGAGCTTGGCGTTTCCAGCCATTGACTCAAACTTGGCGATGTTGACCGTCATGGTCACTTTCATCTTGACACTTATCCCAATGTTTGGTGCTACCCTAGCTGGCCTGTTGATCGCGTTGCTGTTGTCCTTTAACAACGTCACCGCTGGTATCATCTACGCCGCCTACTTCATCATTTACCAGCAGATTGAGAACAATTTCATCGCGCCATCAATTCAGTCAAAGAAATTAGAACTGTCAGCGCTGATGGTGCTATCATCAGTGACCATTGGTCTCTATGTCGGTGGGCTATTGGGAAGCTTGATCGCTATCCCAGCTGCTGGTGTGGTCAAGGTCCTACTAGAGAACTACTTGGAGCAAGCCAAGAAAAATCGCCTTGAAAGTAAAAAGTCGCTCAACAAGCTTGTGAAGAAAATCAAAAACGAAGATTAATCAGTACACTTCATGAGGTTAGCCCGCTTGGTTATTTTGGCGGGCTATTTCCATGCCCAAATGCTGCCGCTTGGCGTGTCGCGAATGGTGATGCCAGCAGCCAACAACTCGTCGCGAATGCGGTCGGACTCCTGCCAATTTTTCTCGGCCCGTGCTCCACGACGCTGGATGATTAGTCTCTTCAAATCGTCGGTAATATCAGGGGTCGATGCTGCCAGATCTAGGCCCAAAACCTCATCAATAATTTCAATCAACTGCAGCAAGCCGCCGCGATGGATTTTTTCGAGTGGTGCATGATCCAGCCGTGAAAACGCCTCGTCAATCAGCGCCAAGGCTCCTGGCGTATCTAAATCATCATTTAGCTTTTCGACGAGCGCCTGCCGCGCGGCCAGCAGCGACACCGTGCCCTCCCGCTCATCTTTCTCATCGTCATCATCCAGCGTGTCGTGCGTCTGGTGCCGCAGCGCCGCATAGCCGCGCCAATGGTCCAGCCGCGCCTGGGCTGCTTCCAAAATCTCCCAGGTGAAATTGCCTTCAGTTTGGTAATGCTTGCTGAGGATCGCTAGCTTGAAGGCCATCGGGCTAAAGCCGCGGGCGGTGATGTCACTGAGGGTAATGATGTTGCCGAGCGACTTACTCATCTTGCGGCCATCCACCTTTATGTGGTTATTGTGCAGCCAAATTTGAGAGAATTGCTGCCCAGTCAAACTCTCGCTCTGAGCGATCTCGTTAGTGTGATGTACCGGAATATGGTCAATGCCGCCAGTATGAATGTCGATTGTATCGCCCAGCGTTTCCCGGGCAATGGTCGAACATTCGAGGTGCCAGCCCGGAAAACCGATACCCCACGAACTATCCCACTCCATGTCGCGCTTGGCGTCTGTTGGTGAAAACTTCCAGACGGCGAAGTCGGTGATATTGCGCTTGCCCTCGACGCTGACCCGCGCGCCGGCCTCTAGGCCCGCCACGTCCAGTCGTGCCAATTTGCCGTAATCTGGTAGAAGTGACGTATCAAAATACATACCATCGCCGTCAATTTTGTACAAAAATCCCTTTTCGTCTAGCCCGCGGGCAAAGTCGATTTGCTGCTGGATGTAATCTGTTGCCCGCACCAAATGGTCAGGCCGCACTAATTTCAATACCTCGTAGGCTTCGTGATCAGCGATGGCGATATACTGCTCGGCCACATCCCAAGCGGTTTTACCCTCACGGCGCGCCCCCTTCTCCATCTTGTCCTCACCACCATCATCATCGCTGGTCAAATGCCCAACGTCGGTGATATTTTGCGTCCGAATAACTGAGATGTCTTGCCAACGCAGTAACCGCACCAACACATCCCAGTAGACATAGCCAACCCAATTGCCGATGTGCGGCTGCGAATACACCGTCAGCCCACAGGTGTACATGCGAACCGTCTGTCCATCGAGCGGTTTCAGTTCATCTTTGTGGCGCGTGAGGGTGTTGTAGAGCTGTATCATCAACTCTATTGTACGGCAGACAGGCTGCTTTTCAAAGTTCGCTTTCGTCGTTTCCGACTCATCAGCACAGACACACATCCATGGAGCGAACTGACAAGCAGGAGAATAATACCGCGGCGGTGAGAGCCGCCAGATAGAGTTCTCAGCAGCTTGCCAGTCCAGGACTATGAGAAGAAGCCTTGGAACTCCCTCTCATTGACGACATAGAGCGTAAAAGCATCCGCTTCACGCTCTACTTTCTCGAACTTCTCTGCTGCGTCAACGCAATAGAGAAACTCATTTGCCCAATATCTAACATGGGCAATTAAATGTTCCCCTTGGTTGAGGCATGCTCTTGCTGTCTCATAGGATCGGACGCCAAGGCAGCGCCCGATCCATCCGTTCTGGAGGTCTCTCGAGGTATATCGTGCCATCATACACCTCCTCTCTTGTCTTCTCTCCTCATCCAGGCGGAGTGTCTGTGCTTTCTTGCAAAAACACTGCTCAGCACCTGGATGGCGCGTGAGCAAGATGAGGTTTCATGGCGCCATTTTTACTGCGAAATACCACCACAAAATCTCACCTTGCTCTATTCTCAACTGCTTGTCAACATACAACTTTTGGACAAAGCCACAAAACTTCGTCAACAAAAGTCTGCTATCTTTATATCACTAATTGCATAAAATGTCAACGTCTATCATCAAAGCTATGGCCCTATTCCCCTGTTTAACACGGCATAAGCATTGACAGTATTAACAATATAGTGTATAATTTGATAACTATGAGTGAGCGACGTCCTGGCAGCGCATCACCCACGCGGCAGAGGTGGCACCCGATTAACAACCCGGCGGAGCTTGGGCGCATTCAGGACCAGTTGGTAGAAACGCTGGATCGTCCTGAAATCACCGACAAATTGGGAGGTTTGGCGCTGGAACTTGCCGAGGTTGCTCAGCAGCTACATCCTGTTACGTACAATAGGGATGGTATTGTCAGCGCGGATGAGTTGCTGGCGTCTGACCCGAACAGTATCCCGCTAGTTGGAAATACAAAATTCACCTCGCATTTTAAGCTTGCACCAACACCCATGCAATTTGAAGCCATCAACAAAAAGCTAACCAGCGATGAATGTGGTCAAATATTAATTCCTCAGCTAGAGAGTGTGTTAGATAGTAAATATAATAGCGAGATGATGAAGGTTGATCGTCCAAGCCTGGCTACATGTTGTGTAGTGACAAAATATTTTAATCTTACTAAAGACGATATTTCTCATGTTGCAGGTCGGCCTTTTATAGGCATGAACTCTACTGACATTGAACCAATCGACATTGCGGTTATGGTCCATGAAGCAACGCACGCGTTGGATCATGTGAATAGTCCGCTCCTATATGTTTGTAGTACAAAAGATATATCAGCTACCACGTTAACAGGTTTTAAATCTCGTCTAAACTTGCTCGTGAACTAAAGGCGTATGCGGTTAGTGACTGTGTCGAGCGGTATCTTGCCGAGACTCACGGGTCAATGGAGCGCGCTATGTTAGTATCTCGCAGAGTTGAAGCTATCCGTCAGGAGGTCAATGGTCCCGTGACTGCAAAAGATGCCTTTGCGGTGCATGATGATTTGGTGAAGCGTTTGCTTGCAGCAGGCTTGGGTCATATTTATCAGTAGAGCTTACGTCTTGAGTATTACAATTGACAAAATACCAAATATAATGTATAATACAAGTATAGTTATGAGAGACGAACTGTACATCATTAACCCACCAACCTCTAGCTATGATAATCCTATCCCGCTAGATTCGTTAAAGTATATGAAAGATAAACTATTAGATACTTTAGAGAATCCTGAGATACTTGATAAGCTGGGAGCGGTAGCCCTAGGGTTATATGACACGGCTCAAATGCTGGAGCCTATGGAATGGGTTGAGGGTGAAGAACTAGGAGATAGTCATCCTAACTCTGATTGGACGGATAAAAATATTATACCGCTTATTGGTTGTGATAAGTTTGTTATCTCTGGAAAACAGATGTCTCATATACCAGTCCAAAAAGCTAAAATAGACGAGGCTCTCGCCAGCGACAAGTATGCCGGAGTATGCATCAATGAGATATATGAGGAGGTAAAAGCCTCACCTCCTATAAGACAAGGAGGAACAAATCTTACCGGTTTTTGTAATACGGGTTTCTGCATAGTAGACGGTGTGGGTCCTTATGTGTTTTCTCGCCCCGTTATCAGTGTATCCAATAGTGGACTTATGGCTATCAATGTCGCCACTTTGTCTCACGAGACAGATCATGCGCGTGATTATGTTATGGACCCAGTTGTGGAGATATATCCCAAAGATGACCGAGCAAGACTCCGTTCTGAGCTGCGAGCCTATGCCGTAGGTAAGGTGTTTCAGGATCATCTAATGTACGAGGATAGAATGATGTTGAGATACCCTAGTTTATCAGATCAGGTAGAAAAGGTGCGAAGAGAGATTAATGGTCCCATAACCTCCGAAGATGCGTTTGCGGCACATGATGACCTAGTGAAGCGTTTGGAAGAGGCAGGCCTGAGCTATATTTACAAATAGTAAACCTGTCAAATAAGCTAATCTATATCCTCTGCTTCTTCCAAAGCCCGACTAGTCGCCTCGACCAGCTCCCGTACGATTTGCTCATACTCTTCATACACGCGGAATCCGGCTGCGTACGGATGGCCGCCGCCGCCGAAGTAGCCAGCCACGGCGTCGGCTATCGGGAGGTTACCGCGCAGGCGGGCGGTCAGTTTGCCGTCGGGGTAGGTTTTGATGACGCAGCTGAGCGCCACACCTTCGACTAGTCGTAGTTCGTCGCCGATCAGCGCGCCGGGGTTGTAGGCGTCGCTGTAGGCTTGAATTTCTTCAAACGGCACGTGTACCAGCGCCAATTGCCCGTCCAGCAAGTATTCAATTCGCTCAATCAACTTGCCTTTGTACGCCAAAATCTCCGGTGATTTCTTCATAAATTCGCGTCGCCGTTCTTCAATCTCGGCATTGGAGGCGCCCAGCTCGGTCAATTCACCAGCCACGTGGAAGGTTGACGCAGTGGTGTTTGGTGTGGTGAGGCCCAGACTGTCAGACATGATGGCGATGAGGAGATTTTCGGCGGCCTGCTGGTTGATGGTCCAGCCGGCGTGCGTGAACAATTGATACAATAATTCCCCGGTAGCCACCATGGTGTCAGAGAGCATGGTATGCTCAAAACTCAGCGTTGACTCGGCTGTGTGGTGATCGACGACCAAGACTGGATGTGTCTCTAAAAAGTGCCGCACGCCCGGCGTTTCCAAAACCTTACTGAGCAAAATGTCAGCGCTGGTGTCAACGATGATAGCCAGGTCGGCACGGGCTGGAAAATCGCCAACTACCCTGTCCCAGCCGCGGATGTAGCGCAGATATTTAGGGATGTCGACTGGGCAGTACAACGTCACGGTTTTACCCAGATCACTCAGCACTTCCTCCAGCGCCAAGCTAGAGCCCAGGCTATCGCCGTCGGGGTTTTCGGCCTGGATGATGACGATGCTATTGGCAGATTGGATAAGTTGTTGGGCGGTATCAAACATAGTTTCATTATAGCAGACGAAGTTTTTACTGAGGGAACGATAATATATGATAAATACCCGCTATTATTGACAAAAAATAAAGTTTATGATAATATGGAAACATAAGATCCGAGGTGAGGATCAAAAGAAGAGGAGTTTTTATGAATAAATTTAAGAAAATCGGTATAGCTATCTCTTTGGGGATTGCTCTCATCGGTGGTGTTTGGATGGCAACTCCATCTAAGGCTGCCAACTGTAGTAACTTTAATGTTGTCCACTGTGGTACCAATTCTCTGTCAGAATTGAAAGCTGCGTATGCTCGTCCAGAGATCAAATCATTGTATAACCAATGGTACATCAATGACGAGATGGTACAGGGCGGCTCAAACATGCGTGAAGGTGTGGTTGACGCCAATGGAAATATTACTGTTGATGGCCGTGTTGTTGCCACCAATGCAGTAACTGTCCAGGCAAAAGCTGGTACTCGCCAGGTGACGCCTTCTCGTCAGTACAGCGCTGCTGGCCACACCTACTACCAGTACACAACTGGTCAGAGCTTTATCGACGGCATTACACGGTACAAAATTTATGCTTGGTTTGACAATAACGGCAAGTTTATCACCGGTGTGATCAAGGATTGTGGTAACCCGGTTTGGGGCCCTCCTACAACTCCTCCAGCAAAACCTGTGTTGACCTGTGATGCAATGCAAAAAACGGCAGTATCTCGTGACACCTTCAAGTTCAGCACCAAAGCAACTGCCAAGGGCGGCGCAAGTGTCACCAGCTACACCTACAACTTTGGTGACGGCACCACTAAAACGACTACCTCATCTGAAATTCAACATACATACGCAAAACCTGGTAACTACAAAGTTACAGTTACAGTAAACGGCAAAGAAGGTTCTGACGTTCAAAAAACCAGCCAAAATTGTCAGACGACTGTCACGGTCAATCCTGAGCCTACGATGGAAGTTTGCCGGTTGTCAGACAAGAAATACCCAGTAACCATCAAGGCTTCAGAGTTTGACGCCAAGAAGCACTCAAAGAACCCTAACGACTGCAAGGAAGCTCCAGCTAAAATCAAGGTTTGTGTCATCGAGACCAAAGAAATTCGTGAGATTAAAAAGGAAGAGTTTACTGAGTCAAAGTACACAACTGACATGAGTAAATGTCAATCAACGCCGACGACTCCTACCCCTCCAACAACTCCTGAGTTGCCACGGACTGGTACCGAGAATATGGTTGTATCAGTACTGGGTCTTGGTGGACTAACTACAGCAGCTGTCGCCTACGTCATTAGTCGCCGCCGCTTGTAAATATAGCTGATGACGAAAGAAATACCCGCTTGATGTCGAGCGGGTATTTTGATTAGTTAGCTTTTCTTGCGAGTTGTGGGCTTTTTGGCGGAAGCTTTTGACTTGGTTGATGCGCGGCCGCGGCGAGCGGGTTTTGCGGGTGCGGCCTTCAGGAGCTCCAGAGCCTGTTCGTGCGTGATGGTTTTTGGGTCGGTGTCCTTGGGAATTTTAGCGTTTTTAATGCCGTCGGTGATATATGGACCGAAGCGGCCGTTAAGGATTTTGACACCATCGCCGAAATCAGCGATATTCTTCTCGGCTTCGGCCTGGAGTTTGGCGGCGTAGAGTTCGCGAGCTGTTTCTAGGGTGATGGTGTGCGGATCTTCAGGTTTGATGGAGACGAAGAGCTTGCCGACTTGGATGTATGGGCCAAAGCGGCCGATGTTGGCTTTGATGTCTTGCCCGTCTTCGGTTTGGCCAACGACGCGCGGCAATTTGAACATTTCTAGTGCTTGTTCTAAGGTGACGGTTTCAATTTTCGCGCCTTTTGGCAGCGGCGCAAAGCGCGGCTTGTCCTCGTCATCAGTGGTGCCCAGCTGCAGCATGGGGCCAAAGCGTCCAAAGCGCGCCAGGATTGGTTTGCCGGATTTTGGATCGATGCCGACTTCGCGGTTAGCGCCGACTTTACTGCGGTCGATGCCGCCTGACTGTTCGATTAATTTGTGAAACGGCGTGTAAAATCCGTTGAGCATGGCGCTTTTAGCCAGGTTAGCGGCGGCGATTTTATCAAATTCAGTTTCGACATTGGCGGTGAAATCATAGTCAACGATTTGCGTGAAATGGTCGGTCAGAAAGTCAGCGATCAATTCCCCGCTCGGCGTTGGGATTAGTTTGCCGCGGGTGGAACCGGTTTTTTCCTGGACGACGTCGCGGCTGACCTCTTCACCGTTGTAACTGAGGACGATGATGTCGCGCGGTTTGCCTTCACTATCACCTTTTTCGACGTAGCCGCGGGTTTGCACGGTGTCGATGATGGTAGCGTACGTAGATGGTCGTCCAATGCCGAGATCTTCAAGCTTCTTGACTAGTGAGCCTTCGGTATAGCGGGCTGGTGGTCGGGCGAAGGTTTGGCGGGCGGTGATGTCATGCGTTTCGAGTGTGTCGCCGGTGTGGAGCTTTGGCAAGATTTCGTCTTTGCCGCCACCATAGACACGCAAGAAGCCGTCAAAGGTGATGACTTCGCCTTTGGCTTCAAAATGTAACTTGTCGTTTCCTTGGATATCTATGGAAATTGTCGTCTTCTCTAATTTGGCTGCCGACATTTGGGATGCCAGGGTGCGGCGGCGGATGAGGTCGTAGAGCTTTTGGTCGTACTCGTTTGAGGTGACGGTTTCGCGGGTGATGTCGGTTGGGCGGATGGCCTCGTGGGCTTCCTGGGCGGAGGCGGATTTGGTTTTGAATTTGCGGACAGTGGAATAATCCGGGCCGTACAACCGCTTGATGAAATCAGTCGCGCTGGCGATGGCCTGCCCGCTCAAATTGACCGAGTCGGTACGCATGTAGGTGATTTTACCGTCTTGGTAGAGCCGTTGGGCCGACGCCATGGTAGCTTTGGAGCTAAAGCCGAGCTTGGCGTTAGCTTCCTGTTGCAAGGTTGACGTCGTAAACGGTGCGGCTGGGTTGCGGGTGCCAGGCGTCTTTGAGATGTCGCTGACGGTGAACGTGGCTGGCTTGAGGCTGTTCAAGAATTCGTGAGCAGCTGCTTCGGAATCAAATTTTTGATTGAGCTCGGCTTTGAATTCTTGATTGTCGTGGATGAATATGGCGGTCACCTTGAACTGTGAGCTGCCTGCAAATTTCATAATTTCTCGTTCGCGTTCGACCAGCAGCCGCACTGCCGGGCTCTGAACGCGGCCAGCCGATTTGCCGCCCGGCACCTTTTGCCAGACCACGGGGCTGAGCTCAAAGCCGACCAGTCGGTCGAGGATTTGCCGCGCTTGCTGTGCCTGCACCAGGTTCATGTCGACGGTGCGCGGGTTCTTGATAGCATTGGTGATGGCGTCCTTGGTGATCTCGTGAAAGACGATGCGCTTGGTCGTCTCAATCGGCAGGTCCAACACTTTACAGAGATGCCAGGCGATAGCCTCTCCTTCGCGGTCTTCATCGGTGGCCAGCCAGACATTGTCTTTACCGACGGCCTTGACGTTTTTCTTGAGCTCGGTGATGACTTTCTTTTTCTCGGGATCAACTTCGTAGACGGCAAAAAAATCATTCGCCACATCAATTGGCGGCGTGCCATCCTTGGTTTTTTTGACAATTGAGCGGATGTGTCCCACGCTTGACAGGACATGAAAATCCTTGCCCAAATATTTCTCAATGGTTTTGGCTTTAGCTGGTGACTCGACGATGACGAGATTTTTCATAACTTTATATTATACCATATTGGACGACCCATCAAATAATGGCCGTTTGAGCGTGGCGGTTTCTGCGCTATTTCTGGTTACTATCCATCAGATCGCGGGCGCGCTTAACGTATTGTCCGGCCGCTACTCCTGCCACAGGAAGATAGCCTGCAAAGCTCAGTGTACCTAGCCCCTTCAGTGCCTTGGCGGCTTTCTGATGACCCAAAGACTCTGCCGAACTACCGATGATGAGTAGCGTCGTGGTTGCCGCGACGAGTGCGCTACTGACGCGTCCTGCTTGGGTTGGGCGAAGGGGCTCGCTCTCCTCGGGGAGCTGGTTATGTGCATATTCGGCAACAGCGGTGGCAATGGCTTTTGTTGATTCTAAACCAGCGATTGTTGCCACCATGGCTTTTGACGCAGAACCTTCTTGTAACAGCTTTAGTAGTGCTGCTGCCGCGACAATTTTATCCCTGATGGGGTCTAGTTTAGTGCCTAATTTTGACCGTTGACCAAGAGCCTCTGCTAGTGAACCATCGGCTTTGTCTGATAATTCACCAGCGACCAGCGCCGCCATACCTTTGAGGGAATCAGCGTGTTTGATGCCGTATAGACTGAGTATTCCACCCAATACTGTAATAATGTTTGGTATTGTTACTACATCATCTGAGATAGGTTGCTCTTCTGGGCACTTGGTGGGACGAAACTGTGGTTGACGTTCTGTATTCATTGACAATATCATACTACTATGGTGAAGTATATTCAAGCGTAGGCGTTATCGTAGCGTCCAGTTGTTTGCCCCAAGTGGCTTGACCACGCCATTAATCTCCAGCATGGTGAGTGCGGTGGCAAAATCAGCTGCTGGTAGTCCGGACTGTTTTTGTAGCTCATCGCCGTTGCGTATGCCATTTTTGATGAGTTGAGCAATGGCGATTTCAGCTGGTGTAGAGCCAATTGGCAATGCGCATTGGGTGGGCTGGGTGGATTTCCAAGTTGGGGCGATGGCATTCAGAATGTCTTTGGCTGAGAGCGCTGGGTTGGCACCTTGAAGCAGCAGGTTGTTACACCCTGCGGATAATGGGCTGGTGATGTTGCCGGGAACGACAAACACGTCACGCCCCTGCTCGAGGGCGTATGCTGCGGTATTGAGCGTACCGCTACGTTCAGCCGCTTCGGTGATGATGATAGCGTCTGCCAGCCCGCTAACCAGGCGGTTTCTTTGTAGGAAACTCCATTTGCGTATTTTCATGCCGTCGCCGCGCATCCATTCTGACAGGACTGCGCCGCCCTGTTTGATGATGTTTTCTGCTAATCCTCGGTTGCTGCGCGGTGCAATATCTGGGAGCTCTGACGTGACGATGCCAATGACCGTGCCACCAGCATTGAGAGCTGCGGTCTGGGCAATGCTATCAACGCCAAGTGCTAGTCCACTGATGATAATCACCCCAGCTTGCGCCAGGTCTGTCGCTAGCCGTTCGGTAACCTCGCGTCCATAGCTACTTGGCTTGCGTGTGCCGACAATTGCTACTCGAGGAGCGTGGGTGTCTGGCAGCTTTCCCATAAAGCATAACCTTTTTGGTGGCTTGGCAATATTGACCAACCTCTTGGTAAAAATATGCTCCTCTGGTAGTAATGTATTGATTTCCATAACTTTTTATTGCAAAAAGTATTGACACTATGTCAAATCTTTGCTATAATGATACACGATTGGTTGATCAGCGAGTTCAACCAAATGCACCTTATACCCCCTATTCTAACTATATGTTAGGTTGCGCGCAATGGCATTAAGTATCTTACCCTCCACTTTTTGCGTTAAACGTTACGCGCATACTAACCCCTTTAACTGCCCTTTTGATTAAGGCGACCTCTGTTTCATGGTGAGTACTAACTGTATTGACGATTCGTCAGGCGCCGGTCTTTTGGAGTTTTGACCGCAGACGCTTTGCCATGACATGGAAGCTCGGGTGGGTTGAAGGGTAACAAAGCACCAGGTGATGCCCACCCTTACCTGGTGCTTTTTTAGTTGGGAATTATTTTTTATATTGCTTGGTTTGCTGACAATTTTTACAAATGCCTTCTAGTTCAAAGTGGTGTTTGACGACGGTAAACTGATGTTTGCGACTGAGATAGCCAACAAGCTGTTCCAATTCTGGTGTTTGAATAGGCTCAGCGTTTTGACAGCGGATACAGTAGAGATGGTGATGATGCGGAATGAACGGCTCAGCGAGCTCGTAGTAATTTTTCCAGCCAATAGCAACGGCGCTGACGATGTGTAGCTGATCAAAGGTAACGAGGGTGCGGTAGACGCTGGCTCGGTCAACGTTTTTGCATTTTTTGGCAATGTCACTAATGGTTAGCGGAACGGCTGATTGTTGCAGTACGTCAAATACTTGCTGGCGTGGTTTCGTCAGGCGCAGGTTGTGCTGTTTAAGCAGTTCGTCTATTGTCATATTGTTGCAATTATATCATTTATTGCGACAAATTTGCAATAAATGAGAGGGTTTGGCATTATGAAAAGCTATGGATATAGCGATTAGAACAGTAATGAATTTGCATGAGTTTGCGCCATCACCAGATGTGAATGCGGCTTTTTCTGGTTTGGTGGCGGCAGTCGTGCAGGCAGCAGCTTTACCGAGTTGGTGCAATGAGGAGGTGCGTCGCGAAGTGCAACGCCGTTGCTCCCTGTCGGAGTCAGAGATGGAAATGTATTGGTCGCGGCGAATTGCCAGCTCAGCCCGTCCGCAGCAAGAGCTGGAAAAGTTTTGGTATATTGATAATTACCGCGAGCTGGTGCGGCGTGAAGTTGGTCTACTGGGTGGCTCGGGTTTGATGTTGAGTGATAGTAGTCGCGTGGCGATGATCGGCAGTGGTCCTCTGCCTTTGACCGCTTGGTGTTTGTGGTATCAGACAGGCGCGATGGTTGATTTGGTAGACGTGGCGCCGGCTGCTTTGGTGCAGTCGCGCGAACTAGCACGGGCGATTGCTTGGCCGGTTGGCGAGTGTCTGGTGGCGGACGGAGCGGCGGTAGCTTTGCTGGGTAAGGCTTATGATGTGGTCTATGTGGCTGGGCTGGCGGGCGATTCAGCTGAAGCCAAACAGCAAATTATTGATAATATTTTGCCAGCGCTCCGGCCTGGCGGGCGGATCATCGTGCGCAGTGCACGTGGTGCGAAAACGTTGCTGTATCCAGCGTTTGACCCGAATAGTTTACAGCGCGTGCAGTTGTTGGTCGAATATAATCCTGACGACGATATTATCAATTCAGTATATGTGTACAAGAAAGGCTAATTATGAATGATAAGATTGCGTTATATCTGGTGAATGGCGCGCTGGGTGCCGGCAAAACCACGCTGGTCGATTTTTTGGTGCAGCAGCCTGAGTTTGCTGGCGCGCGAGTGATTGAGAATGAGTTTGCGTCGGAAAGTATTGACAGCTGCAGGCTGGCGCAACGCGTTGATGAGCTGGCAACAATTGCTGGCGAGTGTATCTGCTGCAGTAGCGGCGAAGAGTTGATTGATATTTTGCACAATTTTGCAATAAGCGGAAAAGCACCAGTGATTATTGAGTCAACTGGTGTCGCTAATACTCTGCGGGTGGTTGAGAAATTGCTGGCTGGTGATGTCTTTGAGCAGTATGATTTGCAGCAGTCGTTGTATGTTGTGGATGGAGCTGAAGCTAGAGCTGATGGTTTGGCGGAGGCGTTGCTGGCGGAAGCTCAGGCAGCGGATACGGTACTAATCAGTAAGCTGGATTTGCTGGCTGAAAATGACCGTCAGCAGCTCATTGAGACATTGTCGCAACAAGGGCTGACTAATGTTATGAGGATGGATCACGGCAAATTTGATCTGGCCCAGCTTGGTGACAAGTCGCAGATTTTGGATTATTTACTACTGCACGAGCCTGCGGAAAACGCGTCTGAGAATGCTTTAAATTATAGCGTGGTTGATGTGGCTGAGTTGGCTATTAGCGCTGAGAAGATTGAGAAGATCTGGGCTAGTTTACGAGATAAATATGCTTTGCGGCGCATGAAAGGCGCGGTTGCTGATGGTGACGAGATATTTCACATCGAAGCAACGCCGCAGCAAATGCAGGTCACGCGCGGTACCACTGACGAGTCATTAAAATTAGTTGTCATTGGCGAGCGGGCGCGTGAGATTACGCGCGCAGTAATTATGAAGGAGTTGGGATGATGGAAGGTATGAATAATGCGAGAGCGGCGGTTGATAAGCTGCTTGATATGTATGATGAGTATAAGGCTTTGACAGCAAAGATTGCTGCTGCGGAGCACCGTTTGGCGTTGGCGAAATTGAAGAATAGCAGTGGCGAACAGATACGGATAGAGCTGGACGACTTACGGCATAGCCAGCAGCAACTGTCTGATAATATGACGTTTGATACGCCACTAGTTTGGGTGATGTACAAGTTCGAGGCCTACCAGGATGAGGCACAGCCGATCAAAACCATGCACGATTTTCGCTTGCACTGCTCAAAGCCCGGCTATATTTGCACTAAACGCTTCACATTTTTAAATGCACACTTGTGCAATAACGGGCAACGTCCCCTGACGGACAGCGAACAATATCCCGACGAAATGCTGCTCAGTGAGATTTTTCCGCTCCTTGCTGACATTGAACAAGATGAAGCTTTCTTGTCTAGTTGGTGCGCACATGAGTACTATCAGGAGGCTGGAATTGTCAAAAAATGGCAGGACTATGTGGACTGTAGAGAATAGCCTTTTGCCCGCTGGTTTGAGGTAAGTGTAAGATTGCGCTGCATAGATATGCTATACTAAAGCAATATGAAACATCTCTGGCATTCACATCATCCATTTCGAATTTTTTGGTTTTCAGCACTATTGACATTGATTTTGGGCGGTTTGACGTTCATGCACTTGGGTCTTGGCGGCCTCTGGTTATTTGCTATTTTGGTAGTGCTGGAAGTTACGTTTAGCTTTGACAACGCGGTGATTAACAGTAAGGTGTTGGCTGGCATGAGCTCGGCATGGCAAAAGGTATTTTTGACGGTCGGCATCTTTGTGGCGGTCTTTGTGGTACGGTTTATTTTGCCAATTTTTATCGTTATGGTGGCGAGTGGTCATGGTTTCACCGAGGTGGTTGACTTGGCTATCAATAAGCCAGCCGAGTACGGCCATATTCTGCATGAGGCATCGCCGATGATTGATGCGTTTGGTGGGGCGTTTTTGATCATGATTGGGTTAAGTTATTTCATCGACTACAACAAGCGCATTCACTGGGTTAGTCATGTTGAACCGTGGCTGGCTAAGGCTGGACGGTTTGAGAATTTCAAAGTATGTCTGATGTTGGCAGTGGCGACGATTTTGTATTTCACAGTGGAGCCGGCACATCAATCGCTCATTTTGATCTCATCTATTCTGGGGATTATGCTGCACATCGGGCTGGAATTGTTTGGATCATTCTTTCACGAGGACGACGCCAAGGCCATTAAAGTCAAGACTGGTTGGGCGGCATTTGCAAGCTTGCTGTATCTTGAGGTTTTGGACGCTAGTTTCAGTTTCGACGGCGTCATCGGTGCCTTTGCCATCACTAGTAGCGTTTTGTTGATTGTTGCTGGACTGGCGTCTGGAGCTATTTGGGTGCGGTCATTGACGGTGTATCTGTTGCGCACGGGTGTGCTGAGTAAATATAAGTATCTGGAAAATGGCGCACATTGGGCAATTACGGCACTGGGCATGATGATGATTGCTAAGCTGTTTCATCTGGAGCTGCCGGAGTGGGCGACAGGAGGCTTGGGGCTGCTGTTTGTGAGCTTGGCGGTTGGTAGTAGCGTTCTGGAAGCACGGGCCATCAAGTTGCGAGAAACAGCAGCAAAAATCAAGCGCCGAAAACGATAAGCGTTTTGCAACGTTGTTGCAATTAGAGTTTGACGCTCAGTGGCTCAATGCTGCCATCAAGAAATGCCTTGATGAGTTTGATTGACTCAGGGATCGTCCAATCGCGGAGGATGATACGTTCGTCGGTGTTGAATTTACTGAGGACAAAGTCAACGTCGCCAATTTGTCGGCGCAGTAAATTGTCAGTGCCGATGCGAATATGCCAGAACTCACTGCCAACATGTCGATGTAGTGACTTCAAACCGTTATTGCCAGCGCTTTCACCACCCTTGCGGACACGAATTTTGCCAAAATCAAGCGCCGTGTCATCATGAATAATCAGGAGATCATCAAGTGTTAGCTTATAAAAATCCATGAGCGCCCGCGCCGCAATACCGACCTCGTTGTAGTAGGTAGTTGGCTTGACGAGCAGGACTTTGCCTGGCGCTTCGGAGCGACTGATTTCAGCGATATCGGCAAAGAATTTGGGCTTGTTGCTAAATTGTGCACTTTGCTCCGCCGCTAACTGGTCAACCACCAAAAAGCCAGCGTTATGCCGCGTGTACGTGTACTTATCGCCAGGATTGCCGAGGGCGAGGATGACTTTCATACTTTTAGTATATCACCTGGGCCGCGATGGCGTATAATAGCTATATGGCGAAACGCGATGATGATTTGGAATTTAGTATCAATGCAGCGTTTGACGAGGCACGGACGATTGTTGACAAAGTGCCGCTATATTTGGTGAATGGGTCGCTGGGCGCTGGCAAAACGAGCGTGCTGGAATTCTTATTGCGACAACGTGACTATAAGGGCGCGCGAGTGATTGAAAATGAATATGCCAACGAAAATGTCGATGGCTACCGGCTGGAGGGGCTGGCAGACATGGTGACGACCTTGGCTGGCGACTGTGTGTGCTGTGGCTCGGAGGATGCGCTGACCAAGATGCTTATGGACTTTAGCCGCTATTCCCCTGCGCCAGTGTTCATCGAGGCGACGGGCGTGGCACGGACCATGAATTTGGTGGAGCGATTGATTAGCGCTAAGATGTTTGCCAAGTACGAGCTGATGCAGAGTTTTTATGTGATCGATGCACACGAGATTCTTAACGGTGTCGAGCCAGCGCATGAAATTGAGCTACAAGCCGCAGATGTGATTTTGGTGACCAAGGAAGACTTACTGAAGGACAGTGAGCGAGCTGAATATGAAATAAAACGCCGCGCCCTGCCCTACGCCAAGGTTTTAAGCGCCCCGCACGGTCAGTTTGACCTCAGCAAAATCACCACGCCGTCGGGGCTGTTGGCGTTTTTTGACCAGTATGATGGCGAGTTGGCGGTGCCGGATAATCCGACGTACAGTGTGATCGATTTGTCGACCACTACTGTTGGTGAAGCAGTGTTTGAGAAACTATGGCCAGAGCTGTTTGCGGCATATGGCCTCAGACGTCTGAAGGGTTGTTTTGTGAACGACCGTGGTGAGCGGCGGCACATTGAGGCGACGCAGTATCAGATTGAGATTCGTCATGCGCATTCGGATGAGGCGGCGAAAATTGTGCTGATCGGTGAGCGAGCAGATGAAATTACGCGCGATATTTTACACGCGCAGATTCTCATGTATGGTGGATGATTAGCTTTCGTCTGCGGTGTCTGGGCTGTCGGCGGTGACGGTTAGGTAAAAATCACCGCTTGGCTCTTTTTTGTCTCCGGGCCTGAAGGTGATGACAGAACCTTCGTTTTTTGGTTCTTTTGGTTCTTCTGGTTCTTCTGGTTCAAGGGGGAGTAATGATGCACGAGCCGTAACCCTACCAACTGCTTCTAGAAATTTCTGAACGTTTCGTTCTTGTTCTTCTAATGCTGCTGGATCCCCTTCTGTGATTTCTAACATCTTAGCGCCAATGATAGCCTCGCTGAAATTTTGACATTCTTCACCACCAGGTTCTGCAGTAATGGACACGGTTGCTTTTGTGCAGCCAGTATCTTCAGGCATATCAATAACTGGCGAGGACATACCGGCGCGCTTAAGTAGTGGTGTATGATTACTGGTGTCTCCTATGTAGAGATCGACGTTCACTTTTGTTTCTTCGTCTTCGCCGCCTGGTCGCTCTACGGTGATATCTCCGACTGCGCCGATACGCATAGTGCCGAGCGTGGATTCATCAGTGCCGAGCGTGGATTCATTAAAGAGAGGTATTATGGCTACACAAAAGGTAGTTGTTTCGGGGTCTATGATATCAGCGGGAGTTGTTGGCAGATCTTTTGCGGGGTATTTGTCTGGAGTATTGTTCATAACTTTTCAATTATATCACTAATAATACAAAATGTCAATAAATGCTGCTAAGGTCGTGGCTTGCATCATTTATATGCCCTTTTCGGCATTTTTGGCCTGCTTGTAGGCTTTGGTGACGGGCGCCAGGCCGCGGGCGATGCGTTCGCGGTTGGCTTTCAGCTGTTTTTCGTCGCGGAAACTGAGTTTGATGGGCGTACCAGCGAAATTGAAAGCTTCGCGTAAAGTGCGCTCGAGGTAGCGTTTGTAGCTCCAGTGGACGAATTTGAGGTTGCTGCCGTAGATGACGAACCATGGCGGGGCCGTATCGGTCTGGACGATGTAGCGGAGTTTTGGATGTGAATTCTTCAAGCCAGCTGGTGGATGAGCAGCGACGGCTTTTTGCAAGAGGTCGTTGAGGATGCGGGTTTTACACTCTTGGTGGCGGCGCTTATAAATATCGAGGGCTAGGTCGAACAATTTGGCAACGTTTTGGCCAGTGACTGATGAGGTGAAGATCAGTGGTGCGTAGGGTGTGAATTTGAAATAATAGCTAATTTGTGGTGCTAGCTCGTCGTGAGTGTAGGCGTCTTTGCCTTCGACGGAGTCCCATTTGCTGACCACTAGGACGAGCCCCTTGCCTGCTTCGTCGATGATGCCCGCCAGTCGTTGGTCTAGCCCGACGTTTAATTCATTGACGTCCATCAAGAGGAGGCAGATGTCGGCTTCGTTGATGGCCTGCATGGTGCGCAGGACCGAGAACTTTTCGATACCGGTTTCTTGCTTGCCTTGGCGGCGGATGCCGGCGGTGTCGAGTAGCTCGATGGTCTGGCCGTGATAGCGGACTTGGACGCGGTTGACGTCGCGGGTGGTGCCGGCGACATTGGCGACGATGGCTTGCTGCTTGCCTGCTAGGGTGTTGAACAGGTTGCTTTTGCCGACATTTGGCCGGCCGATCAAGGCTACGCGGATGATGTCGTCAGGCGCGGCGGCGGTGGCTGGCGGGATGAGTTCGGCGATGTTATCGAGTAGCTCGGAGATGCCGATGTTGTGCTCGGCAGAGGTTTTGATGATGGTTTTGATGCCGAGGCGTTTGAATTCGTCAGTGTGGAGTGAGCCTTTGAGGTCGGCTTTGTTGGCGATGAGGAGGACGGGCTTACCGCTTTTGAGGGCTTTTTTGGCCAGTTGGCGATCGGCATCTGATGGATAGACGGTGGAGTCGACCATGACGAGAATGACGTCGGCAGCGGCGGAGGCATCAGCGATTTGGTCTTGGATGGTGGCTTCGAATTCGTCTTCGGCGGGTTTAAGGCCGGCGGTGTCGATGAGCCAGAATTCGGCGGTTGCACTCGCGCCACACTCCTTCGCTGGAGTACTCTTTTCGCTCAAATCTCCGCTGGAGATTTGCTGCGAGCGTTCGACTGAAACGTCCGCTTCTCGCGAACGTTTCACAGCCTCCAGCGCAGGAGGTGTCGCGTCTGCCACATTCTCATTAGGAGATGAGGCACGGCGTTTGTATGAGACTTTGCCAACAACGTTGTCGCGGGTGGTGCCGGCTTCGCGGGCGACGATGGCGGTGCGAGCACGTGTCAAGCGATTGAACAATGAGCTTTTGCCAACGTTAGCTTGGCCGATGATGGCGACGGTAGGTAATTTATGAGACATAATTACGTCTATTATACCAGAGGCTTGGGATTTTAGCGAAAGGCAATGAAAATAGCCCACCGAACGAGCTCAAGCTGTATGCGAGTTTATTCAACCCGAGAGATAGAAATCCTACCTCAATCAGATCGAGCGCATACAGCGAGCTATTTTCTCTTCGGTGGGCTGTTAGCCCTAGTCCTCGTCTTCGTAGCTACTCATGATAGCTACTGAAAATCCGATGACCGATGCCGCGTACAGCGGCAGTGGGGCAAAGCCCACGTAGCGGGCTAAGAGGCCCACTACGCCATAGGTTATCAGACCGAGTATAATTCCCCACGCAATTGTGCTAATGGCGGTTTTCATGTTCTCCCCTTTCAGAGGACTTGCTCAAAGCCAAAGGGCGACTTCCGCCCTTAGACAAGCTTTGAGCAAAAGCTGATATATATCACTAATAGAATAAAATGTCAATGAGATTTAAGCAAAAATGTGGTATTATATGCGTTTTTGGTGCCCGGGGAGGCTTAGTTGGTCAGTGGCCTTTCAGTAAATTCCCCACGTTTGATATCACCGAGAGTGTAATTGCCAAAGTCTGTGCGGTGAAGTTTGATGACGGTGTAGCCAAGGGCGGCGAAGGTGCGGCGGATTTGGCGGTTGCGGCCTTCGCTCATCTGGACAATCCAGCGGTAGTCGTCACCGTCGTGCTGACGTTCGAGCGTCAAGCGGCTGGGCCCGTCAGGCAGCTGCACGCCAAAGTCATTGATCATTTGCCGGTGAAGTGGCTGAAGTGGCTGGTCGAGCGTGACCAGATAGCGCTTAATTTTATAAAACGATGGGTGTGTCATTTGATGGGCAAAATCCCCGTCGTTGGTGAGGAGGATGAGCCCAGAACTGTCTTTGTCGAGGCGACCGACGGGTTTCAGGTGATGGAGGCTGGTTGGTAATAATTCATAAATGGTCGGTACACCGCCTTGAGAGGCACGCGAACAGAGGTAACCGACGGGTTTGTGGAGGAGGATGAGCTGGTGGGTTTGGGCGGTGAGCGGTTTGTTGCCGTAGCGAATGATATCAGTTGCGGTGATGCGTTGGCCGAGTTTAGCGGGCTGGCCATTCACGGTGACCTTGCCCTGCTCGATCAGCTCGTCAGCCTGACGTCGCGACACGCCAAGCGCCAGCGCCACGAATTTGTTGAGGCGCTGGGTAGGTTCATGATTCGGTGTGGTATTGTCTGACATTTACGCTTGTGGTTGTGCTGGTGGAGGAGTTTGCGGCGGTTGTGGCGGTTGAGACGGAAGCGGATGCAGGACTGGAGCTGGTGGCGTATGAGTCGGCGCAGCGTTTGTTGGCGCTTGCGGAGCTGAACTGATTACCGGTACTGCTGGAATGGTTGGAGCTGGCTGCTCTGGAGCGGTGATGCTTTGTAGGTTCTGTGGAGTTTGAGGCGCTGGTGTTGTCACGGGAATGTGAGTAGGCTCTGCTGGAGTTTCAGGAGCTGGGGCAGCTGTCAACGTTGGAATGGTCCCTTCTGGAGCTTTATCAGGTTGTGGAGCTGGTGTTGTTTCCTCTGGGGCGTACTCAGGTTCAGCTGGTTGTGGTTTGAGATTTGGAATTCCCTCCAGTTCTTGTTCCATGAGTTTGGCAACATCTTCTGTCGGTGTCAGGCTGGCACCTTCAAGTGGGCGGATGACACGTTCACCCAGGTTGGCAGGACGTGGCGCCGAAGATGAGAAAGGCGCAGTTGGTTGCGGCAGTGTGGCTGGCGCTGGTGCGGCAGCTTGCAATGTTGGCTGCGGTGACAGCGCTGAGACATCGGGCCGGACTGGCGGCATCTGAGGCGATGGTGACATGGTTGGGGCTGGAGTTTGCTGAGGCGCCGCTGTTGCTGGCTGTGCGGCTGGTTGTGGTTGCGGCGCTGGCGTAAGTCCCGGAACATCACCCAAAACTTCGTGGACGGTGCGTACGACGTCTTCAATGCCGACTTGGGATTTCACAAGATAGCGGTCAGCGCCTAATTGTTCACCACGAGCTCGTTGGTCTTCTGAGGACAAAGCGGTCATGATGATCACTTTGATGTCTTTGGTTTCGGTGGCAGACCGTAAAATATCTAGCATGTCAAAGCCAGAAATTTTCGGCATCATCACGTCGCTCAGGATGAGCGCTGGCCGTTCTTTGATGGCCATGGCGAGTGCTTCTTCACCGTCACCTGCGGACACGATGTCGTATCCTTCTGCTAATAATCGTACGCCATAGATTTCGCGTAAACTTTTGTCATCTTCAACGAGTAAAATTTTTGTCATATCTATTACCTACTATACGATATTATTATTAAAATTGCTATCATTCTTATGCTTTTATGAATTATTGGTTCTCCGCGGTATGTTGATGGCGCGACGAGTGGTCTCTAAATGATGTTCAATGTCGGCAAGCGTGGCGTGTTCTGGGCTGGTTGGTGTTGGTGTTTGTTGGGGTGTCGCTGACTGGCTGGGCTGGACGAGCGGCTCAGTACTTTGGGCGGGTTCGGTAGGTTGCTGGGGCTGTTCTGTTGGCGGCTGTGCTGGAGGATTTGCTGGCGGTTCTACGGGCGTTGTGTCAGGAATTACTGGGGCTTGCTGCTGTGGTTGATGGTACTGAACTGATGTTGGCTGCAAGGATGCTTCTTTGTGGGCGGCTTCTTCTTTGGAAATTCGCGGTATTTCCAGAAAGAAGGTGCTTCCCTTGCCGTACTCGCTCTCGACACGTAAATCGCCCGACATGCTTTCGGCGAGTCGGCGAGACAGGTACAGTCCCAGACCAGTACCGCCGATTTCGCGAGTGGCTGAATTGTCAACCCGATAAAACTTTTGGAAAAGATGCGGCACGTCTTCTGCGGGGATGCCTAGTCCAGAGTCCATCACACTGACAACCACCTTTGACGAGTCGCCGGTGACATCGACCACAACCTCGCCTTGTTTGGTGTATTTGATGGCGTTTTCTATCAAATTGGCGGTGATTTCGCGGAAATGATCAGGGTCGACAAAGGCATAATAAATGGGCTGCAAATGCTGATCAGCGGAGTCTTTGGCTAGGGCGTGTGGCCGGAAAGAATAGATCAGATTTTTCTCAGCCGCTTTGTGTGCCAGACCTTCAAAGATGTCTGCCACAAAATCAGTCACGTTAAATAGCTTTGGTTCATCTTTGAGGCGTCCGTCCTCGGCTCTACTGATATCCAGCAGGTCTTGGAATAATCGACCCAGGTGTTGAGCGGAGGCGTGCGCTTTGGTGATGAAATCACGTGCTTTGTCGTCAATTTGGGCAGTTGCGGGGTTGAGCGCTAGGCCCAGATATCCCTCGATGGAAGCCACGGGCGTGCGCATCTCGTGACTGGCGGTAGAGATGAACTCGGCCTGTTCTCGCTCCTCGGCGCGTTCTTTGGAGATGTCGCGGAACACGATGATGACACCTTCCTTTTGTGGACCTATGGGAGAACTGACGATGGTGATTGGCAGTCGTTTGTCTGAGAAAGTTTTGAGAAATAGGTTGTCGCTGTGGGTGGGCTGGTTTGAAGACAATGCTTGAGCAACGGGATGTTTGCCCTCTGGGATGTCAGATCCGTCCTTGAGCACCAGCTTGAGGACACTTTGCCAACTCAACCCCAAAGCGTCGCCTTTGTCCCAGCCAATCATCTGTTGCGCGGCTGGATTGATAAGTTCAATGATACCGTCATTGGAAATAGCCATCACGCCGTCGTCGATGGTATTGATGACGACATCCGATTTGCCCTCGGCAGAGGTTAGCCTATTTTCCAGTTCAGTAAATCGATCATCAAGCTTCTTCTGTGATTGGTATCGCCACAGGACGATACTCAGGACAGATGGCATGATGCCAAGCGCTGTACTGATAGCTATTTGTTCCAGTGTCAGTGGTGTTTCGAAATGAATCATAGCGATGTGCGCCACGACCAGCAAGATGATGCCGCCAGTCAGCCACAGCCCGAATACGGCCGCAAAGATAGTCACCATGAGCCAGAGGCTGGTAAATGGAGAATAGATGCCGCCGCTGGTGGCGATGAGTGCGGCGATGGTGATGATGAGCGACGCATAGGTGGCGCATGCCAGGTAGGCGCGTTGTTTTTTGGGCGTCCAAACACAGAGACCAAGCGCCCAAACTGCGGACAATACGCTGATAGCGGCAGCTAGGTCAGTCACTGAATCGCCAATAGTAAAGCGATAATTGCCAGGCAAAAAACGAGCTGATGCGTATGTGAGGAGAATGAAGAGATTGACTAGTAGCGAGGCTTTGCTGAGACGGCGCAGCCAAAATTTGGAAAATGTTCTGTCAGACTGCCCCACCCTCGATTCTTTCATGATATTAAGTATAGCGTCAAACTGTGGTAAAACGCAAGCGCGTCTCTGTTGGCTGGCGCGGCGGTATAGACAAAAGCGGCTACGTCGTGGTATGATGCTTAGTGTTGGCCTCATCGTCTAGCGGTTAGGACACCGGGTTCTCATCCCGGCAACCGGGGTTCGATTCCCCGTGAGGTCACCAATTTTAGAGAAATTTGAGTTGTCGCCTGTTTGGGCGATTTTTAATTACGTGTCCGTGGCTGTCCGGTTAATTTCCTTGACTATGTAATTAGTTCTCCGATATAATTCAAATATAGATACTAATTAGAAATAAAAATTATGAATATCACATCAACTCCGCTGCGTGAGGCTGTAACGTCAGAAAGTAAAGACGTGATTATTAAAGCTACAAATGTAGTCAAAGAGTATAAGATTGGTAAACAAAAAATCAGGGCCGTTGACAGTGTTTCGCTGGAAGTCAACAAGGGTGAATTTATTGCCCTCGTTGGCGTGAGTGGTAGTGGTAAGAGTACCCTACTGCATTTGCTGGGCGGATTAGACAAAGCTACCTCTGGTGAGGTTGTCGTCAATGGTCAAGAAATTCGTAAGATGAGTGACCGTCGATTGTCACAATTTCGTAACCAAACCATTGGATTTGTTTTTCAGTCATTTTATTTGCAACCATTTTTGACATTACGTCGTAATATTGAAGTCGCCTCAATGCCGCAGCGTATGAAACGTGCGGAGCGTAAACAGCGCATTGAAGAATTAGCACGGCAAGTTGGCTTGTATGATCGACTAAATCATCGTCCACGTGAACTCTCAGGTGGGCAGATTCAGCGTGCCGCCATTGCTCGGGCGCTGCTCAATAGACCTGCTATCATCTTGGCTGATGAGCCGACTGGCAATCTCGACTCTGCAAATAGTCATGATATAATCCAACTATTTCAGCAGATTCGAGAACGATATGGTACGACGGTAATTATCGCTACACATGATACTGAAGTCGCAGCTCAGGCTGACCGTGTCATTACACTAAAGGACGGGAGGCTTTATGATCAAGCTAACTGACGTTGGAGTATTGGCTTTCACGAAGCTCCGTGCTCGTAAATTACGGACGTTCCTTACTGTCTTATTGGCAAGTATGTTGTTTGGCGTTTTAATTGCTGCTTCGCTCGTTACTCATGGGTTATTTCAGAGCATTGACTCGTTTCGCAAAGAGGGGCTAACGAGTCGTTACATTGTTAGCGTGCTAAATACCCCTCCCAGCGCAGACGAATTCTATAAAACTATTCGTGATCCCGGATTGGTTGCTAAAGCAAAAAAACGGTATGAATCATTGGTCACACAAAAAACTACTGAAGCAAAACGTCTGGGTTTAGAGTATTCTCATGTCAACGATCGGCCGCCATATACGCAAACATCTGATGGTTCTACACAACTATCTATTAATGATCCAAATGGTATCACGCTTCAGCTATTAAAAGAAAAATATAGCAGTACGCCAGCTTTTGACGAGGCAAAATTGTCACAACTCGCCAAGCAGTACGGCGCAATTAAAACTTTTACCGAAGAATCGTATGCTATCAAAAAGAGATCGTCATTGTCCCCTCTCATTGATGGCAAGGAGGTGTTTCACGACTCTTCAAACGAAGCAGAAGTGAATACTCATTATGATGTAAAACCCCCGATTAACACTTCAGGCATAACTCTGGCACCCCCTGAAACGACAAAAGGGATCGTACTGCCTGATAATGCAGGTTGGAGACCTGATGGATCAAGCTTACCAGTTATTCTGCCACAAAATGTTATTGAGCAGCTATTAAAATTAGAGAAATTACCAGCAAGCGCTAGTGCTGCCGAAAAATTTGAACGTCTCAAAATTATCCGCGACAACATTGCCAAATTAAGTTTCAAAATGTGCTATCGAAACAGCGTTTCACAGTCATTGATACAAAAAACGCTACAACAAAAGAAAGAAATTGCCGCCAACCAAAACAACAAAAATTATCAAAAACCAAGTTTACTGTATGCTCTGCCCGATCCTACGAAATGTGAAAATGCTGCCATCACCCATGACACGCGTACAGCTGAAGAGAAAAAACAGGAAGTAAATCAAAGACTTTTTGACGCAAAATTTGGCAAAGAAACGGTGGCCATTAGCAAATTTATCACTTTCAAGGTGGTTGGAATGTCGCCTAGTAGTGAGGTGCTCAATCCAGAACAAGAACAACAACGTGAAAAATCCCGCACTACCAACGACATACTTGCTGAGATGCTACGTACAGAGGGAATTGGACAAGCTATACCGCGTACACTATATAACCAGCTGCCCAACAAAACTGACTATGCTGACTTATTAACCTACGAGCCCCTCTATCTAATGGGCAATGAGGACAATAAGCGTCGTTTTGTTGAATTTGCTAATGCTAGTGATGCGCAGAGATTTATTGATGAGCAGAGTTGTACAGTCCAATATGATAATTCATGTAAGCCAATCGGACATCCATATCAAGCCAGTTTAGCGTTTAGCAATAGCGCTGCGCTAGACGATATGCAAGCTATATTTAAACAATGGTCAATCTATATCATGGTCGGTGTCATGATATTGGCGGCATTCATCATGTGGGTTACGGTTGGTCGCACAATTGTCGATGGGAGGCATGAGACAGCAGTCTTTCGTGCTATTGGCTTTAAGCGAATCGACATTGTGCTGGTGTATGTGCTGTACGTAGTGATCTTATCTGCTTCGGCGGCTTTATTCGCCAGTATCATTGGTTTTATAGGAGCATATGTGTTGGATAGTCAATTTGCACCACAGCTTACAGCTCAGGCTCAATATGGATTTGGTATAATTAGCTCCAGCAATAAAATACATCTTGTTGGCGTTGATTTACGTCAACTGTGTCTTATTTTGGGAGCGTGTATCATTACTGGCCTACTCAGTGTCGTGCTGCCACTGATGCGCAATGTGCGCCGCAGCCCAATCCGAGATATGCGAGAATCTTGATTTAGCTAGTCACCCAGCTGCTCAATCACTTCCAGCAGTTTTCGGGGTGTGATGTCGGCTTTGATGAGATAGCCGTCGATTCTGGGCAGCAGTTGCGACTTGGACTGGTCGTCTTGCTCGAAATTGGTCATGATGAGAATCTTGCTGTTAGGTACCAAATCAGTTTCGCCGTTTCTGAGGGCGTCTAAAATTTGATCGCCACGCTGTTCTGGCAACATCAAGTCCAAGATGATCAAGTCGTAGGGTTGGTTACGCGCCGCCACCAAGCCATCGTTGCCGTCTACCATCCAGGTGACGGTATAGCCGGCGCGCTCCAAACTGCGCACGTACATTTCACCAATAAATCTGTCGTCTTCGATGCATAAAATTGTTTTGATCGCCATGATTACTCCCTATACATTTTGTGATTTTTTATCCACCCGCCGTCAGTGCGAATTAACCGATTGTTTAGCTGGCCGTCTTCTAATAATTTTTCTTTCACCGAGGCGTAGACGGGGATGGTGAAGGAGAAAATTGAGCCTTGGTTTTCTTGGCTGCGTGCGGAGATGCTGCCGCCATGTGACTCGACAAATGCTTTACAGATGTATAGGCCGATGCCAGTGCCGGCCACTGTTTCGCGTGATCGGTGTGAGCGGTAAAATTTGCGAAAGAGGTTTTTGATCACGCCAGCTGGCATGCCGACGCCGTTGTCTGAGACAGAAACTTCTACAAATTCGCCTTTTTGTACGGCGGAAACTTGGACAACTCCGCCTTCGAAGCTGTATTTGATGGCATTGTCGATGAGGTTGGAAATCACTTCCCCGATGCTACCACGGTCGGCTGCTACGGTCGGCAAGTTGCTGGGGATGGATACGTTCAACATGCGGTGCTGGGCTGAAGCGCGTAGTTGCATGTCGTCAGCGATGGTAGCGTAAATGGCTTCCAATGTGTCCTCGCGGAGATGAACGTACAAGTGGTGTCGGTCAAATTTTGAAACGTTGAGGATATTGTTGATATAGCTGGACAAGCGGTTGGCGGAAACGGTTAGACGATTGAACAATTGGGGCTCATCATCTCGCAGGCGGTCTTGAAGTTCGTGCTCCAGGATGTCCAGATAACCACGAATGACGGTGATGGGTCCGCGGAGTTCGTGCGCAGCAAAAGCGATGAAATTGAGGTCTTCTTCCTCGGGTAAGTATTTGGCTGAGCGGTCAAAGAGGATAATGACCGTTTCGCCGGCTGCACCTTTTTCGTAGGAGGCGCTGACGTCATAGAACTTTTGTGGCGCAGAGGTTTTGGCCTGAGCTGGTACGCGCGTCCATTGGTGGTGAGCGGTGATGTTGTCTTTGGCAACTTCTTGGATCCACTGGTTGATGGAGATTTCATCAATAAAGTCTAGCCCCAACGTCAGTACGCCGTCCATGTCGGAGACCACAGGCGCGGTTTCATTGGCGAAGATGATGTTTTTCTGGTGGTCCAATACGACGATGCCGCACGGCGTGTGATTGAACGACTGAATGATGGCGTCAAGTTGAGACGAAGCTTTTTGGGCAGTCGGTTTGGCGGGCGCACCGTTGGTATATATAGCCTCAAGCACAGTCTGAAAACCAGTGCGTGCGTGTGCTGGCGAGTTGATCTTGACTGGCTTTTCGGCGGTTAGCTCCCCTGTTTTGTAAGCCGCAGCGTAGAGGATGTCGCGCATCGGTTTGCTGACGGATGGTGTGATGGCAACGGCGCCAATGATGCCCCCAACTGCGCCGAGCAGGATGATGATGTACCAATTAACTTCAACGGCGGCCAGGTTCGTCAATATGAGATGAGTGATGGTGGCAAAAGCAGCGGCGATGCCGACAGGCAGCAGCAATAACAATACCGACCGACGCATGTAATATCGATTGTAGTCGCGAATCGATCGGCGACGGGTTACTGCCATGCAATACTTCCTCGCCCCGGTGTAAAGGCGGCGATCCATGTCTGGCCTCGGTTCAGCGCGATGTCTTTGCCGGCGGTGTCGACCAATTTCAATTCGGCACTTTCGTTGTCACGCTTCCAGGTGGCTTGAGCTACGACGCCATTTTGAAAAATATACGCTTTGCCAGTGCCAACGGTGATGACATCCTCGTACCCTTCGCGGCTGCCTGGGCGATGTTCGACGTTCACCTCCAGTGCTACGATGCTGTTTGGCGCAATCTGCCCAGCCTCGGCGTCATTGTGCGGTTGCCCTGCTAGTGTGCGAGCGTAGGTATTTGAATCTTTGTTGTACGTGTAATTGGTGTTAAACAGTGGACTACTGAAATTGATGGCAATTTGGGTGGCGTTTGGCGTTTCGGCAGGCTTGCCATCGGCGCGTTTAAACCCGGTGAATACTGATTCGTTGTGACCTTTGGCGGTATTGGTTTGATCAATCTTCTCACCTGAGGTGTAGGCATTGTGCGGCGCGCGTCGATCATTGGCGCGCCAATACGAGTTGCCATTGCTGAACTCGTCGATATCGTGATATTTGCCGTTACGAACTGTGCTGAGGGCGTTGGCGCTACCGCCAACATGGAAAATTGAGGCTTTGTATGGCGTTGACCACTGCAGATAGTACAAGCGCAAGCTGCGCACTGGACCAATTTTGGCCGGCTTATTTCCCTGGTACAACGCGAAGAAACGAGTGATACCACCTTCGGCAACAGCTTCGTAGACGATGCCAGCTTTTGATAGTCCAGACTGTGGTCGCGCGTTAGGGCTATTTTCGACAATTACACCAGTAACGGGAGCTTTGACGGCATTTGCGTCAGCTACTTCCAGACCGGTCAGTGACGAGTAAAACTTCTCTTTTGGCTTTTTGGTGCCAGCGAAAAATGGCGAACCACTGTCTGATTGGACGGAATACATGGCGATGATGAAGATAATCGCAACAACCGCCGCGCTTACGACAAGTGCCAGTGCCAAATGGTGTTTGTGGACCCACTGAGTGAACGCTTTAAATTTAGAGTGATTGATGAGTTTATCCTGAGGAATTCGAGGCTTTTCCATATGATTAGTATAGCATGTCGCTTATGCTAATAAAACTAAGACAGCGTGCGCCGGCCTTCAAGCGCATGCGACAGCGTGATCTGGTCGGCGTACTCCAGGTCGACTCCCACAGGGATGCCGCGAGCCAGTCGCGAAACAGTCAGCGTCAACCCAGCTTCTTGGATGTATCGCTGTAGAAACAGCGCGGTCGATTCACCTTCTACTGAGGCATTGGTGGCGATGATGATCTCAGTGACGCCGTCATTTTTGATGCGCTCAATCAACTCGGGAATGTGAAGCTGTTCTGGTCCGATGCCGTCAATTGGTGAAATCGCTCCACCCAGCACGTGGTAGGTGCCGTCAAACTGACCAGTGCGCTCCAGCGCCATGATATCCAACGGTTCTTCGACGACGCAGACGAGCTGGCGATTGCGGCGACTGTCGGTGTAAAGTGGCGACAGATCATCACTTTCGTCAATCAACGCAAACGTCACCGGACACGTTTTGACGCGTTGGTGTAACTCATTCAACGCCTGAGCCAGTCTTTTGGACTGCCCTGCTTCACGGCGCAAAGCAGCATAGGCGTAGCGTTCGGCAGTTCGCGGACCAACTCCCGGCAGATTACCAAATTCATCAATCAACGCCGTCAGCGCTTTTGGCAAAATATGAGCACTCATTATTGAGATTAGATGCCCAGGTTACCCAAGCCGCCCATCAATGGCTTCATTGTTTCAGCAGCAACTTCTTGAGCTTTTGCCAAGCCGTCACGCACCGCAATTTGAATCCAGTGCTCGAGCTGTTCGATGTTGTCCAGATCTACCATGTCAGGATTGATCTTGACTGATTTGATTTTCAATTCACCAGTAATCTGAACGATGACCGCGCCATCACCAGCTTCTACTTCAATGATTTCTTTACCGAGTTGTTTTTGTGCTTTACGCAGCTGTTGCAGCATTTTTACCTGATCAAAAGCCATGTTATTCCTCCTTCAATTAACTCACTTATTATACCGCATTATTCACTAAGTTTGTAGACATAAAACCGGTCGCCAGCCTCAGCCCAATCATTCGTGATGACGCGGGTGATGGTTCCAGGTATGCCAGTGATGTCTTGGCGAGCAGCGCGGGTGACGACCACCTCTTCTTGAGTGCCCTCTGCCGGCAGGCCGTCGCTGATGGAAATCGCAACGTTGTGCTTATTCATGTGGCTGGACAAAGCGTCGTAGAGCGGTTTTTCGGCAGCTGCCACCACGAATATATATTTCTTGTTTGCAGCGTCGCGCAGTAGTGTGTCACGCACAAGGCTCAAATCTTTGGAATGTTCACGCACGGCGTCAGGCAGGTCGTGGTAACTGTGGATGTACCGATTGACACCACTCAGGGTCATAACGCCGACCAAGATGATCATCAGTACAAGTCCGGTGCCACGCGCATATGGGTTCTTTGGGAACAATCGGTACCACTCGTATAGCAAACGTTCTACGCCAGTGGCCAGCAAGATGAACATTGGCACAGAGATGATCATGTTGACTTGCGGCGCTAGGGCTAGTAGCGGCAATGACAGGAATAGCCAAATATTGACCACATAAGACCGAGCGGTGTGCCAGTTGCGGAAAGTGATGATCATGCCAAGGAACATCAACGCTACGGTGCTGACGTCGATAGCTGGCAGCACTTGTCCGTTGGAGATGTATGGCACTGGCCAGAGATAGGTTCGAACGATGATCTTGAGGTTTGCTAATACATCAAAGTTGAGCGACGACCAGCCTGACACGTCCAGCAAGAAGCCGTGATTTTTCAGGCAGAAATACACTAGCGGCGCGCTTACCAGCAGAAAGACGATGAATGCTGGCGTCCAGCTGGCGCGATACTTTCGTGAAACGATGATGTAGCGTGTGTATGGGTGCAATAATGCCACTAAGATGAGACCAAGGTTGAGGTACCAGAAAAATGGCGTGTATAAGCTGGCAGCCATGACGGCGGCGAGGAGGATTTTCCAGAGTTGGGCGAATTTGGCTTTTTGGATGATGAGGCTGGCGAACAGCAAAATCAATGACGCCGTGGTGATGTAGATGATGCCAGGCGTGAAGCTTTGCGCTAGGTAGATAAATTGACCAGTGGCGATCATGAGAGAAAGAGACAATACGGCGATGCCTGGTTTAAACCAGTGTCTGAGGAGGAAAAAGAGTGCTAGGGCTGCCAAACACATCAGTGTGACGGCTGGTAGCTTGATGGTGAGTGTACTGACGCCAAATAGCAAGAACAGCGCCGCCTGGAATGCGTGTAGTGGCAGATTGACGATGGACCAATTACCTTCCATAAGCAAGTTGGTTCGTGCGACCATGTTGATCTCTGACTGGCTAATGCCACCTGGCGCGTACAACAACGCCACGCTGATGACCGCGGAAAATATCAATATCAAAGCACTATAGCCCCAAAGATAGCGCCAACGGTAAAGAAACAGATGAGACAGAGTTTTCTTTTTCACTGCGGTTTATTATAGCATGGTTTGTTAATCGTGTCGTCTGTCGAGGCTCATGAAACGGAGACGTTCTGGGTGGAAGTACAATTGGACTTTGCCGACGGGACCGTTACGGTGCTTAGCGATGATCAGATCAGTGATATTTTGAACTTCTGGGTTGTCTGGTTCGTAGTAGCCGGGGCGGTAAATAAAGCTGACGATGTCAGCATCCTGCTCGATGGAGCCGGACTCACGCAGGTCGGCCAGCTGTGGAATTGGTGGCGTGCGCGACTCGACGGAACGGCTCAGCTGACTCAGGGCGATCAGTGGCACGTTGAGCTCACGGGCAATTAACTTCAGGCCGCGGGAAATTTCTGACACTTCCTGGACGCGGTTGCCGTTGTGATTATTAGTGGCCTGCATCAGCTGCAAGTAGTCGACGATGATTAGGCCAATTTCGCCCTCATGTGCTAAACGGCGAGCTTTGGTGCGCATCTCCAAAATGCTGAGGCCCGGTGTGTCATCGATGTAAATCGGCGCTTCTGCCATCTCGCCCATGGCTTCCGACAGTTTAGCAAAATCATTATCACTCAAGTTTCCGGTGCGGATATTCCAGCTGTCAACACCTGATGCGTCCGCCAACATACGGTCGACTAATTGCTCTTTGCTCATCTCGAGGCTGAAAAATAGCACTGGCTTTTTTTCAATGGTCGCCACGTTGTACGCCAAATTAGTCACCAGCGTGGTCTTACCCATGGCTGGACGAGCCGCCAGGATGATCAGGTCGGAACGCTGCAACCCAGCGGTCATATTGTCGAGGTCGCGGTAGCCAGTGCGAATGCCACGGAGTGTGTCTTTGTTACGGTGCAATTCTTCAATTCGGTCAAAACTATCAGTCAGAATATTTTCCAGGCTGATCAAGTCTTGTTTGAGCGATTGGTCGGAGACGCTGAATAGTTCAGCTTCGGCCTTTTCTAACAACTCCTGGGTTGTTGTCGATTCGTCATAGCCAAGTTCGGTGATGTCAGCACTGGCTTTGATGAGTCGGCGCCGCACTGCTTTTTGCGCCACCATTTCAGCATATGCTTCAGCGTGCGCAGCGGTCGGCACGTAGTTGGTGAGCTCTGTCAGATACGCTGAGCCGCCGATGAGTTCCAACTCATCCTTGCGCTTCAGCTCATCTGTCAGGGTCAAGAGGTCGACTGGCTTATGCTTTTCAAACAGCCGCATCATACCCGCAAAGATCAGTCCATGATTTTTATCATAAAAATCAGTAGGACGCACGTGCTCGGTCGCATCTGCCAATACTTCTTCATCGATCAATATTGCACCCAGTAAACTCTTTTCTGCATCCAAATTTTGCGGTGGCAGTTTGCCAGATGATGTATGTTGACTTGCTTCACTCACTTATAATTCCTCCAAATTCACTTCTTCGCCACCGCCCATCATGGCAGCGATTTCCGCCAATTTTTCGTCTTCAGGTGGTTTCTTCTCTCCAATTATATCAACTTCCAGCTCCATTCCCGCTTCTGCGGTGATGATTGCTGCCAGCAATGGTCGATTTTTGGCATCATCCAATTTTTTCTTGTAGAACGCACTGCCAGCAAAAATAGTTAGTCTATCTCCGTCAAACGCCCACTGACTTTTTTGGAGCAGTGACGACAGACCGACTGATTTTTCCTTGGCCTGCTCGATTACCTTTTGCCAGTCCAACTCTAGTGGCGCACCAGATTTACGTGATTTTGTAGGCGATTTTTTGGTTGATTGGGCTGGTTTGGCGTCTTGGTTTTCGGACGTTTTTTTCACTGGCTCAGTTGGTTTGGTGCTCTGGCTTTTTGGTGGCTTTTCTGCTGACGACGCTGGCTTGGCTGGTGTCGAAATGACGGTTGGCGTTACTGTGACAGCTTGGGCAACTGTCTTCTTCGGCCTGTCTGGCTGAGTGTGATGTTGCATGAAAATAGTCAATAATTTCAGGTCTGGGTGTGGGTGGCGATCAACTTCGATGAGCTGCTGGATGAGTTCAACAAGCTCCGGATTTGTGCGAAGTCTGGCGCGAGCGATTGACAATAGCTGGTGCGACACCACAGTCGGGCTGATGCCACTTTGCTCTAGTTCTTGCAGGATTCTAAGGATGTCAGCGCTGTCCTCTGATTGATATAAATCAAGCAGCTTCTCCAGTGTGGCTGCGTCGCTCAAGCCTAAGTATTCCGTGACCATGGCGACGGTCAGTGGCTGGTCGGGCGTAGCCAAAATTGATAATTGATCCAGCATGCTGATGCCGTCGCGAAACCCGCCGCGCGAACGCTCAGCAATCAGCCGAGCGGCGTCCGCCTCGATGGTAAAGCCCTCTTTTTCGGCGATGGCCATCAGCTGGCGTGCCATGACATCAACTGAGATGGGGTGAAAGAAAAATTGTTGGACGCGACTGAGAATGGTGGCGGGCAGCTTGTCGGCGTCGGTGGTAGCCAGGATAAAAACTACGTGTGCTGGCGGCTCCTCCAAGGTCTTTAATAGTGCGTTGAAGGCGGGCTTGGACAGCATGTGGACTTCGTCAATGATGTAGATCTTCTTTGGCGCGGAAACCGGCGCGACTTGGGCTTTTTCGCGTAATGCCCGAATGTCGTCGATACCGTTGTTGCTGGCGGCATCAATTTCGATGATATCCAGGTGCGAGGCTTCCTCATCATACGGCAACTGATTAATCTCATGCGCCAAAATGCGCGCTACGCTGGTCTTTCCCACGCCGCGCGGACCCGTCAGCAAATACGCATGGGCGATTTTCCCCTGCTCCAACGCTCGGCGCAAAATGTTGGTCACGTGATCTTGCCCCAACACCTCGTCCAAGCTACGACTGCGATATTTGCGGTACAGTGCCTGACTCATTACTTATGTATTATAGCGCAAAGTGCGGGATTAGTAAGCTCTTTAGCGGTCAGGAATGGGAACTTCTTCACCACTTTCTAAAATCATGGTCTTTCTCGGCCATAGTTCTATCGGTTCGTCAATATACGGCAAGTCAGTCGCTTCTGCGATGGCTCGCATGGCCATGTCTATCGGTGCACGTAGAGCCTGACGTCGAGATTCGTGGTCTGTCGAAGTGGTATAATCTCTATACGCTGTTCTATAGTCAATGGGGTCACACAGAGTAACGTGGATTTGCTCATCTTGTGGTATGTATGCATCCAGATCAGTAGGCCACGGTTCGTAGCGAATACCTACTGGCAATAAGTTAGGCTCCACCCCCCCTACATTTGCGTCAAATAAAATTCGTGACGCACCCGTTCGCCCTTTGGTTACCTGAGCGTCACCGGTATATGCACCTTCTGGAAAGATGAGTAGTGAGCGTCCGTCAAGTAACGCTCGTCTGGCCATTTCGAGCCCAGCTTTCAAATATTCTTTTCCGCCGTGTACTTCAAGTGGTATCGTATGCAGTGCCTTTTCTATAACCAATCGCCGTACTGCCGTGTCAACAGAGCTGTTTTTATACGCCAGTCGCGAGCTGATAACAACATCGCAGTCTTCAGGTAGGCTTGCTGGTATAGCAAAGATATCACGCATACAGGCATGATTTGCTACGAATACATTTGGGCCTTCTGGCATATCGTCAAAGCCGTGAGTAGTAATGGCCATTTCCCGACCTATAGTCTGTAAGAGCGGTTTCTTTCCCCTGCTCATGCCTGCCTCGCTTTCAAGGCATTTTTAACAATGCGTGCCAGTAAGCGGTGGCCCTTTGCTGAAAAATGAATACCATCAGATAGTGGCATAAGCGGCAGCTCAATATACTCACCAAGCGAATCTTTATCTCTCAAGATTTCTTGTCGTATTTCTTCTGATTGTTCCGTAAACTCTGGGCCAGAGTCTTCACCAGTTGAAAATGCTGGTGGCAGGATATATATGATGTTAGCACCGTGAGCCAGTTTTTGATAATCTGTCAAATCGTGAATGATAGCTTGCGCCGTCCTACCGTATTGCTGTTGTAAATCGTTAGTGCCAAGGGCGATGATGACGATGTCCACATTGCCCGCCTGTTGCAAAGCTTCTGCAAACGTATGTTTACCATTTTTGTACGGCTTTGCCTTACAGAAATCTCCCGCTACACGGCCCGATAGTCCATTTGCAATGATATGCGCTTTGCCTCGTAATTCTCGCTTTAGACGGTTGACCCATCGGTCGCTATACCGCACTCGCGGCCCCACAAACGTGTCTCCCCAGACGTTAGAATCGCCATAAATAAAAATCCTTTTCATCGCGTGGTCACTACTCATATATAAACTCCGTTTTTTGATATTGTACCATGTTCTGTCAAAATAACGTCAGCTGCGTGTTAGGTATCTCAAGGTCAATCGCCCCTTGTACTGTTTGCGCCCGGTGGCCGATGAACTTTTTCAGGTTATACGCCAGTAGCTGCCCGTCATATTCAGTGATGAGCACCGAGCCAATGACGCTAACAACCGTGCCAGCTAAGACCTTATTTCCTGTCATATCAATCACACTGCTGAGGTCTCGACCGTCCGTGTGAAAATAATCTTCGCACGTGATGAGCGTTCGGTTTGGAAAATCCAGTCCCAACTGGTGGTGAATGCGCATCAACGCATCAGCCAAAGTCTGTTCCGCTGCCGTAGTATTCAATGGCTGCTTAATTAGTCCTAGCTTTTTACCGGCGGCCACTGTTTCCATGATGCCATCCAGCTTGGCAATCTTTGCTTCATATTGCCGGGCGATCAGCGCCGAAGCAAACGTCTCCAGTTTCAATGCCACGCGCGCCCCCTGCTCCAGCAGCCGACGAATGCCGCGCGCTTCCTGGGAGATGCCGACTTTGATCACCTCTGGTGAAAAATACGCCAAATACAAAAAATGTGGATTTTGATTAATCTTTTCCTGCTGTGCCGACACTGAATCAGCGTGGTAAAACGCTGGATTGAAACCGGTGCGATTGCGACACTTCAAGCAATTTTCATACTTCTCATCGACCATTGCACCGTCAGGACAAATCTGGCTGCAGTGATTGTCAAAATCCAGCCAGCCGGTGCAATATTTGGTGGAAAAATCAAACTCCAGCGACAATTCCCACCCCACAACATCACCACGCTCAGCCCTACCATCAACCTGCCATTCCAAAAACGGCCGATTTTCAGCGTCAAAGCTGGCGTAGCTTAGTAAGAACTCCTCAGGCATAGCACAATTATATCAAAAACCGCCCGGCAACTGCGCGGACGGTTTCAAGTGCAAAAACAGTCTACAGCGCTGCTTCGACGGCTGCCCACGTCGCGTCAGGATTGTCCTCTGGCACGATGATGGTGACTTGGTCGCCAATGTTGATGCGGAAGAAGGTGACGCTGGCGAGCAGGATTCGGTATTCGCGGCCGTTGGCTTCGACGTAGTAGACGCCGTCGTGTTGCACCAGCGTACCGATGACTTGCTTGCGCGCCACTGGGCCGATTTGCTTGTAGATGAAGCTGCCGTCGTCAGCAATGGTCAATTTCAAAATGTCGCCCTCAACCAGCTTTGATTTTGAAGCATAGTTGGCTGGGATTGGGTAATTTTTGCCGTCTGGGCCGAGCATAGTCTGACCGTCAAACACGCCTTCGACGACCTTGCCGGTCACATCTTCGGTGGAGGTTTTTGGTGTAACAACTTGACCGTCATCACCGATGATGCTGATCAATAGTTCTTTTGCCGCTGCCAAATTGGTTTCTGCCTCTTGTATCAATGAGCGAAGCCGCTTTACTTGTTTTTCTGGTAGTTCAGACATAGTGATTCTCGCATTTCCCTGTCTATTTTTGATAGTTCTCGTTCTATATATAGCATAGGAAAAAGGTTCAGTCAATGCTTACATAAGCAAGTTATTTCAGATTTCCACAGCATTTTAAGGGGTGCTCGCAAAACTGTTGCAAATTTTACCCTTGCAATCAAAATACCGCCCATGGTATAGGGCGGCATAATGATTTCGAAAACAAATTGGCGTCATGTTTAGAATGAAATTAGCTGAGCTCAACGCTAGCGCCAGCGTCTTCCAACGTCTTCTTTGCAGCTTCAGCTTCGTCTTTTGAAACTTTTTCCTTGACTGGTGCTGGTGCGCCGTCAACGATAGCTTTAGCTTCACCGAGGCCCAAGCCGGTGATTTCTTTAACAGCCTTGATGACTGCAACTTTCTGAGCACCTGCGTCCTTCAACGTGACGGTGAACTCAGTTTTTTCGTCAGCCGCAGCAGCGTCACCGCCAGCAGCTGGACCAGCAACAGCGACAGCTGCAGCAGCTGGCTCGATGCCGTATTCTTCTTTCAGGTGGTTTTTCAATTCGTTAACTTCCAGAACTGTCAACTTGGTCAGTTCTTCAGCCAATTTCTTAATATCAGCCATGATATGTCTCCTTACATTATTGATTGATTGCTAAACTTAAGCCGTAGCTTTGGCTTCGATGCCGTCCAAAAGTCCGTGCAAATTGCCGCCCAGCGCACCCACGGTGTCGTGGACTGGTGAGAGCAATTGTGCCACCACTTCGGCGACAAGCTGGTCTTTGCTTGGCAAGCCTGCCAGTGCCTTGATGTCAGCTTCGTTGATGCTGAGGCCCTCACCTGAGAAACCACCAGCCAACTGCAGTGCTGGATGCGTCTTTGCAAACGTGTCCAGAACTTTCGCTGGCATAACCTCGTCTTCGGCGCTAATGGCGTAAACCAGCTGTCCGACCAGGAGGTTGGTGTCAGTTTCTTTGTAGGTGTCAACGCCCTGCAATGCTACGCGTACCAAGCGGTTTTTGACCACCTTGATGACCACATTTGCCTCACGAGCAGCCTTGCGTAGTTCTTGCAATTCAGCCACGCTCAGACCCTGGTACCGCGCAAATGCCGTACCTTTGGCGTCTTTCAGAAGCTCTGTTAGTTCAGCAACCAAAGTTTGTTTTTTATCGCGTGAAATTGCCATAAAAATCCTTTCTTTGATTGAGTTAATTTGTTATGTGCCAATTTGTTAACGTACGGTAATGGAGAATCAAAAAACGTCTTTGATTCTCGCACTACCAAAGACGTCAAATAAAACTGTTCGTTTCATCCCTCGGCGGCATATTTACATCTGTTTATCAGCCAGATCGCCGCTGTCTTTGGTAATGTTCCTCACCATTGTAGCAGAAATGACAACGAAATGCAACAGGCATATTATATCAAACCAAAGAGAAAGCCCGCTCCATGGTGGAGCGGGCAGCAAACCTCCTTTCTCTCTCTGCATCTCATTTCCTCACCGAGGGATGCCCGTCGTGATGACGAGCATCCCCCAGCGGTATGTCGCTCCTCGCGCGAGGAGCGACGACTAAACCAGCCCATGATCAGAGCCATAACCCCAGTCGCAACGAAGGCGACTGTGGCAATCAAGAGCTGGTCACCGGCAGTGCCAGTGACTGCCAGTATCCCACCTGGCCGCTTGTGCAGCGGCTGGGATGGGGGCGACACGACCTCCTGACCCCGCGTGGGGGTCGGGGAGGCGGCCGGCGCAGTCGCCGAAGGCGTTGCCTTCGGTGTCGGCGTGACCGACGGAGTCGGCGTTGCCGTCGCACTTGGTGATGGCGTTGCGCTGGGCGTTGCCGACGGAGTTGTCGACGGCGTCACCGATGGTGTCGGGGTCGGCTCCGGCGTCGGGGTCACTGACGGGGTCGGCGTGGGCTCCGGGGTTGGAGTCGGCGTCGGGGTTACTGACGGGGTCGGCGTGGGCTCCGGGGTTGGAGTCGGTGTCGGCGTTGCGCTCGGTGATGGTGTCGGCTCCGGCGGCTTCAGGAGGTAGCTTGCGCCACCTCCCGCCTCCGGCCGCCGCACCGTGGCGGAGGCGTCCCAGGAGCGATCCTGGGACGTAACCGTGACGTTGTCCGTCCATGGACCCGGGTCGCCCGGGTCCATGGACAGGTTCAACTCAAAGCGAGCCTTCTCGCCCGCATCGAGTTTAACCTTGACGGTCACGGTGGTGGAGGCGCACTCCACCACGGTAACCGGGGCGTAGCGGGTGTACTGGGGCTGACCCCAGACGCCCGCTCTCGAGTACACACCAGCCTGACCGGCTGGTGTGGGGCAGTTGAATGCCTGACCCGGCGACGTGAGAACGTCGCGGACCAGGAACTCTTGGTCGTTCTGAGTGGCGGTGGGTAGAGCCACCGCCACCGTTACCCGGGAGGGGTCGTCCTGATGGACGTACCCCCACTTTGACGCCCAAGTTTCGGGTTGCGAGCAACCTGGGCATTCAGCAACCTTTATAGGAGTCCGACGGATCTGTCCGCCGAAGTCCCATAGGAGATCCCGGGTCTCGCCCGGGACGAGGACGTCCTCCAAGGAACTCCGCCACCAGGCGTGTCCCTCGAAGGCGTAGTGATCGCTCACTTCAACGGCATCGGTCAGCGTGACGCTGACCTTACCGTCGGTGTAGACGGCGTGGGCAATGACCTCGCCGCCGTCTGTGGTCAAGTCGACTGGGGAGCCGTTGCTCCCCAGCTCCTTGGGCGGGGTGAAGGTGATTGAGTCACCTTCACAGTGCCCCTCCTCAAGGGAGAGGCCAAAACCAAACTCAACGCGCTCATACGCGCTGAATTCGAAAGAACCGTCGACAGCGCGGATGTACTCCGCGCTGATTTCTTCCGGCCCAATGGGCCGGGGAGTGCACGACGACGTTGCCGCCGTCATGTCGTCGGGTTTCTCGGGGGCAGCAGCTGCCACCCCTGACAAACCGAATAGCAGAGCTAGCAGCGTAAATAGCGCTGCTAGCCCACGTCTTTTGAACGGCATGGGAAATCTCCTATGATAGGGAGTTGGAATGGATACAGATGTTAAAGTACTTCTTTGGTTCGCGGCCAGCTGGGCTGGCAAGCGAATCATGAAGACTCTAGCACATCAGCATCCAACGGGCTTTAGTATTCTAGCATAAAATATAGAAAAATGCAATACCCTCACGGCTATCTCGGCGACGTCACCCCCAGTAAAAATCCCGCCATGATCGGCGGGATTTGATGGGTCAACTGTCAAATTAACCGTATCTAGAAGTTGTTTTCGACCTTGATGCCAGGACCCATGGTGGTGGTCACGGCGACGCTTTTGACGTAGGCGCCTTTGAGGCTGCTTGGTTTTTGGGCGTTCAGGCTGCTCAAAAATGCGCGGGCGTTGTCTTGTAATTTGTCCGCACCAAACGACACCTTACCAACACTCAAGTGAACGATGGCCTGTTTGTCGACGCGGTATTCAACCTTACCGGCTTTGGCTTCGGTGACAGCAGTCGCCACGTCTGTTGCTACGGTGCCAGACTTTGGATTTGGCATCAAACCGCGTGGGCCGAGCAAGCGAGCGTATTTACCAAGCTTTGGCATGTACTGTGGTGTTGCTACTAAAATGTCAAAGTTCAATTCTTCTTTGTCCAGCTGCTTCAAGAATTCTTCATCACCGATGATCTCGGCACCAGCCTTTTTGGCAGCAGCGTGCTCTTCTTCTGGCGCAAATACTGCGACGCGTACGTCTTTACCGGTACCGTGAGGCAGTGACACGGTCGAGCGAATGTTCTGGTCTGCCTGGCGTGGGTCAACACTGAGCCGAACGTGCAGCTCCACTGATGCGTCAAATTTGACTGGGCTGGTCTTGGTCGCCAGCTTCAAAGCTTCTTCCAGGGTGTACACTTTGTCTTTCTCAATCTTTTTGGCAGCTTCTTGGTATTTTTTGCCGCGGCGCTCTAGGCGTGGTCGGGTGACTGGCTTTGGACCTTTTTTGATGTGTGCTTCAGCGTCTTCGTCTTGCGGAGTGGTGTCGCCTGCTTCTTTGCGAGCTTCCTTCTCTGCTTTAGCTTCAGCTTCGTCCAAAGCTTTTTGGCTGCGCTTGCCTGCTTTGGCGACGTGTGCTTCGCGAACTTCGTGTTTTTCAGCGCCGGCAATGGCAGCCTCGATTTCAGCGATGGTGTTTTTTTCGCTGACTTCTAGGTTTAGTTCTGCTGCTTTTTCCAGCAATTCGGCTTTTTTGGCCATGAGTGATATCCTTTCTGTGGTACAATCGGTGCTCGGTTTTTCCCGAGGTTCACCTCCCAGCATTGATTATTATTCCGGTTGATTATATCAGTTTTGGTGACTGTTTTCAATGAGGCTCGTGTGTCGAACGCCGAAAGGCTGTGACGAAGGTGTTGTTAGGTACCACAAACAGGTTTGCCTGTGAGCTGTCGTCTATCGGGACGAGTCGTAGCCCAAATCGCCACTGTTCGTCTACTTCCTCACAGTGCAGTTCTGGCTTGGCATTGATAGTAAGGTCGTCAAACATCTCCTGCCATTCACCGTCGTTGTCAGTGTAGAATATCCCGTCAATATGAAACTCACCTGGCTCAAGCATATGTTCCGTCAAAAAATTCTCATCAGCCATGAGCTGGGCACATAGCTCTGAGGCCTCGGCTTGCATTAGTTTAGTGACGCGTTCAGCTGAGATGTTGCGCTGACTCAAATCAGTGACGCGATCGTTAAGTAGATATTCGGTGGCCTGGATTGACTGACTACGCCATTCGTCCTGAAAAGTCGCCAGGTAGTCAACTGACTGGTCGTCGTTTTTTTGTTCAGGGTAGATGAGGTCGATATCCGCCAGCTGATCAAACGGCACAATGGTCTTTGTTGCACCGTGAGTCATTTCGATATGAAGTTTGGGCAGCAGCTTGGCTTCCCCGTCTTCTAAAACGACCGGCACAAAGACAGCGAGCTTGTCAGCGATGATTGGCTCGGTTTGTTTAAAAATATTCACAATGGCTTGACAATGCTCTGAGTCGGCAAGCAGCCCATCAAACTCCCTGGTAGCTTTTTCGGTGAGTCGTTGTATGATGAGCTGCTGTTGTTCGGGGTCAAGCTTGTTGAATGATTTCCTCGACAAAACTCGGTTGACTAGTCCACCCGTATCATAAACCAGTTCGGCGTAGTCCGACGGCTCTTCTGGCTCTTGCTGACGAATCTCCATGATGTGAGATACATCCAAGCGGTCGCCGTTATCGAGCGCCAAGCGTACCGTGCGTTCGCCCAGCTCTGAACTGACCTCAAACCGTGCGACTGCTTCTGAGAACTGTTCAATACCTAAGGTAGGCTCGCCGTCACTGTTCTTGTGGGAGGTTATGGCGGTGATGTCGACTGGCTTGCTTAGTAACTCGGGAGTGAATAGTTGGTTGTTCAGGGTTGTCTGCAATATCTCATCTGGTAGGTCTAGCGTCGCTTCCCTGCTATTATAGGCTATGTCCATCAGGCCGCCCAGAACAGTTGGTCGCTTCTGGGGACTGGTAAATGGTGCTTCGTTCATGTACATATATTATACCAGTGAATTGCAGAAAAATCAATAGCAGTGGGTGTATTTCATGGAATATTTGCGTGTTTAGCAACAATGTGATAGTATTTGTAATTACTATGGAACGTGGAGAAAACAGTAATTTTACACCTGGTGGGCACGATGAAACAACTATTGGCGCGACCTTTGATGACATTATGGCGGGCGCAGACATAACTGGCGAAGACGTGGCTGCTGTTCCCGAGAAGTGCCGAGACTGTCCAGTGTTAAAGCACAACCTAGGAGAGATAGCTTGTATACGCAAAGAAGTGCAAGAAGGTCTGAGCGCGGATCCTGAAGAGCTAAAGAAACGTTTACTGATGATGAAAGAGGCGGGTCATAGGGCCTTAGTGTCATTGACAGATGACCAGATCGGTCAAATAGCCGCTAGTGCTACAAGCCATCAACAAAGAGAGGCTTTAGCAATATTAAACAACTTTGATCAGCAATCGCCTAAACTACAGGCTGATGTAGATCTTCTTACTGGTCATTGTGCGGGACCTCTTAAGATGCGTGGTTCGCGGGATGGCAAGACGGTGACAGTAACGAGCTGTATGTCGGGTATAATAGCCCATTCAGGTAAAACAGGATTTGCCGACGTACACTACAGTTAGTGGTCTATCACGTGTTCTGATACAATAGATCATATGGACTTTATTACAATTACACACATCAGAGCACGTCAAATTTTAGATTCTCGAGGCAATCCAACGGTTGAAGCAGATGTCATATTGAGTGACGGCTGTTTTGGTCGGGCGGCGGTGCCGTCCGGAGCGAGTACTGGGTCTCACGAAGCGGTAGAGCTACGAGATGACGAATTACCATTTGGCGGTAAGGGTGTTCTCAAAGCGGTTGAAAATGTTAATACGGAAATCGCTGATGCACTGCGCGGCATGAGTCCGTTTGACCAAGAAGCGATCGACCAAAAGATGATCACCCTAGATGAAACGCCAAACAAAGGCCGTTTGGGAGCAAATGCCATCTTGGCGGTCAGTTTGGCAACTGCCAAAGCAGCAGCAGCGTCACGTGGTGTGGCACTGTTCACCTACATCAACACCTTGGCTGGTAGCCCGCAGATGAGTTTCCCAATGCCGATGGTCAATGTCATGAACGGTGGTCAGCACGCACTGGGTGCGACGGACATCCAGGAGTATATGATCATCCCAGTTGGTGCGTCAACCATTCAAGACGCAGTGACCATGAGCGCCGAGGTGTTCCACGTGTTGGCAAAAGTTCTCAAACAAGAGGGTTACCCAACGACTGTGGGTGATGAAGGTGGCTATGCACCTCGCGTTCGTTACGGTAACTCTGAGCCGATTACCCTGCTCAGCCGTGCCATCGAACAGGCTGGGTACTTGCTGGAGCGTGACTTTGCCTTTGCGCTTGACGTGGCTGCCAGTGAGTTTTACCAGAGCCAGACTGAACAGTACAATTTGTCCACGGAAAACCGCGTGATGGATACTGACCAAATGATCAAGATGTATAAGGAACTGCGCGCACAATACCCAATCGTTTCCATCGAAGATGGGCTGAATGAAGAAGCGTGGCGTGGTTGGCAGAAGTTGACGCTGGAGTTGGGTGGTACTACGCAGCTGGTTGGTGACGACTTGTTGGTAACCAATGTCGAGCGTCTGGAGCAAGCCATCGAGCAAAAAGCTGGCAACGCCATCCTTATCAAACCAAACCAAATTGGTACACTGACCGAAACCATCGCCGCAGTTAAGATGGCCAAAGAAGCTGGCTGGAACACGGTGATGAGCCACCGTTCTGGCGAGACGGAAGATACTACCATCGCTCACTTGGCGGTTGGCTTGGGAACTGGACAAATCAAGACTGGTTCAATGTCCCGTTCAGAGCGCATCGCTAAGTACAATGAGCTGATGCGTATCTCAGAGCTGCGCCCCGATATCGAGCTGGCGCGTCCGTTTGTACAGATGTAGGGCGCACTAAGCGCGAATAGTGACGATGTCGCCGTCCTGCAGCTTGATGATGCGTGACGCGACTGCAGTTGTCACTTCTCCACCGTCGACATAGACACTCACCATATCACCGAAGTACTTGATGGCTTCGGTGATGTTTTTTGCTGGTGGCATGCCAGCTGGGTTGGCGCTGGGTGCCAACAAGGGGCCGGTTTGGCGGATGAGACGTGCTAAATTGCCGGTGACCAGTCGAAAAGCTAGTGTGCCGTTTTGGTGGGCGGCGTGCGGAAAATCGTTGCTGGCTGGTACAACGATGCTGGTCGGTCGCTTGGCATTCAGCTGTAGGTAGTGCTGACGTTGAGTAGCAGTTAAACCCGGGATGTCGGAGATGTCAGTGACCAGGATGATGCATGATTCGTTAGCTGGACGATGTTTAGCGCGGTATAGCCGCTCCATGGCGTGGCGGTTGGCAGCGGAAGCGACGATGCCGTAGATGGTGTCGGTTCTGAGGACGACCAAGTTGGCACTGGTAAGTGCCTCTGACACACTAGGGTCTGATATGGTGCTGGTGATGAACATTGAATTATTTCACTGGTGGTTAACCGCCAAGATTGTCGATAATGGTTTGCACAAGACCTCTAGGAGTTGGCGGTGGTGTTTGGTCTGGTTCTTGAGTCGATGATGTTTTTTCAGTTGAAGGTGCCGAAGTGGGCTCGGTGTTGATGTGGATAGAATTAGCAGCGGTATCGGCCGCTTCCTTCAGTATGATCGCTGGCGGAATGAACAAAGCAGAGGTAATGGCTACTGCACCGACAACGGATTTGATGGTGTCTTTGAGCCCTCTTTCATTTTCTGTTGATAACCTTGCAAATTCTGGAAGATCCATACTTATATTATATCATATTTAGTGATAATATACAATTACTCCCGCCAGGGCGAGAGCAATTTGTAGTTGACGCGAAGCTGATTAGTCAGTAACTTCAACGCCCATGCTGCGAGCAGTGCCGGCGATGATTTTGACGGCGCCGTCTGTGTCGATGGCGTTGAGCTGGTCTTTTTTGATTTCAGCGATTTCTTCCAGCTGAGCGCGGGTGATTTTACCAACCTTGTCGGTATGTGGTTTGCCACTACCCTTTTGGATGCCAGCTTTTTCGCGGATCATATCGTCCACTGGCTGACCCAATGATTTCCATGCAAAGGTGCGGTCTTCAAACACTTGAATGTGTACGATGACGTCTTTGCCCATCAGATCTTTGGTGGCGTCGTTAAATGGATTGATGAAATCCATCATGTTTAGTCCCCACTGACCCAAGGTTGAACCAACTGGAGGCCCAGCGGTAGCGCGACCAGCTGGAATACGTAGTTTTAGATTTCCAATGACTTTCTTTGCCATGATGATAAACCCTTTCAAAATTAGTTGAAGCGTATTGAAAGTGTGCGTAACATAGGTATTATACAAAAAAGTGTGGTATAATTCAAGTATGAACGTGCGAGGCCCGCTCCCCATTAAGCGCATCATTAACGCGTTTGGTGCGGTGGGCTACACATTACTCTTGTTTGTTTATGCGATCATCTCCTTGTCCGCTGTAGTTTGGCTGATGCGTCGCGGTAAGTTTTTTGGACTATCGGTGAATTTGCGCACTGCAGAACCGTTGATACAGACAGCGCCGACAGAACCAGAGCCGCTGATGGCTCAGCTGTTGAGCGCCGCGTTGGGGATTGCTACGGCCTTGGTGCTGGTCATCACTCTCACGGCTCTCACTTATTGGCTAGGGCGCGGCGGTTCGCGGATGTTGAAGCGGTCAGTGCGGTTTTGTCAGTGTCCCGTCACTTTAGTGACGTTGTTGGTGGGCAAGGTGCTGGCTTGTGGCGTGGCGACCGTGCCAGTTTTATTGGCTGGTATTTTACAGATGGGTAATCTGTGGGTGGTGATCATTTTGTTGGGATTTATCACTGTGGCATTGATCATTTTTCTACTACAGCATTATCTGGCACACACCAGTGAAGTGGTACAAGCCAAAGACGTTTGGTAGTTTGATGCGCGACGTATTATTTTTTGCGTGACCAAAAGTGCGTGATGACATTGCCAGCAAAGATGCCGCCTGCCACGCCGCCAGCGATAGTAAAGGCTTTAACCACCTCTTTGCCAATTTCTGAGAACATCAACATGCGAGCTATTTTAGGGTCTTTGATTTCAAGGCTGGTTGGGAGCTCAGGTGGAGGAGTGTCGTCCTTTGGCGTCTGTGCCTCTTTTGATGCGACAGGTATGCTGTCGTATGTGGAATTTATCATATTGGCTTGGTGCTGTCCCAGGGATATTGCAAAATTGGCAGCAAAATAAGCAGGCATACGTGAGGGGTCCTCTTCACACTCTTCCATGGACTCCTCGTACAGTTGGTTTACACGTAGTTTAGCTTGCGCTGGTATGTCTGCCTGCTTTTCTGGAATACTGTCTGGAGCGATGGCATGTGCTGCAGCCATAACTGCCTGTCTATCGCTTTCCATCAGATCGGCAAACCAAGTGAGCAAAGATTCCTTTTGCTTTGGTGTTGTCGGTAAGTCTTGTAAATAATGAGTGGCGAGTTCTCGTAATGCTGGGAGATACTGCATATTTAATAAGGTGCTGGACTTATTGAGGACACGCTGTTGCTCATCAATAGTCTGGTTGGCAGATAGTTTTCCAAAGGTTGTGATCAAACTATTTATGGCGACTAGATGTTTACGAGAGGCATCTGCTAACTCATTGCCATCAGGCTCACCCAGTGCTTCTAACCATTCTTCTGAGACTTTGGCGGCCTCCTGAGCGGTGTCGTTACTGGGCTGTATGATCCCCTCGTTTTTCTTGGAGTTATCATCACTGGGTTGTGGCATTTCTAGTGTGCTCATGGTAAAACCTCTCCACCCTTTTGATAATAATTGGTAAATTGGACTGCCTGGTCCCGCGCGTTAGACCTTTTTCACCTGCAAAGCGTCAAGTTCAACTGGAGTGTCGCGTCCAAACATGCTGACCATGACACGGATTTTGCCTTTGATTGGGTCGATTTCGGCGATTGCGCCGTCAAAGCCTTTGAACGGACCATCGGTGATGGAAACAACTTCACCCTCTGAGAAATCAATCTGGTGTTTTGGCTCTTCAACGCCCATGCGCTTTTTGATTTTGGCAATTTCTTTGTCAGAAACGGGTGTTGGCGTAGTGTCGGCACCGACAAATCCAGTCACGCCAGGCGTGTTGCGGATGATGTACCAGGTTTCATCAGTTAGGTTCATTTCTACTAAAACGTAGCCCTGGAAAATTTTGGCTTCAACGACTTTGCGTTTGCCGTTTTTGATTTGGATTTGTTTTTCTTTTGGGACCATGACGTCAAAGATTTTGTCTGCCATGTCAACACCGTTGATGCGCTGACGAATGGATTCTGCTACCTTTTCTTCGTAGCCAGAATAGGTGTGAATAGCGTACCACTGACGGGTTGAGTCGTAACGATTATTTGCCATAAAAAACTCCTTTTACCTTTATTTCAAAATTTGCTCAAAGACCCAGTTAAATCCAGCGTCAAGTAATAAAATCAATGTGGTAAGCAGTAAAGTAAAGCCAATCACGGTGCCGGTCATGATCCAGGTATTGGCGCGGGTTGGCCAACGAACTAGCTTCAGCTCGGCCCACGCTCCCTTGAAATAACCAACAAATGAGTCGCGCATGCCTGAATCTGACTCAGGCTTTTGAATAGCGCGTGCTGGTTTGGTGGTTGGTTTCTTTTTGACGGTTTTTTTAGGGGAATCATCCGTTGCCTTGATGCGGCGTACGGTAGTTTTCCCTGTCTGCTTACCCTTTTCTGCCATGTGTTTCTCCCAAATTAAAAAGTCTGTTTTTCACAGACTGTCAAGTATAGCTTAGCACAAAAAATGCAGGTATTGCAAGTGTGAGCAGTATTATTGCTTTTTTGCTGGTTTCGCTGGCGGTAGGCTGAAGCTAAAAGTTGATCCGTGGTTGAGACGGCTTTCGAGTCTGATGGTACAGCCGAGCTTGCGGGCTAGCTTGGCGGCCACGTAGAGCCCCAGCCCAGTACCGCTGGTTTCACGCGTGCGGTAATCTTCGGCGCGGAAGAAACGGTCAAAGATTTTTTTCTGATCACTGCGCCCGATGCCGATGCCGGTGTCTTTGACACCAAAGTATACTTTGCCGCCGCTGCGTTTCATGATGAGGGTGACTGAGCCTTTTTGGGTGTATTTGATGGCGTTGGTGATGAAATTTTGCAATAATTCTTCAAGATATAGCCGAGACACATTGACATTGCCAACGCCTGCTCTGACGTCTAGGTTGAACGCCAATTTCTTTTCTGTTGCTTGCGGTTCGTATTCGTGGCGGAGTTTTTCGGCTAGTTCAGTGACGTTGATGAGCTCTGATTCATCGGCTATGCCACGCTCCGCGCGAGACAGCGTGCTGAGGTCGTTGACGATGCGGGCTAAGAACATGATTTGTTTGTGGGCTTCGGCAAGTGAATCGTCCAATTTGTCGGTCATGCCGCGGTGCATCATGAGCTGAACATTGGAGAGTGAAGCTTCGGCGATGGTGATGGGGGTGCGTAATTCGTGGCTGATCACGCTGATGAATTCATCGCGCTCTTCTTCCAGGCTTTTGACTCGCGTGATGTCACGCAAAATGAGTACATAACCATCAGAAGTGAGCGTGTCGCTACCGCCCTGTACTGGCGCGAATGTAGCCGACAACCGCACACGGTCGCCGCCCTCAAGAGGCATGATGATGTCGTCACGGGTACGAATGGCTGGTGATTTTCGCAGCTCTTTAAATACAGGAACTGGCTGTTTGTCGTTGGTTTCAAAGTTTAATAGCTCATCAATGTGCACACCTTGAATGCTGGCGTTGGTGTCAAGCAGACTCAAAGCGGCGGCATTGTAGAGGCTGATGATGCCGTGGGCGTCCATGCTGATGATGGCGTCAGTGAGGTTGTTCACCAGTGTCAATACACGGTCGCGTTCTAGCCGTTCACGGGAGCGACTGCGTCGTAGTTCTTGGCGTGACTGGTGCCGTCCGCGGTAGGCGATGATGACGGCTGCTAGAAACATCAGCCATGATACGACAAGCAAGATGATGATGGCATAGATAAGATTCCCTCCCTGCATATGTACCAGTATACCATAAGCATTATACGTGTGGCGTGTATTTTTTCAGGGAGTCGCGGTGTCGTTTATAGTGCGGGTCGATGGCAGCGACTTCGCGCCAAAATGCTTGCGAGTGATTCATCTGGCGCGTGTGACATAGTTCGTGGATGAGAACGTAGTCTAATAGTTCAAACGGCAGATTCATGAGGGCGATGTTTAGGCTGATAGTACCGTTTGAGGAACAACTGCCCCAGCGACTGGACGAGTGCGTGAGTCGAGTTTTGTCGTAGTGGAAACCGTGTTGCTCCGCTAAGAATTTGAGGCGGCGTGGCAAATAGCTTTTGGCTTCTTTGCGTAGGGCTTTGACGACATGGTCACGAATGGATTGTTGAAAGATGGGGTCAGCGAAATCTTGGTCGTCTCTTGCGTTGATGATGATGCTGGTGCCGACGGTTTTGACGGCGGGTTCTCCCTGTTCCACCAACAAATTGTGACTTTTGCCAATTTGCTGAGACGTGTTGTATGGAAAATCGCCTTGCTGCTCGGCGATGAGTTTATGAATGCTGCGACGTGACCGTTTGATGAGCAGTTTGGCGGAAGCCAGCGGTGCGTGAAGCGGCATGGTGATGCGGATGCGACCGTTGGGCGCAATGCGCAAACTGACGCGACTGGCTAGTGCGCGTCTGGTGACGGTGATTTCGCCAAATTCAGAGTCAGTGATGGTTGGCATTGAGCCCTCGTTTATCCAACTCGACCGCGTCCGCCGATGAATCGTGGCTGAGTGCGTATGGAAGCAGCTGGACGGGTGGCGTCGCTGAGTTTTTTCAAAAGCGTTTTTGCCTGCGTGTTGTAAGTGTGGCGGCCGCTGATGACCATATAGGGCTCGCTGGCGTGTGGCGGCGAGAAGGTTCGTAATTTCTGTTCAAACAGGGCCTCATCGCCGTTGTGCGAGCGTAGCCACCTGGCTCTGGACATGGCAGGATCGGTCTGCACCCACACGAACAGTGGTTTAAATCCAGCTTCGCGGGCTACCTTGGCGATGTCGGAACGCCAAGCGCGCTTTTCGGTGTTACCGTCAAAGATGATTGTCTGTTTTGGCTTGAGTAGTTCTCGCAGTAAGTCAACTGCAGCTTTGTGAATCAGTGTGTCATCGCTCGATAATTCTCGCAGTGTATCACTGCTTAAAATTGGCGCATTGAACATTTTGGCAAATTCAGTCGCAAACTGTGTTTTTCCCGCCCCCGGTGCGCCGACCATGATAATCAAGTGCGGCGAAGATAACTGCAATGGTTTCATGAAATCAGTATACCATACGCCTGGTTAGAAAAAAACAGAGGGAAAACCTCTGCTATTTCACGGCTCTATGGCAGGGGAGACAGGACTCGAACCTGCGACACCCGGTTTTGGAGACCGGTGCTCTACCAACTGAGCTACTCCCCTGTGTCTTGGCGTTATTTTACATGATTTTTTTGTCTTCGGCAACTCATTTTGGGTGATTTGAGGAGGCTATCTGACGGGTCGTGGCGTGAAATACTCCTGAAAAACCGTGAAAAACTATTGAAAAAACATAAGCATCGTTTTATGATAAATAGTAGGTATGAAAATATTGATGCTTGGGTGGGAATTACCTCCGCATAATAGCGGGGGTTTAGGCGTCGCTTGTTATCAGATGTCACGGGCATTGGCTGACTGTGGTGTGGATATCGACTTTGTTGTTCCCTATTCTGCCGAGCATCCGAACATTGACTTCATGAATGTACACGCGGCAACGCACTTGGAAGCATCAAAAGATGGCTTTGGCGCCTATGATGACTTGGGTACTTCGGACAAGCAGGCGCATGATTGCGGGCTGGGCGGTATGCGTGCGGTGCAGCGACGATATAACTGCTTCGTTAAAGAATTTGTCAAACAGAATCCTCCGGATGTCATTCACGCTCACGACTGGTTGACCATGGAAGCTGGCATCATCGCCAAAGAGCAGTGTAATGCACCGTTGATCGTGCATGTGCACGCGACTGAATTTGACCGTTCTGGCGAGAATGAAGGCAATCCATTGGTACACGAAATTGAGCAGCAAGGGCTGTTGATGGCTGACCGAATCATCGCCGTAAGCCACATCACCAAAGATATCATTGTCAAGAATTATCACATTCCACCAGAGAAAATCGAGGTTGTGTATAATGCCATTGACCTGGATGAACTGCCACCACACGAATACGACCAAGGTACCTATCAATACTTGGAAGACTTGAAAAAAGAGGGCTACATCATCGTTGGTGCGTTGACCAGGCTGACAGTGCAAAAAGGCTTAACCTATCTGATTCGGGCGGTGGCGCAGGCCATCAAACAGCACCAAAAAATCGCGTTACTGCTGAGCGGTAGTGGCGAGCAGCGCGACGAGCTGGTTGCTTTGGCGGCGCACTTGGGCATCAGCGACAAGGTGGTGTTCACGGGCTTTGTCCGTGGTCGGCAGTGGCGTGATGCCTATCATCTGATTGACGTATTTGTCATGAGCTCAGTGTCAGAACCGTTTGGTCTGACGGCGTTGGAGGCGGCGCACCACGATACAGCTCTGCTCATCAGTCGCCAGTCTGGCGTCGGCGAAGTGCTGCACAACATTTTACGATTTGACTATTGGGACACCAACAAATTGGCGCGACAAATTGTCATGTTGGCACGCTCACCTGCTCTTTTGGAAATCCTCAAGGAAGATGTCAAAACAGAATACGCCCAATTGTCCTGGCATGACGCGGCTCAGCATTGCTTAAAATTATACAAACAGGCTCAATCAAAAGGCGGTGGCGCATGAGCCGTCCAGCGATTACCCTGTACCTGCACGCCCACCAGCCATGGCGCGTCCGCAGCTATGGCGCACTTGACACTGCCAATCGTCATGATTATTTCAGCGGTGACGGCGACCAAGACAATGAAGAGATCTTTCTCAAAGTGGCAAATAAATCGTACCGACCGATGAATGCACTGCTGGAAAAGCTGCTACATGAACATCCAGGGTTTTGTTTGTCGCTGAGTTTGTCTGGAGTATTTTTGGAGCAAGCTGAGCAATTCGCGCCTGATGTGATTGAGAGTTTTCAGCGACTCGTGAAAACAGGACGCGTGGAGCTACTGGCTAGCCCCTACCATCACAGCCTGGCCTTTTTCTACGATCAGTCTGAATTTGAGAAGCAGGTCGCTCTGCACGCTGAAAAAATCAAGCAGCTATTTGGCGTTTCGCCCAAAGTGTTGGCGAACACGGAGTTGGCGTACAATGACGATCTTGGAGCTTGGGCAGAAGCACACGGGTATGACGGTGTGCTGGCTGAAGGCTGGGACAAAGTATTGGGTTGGCGCAGTCCAAATTATGTCTATCAACCAAAGGGTGCCACGCGTACAAGATTACTACTAAAGAACTATCGCTTGAGTGACGACATTGCCTTTCGTTTTAGCAACAAAAAATGGAGTGGCTGGCCGCTGACCGCTGAGACCTACAGCTCATGGCTTACGGCGTCAGGCGGCCCATTAGTAAATTTATTCATGGATTATGAAACGTTTGGCGAACACCAGTGGAAAGAACACGGTATCTTCACCTTCTTTGAGCGGTTCGTTGAGAAGTGGCTGGCTGCCGGTGGTCAGTTTAACACGGTGTCGCAGGCCTTGTTGAACGCACCGGTTGGAGACGTGAGTATGCCAGAAACTATCACTTGGGCCGACAGCGAGAGAGATTTGACGGCGTGGAATGGCAATGCTTTGCAACAAGAAGCTCTGCGCTATCTGTATCAGCTGGCGCCGCGAGTACTGGCGTCTGGCGATTCTCAATTGATTAGCGACTGGCGTAATTTGCAAACCTCTGATCATTACTACTACATGTGCACCAAGTGGGCGTCTGACGGTGATGTTCATGCTTACTTTAGCCCGTACGATTCACCATACGAAGCTTCACTCTATGTGATGAATGTCTTGCGGGATATCTATTGGCGTTCGAGGCATGCTCACCCGAAAGCATAAAGAAAACCCACGTCGTATGCATGGGTTTTAATGATACGCGTGATAAGAAACTAGCTTTTACGAGCTTTAACTTCGTTACGACCAAGGTTTTTCTTGGTTTCGGTGTAGGTCGCGTGCTGACGAGCGATTGGGTCGTATTTACGCAGCGTCAACCTACCCTGGCCCTTAGTGGTGCGGTTTTGTGTATTGATTGTCGTGTAGTAAGTTCGGTGCTTGCTTTTGTTGCTCACCAAAGCGATCAACTTGCGTTTCGTATTCTTCTTTGCCATAGTTTCCCTTTAACAATTTGTACTTAAACTTCGATTATACAATATAACAGATTATGCAAATTAGTTCAAGCAATTATCAAATGTTCATTCATTGTGCTTCTGTAAAATATATGATACGGTAGTAATAGTAAGATATAACGCATCAGGTGGAGATGATGCAGTAAGGAGTGAGGGTATGGCTAGGCAGTCGTGGAAAACATATATAGCTCGCTTGAAGCAAGCAGCGACGACATCAAAACAAGTAACCGTAAAACACCTGGGCATTGGCATGATGGTCATGGCGATGGTGTTGCAATCAGTCGTCTTCTTTCAAGATTACGTGCAAGCCGCATCAGACGACATGATTCAAGGTGGTGTTGGTAGCAAAGAAGCAATTTTAGCGCATTATGACAAAAACACCAATAATTTCCGTGACGTTCTGACTTATAATGGCATCACCAGAGCGGAATTAGCAAACATTTCTAACACAAAGGTGCGCTACGAGGTTGACTCCTCTGCTCAGTCATGGGGCTGGACTTCACGATTCTCTGAAGCTCAGGGCCAAAAAGCTCACACAGTTGCCGGACGCACTGTTTACTCTCGTCCGCAAAAGTTGTGGGACAGTAGCTGGTATATGGGCTGGGAAGGCAATTCAGCCACTCGCGGTAAATTCCGCATCATGTCTTCTTGTGGTAACTTGTTGACATATAGCGTACCCCAAGCTGTTCCAGTGACGCCAACGCCGCAACCAAAACCGCAACCACAACCTCAGCCGCAGCCAGTTGCTACTTGTGACAGCTTGACTATCACCCAACTGTCACGTAACCGCTACCACATGAGTGCCAAGGCATCAGCTAAAAATGGCGCCACCATCCAATCAATCTACATCCGGGTGTATGACCCATCAGGCAAACTTGTTGACGCTGGTGGTGTGACTGGCGATCAGACTGGCATGGGTGTTGAGCTTAAGTCGCCGGGTACATACAAAGTTCAAGCAACAGCAGTTACCAGTATTGGTGAAGTAACCAGTCCTAACTGTACCGGCAGCTTTACTATCACTGAGGAAAACAAACCAGAAGAACCAAAGCCGTCAGTCAGCATCACCAAAACAGTTAACAAACAAGAACATGTCAAAGTGGCAGTCAACAGTGATTTCATCTATGAAATTACCGTCAAAAACACTGGCAAAACAGACCTGAAAGATGTTGTCGTCAGCGACACCGCACCAAAAGAAGTGACTCTGTCAAACAGCAGTGCTGGTAAGGTCGATGGCGGTAAGTGGACACACACCATCGCTAACTTACCTGCTGGTCAGTCGCAGACGTTCTCTTTGACTGCTAAGTACGCAAAATTCATTGAGGGTAAGCACAAAAATACCGCTTGTGTCGACACACCGACCATCGCCGGCTCTCCAGATGCTTGTGATGATGCGACAACCGAAACCTACACAGTAACGACACCTCCAGCAAATCCACCAACTCAACCAACACCAAATGAACCAAATAAGCCAACTCAGCCGACACCTACGCCATCAGTACCAAATGAGCCGAATAAGCCGACACCGACTGAGCCGACTACACCACCAACTACCAATCAAACCACGCCGCAGCCGCAGCCAACTCCTACCGCGCCAACCACTAAGGAATTGCCTCTCACTGGTACTCTGAACACCGCTAGCGGCATCTTGGGACTTGGTGGACTGGTGAGCGTGACGTGCGCTTATGTGATGAGCCGACGCAGCTTGCGCTAATCCGCAAATAACAAATAACTACGATAAAATCCGCGCCATAGAACCGGCGCGGATTTATTGTTGGTGGGCGAACAGTTATCGATAGTTACCAAAGCTCAATGGAAAATCAAAATCTGCTTGATTGAGCGTCGCCATGACGGATTGCAACTCGTCTTTGCTGTTTGAGGTGCAGCGCACGCTGTCGCCTTGAATCTGAGTTTTGACCTTGGGGTGTGCTTCTTTCAGGAGTTTAGTGATCTTTTTGGCGTTTTCTTGGCTGAGGCTATCTTTGAACGGTACATCTTGCCAGGCACGCATATTGGCGGCATTGTGCGCCCCGCCAAGGTCGAGCACCTTGCTGGTCATGTTGCGTTTAGCGAGCTGCCGACCGATCATATCAATGATTGATTGTACCTGAAACTCATCTGCGCCGATGACTTTGAAGCCCTTTTTGTCTGGCAGCCACTCGACATCGGCTGGCGTCCCCTTAAAATCAAAACGGTTGGCGATTTCCCGCACCACCAATTGATGAACGTTATTCATCTCTGGCTTATTAAACGTACTTTCTATATCAAAACTAAATTGAGCCATAATTCCTCCTGATAGTTATTATAACAAATGCTTTTCACCGACAGGATAATTTGGTATAATCAGCTGTGAGTATGACGCCGCGATAGCTCAGTTGGTAGAGCGCATCCATGGTAAGGATGAGGTCTCGGGTTCAAGCCCCGATCGTGGCTCCAGAATAGATTTTGCAGAAAAGGCCGCTAAGCATGCGACCTTTTTCATTTGTAACAGGTATGAGCTTACTTCTTGTTTCGTTTAGTTGCTTTTTTGGCTTCGTGCTTTGGTAAGATTGGCGCGATGAATGCGTCCAGTAGTGCCCAGGCGATACCATTGAATATGTATACGACGGCGGTAAAGGCAGCGATGATCATGAGTACTCGTCCGAAGTCGCTGTTTAACAGAGACAAAAAGCCTGCTACCACTGCCAGCGAGATGATGATCAAGAAATACGCTTGCTGCAATTTGGTACGTTGGTTTTTGTTGCTATTCCATTCGGTCAGGAATTGTTTAAATAGTAAGAACATGACTAGATTATAGCATGTATGTTGTATTTAGTCAATGGATAGTGGCTCGCATGTTGGAGTCATGGGTAATCAAAAACCGCCTCGTGATGAGCCGGTGTTTGATTGGTACCGGAAGTAGGACTCGAACCTACGAAGCCTTACGGCGGGAGATTTACAGTCTCCTGTGATTGCCACTACACGATTCCAGCGTAATTTGGAGCCGCTTCTCGGGCTCGAACCGAGGACCTACGGTTTACAAAACCGTTGCTCTAGCCAGCTGAGCTAAAGCGGCACTGCTGTGATTATAGCAAAAAAAAATAGGCTAAGCAACTACATTACCAACTTTTTGGGCTGTTTTGGTTGACGGCGCTGACGCGGTACGGCACCGTGACTGTCTGGGACTAACATGGCGGCAGCTTTTTTGCGTAGTCCAGAGGCCAGCTCTGCTTGCCCGTTGTTATCATAGGCTTCAGCCAGAACGGTGAGCGTCTGTGGAATTGGGTCAAGTTCGACTGCTTTTTCTAGTGCAGCGATCATCTTTTTACCATTACCCATTTTCTCTTGGACCTTGGCGTAGGCGATGTAGCGCGCCGCCAAATCGTCTTCCATCTCCAGGGCTTGCTCAAAAGCCAATGCTGCCTTGGGATAATTCTTCGTTTCATAATAAATCAAACCGACATTGTGCAAGCTAGAGGCGCTTGGTTCCAAACTCTGGGCGATCTCAAAGCACTCAATGGCGTCTTTGTAGGCCTGCTGCTTGGCATACAAAATACCCAAGCGATTGTACGCAGTGGCGTTCTTTTCGTCAACACGCAAAATCGTCAGCAGCGCCTTCTCTGCCCTGAGGTATTTGTTGTCGCGGATGGATTCTTGCGCAATGGCCCACAATTGATCGAGTTTTTCAGAAATCTTGGCTGGAAAATCTGCAGAATTTTCTTCGGAAGGTTTGTAGGTGATTGCCCAAATGATAATTGCTAAAATGAATATCAAACTTAACATATCTGCTTAATTATAGCACAATTTTCAATAAAGCGAGGCGCGTATTGCCATTTGCTAGGAGAGACTTCTCTGCTTGTAGTACTTTTTGGAGTAATTGATGCATGGCTGGCGGCTGGGTGGCGTGTTTTAGCTGGAAATGGATGAAGCGTAGGAGAATGTCGATAAGCTGGAGGGCGCTTGCTCGGTCGGTGTAGCGCAGGGCGCATTTCAGGGACGCGTAGGAGCTGGGATGCTCCAAAATGTGCTTGGCATCAGCGGCGATGGCTTGGCGTTCTGCCAGCTTCGTGGCGTCGTGGCTCAGCTCGGTGATGAGGAGCGGCAATCCAGCGGCGAGAAATGCTATTTGGCGCTTTTCTTGAGGCGTTAGGTTGGTATTCTCTAACATTTTAGCGTCTTGGCTGGTGGTGGTGCGATGAAGTGTGAGTTGTTGGCAACGGGATTGGATGGTTGAGAGGAGGTCTGTGCTGGTCTCGGCGATCAAGAGAAAATGAGTGTTAGGATTTGGCTCTTCGAGTGTTTTGAGCAATGCGTTTTGTGCGGACTCGGTCATGACGTTGGCTGGATTGATGATGACGACGCGGCGGACAGAGCTGTAGGTGCGTAGCATGGCCGTTAGGTCGCGGATTTGTTCGGTCGAGATGGTGTTCTTCTGCGGGAGCGGACTGACGGTCAGGACGTCTGATCGGCAGTGATGTGCCAGGTGGCGGGCTACCCCTGCTCCGTCTAGGCCGGATTCGGCAATAATCATCAATGATTGCGGCAAGCGGTTTGCTAATTGCTCTACCGCGGCTTGGTCGGTAGTGGAGATGAGAGGCGTCTGGCTCATTGGTCGCTCGGTTCTTCTATGTCGTTGGTGCACTCAGGAAATAGTTCAGTGAATACGCTGGGGATGGCTGCCTCAAAGATTCTTCGCTCACCAGACGGCAGCGTGATTTCCAGTTGGTGGGCGTGGAGCATCAGACGGCTGGCGTTTGGCTTGCCGTAAACGCGGTCGCCGAGAATTGGCGTGTTTAGGTGTGCCATATGGACGCGGAGTTGGTGGGTGCGGCCGGTGGTAGGTTTCAGTTCAATGAGCGCTTGGGTGTCGGTTGCTGCCAGTACGCGGTAGGTCGTTTGGGCGGGCTTGCCGTTCGGGTCAACGCGGAAGGTGCTGGGTGCGGATGGGTTGCGGCCAATCGGTAGGTCAATCTTCGCGGCGGCTAGTTTCGGCACGCCGTCGGTCACCGCGAGGTAGGTTTTTTTGGCGGTACGCTGGGCGAATTGCCGCTGTAAATGAGCGGCGGCGTCAGCAGTTTTAGCGATGATGAGTACGCCCGAGGTGTCGCGGTCGAGCCGATGGACGATGCCCGGCCGGTCGGTGTCTGAGGCAAACGAAGTCTTGGGGCGAATAATTTCCGCCACGGTTGGCTCAGTTGATAGTCCGCCTTTGGCGTGGGTTAGGAGACCGCTGGGTTTATTGACCACTATCACGTCATCGTCTTCGTATAATATCGGGAGCTCGGCGCTGGCCTGCTCCTGCTCTGGCAGTTTGACGGCAATTTCATCGGTCTCGTCAACCTCGAACTTCGGCGTCGTCACCACTCGCTGATTGACCAAAACATAGCCAGCTTTGATGTACTTTTGCCAGAGGCTGCGCGAAATCGACGGGTCAAATGTCGTGGACAAGTGGATGTCTAGGCGCTGTTTGGTCGGTACAATTCGAAACATCATGACAAACTTGCCCTGAAACGGTGTCTCGGTGAAGCTCGGGTCAAGCGGGTTTGGCAGAATCTCAGCGTTGGCAGGTCTACCGGGCCACAATTCGTCAATTGATTCCTCGTCAACGATCGAGCCGTACAGCACGGCGAAATGTTGCTTGTTTAGGATAAATTCCGCCACGATGTGCGATTCGTCCGTCTGGACTTTCAGATGGCGCAAGGCCTTGACGGGCGTGTTGTCGTCCGCCAGTTGGTACAGCCTGGCGATCTTGAGGACGGTGCGCGGCGAGATTTTCACGCGAGCGTTCCTATCTCCGTAGCCCCACGGCCGTTTGGACGCGGTGCAAGGTTTCATTGGCGACGACGTTCATGTCGCGCTCGCTCGACTCCAGTTTGCGTTCGATGGCCTGCTCGTCAACTGCCGCCAGACGTGCCTGGAAATTCGCTAAGAATTCGGCCACTTCATCAGCCACGATTCGCTTGAAATCGCCGTAGCGCTCCATGCCAGCGTACTCACTGATGGTCTGCTCCAAGCTGACGTCTCGTCCAGCGTCCTGACGTACCAGCGTCAAAATCTCCAGCAAGTTGGAAATGCCGGGTTGGTTTTCCCTGTCGTATTGCACCTTGCCTAGCGAATCGGTGGTGGCGCTCATGATTTTTTTGTGCGCTATCTGCGGCTCGTCGCCAAGGAAAATGACGCCCTTGCCGCTGTCGTCGGATTTACTCATTTTTTTGGTCGGGTTCATCAGATCTTTGATCCTCAAGCCTTGGTCGTTGCCGAAGAATTGATGCTGCTGGGCGACTGGTTTAGGCACGATGAATAAATCGCCAAATTTGCGGTTCATCCGCTCGGCAATGTCGCGGGTAAATTCCAGGTGCTGCGTCTGGTCGTCGCCAACCGGCACGTAGGTGGCGCCGTAGAGCAAGATGTCGGCGGCCATCAGGACTGGGTAGTTGAACAGGCCGACAGAAACTCTACTGTGCTCACTAGCCCATTTAGCTTCATCCCAGACTAGTTCGCCATTCTTTTCTGATACAGGCGGGTCGATTGATCGGCCCCCTGACAATAATTTGCCACTTTTATCCTTAAACTGTGTCATCCGGCTCATCTCGCCAAACCCGGTGAAGCAATCCAAGATCCACGCCAGCTCACTGTGGGCTGGGACGCGGCTTTGGCGGTACAAATGAATCGCCTCGTTGTCTAGCGGCAGTCCCGCGGCCGTGTAAATCCGGGCATTGCTGAGGATACTGTCATACAACTTGCTGTGGTCAATTGGCGTGGTGAAGCTGTGAAGATCGGGGATAAACAGATTGATGTCAAAATCGGCCGAGCGGCGCTTTGCCATATCGACAATCGGCAAAATGGCACCAAAATAATTGCCAATGTGAATATCGTTGTTGGCGCGCACGCCAGTGAGGATGACGGGTTT
>CAURUU010000003.1:0-75594 GCA_963528595.1 uncultured Candidatus Saccharibacteria bacterium
TGCAACGTGCCTGGTTGTATATCACCAGGAAAAAACTCAAAACGCTGATTTTGCTGGCGATTTTGCTGTGTATGTCGACGATTATGCTGAGCGGATTTGCTATCAAGCATTCGACCGACGCGGCAGCGCAGTCGCTCGACAAAACGCTCAAGGCCGGCTTCACGCTGGGCAATAATCCGCGCACCAATCCAGGAACCGCCCGCGGTTCGGGAACGGTGTCGAACAAAGACGTCGACGCGGTGAAAAATCTGGAGGGTGTGACGGACTATGTCAAACGCCAGAACGCCACGGTCGATTTTATCAATACCAAACTTGTGCCGTTACCAAGCGGCGGCAGCGGCTATGATGCCGAGAAAGACAAACAGTTTGGTAACGCCGCTACCATCATCGGCGTCAACAAATCTGAGTCCGAGAAAAAGTTCCGGGCTGAGTCGCTCAAGCTCATCGCTGGCCGGCACATCACCGAAAACGATTCGCACAAGATTTTGGTGCACGAAGATTTCGCCAAGGCTAATAACCTGAAACTTGGCAGTAAAATTAAGTTAAAGGCCAACCAATACGACACCGACAACGAGCATCCATCCAAGGACGAGGTCGAGGTAGAAATCGTCGGTATATTTAACGGCAAGAACCCAAAGCAGGCGACGTACCAGGTGGAGCTGTTTGAGAATTTGTTCCTGACCGACCTCGCGACGACCCGCCAGTTGAACGCGTATACCGAGCAAAATGAGATTTACCAAGATGCCACGTTCTTCACCAAAGGCACTAAGCAGCTGGATGAGGTGATGGCGCGAGCAAATAAATTGCCGGTCAATTGGCAAAAGTATCAATTGAATAAGAATAGTCAGGAGCTGGCTGGCGTGACTGGCGCGGTGAACGGCGTGTATGGCCTGATCGACGGTATGCTGTGGGCGACGGCTCTGGTCAGCGTCGCGGTGATAGGCATGGTGCTGTACCTGTGGATGAATGAGCGCAAGCGCGAAGCGGGTGTACTCTTGGCGACGGGAGTGCCGCAGTCAAAGATTGTGCTGCAATACATCGCTGAGCTGGTGATGATCGCGGTGCTGAGCTTCGGTGTGTCGTACTTTACCGCCGGGCTGATTGCGCAACAAATAGGCGATCACGTGGTGTCGCAGGCGGCGCAGAATGCTACGCGTCAAGCAGGCAGTTCCTTGAACGGTGCGTCGCTCGGTGCTGATGCTGACTCAGTGACGTCATCACGTACGCTAGAAAAGGTGACGGTTGGCGTGCAACCGACGGATCTATTGGCGGTGTGGGGTGCTGGGCTGGCGGTGATTATCATTGCGGTGCTACTGGCCTCTCGACCGATTACTCAGTCAACGCCAAAAGAATTACTAACCGAAGTGGACTAGGGGCGAATGATGACGATTATCAAACGAGCCTGGACGGCTGTGACGCGCAAACGGCGTCGCAGCCTGACCATCGCCCTGATCATGACGCTGATTTTCACGCTGCTGATCGGCACGCTGACGGTGCAGCAGACGATGGCGCAGCTGAAGCAATCGGTCGAGCGTAACATTCGTGCCGGCTTTAGCATCGCTAACAAGCAGCCATCAGGCGAGGTGCCGATGGAAATGGCACGACAGGTGCAGCGTGTGCATGGCGTCATATCGCACAATTTCCAGGTAGAAACTACCGCGGAATTGCCGGGCAAGCAATTGGTTGACGTGGCAGGCAGCGGCGTGCAATTGGACGCTGGGATTGCTGGCGAAGCGAAGGTGACGGGCGCCACACAGAGCGATCTGCTCAGCGAGTTCACCAGTCGATTCTACCAACTAGAGCAGGGCAAGCACCTAACGGCGAACGACCAAAACGCGGCCCTGATCCACGAAACCTTCGCTGAGAAAAACGGTATCAAGCCAGGCGACAAGCTGGACATTACCAAAGACGGGCGGCAGGTGACGGTGACTGTCATGGGCATCTTCAGCGGCAAAGGTGAAAAGCCAGCGGTCTTACAGTCCGACATGGCGGAGAATCATCTCATCACCAACTTGGCTGCGGCACAGCAGCTGACGGGTAGCCAGCAGCTAACGCGAGCGACGTATTTCGCCGAAAATCCGCACCAGCTGAAGTCGCTAACAGACCACGTCAAAAGTTTATCAAACGTCGATTGGCAAAAATTTAGCCTAACCGACAACGGGGCGGTATTCGCTGGGGTTCTCCAAAACATCGCCGGCATTCAAAACATTTTGACAATTGCCACCATCGGCGCAGCCGCCGCAGGACTGGCGGTGCTGTCACTGGTGCTGGTGTTCTGGGTGCGCGGCCGCTTGCATGAAATTGGCATCTTACTGTCTATCGGCACGTCGAAGCGGCAGATTATCGGGCAGTTCTTGGCAGAGCTCGCCATCATTGCCGCAGTCAGTTCAGTGTTCGCACTCGGTGTTGGCTCGGTTGCCTCGTCGCAGATTTCTACCACCCTGACGGCGCAAACCGACCAAAACCAGCGCATAGAAAAGACTGCGGTGCAAGTCGTGCCAATAGCGACCTACCTAGAGGCTTTCGCCTTCGGCTACATGGTTGTTCTGCTGTCAGCCATCGCCGCCACCGCGCCAATCATGCGCCAATCACCAAAGCAAATTTTAGCAAAATTAAGTTAGGAGTTATCATGTCAATACTTACTTTACGCGATATCATTTATTCATACGCCGACGGCACTAGCAATGTGCTCAACGGCATCAATTATCAGTTTGAAAAAGGCAAATTCTACGCCATCGTCGGTAGTTCTGGCGCCGGCAAGTCGACACTGCTGGGACTGCTAGCGGGGCTAGACACACCGACTGGCGGGCAGATTTTGTTCGACGATCAAGACATTGCAGAGCAGGGCTACTCGCATCATCGCAAGCACAATATCTCGCTGGTGTTTCAGAATTATAACCTGATCGATTATCTGACGCCACTGGAAAACCTGAAATTAGTTAATTCCAAAGCTACCAACGAAACATTGGATGCCATGGGCCTAGATGACGATCACATTCACCGTAACGTCATGAAACTTTCCGGCGGACAGCAACAGCGTGTAGCGATCGGCCGAGCGTTGGTATCCTCCGCACCGATCATCTTGGCGGACGAGCCGACCGGCAACTTGGACGAAACCACCGCCGCTGACATCATCGACATCCTGCGTCGAGCCGCCCATGAAAACGACAAATGCGTCATCGTCGTTACCCACAGCAAACAGCTAGCCAAAGAGGCGGATGTGGTGTTGACACTCAAAAACAAATTACTCCAAAAAAGCAAGGAAGATAAAAAATCAGCCCGTAAGAAAGCTTAATCGCGGTGCAGATAGTGCCGCAATGTGTCAGGCAAGGTAGGCGCGAGCATGTCGTAGGTGTCATCAGTGAGGGCAATTGATAGTCGGTCGCGTGGCTGACGCTTGGACAATTTCGTCATACCAAAGAGCGCTGGACTCATTTTTCCACCAGGAACATTGTCGAGTCGGCCAAAACCGGTGGTCAGTCGAACCGTATATTCATCCTGCGCTTGAGCGAGATCAACGAGTTCGCTAAGCAGTGGAACGAGTGTATCATTACCAAAATCAGCCCGCTGCTCACGTGAGAAACGCGCGTTGCTCTGCGGTAGTGGCACTGCAAGGTTCTGTCCATCGCCCGTCCAGTCGATCAGCTCGCCGCCATAACGTTGCACGGCAGTGATTGCTTGGCTACCAAACCAAACGATGAATGAGCGCAGTTTTCCATTATCACGCGCCATCTCCCCAGTTGAGTCCGACACATCCCACGTGGTGAGGATTGCGTTCGGTGTGGTGGGTGATTTGAGGGCTAGCATGTCGGAAACCGACTGAGTTGGGTACGACTCTCGCGCTAATGTTTGCAACGCTGTGATGCCAAGACTGAGTGCAGTTTTGGCTCTGCCACATTGCCATAGTGTCTCTAGTTCATCCAGCTGTGGCGTACAGTTTTTCGTGAAAGCAACCTGTAGAACGGCATGTTGGTCGGGCAGCGGCAAGTTAAGGACGCGATGATCAGGATTCATTGCACTCTCAGTCAGGGTGATGCTGTCTTGATTGCTCTCAATGACGCATCCAGCAACTGACGACCCATCGACGCGGTGCCCTGTGATATGTGCTTTTTGAAAATCAAATCGGCCATCAGTCGGAACTTGCGGCGAGCATGCAGTAGCGATTGCCCCAATTGAATCAGGATTGCATTCATCATGCACAAAAACGGTGGCTGCATCTGGCTGAATATCAGCTGTGTGTGCGTGCTGTAGAAAATCACCCACTGTTTGCGTGAGTATCTGTTGATGAGCGCGAGCTAAATTCTCGTAAGAAGGTTTCCGATGCATTTTGTATATTATATCATATATTTATGAATATGGGAATAATAGGGAAATTGACTTCCCTAGATTTTATATGACAGCCGTCCTATTATGGAGGTAAAAGGAGTGTAGATCATGAGTTTGGAGGAAAAGGTGCATAATGCACAGATAAAGATATTGCGAGAATTACTATTTTTGCCGGCTGCTCATTTTGCTGCGTTGCAGCGAGCTACTGGGCTCGATAGCGACCATGTCAAATTTCACATCAAGAGACTAGTCGCCTTAGGCTACGTTACGAAAACAGCTGATGGCTATATGCTTTCGATCAAAGGAAAAGAATATGCCAATAAGCTAGACACTGATGCTGGTGTGATTGAGCGTCAGCCAAAGGTGGCAGTGCTGCTTGTCGTTGAGCGGCAGCACCATGGGAAAAAGCAATACCTCCTGCAACAGCGCCTCAAGCATCCATATTATGGTTTTTGGGGTGCGCCGACTGGTAAAGTACGCTGGGCGGAGTCTATTGTTGAGGCGGCAGCACGTGAACTCGCTGAAGAAACGGGACTAGACGGAACTTTCGTACACCGCGGTATCTATCACGAGCGGGTTCGCCACAGCCAAACAAATGAAATTGTTGAGGATAAATTATTTCATCTGATGTTTTGCGATAGTGTTTCTGGCACAATGGTTGAAGAATTTGAAGGCGGTAAAAATGCCTGGCGCACGCGTGAAGAGATGGAGAGTGAACCAAAGAAATATAAAAGCTTCATGCATGAAATGACAGCATGCATTGATGGACACGGTGAACTAACAGAAGTGATATATGAATATGACGCGACGGAATTTTGAGCCACCTCGGGCAGTACTTTGCGGCTCATACACGCGTGACAGGGCAGGGCTATTCCGGGTCTATGATGAGCTTGTTGTGACTGGCTGCCAGGTTTTATCGCCACGACGGATGCAGTTTGATAATGCAGCATTTGTGCGAGACACTGCCGAGCAAGGTATACCACCACAAACAGTCGAAGCGTGGCATTTATCAGCAATTCGCCAAGCAGATTTTGTGATGCTTTATGCTCCAGATGGTTATGTTGGGCTGAGCGCAGCAATGGAAATTGGTTTTGCGACGGCTCAAAAATGTCCAGTTTTTTCACGCACAGCACCGCAAGACATTGCACTGCGCGGATTAGTAAAAGTAGTGCCAAGTGTATATGATGTGCTGTGTGTAGCAGGTCTACGATAGATAATTTTATGCTGTATAATGCGTAATCAATCTAGCTATATAATGTAGAATAAATAATATGACTAGGTATTGCGCTGGTCTATATTAATTAAGCACGAAGGCTAATAGTAATATGCATGATGACATTGTGATGAAACTAACAAAACTCGCTGAAGGTAATGAGGCGTACGCTGAGTTTAATAAGCGCATCGTCAACACCAAGATGTTAGTCATTGGCGTGCGCGTGCCGGATTTGCGGCGGCTGGCGAGGGAGTTGGCGTCTGATGTGGGTGCAGCGGAAATCAGCGAATTGCTGACGGTCCAGGACGAATCTTTCGACTATGTGTTGCTGTGTGGATTGTTGATTACGCATGCTCGGCTCGATGATCAGACGGCGATTGATTTGACCAAGCAATATTTGCCCCGCATTGATTCATGGGCGCACATTGACGTATTCATTGAGAAAAAGCGACGATTTGCTGGTGAATCGTGGTGGAATTTTGCGCTGGAATGTTTGCACAGCGAAGCTGAATTTACAGTTCGCTACGGTGTGGTTTCTTTGATGACTAATTTCCTTGACGAAGCACATATCGACAAAGTTTTTGCGGCATTGCGAAACATTACCCACGACGGCTACTATGTCAAAATGGCACTGGCTTGGCTATACGCTACGGCGGCGGTAAACTTTTTTGAGCTGACGCTGGCTGAATTAGAAAACGGACATATTGATGCCTGGACGCGCAACAAAGCCTATCAAAAAATGCGCGAATCACGGCGATTCACGCCCAAACAGCAGGATGTCATTGCTAAATATAAAGCTAAAGAATATTGCCAATAATTACCGACCTGCGGCTTGGCTCTACAAAAGTCGAATAGTTACAGATAAGATGATATACTAGTAACTAGTATGAAAGTCAGCCTAAACCTTATCAAACAATTGATTAATTTTGAATTACCTCCCGTAGATGAGTTGGTGGCGCGGGTCAATCAGCAACTCGGCGGCGTCGAAGAAGTGATCGACCTCAGCGCTAAATATGGCGGCGCGCGAATTGTCCGGGTAGTTGAATGTGTCAAGCATCCTGATGCTGATCGGCTGAGTGTGGCCAAGATCGATGATGGCGGTGCGGTGGCGGATGTGCCGCGCGACGAGAACGGGCTAGTGCAAGTGGTCTGCGGCGCGCCAAATGTTCACGCTGATATGTGGGCGATTTGGTTGCCGCCAAAAAGTACGGTGCCAGCGAGTTTTGATGACGATGAGCCGTTCGTGCTGGATGCGCGGCCACTGCGCGGCGTGCTCAGCCAGGGTATGTTGGCGGCGGCGGACGAACTGGATATCGGCACGGATCACGAGGGAATCGTTGAGATTAAGGAGTACGACGTGCCGGCGGGTGTTGAGCTCACGGCGGGCGCTCGTTTCGCGGAAACGTTTGGTTTGGACGACTATGTGCTGGATATTGAAAACAAGATGTTTACTCACCGTCCGGATTGTTTCGGGCAGCTCGGCGTGGCGCGCGAGATTGCCGGTATTTTTCACCAGCAGTTCACTAGCCCCGAGTGGTACAAATCGGAGCAGCAATTTTCTGGCGCTGAGGGTCTGGAGCTAACAGTAACGAACGAAGCACCTGAACTAGTGCCGCGATTCATGGCGGTGGCAATCCGTGACGTTACCGTGGGTTCAAGCCCATTGTGGCTACAATGCCAGTTGGTGGCGATGGGCGGCAAGCCGATTAACAACATCGTTGACGCGACAAATTACATGATGCTGATGACGGCACAGCCAACGCACGCCTATGATTATGATAAATTGCGCGGGTCTACACTCGAGGCGCGGCTGGCTCGTGACGGCGAGAAAGTTAGCTTGCTGAATGGCAAGGAATATGAGCTGACGACGGACGACATCGTCATAGCTGATGGCGAGGGCGTGATCGGCCTGGCGGGAATTATGGGAGGTGCCGACACCGAGGTTTCAAGTGACACTAAGAATATCGTCCTTGAATGCGCTAATTTTGACATGTATGCGCTGCGCCGCACCGCTATGCGCCATGGTATTTTCACTGATGCTTTGACGCGGTTTAACAAAGGACAATCGCCGCTACAAAATGCCGCCGTATTGAAACAGCTGATGGGCATGGTTGGCGGGGTGCAGACCAGTGAAGTAGAGGATAAGTGTAATACCGCTATTTTTGCTGAAAACAAGTTACTAAGAAAAGCTATTCTGCCAGAATTTCTAATGGAGCGACTGGGGAAGAAATTTGAAAGCGCTGAAGTTGTATCAATGCTTGGCAATGTTGAAATCAGTGTAAAAGAACATACTGTGATGATGGATGAAAGCTATGAAAACGATATAGGTAGCTTGCGCGATAACCGATTAAGACACGTTGAGCAAGAGGCGATATATGTTCAGCCGCCATTCTGGCGCACCGACCTTGAGCTGCCAGAGGATATTGTCGAAGAGGTCGGCCGGCTGTATGGCTTTGATAAATTGCCGCGCCAATTGCCACGTCGTAGCATCAAATCAACACCGAAAAACTTGCGTCGTGAGCTAAAAAACGCCGTTCGCCAAAGTCTGTCGCGTGCTGGCGCTAACGAAGTCTTGACCTATAGCTTCGTTCACGAACGCATCCTGAAAAATGCCGAGCAAGACATCAGCCAGGCATACAAATTATCGAACGCCCTCAGTCCTGATTTGCAATATTACCGCTTGACGGTGTTACCAAGTTTGCTTGATAAGGTTCACGCCAACATCAAGGCTGGGCATGATGAATTTGCCTTGTTTGAAATGGGCAAGGGGCATGTCAAAATGCATGGCCTAGGCGAAGATGGCCTGCCAGAAGCCAGTCAGTTTACGGACATGGTTTATGCCGCCAAAAAGCCGGGAGCGGGTGCGCCATTTTACAAAATTCGTCGCTTGGTTGAGCAGTTGGCGCATGATCTTGGTACAGAGTTAGTATTTAAGCCGATTGAACAAGAACGTAATTTCCCAGTCACGGCACCGTTTGACCAATCACGCAGTGCATTGGTTGAGACAACTGACGGAACGTTCATTGGCATAGTCGGCGAGCTGAAGCAGTCGGTCGTCAAGAATTTCAAATTGCCGGCGTACGTAGCTGCGGCGAGCTTGGATACAGCTGGTCTAGAGGCCGTTTACGCCAAGCGAGGTAGCCATTATCAGCCGCTCAGCCGCTATCCATCGACCAGTCGCGACATTTCACTCAAACTACCAACCGACGTCAATTACGCAGCTGTTGCCCAAAGTATTGATCGCATCCTCAAAGCGGTGGATATTGATGTAGCCTTTCATGCGGTATCCATATACCAGCCATCAAACGATGCGACAACAAAAACCTTAACCTTCCGCTTAGTCTTCACGAGTCATCAGCGCACCTTGGTTGATTCCGACATTACGCCAATTATCGAATCGATCCAGCAGACCATGCAACAAACTTACGGCGCGGAGCTTGTTTGATGAAATCGCTGCTCCGTACCCTTGGCTATACGCACAATATGTTGCCGTTTTATGCCAAAATTAGCCTGTGTTCGATATTAGTGGCGTTGACTGGCATCGCCATGCCGTATGTCATATCGCGGGCTACTACTTTGATGGTGGAAGTGGTTGAAGGCAACAACATTGGCGTCAGTCAGGTGTTGTGGCTGGCGGCTTTGCTGCTGGTGTTTGATGTTGCTAACGTGTTGATTCGCAACTTAGGCGGCTACTGGGGCGATGTTATGTCCACCAAGCTCAAAGCACAGTTGTCGACGCATTATTATCACCACTTGCTTAGCCTGCCACAAAGTTATTTTGACGGGGAATTGACAGGCACCATCATCAACCGCCTGAACCGCGCCATCACCGAGATGAGCAATTTCCTGAACATGTTTGCAAACAATTTCCTGCAAATGCTTCTGACCAGCTGTATCACGATTGGTATCGTCCTGACGTACAGCTTAGAGCTGGCACTACTGGTATTGATATTGTATCCGTTGTTCATCTGGCTGGCAGTATTGACCAGCAAAAAATGGCGTTATTTCCAGTCAAATAAAAATCACGAAGTCGATATGGCTAGCGGCCGATTTGCAGAAGTCGTATCGCAAATCAAAGTGGTCAAAAGCTATGTTCGCGAAAGTTTAGAGTACCGACATTTTACCAAACGTTACCGTAAAACCATCGCCGTAACGCGCAAGCAGTCGCGCTATTGGCACAAAATGGACGTCATTCGTGGGCTTATTTTGAGCATCGTTTTTTTCCTCATCTTTGCCTACATTTTTGTTCAGACGACCGAGAAGAAGTTTACGATTGGTGAGATGATTTTGCTCATCACCTTGATCAACAATCTGCGAACGCCACTCTTTAGTATGAGCTTCATCGTTGATGGCTTTCAGAAAGCAGTGTCGGGGAGTAAAGATTTCATTGCGGCCATGGAGCTCAAACCTGGTATCAAGGACGCGCCTGATGCGGCTCACCTGAACACAGAGAAGGCGACGATTTCCTTTGACGATGTGTCGTTCCGATACGCCAGTGTACCAAATCGTCCAGTCTTGCATAACATTTCCTTCACAATCCCTGCTGGCAAACGCGTGGCTTTGGTTAGTGAATCTGGTGGCGGTAAAACCACAATTACCAATTTGTTGATGCGGCTGTATGAACGTGATAGTGGCGTCATTTCTGTCAATGATACTGACATTCGCAATCTGACCCAGCGCAGTTTGCGCGGACACATTGCAACAGTCTTCCAAGACCCAGTGCTTTTCTCTGGTACAATTCGTGAAAACATTGCTTATGGTAAGGCGGATGCGACGGACAAGGAGATTTTTGCCGCTGCCAAAGCCGCTAATGCTGATGAATTCATTCGTCAGCTGGACTATGGATATGACACGCAGATCGGTGAGCATGGCTTGAAGCTTTCAGGAGGTCAGAAGCAGCGCATTGCCATTGCACGTGCGGTGTTAAAAGATGCGCCAATTTTGATATTGGACGAGGCAACCAGTAATTTGGACAATAAAAATGAGCATTTGGTACAGCAAGCGCTTGACCGGTTGATGAAAGGCCGCACCACGCTGATCATCGCTCACCGCTTGTCGACCATTGCGGCGGTCGACACCATCATCACTCTGAAAAATGGGCGAGTTGATGAGATTGGGTCGCCAGACGAATTGGCAAAAACAAATGGCATCTATGCCAAGCTGTTGGAGCTACAGAAGAATCCTGGTATGGCGGGCGAGCGATTGGCTGCGTATGACATTGCCGCCGAGCCAAAAGTTGATGTATAATAGGATAAACAGAGGAGGATAAGATATGGCGATAGCAAGATCGCAAAGAATAGGAATTTGGATTATTACAATCACAATGTTGGTGGGTACGGTTGGCGGTTTCATCGCCATGATGGTGGCTCCAGGCAATGAAGCCAAAGATCAGGTTGAGCTGCAGCGAGCACAAGAAAGCTATAAAGCAGCAAATACAGAACGTCAAAAGAAAGTTGAAGCGCAGACGGCGGAATTAAACAATAAATATTATGCTAAATTCGCTGAGTTCAGCTCACGGGTCGGTGCGTTTGAAGCTGGCGATGTCAAAGAACTCGGCAAAGAAGATGTGGTGGAAGGCGACGGCGCAGAAGTCAAAGATGACACCAAATTTGCGGTGTATTACATTGGCTGGAACGCCAAGGGTGAAGTATTTGACCAGTCAATCGCTGATGGTAAGTTGAAAGCGCCGTTTGCTATAAACGGTCCGGCGAATACGGCAGTCATCCAGGGTTGGAAAGAGGGCCTGGTTGGTATGAAGATCGGTGGCGTGCGCGAACTGACGATTCCAGCTGATAAGGCGTACGGTAGTCAAGGTCAGGGTGATAAAATTCCTGCCAATTCACCACTGAAATTTGTCATCATGGCTATCGAAAAGCCAGCAGATATCCCACAACCAGAAATGCCAGAGATTATTAAACGATATTACAAGTCAAGGGGGCTCAATGTCTAAAGAAGTTATCATTGTTGGTGCTGGTCCAAGTGCGTTGACCGCAGCTATCTATCTGTCGCGCGAGGACGTGCCGACAACACTATATGAACGCGGCGTGGTCGGCGGTATGGCGGCCATTACTGATCAAATTGACAATTACCCAGGGTTTGCTGAGGGTGTGACTGGCATGAAATTAGCCTCGGAGCTGCAGCAGCAGGCTGAGCGATTTGGCGCGGATATTGAGTACGGTGACGTGACGGAGCTGAAGCAAGTCGACGGAGAGTTGGAGTTGACAATTGATGGTCAGCCAGTGCGAACTAAAGCCGTGCTGCTGGCGACTGGTTCAAATCATCGCAAACTGGGTGTGCCAGGCGAAGATGAATTGTATGGCCGCGGTGTACATTACTGCGCAACGTGCGACGGTGCATTTTATCGCGATAAGAAACTGATCGTCGTTGGCGGCGGTAACTCAGCGGTGCAAGAAGCGATATTTTTGACTCGCTACGCCAGCCACATTGATCTGTTGGTGCGCAGCGAATTACGTGCCAGCGATGTCCTGCAAAAAGAACTACAAAAATACGTTGACGCAGGCAACATTACCGTCCACATCGGTGCAACTACCGATGAAATTATCGTGAAAGACGACAAATTCTACGGTGTCAAATCAACCCAGAACGGCGAGCAGAAAGAGTTTACCGCAGACGGCTTATTCGTCTTCATCGGCTTGATTCCAAACACGCAGTTTTTGACAGACTCAGATGTTGAGCTGGACCTCGGCGGACACATTGTTACTGACGAACATTTGCGCACCAATATTCCCGGTGTCTTTGCTTCGGGTGACGTGCGTTCCGGTGCAACCATGCAAATCGCTTCGGCGGTTGGCGAGGGTGCGGTGGCGGCATTGCAAATTCGTGAATATTTACAAGAAAAAGCCAGAGAGGAGTAGACCATGGCAGACTTCAATCAAATTTTAACACCTGGTGACGTAGAAAATGGCATCGTTAATGTCGTTGTTGAAATCCCGCAAGGCTCAAACCACAAGATTGAGTGGAACCGTGAGCTGGCAGTCATGCAACTGGACCGCGTCGAGCCAGCAATTTTTGCCAAGCCAACCAACTACGGTTTCATCCCGCAGACATTGGACGAGGACGGCGATGAATTGGACGCTTTAATCATCACCGACCAGCCACTGACAACGGGTATTTTCATGGAGGCAAAGGTTGTGGGTGTGCTGGAATTTGTTGATGACGATGAGGTTGACGACAAGGTGATTGTGGTGCCAGCTGATGACCGCAATACTGGCGATGCTATCAATTCGTTGGAAGACTTGCCGCCGCAGCTCCTCAAGCAAATTGAACATCATTTCAACCACTACAAAGATATGAAGAAGCCAGGCTCAACAGTGGTCAAGGGCTTTGGTGATGTTGAACGCGCCAAGCAAATCATTCGCGATTCAATCACCCGCTGGAACGAGCGAGCGTAAGGATATTCACACCGTAAAACAATATCACGTCTCACCAAGTGCTCTTTATAGGTGACCTATGGTCAGCCTGTGGCGTTCGACTGACGGGGCTATCGCGCCCGTCACAGTCTCTGGAATGAGAGTGATATTGTTTTTTTATACTCTACTTATTTACTATCGATGCCGAAACAGTGATGAAACGCCGCCGGTCAGTTGCTGCAAGATGCCGCCGCTACGCGACAACTGCAGACGCAGCTTGTCTTTAGCGTGAGGCGTTATAATCAGCTCGCGCCAATCCGGCTTCGGGTGGGCGGACTTATTGGTTAAGACTTCAATGGTGTCGCCGTGCCGCAAGTGATAGGTAAACGGCTTCATGATGCCATTGATCTTGAAACCGCTAGCGTGCGCCGCGATGTCGGAGTGAATGCGGTAAGCATAATCCAGTGGAAAAGCACCGCGCGGCAAATCATAGATATCACCTTTTGGAGAATAAACGAAAATTCGGTCAGAGAATAATTTCATGCGGAACTTATCAGAGTCAAATCGTTTGCCCTCGCCAGCCAGCGCCGCTGCTTCCTGAAGGTCGCGAATCCACGACAGGTCTGCCGGCATAGCGCCTATACGACCCTTTTTGTACGCGTCGGTTAATTTCTGCTCATTGTAGTGGAAGCTGGCCGCCAAACCACGCTCAGCGTATTCGTGCATCTCTTTGGTACGAATTTGAAATTCAACAATTTGCCCACTCGGCGTTTGCACGGTGGTGTGTAGACTTTGGTAACCGTTTGGCTTGGGGTTGGCGACATAATCTTTGATCCGCTCGTACATCGGCTGATACATATCGTGCAGAATCCCTAGAACCAAATATCCTGTCGACAAATCATCAACAATCACTCGCAGGGCGATCAAATCATAAATCTTATCGATATCGCCAACCTTATCAAGTTTTTTGAACAGGCTGTAGACGCTTTTGACGCGGCCGTCCATCTGGAAAACCAGCTTTTCTTCCTTTAGTCGCGCCTCGACTTCGCGGCGAACACGATCCAGCTTTCGCTGCGATTTTTTCAAGCGACTATCCATCAAACTTTTGGTGCGGTGAAAATCTTTCGGCATCAAATATTTGAAGCTCAATTCTTCCAGCTGCACACGCACGCGTCCCATGTTCAACCGGTCCGCCAGCGGTGCAAATACCTCGATCGTCTCGCGAGCAATTTTCTTCTGCTTCTCTGGCGACATAAATTGCAACGTCCGCATATTATGCAAGCGATCCGCCAGTTTGATGATAATCACCCGCACGTCTTCACCGACTGCGATCATCAGCTTGGTCAAATTATCCTTGGTGTGCGGCAAATAGCTGTCCAGGCTACGCATGCCGGCGCGCGCCTGCGAAACCTTGGTCACACCATCCACCAAAAACGCCACATCTCGTCCAAATAAACTCTCCAACTCATCCAGCGTCGCGTCGGTGTCCTCGACCGTGTCATGCAGCACACCCGCCACCACCGTGTCGATGTCCATGCCCCACTCAATCAAAATCTCGGCCACCGCCAGTGGGTGATTGATATACGGCTCGCCGCTTTTGCGTTTTTGTCCAGCATGCTTTTCGGTCGCATAGTCAATCGCGCTTGCCAAAACCAGCACCGGCACCTCATCATACTTTTGCCCAGCTGTGGCGAGTAGCTCTTCACGCGTCATATATATAGTATAACATTATGGTATAATAATGGGATGAAAAATCCGCTCGTCCGACGCTTGGCGCCACTGTTTATTGCGAAGTTCCTGTTGTGTTTTGTGTTTTGGTATTCCATTGAAAAACTCTTTATGTACAGCATAGGATTCAATGATGCCAGTATTGGTTTGATGGCGGCGATTTATGCGGTAATGTCAGTCTTCATGGAAGTACCATCTGGTGTGCTGGCGGATCGCTGGAGTCGAAAAGGCGTCATGATTTTGTCAGCCTTAAGTATGTTGCTGAGTAGTTATTTTGGGTGGATTAGTAATGACCCGTCGCTATATGTTGTGTCGGCAGCATTTTGGGGATTCTTTGATGCTCTTGCCAGCGGTACTGGTTCAGCTATGATTTATGACTTGCTTAAAGAAGAACAGGGACATACAAGAAACTATGATAAAATTTTGGGTCGCTTTGAGATGCTTGGCGGCATCGCTTTAATTATCAGTGCGTTATTGGGCGGATGGCTGGCGTCTGCTACATCGCTTAGGTCGGCGTTTTTTGCGACAATTATTACCGCAGGGTTAGCAGCAGTGGTCTTATTGTTCTATCGAGACACAACGATTCATAAACAATCAACCGATGCGAAATTGATCGAGCATACGAAAGGTACGTTTGCGGCTGTTTTCAAAAATCCTGACCTTGTTTGGCTGGTGGTTGTTATGCTGGTAGTATTTTTGGTGCAGAAAATGAACGGTGAGTTCTATCAACTGTGGTATGCGGCGTTGTCTATGCCGGCGGCATTGTTTGGTATAGCAGGAGCTATCATCACGGGTACGTACAGTTCTGGCGGTGCGATTGTTCGCTTCTTTGCCACTCGACGACGAGTCCTATTGGCGCTAGCTGTCTGCTTCATCTCCGCAATTGGCATGACTGTCAGTCCGTCATTTTGGCTAACCGTTGGACTGCAGTTTGTCATTGGTACATTGTCGTTTGCACTAGTTCTTGCGCTGACGTCAAAAATGCAGCACTATCTACCATCAAAATATCGCGCTGGTGCTGGTTCGGTGATCAATACTGTTGGTCGTCTGATATTCATCCCATGCGCATTACTATTTGGTTTTCTGTCAAATGCTACAAGTATTTTTATTGCAGGGTCTATGACGGTTGTATTTATCGGCATTGGTCTATTTGCAGAGTTTCACGCTAGAAGAGAAAAATAGTTTGGTATATAATAGGAGAAAAGGCTAACGCTTAACAGGGAGGGCAGTATGGCAGCAACAAGAATAGCAATTAACGGCTTTGGGCGGATTGGGCGCAATGCGTTTAAGATTGCGCGTGAGCGTAGCGACCTAGAGATTGTCGCTATCAATGATTTGACGGACACTAAAACATTGGCATATCTGCTCAAGCATGACAGCAACTATGGTGAATACGGACGCCAGGTGACATTTACAGAAAATGAGCTTATCGTCGATGGCCAATCTGTCAAGGTTTTGGCAGAGAAAGAGCCGCAGCAATTGCCGTGGAAAGATATGAATATCGATGTAGTGATTGAATCGACTGGCTTCTTTACTGACAAAGAGGGCGCAGGCAAACACCTGGAAGCTGGTGCGAAACGTGTCGTCATTAGCGGTCCCACCAAGTCTGATGGTGTGGATACGATTGTATTTGGTACCAATGACGACAAGATCGCCTCGGCGACGCCAATTGTTTCTAACGCCAGTTGTACTACCAACAGTTTGGGTGCGGTAATGGCTGTCCTGGACGCAGAGTTTGGCGTGGAAAAATCAATACTGACAACAGTGCACAGCTACACTGCCAGCCAGCGTCTGCAGGACGCACCAGCTAAGGACCTGCGCGAAGGTCGCAATGCCGCTGAGAACATGGTGCCAACAACAACAGGTGCAGCTATTGCCGTGACCAAAACGTTGCCACAGCTGACTGGCAAATTTGACGGCCTGAGTGTCCGTGTACCAACGCCAGTGGTGTCGCTCAGTGACGTGACAGCGTTGCTCAGACGTGACGTGACGGTCGAGCAAGTAAATGAAGCCTTCAAAAAAGCAGCTCAAGACACGTTCTATCAGGGCATTTTGGGTGTCAGTGAAGATCCGCTCGTCAGCAGGGATTTCATCGGCAATTCACACTCCGGAGTTGTTGATTTGCCACTCACCAAAGTCGTTGGTGGTAATCTGATAAAAGTCATGGTTTGGTATGACAATGAATGGGGCTATTCAAACCGTTTGGTGGAGTTGGTGGCAGACATTGGCGCTGTATTGAAGCGCGCTGGCTAATTTGCAAAAAGCTCCTAAACCGCTTATACTTATGAGTATGAAAATTTACTTGGGGTCTGATCATCGCGGCTTTTTGTTGAAAGAAAAGGTCTTCGCGTATTTGGTGAAAAATAACTACGAAGTCGAAGACGTCGGTGGGCGAGAATTGAACCCGGACGATGATTTCCCTCAGTTTGCTCAGGCAGCAGCCCTACGAGTGATTGGTGACGAATCAGACGATCCGCGAGCGATTTTGATTTGTGGCGGCGGTCAAGGTATGTGCATGGCAGCGAACCGTTTCAAAGGTATCCGTGCCAGTGTCATTTGGGATGCCTACGAAGCTAAAATGACACGCCAGGACAATAACTCAAATGTGTTGTGTTTGCCAGCTCGTGTTTTGGAGGACAATGAAGCGGCGTGGAAGGGAATCATGGAAACATGGCTCAACACTCCGTATGTTAATGCACCAAGATTTAATAGGCGCAATGCGCAATTGGACCAATTATTATGACCACAGTAATCACCCCCAGTATTTTGGCAGAAAATGTCGATCAATACAAAGAACAGATTGAGCGAATTACTGGTTTTGCCGAGCGAGCACACGTTGATATTTCTGATGGGCAATTTGCGCCAAACTTGACAGTTGGTTTGCGGGATCTGTGGGCACCAGAAGGCTGGCAAATTGATATTCATGCCATGGTGAAAAATGTCGATGAATACATAGAAGATTTGGTGGCGCTACGCCCAAATATGATTTTGCTCCACGCTGAGTCTGACGGCGACATCCTTGGCGCGCTGCAGAAAATTAAACAAGCAGATATCAAAGCTGGCTTGGTGTTGATGCGCCCAACCGTCCCGAGTACCGTCGTTGACCTTATCAAGGCAGCGGATCACGTCATGATATTTTCTGGTGAGCTTGGCCGTTTTGGCGGTAGTGCCAGTTTGATGCAATTGGAAAAAATCCGTCTCATCAAAGACATCAACCCGGCTGTAGAAATTGGCTGGGACGGTGGCGTTATGCCAGACAACGCCTATGGCTTGGCGCACAGCGGCGTCAATGTTTTGGTGGTTGGTGGTGCCATCCAAAAATCGCCAAATCCTCGAGAAGCCTATCAAAACATTCAAAATGAAATTAACAAAAAGGGCATGTTGGGCTAGTGCCGCTAAACGTCACGTGTAAACAATTGGAGCAGCATGCCTCGTCAGTGCGCCGCTCCATCATCACCATGCTGGAACAGGCTGGTAGTGGTCACACTGCTGGCGCCTTAGGCTTGGCGGACATCATGACAGCTTTGTATTTTGCCGTGCTTCACATCAGTCCAGAAAACCCTGATTGGGATGAACGAGATCTCTTCGTCATGAGCAATGGTCACTGCGCGCCAGTATTGTACGCGACTTTGGCGGAGCGTGGTTTCTTTCCCAGGACAGAATTGGCGACACTCAGACAGTTTGGTTCTCGACTGCAGGGGCATCCAGAACGTCAAGCGCTACCTGGCGTTGAGACGACTAGCGGGCCATTGGGCTCAGGCTTGAGCCAAGCTTCTGGCATGGCGTACCATGTGCGATATTTACATCCACAGCCCAAGCGGTTTGTCTATTGTCTGATGGGCGATGGTGAATTAGACGAAGGTAATATCTGGGAAGCAGCGATGTTTGCTAGTAAATACAACTTGGGTAATATGATCGGCATCGTTGATCGTAACAATATTCAAATTGGCGGTAGTACTGAGGACGTCATGCCGCTGGAGGATTTGCAAGGCAAATGGCGCAGTTTTGGCTGGCACGTTCAGGAAATTGATGGGCACAATATGGAGAGTATCTGTGAAGCCGTGAGTATGGCTCGTGCTGTGACAGACAGACCAAGTATCATTATCGCCCACACCATACCAGGCAAAGGGGTCGATTTTATGGAAGGCGACTACCATTGGCATGGGAAAGTTCCTACTGTCGAGGAAGCGCAGCGAGCGTTAGCTCAGTTGGAGGATAGGAAATGATGTATCTACGTGAAGATTGGCAAACGCCCACCTATGCTTCGGTGCGAGGTGGCTTTGGTGACGGTTTGGTTGCACTGGCCAAGCAGGATGACCGCGTCGTGGCGCTCAGTGCGGACCTGGTAGCAAGCGTTGGCTTTGGTAAATTTGCCAAGCATATCGGTGCGCCGAGACTCATTGAAGTTGGTGTGGCGGAACAAAACTTAGTGACGGTGGCGTCTGGGCTGGCAGCCATGGGTAACATTCCGTTTGCCGCTAGCTACGCTTCGTTTAGTCCAGGACGTAACTGGGAGCAAATTCGCACGACGATTTGTCTCAATAATCAGCCGGTCAAGCTGGTCGGTTCACACGTAGGGCTGAACGTGGGTCCAGATGGTGCAACACACCAAATGCTGGAGGATATCGCGCTGATGCGGAGCTTGCCAAACATGGTAGTGCTGGCGCCGGGCGATGCGCATGAGGCTGAGTTGATGGCGGCGGCGATGGTGGCTGATTCACGGCCAAACTATGTGCGATTGCCGCGGGCTGATGTGCCACTGTTTTTAAATCAGGCAACATTTGAAATTGGCAAAGCTTACGTGTTGCGCGAAGGAAAAGACGTGGCGTTGCTGGGCACTGGCACGATGACCTGTCAATTACTACTGGCAGCGGAAATACTGGCAAATCAGCATAGCATCCAGGCGGAGGTTGTTCATTTCCCAACCATCAAGCCGTTGGATGAGGCAGCAGTGTTGGGTGCTGCCCAAAAATGCGGCCGTGTGGTGACGGCCGAAGAGGGGCAGATCGCTGGCGGATTCGGCTCAAGTGTGGCGGAACTACTCAGTGAGCATTTACCGGTGAAAGTGAAACGAATTGGTGTGGACAATGTGTTTGGTGAGTCAGGTAAAACGTCTGAATTGTGGCAAAAGCATGGTTTAGATATCGATTCAATTGTGCGTAGCGTCGTAAATTTTCTCCAATGAAAATAGCCCACCCAGAAAGGCTCCAGCCGAGGTCTAAAACCTCAAGGCGAGCTATTTTCTGGGGGGCTTTAGCCCCCCGAGCATTCGAACACGTCGCCACTCAACAGAATGGTGACGAGCATCGCATAGATGGCTACATCGGCCACCCGCGGACGATCTGTCCTGAATAAGGCACTCATCAGCAGATAAGCCCCAACAAAAGTTAGCGCCCACCTGCCCAGTAGCGTATACATTTTTCCCTCCTTTCAGGAAAAAATGTGCTCGAGGTCAAAGGGCTCTTCTGCCCTCAGACAAACCTCGAGCAGAAGTTACTTGTAATTTACCATATATTACCCTAAAAGTCAATATATTAACTGCACACAGGCCTGACGCGTAGCAGACCACCCTTGGCAGAACGCGCGCTAATTGCTATAATTACCATAAGTATTTTAGGGGGCAGTATGGGACTATCGATTTCAGAGATTCGGCAAAACACGACGCGAGCGCGTCATTTGATGCAGCGGACACGGGCGCAACATTTTGCGGTCGGGGCGTTTAATATTGATAACCAAGAAACGCTGATCGCTGTGGCACGGGCGGCACAAAAACTGCAGTCGCCGGTGCTGGTTGAGGTTTCGGACGCCGAAGTGAAAGCCATGGGGCTAGAAAATGTGCGTGATTTGGTAGATAACTATAAGGCTGAATACGGCATTGAGATGTATTTGAATCTGGATCACGGACCGACAGCCGAGGGCTGTAAACGGGCCATTGATGCGGGCTATGAGTTTGTGCACATCGACATTTCTCAGGCAAATCACGACGCTTCCGACGAGGAAATCATCGCTAAAACCCGCGAGGTTGTCGAGTATGCCAAGTTTACTGGTGCGCTGGTGGAGTCCGAGCCACACTACTTTGGCGGTAGCTCTAACGTTCACACTGAAGCTATTGACTATGAAGAGATCAAAAAAACTTTTTCCACGCCAGATGGTGCGCGGGCATTTGTCGAGGCGACGGGGATTGATACCTTTGCAGCAGCAGTCGGTAATCTGCACGGTAAATATCCGGTGCCGAAAGTATTGGATTTGGAATTGTTAGCACGCATTCGCGAGGTGCTGCACTGCCAGATTTCGCTTCATGGTGGGTCAGGTACGCCGCTGCATTATTTTGAGGACGCAGCAAAAATTGGCGTCTCCAAAATTAACATCAACTCCGACATGCGCTACGCTTTCCGCACCACACTGGAAAAAACTTTGCGTGAAAATCCAAATGAATATGCCATTGTTAAGCTGATGCCTGAAGTGTATTCGGTAGTCCAGAAGGTCGTCGAAGAAAAAATCATGGCATTTGGTTCAAGTGGAAGGGCGGTGATCTAATGGCCAAAATCATTACCATTGGTGCTGCCGTTCAAGACGTATTCCTGAGTCATTCGCCAGCTTTGGCACCAGTTTGTGAAAGCCCAGAACGTTGTTTTCAGCGTCTGGAGCTGGGTTCAAAAATTGATGTCAATCAGATTCATTTTTCTACCGGCGGTGGCGCTACTAACGCAGCAGTTACCTTTGCTCGTCAGGGTCATCAAACGCAGTTCATGGGGGTTGTTGGGCGCGATCCAGCAGGCCAGGCAGTGTTGGATGCACTGGACAGTGAAAGTGTTGGTACGCAGCTAGTGAAATTCTCTGACAAATACAACACGGGATATTCAGTCATGCTCCTAGCGCCAAATGGCGAGCGCACCATTTTAACCTATCGCGGCGCCTCTACGCACTATCATCCAAGCGATTTTTCTCTGGAAAATGTTCAGGCGGATTGGCTGTATGTTTCCAACCTAGCGGGACAAATGCAAACGCTCAGTAAACTGTTTACTCAAGCGCGCGAACGCGGCATTAAAATTTGTTTTAATCCTGGCAAAAAAGAGTTGGCGCAGCGCGAATTGTTGCTTGGCTTGCTGCAAGATGTAGATATTTTGACCGTCAATAAAGAGGAAATGCAGCAGCTTGTTGAAGGAAGTGATTTGGAGAGTTTGATTCGCCACGGGCTGTATTTGGTGCCAACGTTACTGGTGACGGATGGCGCTAATGGCTCCATGGCGAGTGACGGCAAGATAATTGTCCGCGCTGGCATGTACGAAGACGTTCCAGCCATTGACAGGACAGGGGCTGGTGACGCATTTGCCTCAGGATTTTTGAGTAGATGGGTGGAAGGCGGCAGTTTGCGAGATTCGGTTATTTTTGCCAGCGCAAATTCCAGCGCCGTCGTTGCGAAAATTAGTGCTAAGGCGGGAATTTTACATAAAGGCGCTAGTCTACACGAGATGCCGTTACAAGAAAGGAGTATATAATCATGGCACAACACTTGGCTCGACTATTAGGAGAAGGCGCGAACATACAAATTGCCTTGCAGGAGCTCAATCGAATGACACGTGATGATAGCGACATTCGGTTGATGTCGGATGTTTTGGCGCGAACACATAGTGTGCTGCGTGCTTTGGGGCTTGATCCGCGTGATACGACAGCAAATGAAGTCTACCAGGCGCTGATGGCGGTGGCTCCAGAAATCGATAAACGAGCCTGCTTCAAAGCTAGTGACTGGGTGCTGGCAGACATAGACGGGCACATTATTTCTTTTCATCCTGTGGATATTGTTGAAAACTATCACCATCAGTTGTCGCTCGGCAGGAATACCACCAAGCACGGTAAAGTTGCCTTGGGACAGGAAATTTACCGCCGTTTCCGGGATCATCCACAGACGCACAACCCAGCCGTTAGTCGCATCATTTGTGATGGCGGCATTTGCCGGCGGGTTGATGACATCTTGGATTAGTGATCGCAATAGGTTTTATTGGACGTAACGATGTCGATGATTTCGTCGACACTGTCAGTGATGGTGTAAATATCAAGGTCTTCTTTGACGATTGCTGATTCAGCTAACATGTGGTCGCGGAAGAACGCATCCAAGTCGCTCCAGAACGCCGTGTCAAACAGGATGACTGGCACGCGATTGGTTTTCTGTGTCTGGATCAAGGTCAATATCTCCGCCAATTCATCCAAGGTGCCAAAACCACCAGGGAAATAAATGTAAGCGTCAGCGTACATGGTCATGACGATTTTGCGGGGAGCGAAATGTTGAAATTCAAACGCCTCAGTTGCATATTCATTGAGATCTTGTTCGTGGGGTAATTTAATGTTAAAGGCGATTGATTCACCGCCAGCAGCGCGCGCACCTTTTTGGACCGCTTTGTTAGCTCCTTCGTTGGCGGCACCCATGATACCGTGGCCACCTCCAGAGACAACCGCATAACCCAAGCTTGCCAAACGCTCTGACGCTTCTTTGGCAGCTTGGTAATATGGGCTGTCTGGGCAGGTACGTGCCGAACCGAAAAAGGTCACCGTCTTATGATATTTTTTGAGGATTTCATAACCCTTTTGAATTTCCTCGTTAATATTGCCCAAACGGAACATTGCAGCTTGGAGTTCAATTTCGCGTGGTATACACACCAGATCTTTTTTGTCTGTCATTTTTCTGCCTTTTTATGTTTTAATTCACGTATCTTTTGATTATAGCACAAAAAGCTTGTGTTTGTCAAATAGTTGGCGGCTACCAGTGAACATCAGGGATTATTCACCCAGAAATGATTGTTTGACCTGCTGGTAGGCGTCGCGGAATGGCACGCCTTTTTCCACCAATTCGTTAATCTTGGCGACGGTGTAAAGTTCATCGGTCATCGCCTCAGCCAATCGGTCAGTGTTAGCCTCCAGTTCACTGACACAGAGTGTCAGAACTTCCAGAGTGTCGAGTGCCGACGTGAAGGCATCCATGGTGATCTTTTTGGTCAACTGCAAGTCGCGGTGATAGCCACTGCCGGCACCTGTCGAAATAGCTTGGAGTTGCAAAGCGTAGTTTGGATAAGCGTGGGCGGTGGCGCGCATGATCTCAAAGACGTCGTAGTTACGTTTGTGCGGCATGATGGACGATCCAGTGGTCATGGTAACAGGCAGCTTGAAATAGTTAAACTCCTGAGAAGTAAACAGCAACATGTCTTCGGCAAATTTGCCAGCAAAGACCATGATTGGGTTGAGTGCTTGCACGGCAATCAGCTCAAACACGCCGCGCGACAAGCCGCAGTACATGGGATTTTCCTGTACTTTAGCGAAGCCTAACTCACTGGTCGTCATCTGGCGGTCAAGTGGCAGAGTAACGCCAAAGCCAGCAGCGCTACCCAGCGGGTTTTGATCGATGGCGGTGATGCTGTGTGCCACCAATTGCTGGAGGTCATGAAACGCATCGTGATATGAGCCAAGCCACATACTGACCGTGGTTGGCATGGCTTTTTGGGTGTGGGTGTAGCCAGGCATCTCGGTCTGGCCAATGACGGCAATTTTGCCAGCATAGGCCTGAGCGACTGCTTCCAGCTTTTTGGCTACTGCCTCAAGCTCCGTTTTGATAAATAGTCGCATCATCACCAAGGCTTGGTCATTGCGGCTTCGACCAGTATGAACCTTTTTGCCAATTGGTCCGAGTTTTTCTGTCAGATATAGCTCAATAGCGGTGTGGCCATCTTCGTGCTCGCTGGTGAGCGTGAAGGCACCAGTTTTCCACTCGTTCAGCAGCTCGTCCAAGGCGGCTGCCAATTGTTGATATTCGTCGCTGGTCAGCACGCCAATTTTTTCTAGCATGTGAGCATGCGCTTTGGTCGCGGTAATGTCGTGACCGAGTAAGTGCTGGTCCAATACCTGATCGTCACCAACGGTGTATGCCTCGACTAATGGATGAAGTGAGCCAGTTGCGGTTGATTGCCATAGTTTACTTGCCATATGAGTATGCTCCTTCAGCTGTTCGCTGACTTAGTGAATATAATTCAATGAATCCGGCGGACGAATTCTGGTTGAATGCGTCGTTGGAATCAAATGTTGCAAGATTGATATCAAACAACGAATGTGGTGAGTCCACGCTGACGACGGTGATGGTACCCTTGTATAGGCGGACCGTCACTGTGCCGGTGACTTTTTGGTTCTGGTCGTCGATGTAGGCATTGATGTGATGGATGGCTGGCTCGTACCACTGTGCCGCATAGGTCAGATATGCCCATTTTTTGTCCATTTCGGCTTTTAGTTCATTTTCAACGCGGGTGGACACCAATTGCTCGAGCTTTTGATGAGCGGTAATCAAGATGGCAGCGCCAGGGTTTTCGTAGACGCCACGTACCTTCAGCCCGACCAGTCGATCTTCGATGAGGGTCGATACACCCACGCCGTGCTTGCGGCCGAGTTGGTTGCAGTGCTGGATGAGTGCTTGGAGTGAAAAGTGGCGGTTATCAACCGCGACAGGTACACCTTTGATAAATTCAATGGTAATGTCCTCGGCTTCGTCTGGCGTGTATTTGATGGTCGAGCACCAATTGAGAATGGCGTGGTAATTTGGCTTGAGCGATGGTGATTCAATTTCGCCGCCTTCGCTGGTGATACCCCACATGTTTTCATCGGTTGAGTAGGGTGATTCCTGGGTGTGCGGCACGGGGATATGGTGCTTCTTGGCGTAGGCCAGCTCTTCCTCTCGACCCATACTCCACTCACGTACCGGTGCCAGGATCTTGAGTTTAGGGTTGAGTGTAGTGATGTAGGTTTCGAAGCGAACTTGGTCGTTGCCTTTGCCAGTAGCACCGTGTGCAATGACGGTGCAGTTGTACTTTTCGGCATATTCGACGGCCAATTGCGAGATGATGATGCGCCCGAGTGGCGTGCAGAGGGCGTAGCCGCCTTGATAATCAGCGTTGGCTTTGATGGCTAGCGACAGCAGCTCATCGGCGAAGCGGTCGCGGGCGTCAACCGTAATGGTTTCTATGGCGCCGAGCATTTTGGCCTTTTCGGCGATGGCATCGAGATCATCAACCGTCTGGCCAATGTTGACTGTTAGGGTGATGACCTTGCAGTTATATTTTTCTTGTAACCACTTGAGCATGACGGATGTGTCGAGGCCTCCGGAGTAGAGCAAGAGGCACGTATCGAACTCACCGTTCACGGCTTCGTGACTGGCAACCTTGGTGTAGTGAGGTGTGTCGTTATTCATATATTTCCTTTCTATACTAATTAAAAAGAGCCGCTCAGGTGAGGGCTCTTTCGTTGATTTATAATACTATACGACTAATTAGCCCTCTGAGTCAGAGCGGCGACGACGAACAACGATGTTGTGTCGATATGTCATATTGCAACCATACCATACTATTGGTGATTTTCAAAATATTTTTATATATAAATTGCGATGCGTTACAATAGTAATAATATGAGTGCCTTTAATCTCGTCTCCAAATACCAGCCGACCGGCGACCAGCCGACGGCGATTGCTCAGTTGATGGCGGGGCTGGAGCGGGGCGAACGTGAGCAGACGTTGCTGGGTGTGACGGGGTCGGGCAAGACGTTTACTATGGCAAATATCATCGCTCGAGCCAATGTGCCGACGCTGGTGCTGGCGCATAACAAGACCTTGGCGGCGCAGCTGTTTTCTGAGTTTAAGGAGTTTTTTCCGGATAACGAGGTGCATTATTTCGTCAGCTATTTTGATTATTATCAGCCAGAAGCCTACATTGCGTCGAGCGATACCTATATTGAGAAAGATTCGAAAATCAATGATGAAATCGATCGGCTGCGGCATGCGGCGACCTCAGCATTGTTAACGCGGCGCGACGTGATCATTGTGGCTAGTGTATCCTGTATCTATGGCATTGGTTCGCCAGAAACGTACGCTGATATGGCGATTCAATTGACGGTCGGCGAGCGGCGAGTGCAGGACAAGTTTATTCGCCTGCTGACTGATATTCAATATAAACGCAACGACGTTGATTTTGCACGCGGGACTTTCAGGGTGCGTGGTGACGTGGTGGATATTTTCCCGGCTGGGCAGGACACGGCGGTGCGAGTGGAATTTTTTGGCGATGAAGTTGAGAGACTCACACGAATTGATCCGCTAACGGGCGAGATTTTGGAGCAGCCAGCTAGCCTGACGATTTTCCCCTCCAGCCACTATTCGACGCCGCGTGAACGAATTGAAAAAGCCATCGTCGGCATCGAGAAAGAGTTTGACGAGCGGCTGAAATGGTTTGAATCGCATGACAAATTGCTGGAGGCGCAGCGCCTAGCTCAGCGCACTAAATATGACCTAGAAATGCTTAAGGAAACAGGCTTTGTCAAAGGTATCGAGAATTATTCGCGCTATCTGACGGACCGCGAGCCGGGCGAGCAACCAGCGACCTTAATTGATTATTTTCCAGACGATTGGCTGCTGCTGGTCGATGAATCGCATATGACGCTGCCGCAAGTGCGCGGTATGTATAACGGCGACCGGGCGCGCAAGGAAGTGTTGGTGGAGCACGGGTTTCGTTTGCCGAGTGCGTTGGATAACCGCCCGCTGAGATTTGATGAATTTGATCAGCATATTCACCAGGCGATTTATGTGTCGGCTACGCCGGGTGACTATGAAATTGCTCATTCACCAAAGCCGGCTGAGCAGTTGATTCGGCCGACGGGGCTGCTTGATCCGCCGATTGAGGTGCGGCCGACCGAAGGGCAGGTTGATGATTTGATGGAGGAAATTCGCCAGACCATCGCCAACGGCCACCGCGTGCTGGTAACCACCTTGACCAAGCGCATGGCTGAGGATCTGAGTGCCTACCTGACCGATAATGGTGTGAAAACGGCGTATCTACACAGTGAAATTGACACATTAGAGCGCGGCGATATTCTCAAAGATTTGCGACTGGGAACGTATGACGTGTTAGTTGGTATCAATTTGCTACGTGAGGGGCTGGACCTACCGGAAGTCAGTCTGGTGGCGATTATGGATGCTGATAAAGAAGGTTTCCTCCGCTCTGAACAGGCACTGATCCAGACGATTGGCCGGGCGGCGCGGCATGTCGATGGACGAGTGTTGATGTATGGTGATAATGTAACTGACAGTATGCGGCGAGCGATTGACGAGACGAATCGTCGGCGTGCAATTCAGCAGCAATATAATGAAGAGCACGGCATCACGCCGCAAACCATCCAGAAGAAGATTGACGATGGCCTGCGCTCTATCATTCCGCAAAAAGAATCGGACAAAAAGCCAAAGCTTGATTTGAAGAAGATTCCGAAAGACGAATATCCAACGCTGATCAAGGAATTGACTGGTCAAATGGAACTGCATAGCGCCAATCTGGAGTTCGAAAAAGCGGCGGAGCTGCGTGATTTGATTGCAGAAATTAAGCAAACAATGGTACACTAAAGATAACCATAATAAGGAGGAGAATTATATGGCAGAATTGAAAACAACAGAAACTCCAGTCGTCGAGCAAGCTGAGTACATGGCTCCACGCGCTGCTTCGCAAGCAAAGTGGCTCACATTTGAATACGCATTAGCAATGGTTTCAGTAACATTTGCTGCAATCACCAGTGTAGTACTCGTACCAATGTTGTTCGGTATGTGGTCTGCAAAAGAAGCGATGTCGTTTGGCTTGATGTTGAGCGGGTCGATCACTGCAAACATTTTGGCCGTTGGTATTTTGGCAGTACTATTTTCAGTGTTGGCATTTGTCCTATTTGGCCGCGTAACGCGCGCAATCGCTGCTGACCGTAGCGGTTACACTGGCCGATTGGCCTACAAACTGACAACCTATGGCAGCTTGTTCATGATCGTATTGGCGGCGTTGCCACTGGTTGCAAATCTCATCAGTGTATTGATTAGCTCACTGCTGTTGATCGGTGTTTCAGACGCTGGTTCAGTATACACAGCACTGTACTTGGGTAACTTCTTGCCATCACTGGTGTGCTTGGCAGTATTGGCAGTTGTGATATTTTTCATTGGTAAAATCATCAACGGCTACAACAAATCACGCCCATTGGCTATCACGTTGATCGCAATCACCGGTGTTGTCGCAGTTGCCTTGGCTATCACCTTGGCAGTGCAGGCTCATGACAAGCCAAGCATCAAAAAGTCAAACTTCAAATACAACTCAAGCTACCTACTCGACTAGTTAGTTGGGTATTACCTATCACTCGCTCCTAGATATGGGGGCGAGTGATTTTCTGTAATTAATTTTCAAGTGGTATAATGAGTTCATGAGTGCAATTTCTAATAGTGATGTCCAGCGCTTGGCGGATTTGAGCGGTTTGCAATTGGCAGATGGCGAAGTGGATGGCTTGCGACAGGACGTAGAGAAAATCGTAGAATATATCAATCAATTGGGCGAGCTCGATACGTCTGGTGTGGAGCCAACCTATCAAGTGACGGGCCTAGAAAATGTCTGGCGGGAAGACGAGGTCAAGCCGGGAATATCTCGAGACAAGCTACTTGAGCTAGCGCCCGAAAAGCAGAACAATCAAGTGAAAGTGCCGCAGGTGTTGTGATGAGTCGGATTAGTGATTTTATCGGAAAAAGTGCAGTCGAGAATGTCAAGGAAGCATTGCAGCGGGCGCGTGACGTTGAAGATTATCATGCACTGCTCAGTTTGACGGAAGAGCGGGCGCTGGAGCGAGCAGCTAAGGTTGATCGGGGTGAGGTTTCTGGGCGGCTGGCCAGTGTGCCATTTGTCGTAAAAGACAATTTCTTGGCTTTTGGAGCACCGACGACCGCTGCCGCAAAAATGCTCGAGAATTTTAACGCGCCACTGCAAGCCACGGCCGTTGAAAAATTGGAAGCTGAAGGTGCAATTTGCATCGGCAAGGCAAACTTGGACGCCTTTGCGCACGGTGGTTCGACGGAAAATTCGGCTTTTGGTCCGACCAAAAATGCCGCGGATAAAACTCGAGTAGCTGGCGGCTCGTCGGGCGGTTCGGCGGTGGTGACGGCGCTTGATGTGGTGCCATTTGCGTTGGGTACAGACACTGGCGGGTCGATTCGTCAGCCAGCCAGCTTTAACGGCGTGGTTGGTGTCAAGCCGACCTATGGTGCAGTCAGCCGCTACGGCGTAGTAGCTATGGCCTCGAGCACCGACACCATCGGTTGTTTTGCGACAAATGCTGATGACGCTAATTTGGTGATGGAAATCATGGCGGGTCGCGACGACAAGGATATGACCACGCTGCCGGACTTTTGGCAGAACCAGCCAGAATTTACCAAGAAAAAGATTGGTTTGGTGAAGCAGTGTATGACTGATGACGTGGACGCGGCGGTTCGTCAAACAACGCTTGATTATGTTGAAAAATTAAAGCAGCTGGGCTATGACGTTGAAGAAGTGGACCTCAGTATGATGCAGCATTCGCTGGCGATGTATTATATCATTGTGCCGGCGGAGATATCATCAAACTTGGCGCGCTATGACGGCGTGCGCTATGGTCACCGGGCAGCCGAGGCAAAAACATTGGCGGAATTATATGGTCGCAGCCGCAACGAAGGCTTTACGACGGAGAACAAACGGCGAATTATGATCGGTAGCTTTGTGCTGTCGAGCGGTTTCTTTGACGCTTACTACATGCAGGCGCAAAAAGCGCGCACCTTGCTCATCAACGAGTTTAAGCAGTTGTTTGCTGAGTACGACGCACTGTTGATGCCGGTCGCACCAACACCGGCGTTCAAACTTGGTGAAAATACCAATGATCCGATCAAGATGTACCTAGCGGACATCATGACGGTGCCGGCTAGCTTGGCGGGACTGCCAGCGATTTCCGTGCCAGCTGGAACTAGTGACGAAGGTTTGCCAATTGGTGTGCAGTTGATTGGTGACCGCCAGTCAGACAGCAACTTGTTGAAGTTGGCCTCAGAAGTGGAGGCTGCCTGATGGACGGATTGTTGATCGCGCTGGTGGTAGCGGCGCTGGTGATTGGCGCGTTGTTGATTATTTTTATCCAATTGACATCGCGCGGACATCAAAAGCTTGACAGAGAAATGTACCGAAAAGTTTGGCGGGCAATTCAACATGGTGCCAAGGCGGGCGGCTCAGATGGCTTGCAAATGGCGATTGTCAAAGCCGACAAGCTGCTCGACAAAGCCATGCGCGACTGTGGCGTGGCGGGTACGACGATGGGTGACAGACTGAAAGCTCGCAAGGGTGATTGGACGGATGAAAATGGTTTATGGGCGGCACACAAATTGCGCAATCAAATTGCCCACGAAACCAACGTGAAACTAACCGCGCAGAGTTTTCGACGAGCCATGACAAGCTTTGAACAAGCACTAAAAGATTTGGGAGCGTTATGATGAGTGTATATGATGAATATGAAATGACCATTGGCATCGAGTGTCACGTCCAGCTGGCGACTAAAACCAAGTTGTTTAGTCCGGCTGATAATGATGCGCGTAATGCTGAGCCTAATGAAAAAACGCACGAGATTGACTTTGGTCTGCCGGGCATGCTACCGGTGCTCAACAAGCACGCTGTTGAGTTGGCGGTGCGTGCTGGCAAGGCGTTGAATGCGCCGATTGCTCGCATCAGCCGGTTTGATCGCAAGCATTATTTCTATCCTGACCTGCCAAAGGGTTATCAGACCTCCCAGATGTACCAGCCGATTATTTTGGCTGGCTATGTTGACGCGCCGCTAGAAGACGGTTCGCTCAAACGGGTGCGGATTCATCATGCGCACATGGAAGAGGATGCTGGTAAGTTGACGCACCACGACGGGTACTCGTTGGTCGACCTCAACCGCGCCGGTACGCCGCTGATTGAAATCGTTTCTGAGCCGGATATGCATTCTGCAGAGGAGGCTAAAGCGTACGCTTCGGAGCTGCACAAATTGATGGTCTACGCAGGTGTGACGCACGGTGATTTATATCACGGCAACATGCGATTTGATGTCAATATTTCGGTGGCTAAGAAAGGTGCGACTGAGCTCGGTAAGCGTGCGGAAGTCAAAAACCTCAACTCGTTCCGCAGCGTCGAGCGAGCCGCTGAATACGAATTCAAACGTCAAGTTGATCTGCTGGAGCGCGGCGAACAGGTAGTTCAGGAGACCCGCGGATGGAGTGATGACAAGCAAATCACTACCTCGCAGCGTTCGAAAGAGGATGCTCAGGATTATCGCTACATGCCTGACGCTGACATTCCGCCAGTGGTGCTGAGCGATGAGGAGATTACGCGGATTCAGGCTGAGGTGCCGATGCTACCGGGTGAATATCGTGAAAAATGGAGCGGGCTAGGTTTGGACAAGTCAGTGGTTAATTCGTTATTGTCCAACCCAAATTACGCATCCATCATGCTGGAAGTGCAGGAGAAATCAGGCGATGCGTCTGCTAAGCGAGTGGCACACTGGTTTGCCAGTGCTTTGACAGCCAGTAGCAGTGATTCTGAAAATGACTCCGCGTCAACTGACGGTAGTGCGCCACATGTGTCGGTTGATGATCTGGTGGAGTTGGCGGAGATGACCGAGAAAGCAGAGATTTCCAGCACTAATGCCAAGGAATTGTTTAATGAGCTATTGGCGGGCGCCACGCATCCGCGCAAACTTGCTGAAGAAAAGAATTTGTTGCAGGTTTCTGACGAAGGCGCCATTGCTGCCATCGTTGACGAAGTATTGAGCGACCCAGCTTCGGCAGCTTCCATAGCCGACATTCGCTCGGGCAAAGACAAAGCCATTGGTTACCTCGTCGGTCAAGTTATGAAGCGTTCCAAAGGTCAGGCTAACCCAAGCTTGGCGCAAAAATTGATTCGTGAGAGGCTATAGCTGATGATCATCATTACTGGCATCCCTGGATCTGGTAAAACGACGTTAGTGAAACGTCTGGTGCAAGATCTAGGGGTACGCGGTGTCGCGCAAGATGCTGTCAAGGAGTTTTTGGCTGACCATTTGGGCGGAACATACACTGATCAGCAGAGTAGCGCCTTGGGTCGTGTGACTCGACGGGCGGTTTTGGAATTGGGTATTGAATTTGAGAAATTGGGTGAGCAGATTATCATTGAGTCGGCATTGCAAACGTCAGCTGCAGAAGAGATTTTGCGGCATAGCCCACATCGACCAATTCTGCAGATTTACGTGACGTGCGGCTTGGCGGAAGTAAAGCGGCGATTTTACGATCGCAAACGATCTGGTCATCGCCACTCAGTGCACACTGATGATCTATATGATAAATTGACGGAACACGAAATTCGTGACAAATATCGTCCACTGGTTGCGGATAATATCACAACAGTGATCGTTGATTCGGAGAATTTGGATTATGCGGCACTGCGAGATACGGTGAAAGATTTTTTGATGAATAAGGCAATAACAAAGGAGAACGAGATATGAGAAAACCGACAAAAGCAGTGATTGCAGCGGCAGGATTTGGCACTAGGTTTTTGCCACAAACTAAAGCGATGCCTAAGGAGATGATGCCACTGATTGATAAGCCAATCATCCAATACGTTGTGGAAGAACTGGTTGCTGCCGGTATTCGCGACATTATCATCGTCGGAAGCGCCAACAAGCGTGCCATTGAAGATCATTTTGACGTGCCGAACGAAGATTTGCTGGCAAATTTGCGGGCTGGTGGCGATAAGAAGCGCCCGTTGATTGACCTGGTTCACTCACTGTCAGAGATGGCTAACTTTGTGTATGTTCGCCAAAAGGGCCCATATGGCAACGCGACTCCTTTGGCGTGTGCTGCGCATTTGATTGGGCCAGATGAACCGGTGATTTATACGTTTGCTGATGACTTTATCGATGCTACACCAAGTCGTTTTCAACAGATGATCGCTGCTGCAGAAAAATTGGATGGCGCAGTGCTGTCATGCAAGAAAATCATTGATGATGCAGAATTTGATCGCTATGGCATCGCGGCTGGTCAACAACTCGATGACGGGACGATTGCCATCACAAACATCGTTGAGAAGCCGGGTAAAGCCAACGCGCCAAGTGATTTAGCGAGTGTTAGCAGTTATTTGCTGGCGGCTGATTTTTTCCCGTACTTGGAGCGCGCTCGCCAGGAGTTTAATGGTCACGGTGAGTTTGCCATTCAGCCGATTATGCAGCGCATGATTGATGAAGGCCACAGCTTTTACGGCGTGGAAATCACCAATGGTACCTACTACGACACTGGTGATAAACTTGAATATCTCAAAACCATCATTGACTTTGGGCTGCGAGATGAGAAACTTGGTCCAGCGCTGCGTCAACATCTGACAGATCGGCTGAAGTAGGCTATAATAGCATCATGGATGAAATCGTTATTATTTTGTCAATTGTTTTGGCTACCTTGATGATCATCGTCATCACGTTGATTTGCTTGGTGATCAGCCTGAGTCGTCATGTCCAGAAAACCATGCAGCACTCACGAGCTATCCAGCAGAATTACGCTGAAGCATCATCAATGCTCTCTGTCGTTTCTTCTGCTTTGGCATTTGGAGCTCTGCTGAAAAAGATTAAGCGAAAGGCAAAACGTGGTCAAAAATAACCATTCAGAAAAATCATTGACGAAAAAAGCTGCCGAAAAAATCATTCGTGACAATGAAAATGGAGCTCGGCAGGCAATTTTAGAAGACTTGTTTTATGATTTTCACCGTTCTCGTCGCCAGGTCTACGGCATGAATTTTTGGCGTGGCATCTTTTTTGGTTTTGGTTCAGTGCTAGGCGCTACTTTGTCGGTGACTATTTTGGTTTGGATATTGGGTCATCTAGTTGACGTGTTTCCACCGCTTGCTGACTTCTTCAATACACTGATCAACACCATGCAGAGTCGTCGCTAACGTGCTATACTAAGATTAATGACGACAGAGGGGAAAAATAACGGCGGTATGTCGGCGGTTTTGAAACCGTCTGATTATGTACACCTGCACAATCACACTCACCACTCACTTCTCGATGGATTAACTAAAATTCCTGACATGGTCGCCCGAGTGAAGGAGCTCGGCATGGAAGCTTGTGCTATCACTGACCATGGTACGATGTCAGGCGTCATTGAGTTTTATAAAGCAGCCAAGAGTGCTGGCATCAAGCCAATCATCGGCATCGAAACCTACGTGGCAGCGCGGAGTCGTCACGACCGCGACCCTGCCAAGGACAAGGCGCGTTATCACCTGACGTTACTGGCCATGAACCACAAAGGCTATCAAAACCTGATGCAGCTCAGCACCATCGCCAACCTCGAAGGCGTCTACTATAAACCGCGCATTGACCATGAGCTCCTGGAGCAATACAACGAAGGCATCATCTGTATGTCCGGCTGTATCGGTGGTGAGCTGGGTGAGAATCTGCGCAATGATGATTATGACAAAGCCAAGGAAATTGCTGGCTGGTATAAGTCAGTCTTTGGCGATCGCTACTACATGGAGTTGCAAGACCATGGCCACCCGGAAGCGCGCAGTCACTGGCCAGAGCAGAAAAAGGTCAATGATTACATCGAGCGCATCAGCGAGGAACTGGACATTCCGTGTGTGGTGACCAGCGACGGCCATTATCTTAATCACGAAGACCAGGAGGCGCATGAGATTTTGCTGTGCGTTGGTACCGGTGCGTATTTGAGTGATGAAAAGCGGATGAGCTTGAAAGATTTTGAGCTGCATTTGACGACACCAGAAGACATTATTTCGCGGTGGCAAACAACCAATCCACAAGCAATTGCCAACACCAAAGCCATCGCTGACCGCTGCGATGTGGAGATCAAACTGGGCGATATTCTCATCCCGAAATTCCCAACGCCAAACGGTGAGTCCGAAAAAGAATATCTGGATCATCTGGTGTACAGCGGCATGGCGGCACGGTATGCTGGCATGAAGTTGGATGATGCAAAGAAACTGCCAAACGACGAGTTGCGCGCCATGTTGTCTGATGATCAAATCGAGCGACTGGACATGGAGTTTGGCGTGCTCGATAAGATGGGTTATAACGGCTACTTTCTCATCGTTCAGGATTTTATCAACTGGGGAAAATCTCAAGGGATTATTTTCGGACCAGGGCGTGGCTCGGCGGCCGGATCCATCATCGCCTATGCCCTGAACATCACCGACCTTGATCCGCTACATTATGACCTGCTGTTCGAGCGTTTCCTTAACCCTGACCGTATCTCCATGCCCGACATCGATATCGACATTCAAGATACCCGTCGCGGCGAAGTTATCGAATATTGTGCCAAGAAATACGGTTCAGAACGAGTCGCCAATATTTGTACTTTTGGCACCATGGCAGCGCGTGCCTCGGTGCGTGACGTGGCGCGGGTATTGCAAGTTCCATACGGTGAATCTGACCGGCTGGCCAAGCTCATCCCACCGCCAGTCCAGGGTCGCCATGTACCGATCAAAAAGTCGCTGGAGGAAGACCCTGACCTTAAAAAAGAATACGAAACTAACCCGACTGCCAAAACTGTCTATGACTTTGCCTCACGGCTAGAAGGGACCATTCGTTCGCACGGTGTGCATGCCGCCGGCGTGGTGATTGCGCCGGATGATTTGGTGAAATACGTGCCGCTCGAGATGGCACAAAAGGGTGTGGTGGCAACACAGTATCCGATGGGCCCCGTTGAGGAGTTGGGGCTGCTGAAGATGGACTTTTTGGGCCTGTCTAACTTGTCCATCATCAACAATGCGCTGCGCATTATCCGTAAAGTTTACAAAACAGACATCGATCTGTCGCACTTGCCGCTAGACGATGCGGAAACGTATAAGCTATTCCAGCGCGGCGATACCACCGGCGTGTTCCAGTTGGAATCAGCTGGCATGAAGCGGTACCTGCGCGAGCTCAAACCGAGCGTCTTTGAAGACATCATCGCCATGGTGGCGTTGTACCGCCCGGGACCGATGCAGTTTATCGATTCGTTCATCAAACGTAAACATGGCGAAGAGGAGATTACCTATCTGCATCCCGGCATGGAAAACTCGCTAAAAAACACCTACGGCATTTTGGTTTACCAGGAGCAATTTATGCAGATTTCCAAAGAGTGGTGTGGCTTTACCGGCGGACAGGCGGACACTCTGCGTAAAGCGGTGGGTAAAAAGAAAATCGACCTGATGAAAAAGGTCAAGCCGGAGTTCGTCGAGGGTGCGGTTAAAGTTGGTGGTGCGACCAAGGAAATTGCTGAGCAGTTCTGGGATGCGCTGGAGGAATTCGCTAACTACTGTTTCAATAAGTCGCACGCGGCGTGTTACGGCCTGATCGCCTACTGGACGGCGTACCTCAAGGCGCACTATCCTGATGCGTTTATGGCGGCGCTGATGACTAGTGACCAGGACGACACCGAACGCCTGGCTATCGAGATGACTGAGTGTAAGCACATGGGCATCGAAGTGCTTAACCCTGACGTCAATGAGTCGTTCGTTGAATTCGCGGTGGTGCCTGGCGAAAAGAAGATTCGTTTTGGTATGGCGGCGGTCAAGGGCGTTGGTGTCGGCGCAGTCGAAGAATTGTTGCGCGCCCGTGAAGACGGTAAATTCACTAGCATCGAAGATTTCGCCAAACGCGTGTCGACCAGCAAATTTAACCGTAAAGCTTGGGAGTCGCTCATCAAATGTGGCGCATTTGATAGCTTTGGTGATCGCCACGACTTATTGTTCAACCTAGACACCATCACTGCCTTTGCGCAAAAAGTTCAAAAAGAAGCGGCGAGTGGGCAGACTGATTTGTTTGGTATGTTGGGCGATGATGCGGCTGTGGCTCAGCCGACCATGCAGTTGATGCCGTCGCCAAACAAGAATGACAAGGAATACTTGACGTGGGAACGCGAGCTGATGGGCTTGTATATCTCGGCACATCCTTTGGACGCTTACGCTACATACTTGCTTGAGCAAACGCAGCCATTGACCCAGCTGGTACCAGAATATGATGGCCGACTCATGACAATTGGTGGCATCATCACGAACGTTCGTACCATCATCACTAAATCTGGTAGCAAAATGGCGTTCGTGGGCCTGGAGGACAAATTTGGCGAGGGCGAAGTCATCGTCTTTCCGAATTTGTATGAGCAAGTCGGCGCCAAACTCGTCCAAGACGCGGTGGTGCGGGTGACTGGTAAAAACTCGGCTCGCGATCGTGATGGTAATTTGGGGTCAGAAAGTAAGATGATTGCTGATGAAATTGAGATTATCACCGACAGTGATATCACCAGCTATGAATCGACCGGTCGTAAAATGGACGCACCAAAAGTAAGCGCCCAGTATAAAAAAGAAAAGCGGGCAAATTTCCGTGCTCAAAAAACCAAGGCTGCTGCTCCAGCTACCGCCAAATCGTCAAATCCATCCAAGTCAGTTCCTCAGCCAGTAGCTCCCGAGACGCCACCTGCGCGCCTGTTTCTGCAAGTGAAAGACCCGAGTGATCACGACAAACTGATTTCCCTCAAAAAGATATGTTCAACATCACCAGGGATCACCGATGTTGTGTTGGTGCTTGGTGAGAATGATCACAAGTCCGCCATTCGCTTGCCGTTCAAAGTCGATCCAGCACCTCAGCTACTTGAAGAACTGAAGGCGTTGCTGGGCGAAGAATGTATCAAATTGACGTAATCATCAGCGGCACATCATCTGATATAGTGCCATGCCGCAGGCAACGCTGACATTGAATGATTCTTTGGTGCCAAACATTGGGATTTCTACTGTCGCGGCACAGCGCGCTAAATGTTCGGCCAATATGCCATCGACTTCTTCGCCCAGCAGCAACGCGAACGCTTTTGGTGGAATAAAATCTGGTAGTGAAGTACTGTCTGGTGCTTGTTCCAGTGCGATGACTGGTAGGTTGCCGGTGCGCTCATTTTCCTCCAGCCACTCCTCCAGCGTTTCATAGCGTCTAAAGGGAACCATTTGCTCAGCGCCCAATGCTGTTTTGTGAATTTGCTTGGTTATTTTTTCAACCAGGTGTGGCAGCCGCGGGTCTGGTTGGTTGATGATCGCCAAATCTGGAAACGGTGTATAGCCGCTGATGACGATGTGCTTTACTCCTAGACCTTCTGCTGTGCGAAAGATCGCGCCAACATTGTGCGTCGAACGGATATTGTGCAAAATAAGCGTAATTTCTGGTCGCATGAACTCATTATATCATTCGCTAAATCATAAGCACTTTGCTATAATGTTGGTGATGGATGAAGATTCTATTCAAGTACGTCGTCGCCAGCAAGACGAAGATGCTACCAGGAAACGAGCGTCAATTTTAGGCTTGCAATATTTAGATACCCGCAGTTTTGAGGCTGACTTGCCGCTGGAACGAGATATTTTGACAATTGAGGAGATGTACAAAGGGCGTATCATCCCCCTAGCGCACAATGACACTGATCTGTCCTACCGTTTTGGCGTAACTTCGCAGACGCCTCAGTCGTTGATTGCTAAAATGACAAAGGATTATCGCGAAGTTGGTAAAGTTGCACACTTTTTCTTGATATCAGGCGCGGCTTTTCGTTCATTTATGCTACGGTTCGATCCGCCAAAGAGTATCGTCTATGATGATATCGAAATTGCCAAAGAAGGTGACAGCGAGACATTGCAGCAGGTGAGTCAGACACTGGCAACAGTCAGTTCAAATGACGTCTTTAACTACATCGTTGATCAAGCTGACAGATTGGGTGCATCCGACATTCACATTGAAAATCAGCGCGAGTCAATTCGTATCCGTATGCGTGTTGATGGCGCACTGCACCCAGTGGCTGAGCTCAGCCGTGACCGCTACCGTGTTATCATGGCCACTTTAGCTTCCCGTGCAAATATTTCTACGGCTGCGACCGAACCGCAGTCTGGACACATGCAACAGGAGATTTATCGTGACGGTGCTTCGCACCTCTTGAACTTGCGTGTTGAGGCAGTCCCAACAATGTATGGCCAAGATGTAGTGATGCGTTTGTTTAACTTTGATACAGCCATGTTGAATTTGGATTTGTTGAGCATCACTCCGGCTGAGCGCGCGCAAATCGATGAAGTTATTTCACACCCACGCGGTATGGTTTTGATGGTTGGTCCGACGGGTTCTGGTAAATCAACCACGCTTTACAGTATCTTGAATGCTTTGAACACTACCGATCGTAAAATTATCACCCTGGAAGATCCAGTGGAAAACACCATTCCTGGCGTGACGCAAATCCCTATCGACACCACGGCTGGACAGGAGTTTGCTGATGGTCTTCGCAGTGTGCTGCGTATGGACCCGGATGTGGTGATGGTTGGTGAGATTCGTGACAACGAAACTGCCCGCACCGCCATCCAGGCGTCAATCACCGGACACTTGGTTCTGAGCTCATTTCACGCCAACTCAACAGCGGCGGCGTTTAGTCGTATGATCGATATGATTGGTCAAAATCCTATATTTAGCTCGGCGGTGCGTTTGCTGATTGCTCAGCGATTGGTCAGGCGGCTGCATGACGAGAGCAAAGAGGAGTACGAGCCGGATGAAGCGACTCGCCGTTGGGTAAAGGAGACGCTAAAAGGAATTCCTGACACGGTTGATTGCCCAGATTTGGACACATTTAAGCTGTGGCGACCAGTATCAACACCAGAAGCACCATTTGGCTATAAGGGTCGTATCCCGGTGATGGAGCAGTTGATTGTGACTGAAGAAATTCAGAAGTTCTTGCGCGGAGACATTCTTGATATTCATGCCGAAGCCATTGAAGAAGTTGCCAAGAAACAGGGGACTATTACGCTACTGCAGGCTGGGGTGCTGGCAGCGCTACGCGGCGAAACCACCATCGAAGAAGTGAACCGCGTCATTTAGGCGCGGCTCATATGGTTCGTATGAGTTAGCGGAGAACTTGCTACCGTATCACTGCGGCGACGGTTGAAACCACTCGCTCATCAAATGGTGAAGGAATGACTTCGTCAGCAGTTGGGTTTTCGACTAGCCCAGCCAAAGCCTCGGCGGCAGCCAGTTTGTGCTGGTCGGTAATCTTTTTCACACCGTGATCCAAGGCGCCACGGAAGATGCCTGGAAATGCCAGGGAATTATTCACTTGGTTTGGAAAATCACTACGGCCGGTGGCTACCACCGCTGCGCCAGCTTGTCGAGCAACGTCTGGCATGATTTCTGGCACTGGGTTTGCTAGGGCAAAGATGATTGGATCCTTGGCCATTTTCTGTACCAACTCCGGTGTGAGTAGTCCAGCCCGCGACACGCCGATGAACACGTCAGCGTTAGTGATGGCGTCTTCAATGGAGCCAGCTTGCGACGCATCGATATATTCTAACAGCGCGGTTTTTTCCGCATTCAAATCCGTGCGAGATGCGCCAACGATGCCGCGGCTGTCCACTGCCACAATGTTCCTCGCGCCATATAGGTGCAACAATTTGATAATGGCCGTACCAGCTGCACCAGCACCAATAACCACAAATTTACAGTCAGCCAGGTTGCGCCCAGTTAGTTTCGCGGCATTGATCAGACCTGCCAGCACCACGACCGCCGTGCCGTGTTGATCATCGTGAAACACAGGGATATCCAGCTCAGCCTTCAGACGCTCTTCAATCTCAAAGCACTTTGGTGCAGCGATATCCTCCAGGTTGATTGCTCCAAAACTCGGCGCAATTGCCTTGATCGCAGCGATAATTTCCTCTGGCTGATGAACATCCAGCACAACTGGCACAGCGTCAATATTAGCAAAATGCTTGAACAGCAGTGCCTTACCTTCCATCACTGGCATGGCGGCTTTCGGCCCCAGGTCACCGAGGCCCAAGATGGCTGAGCCATCGGAAATGACGCCGACCAAATTATTCGTCCAGGTGTACTTTGGCAAGTCTGCTGGGTTTTTGGCGATCGCTTGACTGACTGCGCCAACGCCCGGGCTGTAATACGAGCTCAATTTGTCACGGTCCAGTTCCTCTTGGTCGCGTAAGCTGGTAGTAATTTTACCCTTATATTTTTCGTGTAATTCAAGTGCTAATTTGTTGTAATCCATATTACTATTGTACTCCATCTGGCAGGTTTTCTCCATCAGTCTGATAGATCATGTAATTCGCATGTCCATATAACCGTCAGGTGCCTTGTATAGTTTCATATTCTATGCTAAAATACACTGAAGTTGTACAGAGTTAAATTATTCAAGCTTTGTTAGGTGTGGAGCCGCAGGAGTACAACTGCGTGGCCAGCCGAGGCGGGTTTGGAAGATAGGAAATATCATGAGTTTTGAGTTAATCAATAAAGTTAATCAAGCACAGAAAAAGCAAGCAGTTGTTGACGCCCGCAGCGGTGACACTGTTCGTGTTTACCAGAAGATTAAAGAAGGTAACAAAGAGCGTATCCAGATGTTTGAAGGTGTGGTCATCCGCACCGACAACAAAGGCTCACACACCTCACGCATTACCGTTCGCAAAATTGCGTCAGGTGTTGGCGTGGAAAAATCATTCTTGCTGCACAGCCCGCTGATTGAAAAGGTAGAAATTGTCCGCCGCGCCAAGGTTCGCCGCAAGTTCCTCAGCTTCCTACGTAAGCGTTCTGGTAAATCAGCTCGTCTGACTGCCAAAAACTTTGACCGTGTGGCTGTCAACAACGTGCACGACGCCAAGGCTGAAGCAGAAGCTGAACGCTTGAAAGAAGAAGCTGCACAAGCTGCCGCTGCCAAGCAAGCTGAAAAAGATGCTGCTCAGGCAGAGCTTGACGCCAAGGCTGCTGAAGTAGAAGCTCGCCACAAAGAAGCGTAATTAGTTTTGAGACACATAGACCGCCCTCTCTGGGGGCGGTTTTCTCATGGTATAATGCCAATATGTCGATCTTTCATTATATCTCTGTGTTCGTTCCCACTACTTTGGCATGTGTAGCGCCATATGTGTTGCGCCGTCATGGCTTCACTGACGAAAAGAAGTATCGCTGGTTGTTATACCTCGCTTGTGTGTTGTTTTTCATTTCGTGGTATCTGCCGTCGCCGCTCATCGAGGGGCGAGACACCAGTTTTACTACGCATTTTGTGGGCGGCGGAGTATTTACCGGGTTGTTATGGGTGTACCTGGTATTGGCGATGCGCTGGCGGTCGCACTGGCTAGTGATGGCGTTTTCGGTGTTTGCGTTGGTGTCGGCGCTGGGCTGCATCAACGAACTGGCGGAACTGTATATGGTGAAGACAGGGCTAGCGCGTATCACGCTGGATGATACCAGCTGGGATATCTTGGCGAACACATTGGGTGCGGCGACGGTGTGGCTGGGCTGGATGGGCTGGCGGTTCATAAAAAGAAAATAGCCCGTCGAGAGGCTCAAACAGAACAGTTGATAGTCTGTGAGCCGTCTCGGCGGGCTGTGACAGGCTCTCTTTAACGAGAGCCTGGGTAGATTGGACCGCCGGCCAGTAGATCTAATAACAAGATCACACCGGCCAGCAGAGTGTCCACAATGGCCAATAAGCACGTGAGTGCTATTAAAGCAGCCATGGCCCATGCCACCACAACTAAACACCTCCTTCCTAGTTCGGTGTGTTTAGTACTCTTTTACTATACCATAAATTATATAATAATGCAATAAGTTAGACTGTCTACTTCCATGTTACTGATGTGAGTCGATATTTATCTAATTTGAGGACCTAGTACTCTGTGTAGGACGCAACCTTTTGTTATAATGATGGGTATGATTCTCGGCATTGATGAAGTTGGGCGTGGGCCATGGGCGGGACCGCTGGTGGTTGGCGCAGTGATTTTGGGTGGTGCTGAGATTGAGGGGCTAAATGATAGTAAAAAATTAACCAAAAAACGCCGCGAGGCTTTGGACGAGGTAATTCGTGAGCAGGCGGCTGCCTGGGCGCTGGGCTGGGTGAGTGCCGGTGAACTTGACGATGTTGGTATGAGCCAAGCGCTGCGGCTGGCAACGCGGCGAGCGGTCAAGCAAATTCAGTCGCAGTGCAAGGAGAAAAATTTGGCATTTGATGAAATTATCATTGACGGGACGGTCAATTTTCTGGCGGATACGGCGCTGGAGCGATACGTGACGGTGATGGCGAAAGCTGACGGTTTGATCCCCAGTGTGTCGGCAGCATCGATTATCGCCAAAGTAGCGCGCGATCAGTACATGACCGAGCAAGACGTGGTCTATCCAGGGTACGGCTTCGCGTCAAATGCTGGCTATGGCGTGGCCAAGCATCGTGTGGCAATTGAGCGGTTGGGTGTGACGCCACTACATCGGTTGAGTTTTGCGCCGCTACAGAAGTATGTGGAGGTGGGTTCGCTACCGCCCTCCGCCAGAGTACACTCTTCACTCGCATCTCCGCTGGAGACGTCTCGTGAGCGTTCGGCTGAAACGTCCACTACTCGCGACATTGGCAACGTGGGTGAACAGGCCGCCGCGGACTGGCTGACAGCGGATGGACATGAGATTATCGCTCGCAACTGGCGGACGCGGTACTGCGAAATTGATATTGTCAGTGTGAAAGATGATGTGCTGTGGTTTACTGAGGTAAAATACCGCAAAAATGATGATTTTGGTGGCGGGCTGGGGGCGATTACCGCCAAAAAACAGCGGCAAATGCGCTTTGCAGCTGAATTATTCATGGCAAAGCATCCGCAATATGAAGGATGCGACATGCGATTATTGGCGGTGGCTGTCGAGGGTAATCCGCCGACAGTGCGAGAGCAGGTGGTGTTGGAGTAAAATAAAACCAAAGAAAATAGCCCGCCGAACGAGCTCAAGCTGAACTCTGTTGTTCAGCGAGCTATTTTCTGGCGGGCGGTTAGCCCTCTCGCTCGTCCTCTTCGGCAATATGCCGATAGAGGATTAGACGCTTCTGATCCGGGAGGTCTATTGCGTAGACCTTCCCTCCCCTCGTCTCGAGAAAAGGGGAGGTTTTCTTGAGAGCGATCAGTGCCTCCGCGAGGCGCTGGTTGTCCTCTATTAACTCTTTGACATGGTGGTATGTTAAAGAGTCAAAAAGGTTCCTCTCAGTCTGGTCTCTGTACGAGCACCAGATTAGTACGGTGGCGTATACCGCCATGGCCAGCAGAGCTAGGGTAATATATCCTGCCCTCGCTATGATACATGCCGCCACAGTAGCGGCGATCAGGACGACATACTGTACAATGAAACGCTTCATGATCCCTCCTCAGGACCATCACTCAAGCAAAAAGGGCAACTTCACGCCCTTTTTTGTGGAAACTCGAGCGAAAAGCTAATATATTATATACCACTAATAGAATAAAATGTCAAGATATTTTGTCAAACATGTGGCGTAATATATCACAGCGTTGTTTGCAAAGCAGCGAGCACGCCCGCCTTGTCTCGCTCAATCAGCTCAACTCGTGCTGCGATTTCCGTGATACCTAGTTCAATCGTTCTGGTCAGGGCTGGGATACTCAGCATCGGCTCGAAGAAGTGGCGAAAGTCAACCAGTTCGTCGCTCGTTGTCAGCCCGATGGCAGCGTAGCGGATGAAATCATCGTAGCTTTTGTCGCCAGCAAAGGTTGTTTCAACCCACGTCCAATTGTCCTTCAGCCAATCCCAAGTGAGCTGGCGGCTTTCGTGGGTGCGGATGAGATAGACAAACCAACGGCTGGCATCTTGTGGACGAATGACGTCAGGGCGCTTGATATTTGTAAGGATTTGTTGCGCAGTTTTAGGGTTTTTGGTGGCAGTAAGTCCCAGGGTAATGTCAGCCTGTAGATCGTTTGATGGCGTCTGCTGGTAAGTTTGGAACAGGCTGTCAATCATCTCTGGTGTCTCAAAGTGCCTTATAGTAGCGCTGATGATCAGCGAACGGATTTCTGTTGGTAATTTGTCAAGAGGCTGACTGTCAAACCGCCGCTTGGCTTCCGCCAGCACTGCCTGGTCTTCGCTATAGATCATCAAGCCCAGAGCGGTGACGCGCCGTTCGCGGTCGTCATCAGATTCTCCAGGCTTCTCGTCCCAACCCAGTTCGTTGAACGTAGCACGAGCAAACTCGCCAGAAATTTGCTTCAAGCGGGCTTTCCCGTCTTCATCATCGTCAACAAATTTGCGTAGCTCCGCCAGTGCACCGGCTGCCATGTCAAAAACCTTCTCATTGGTTTCATGCTTCAGTGACAGCGCCAGCGGCAGGAGTGAAGCTGAATTCTCACATCCAGCCCTAGCTAGTAGCGTGGCGTCCTGGAGTAGGCAGATTTTGTCCAGAGTCGGCAGAGCGTGAATGTGACTGAGCAGATGCTCACGAGTAGCGGTGTTGTATTTGGTCACAAAATGCCCGTTCAGTCCGCAGTTCAGCTGCAGTGGTTTTTCAATGGTGAATGTTTTCTCACGTTCAGTTAAAATTTCGTCATCAAGTGGTTGGTTGGTGAACAATGGAATCGGCCACAAGGCGTCGGATGGCTGATGATCGCCAATGAAGAAGCGTTCTTGGCGTAGGGTGGCGGTCGGTTGATTATCAGAGTTGTTCTGCTCGACCTGTACAATCGGCAAACCTGGCTGGGAAATCCAGGTGTTCATCAAATCAACAACTGGCTGGCCGCTGGCAGTTTCTAGCTCCCGCCACAAATCATCACCAACAGTGTTTTGGTAAGCAAATTTTTCAAAATATGACTTGAGTCCTGCCCGAAATGCTTCCTCGCCAATCAGCCGCTGTACCATTACTAGCAGGCGTCCGCCTTTGGCATAGACGATTGCTGGATCAAACAGCGTACTAATCTCGTCTGGGTGATTGACATCGGCCTGCACTGGCTGCACGCCGTCCAAGCTGTCGCGCCGCAGTGCCGCAGTGACTTCGCTCGTTGCAAAATCCTCCCACATCCGCCACTCGGGATGCAGTGCGTCGACTGCCACATACTCCATCATATTAGCGAAACTTTCATTCAGCCACAGGTCATTCCACCACTGCATGGTCACCAGATTACCAAACCACTGGTGGCTGAGCTCGTGGGCGATGACGGTGGCGATGAAGCGCTTGGATGACTCTGGCGTTAATTTTGGATCAGCCAGCAGGCAACTTTCGCGGTAGGTGATGAGTCCCCAGTTTTCCATGGCACCCGACGAGAAATCTGGCAACGCCACATGGTCGGACTTTGGCAGCGGATATGGTACGCCAAAATATTCATCATAAAAATCAATGGAGCCAGTGGCGATGTCCAGCGCAAAATCCAGGGTCTCCTCACTCTGGGCTGGTGTGGCCCAAACATTTACCTCGACGCCAGAAGTGGTATGAGCGGTCTTTTTGTGTAGCTCACCGACGACAAAGGCAAGGAGGTAGCTGCTCATACGCGGTGTGGTGGCAAAAGTGGTTGTCAGCGTGCCATCATGCTCGGATGATTCAATGACAGGCATATTGCCAAGGACGGTCAATTCTGGAGCGGTTACGAGTGTGACGTCGTACGTCGCCTTGGCGGCTGGTTCGTCAACACACGGGAACACTTCGCGGGCGTGGTGCGATTCAAATTGGGTGGCAAACAGCTGCTTTTTCACGCCATTGTGGGTGAAATAACATGGATACAGCCCGTGCATAGCGTCGGTGATGGTGCCGGAAAAGTCGATGCGAACGGTATGCTGGCCACTTGATAACTCTGGGCGCGACAAACGTAATTCATCAAATTCACCATGAGAGAACTCAGCTGGCTGGTCGTCGATCGACGCCGTATGGATAGTCAAATCTTTGGCGTGTAGCGAAATCGACTCGCCAGTCGACTCGCCGGAAATGATCACTGTGCCAGAAAACGATTTTTCCTCGGCGCGGGTCAGGTCGAGGGTTAGGTTATAGTGATGGGGTGTAAAGGTATCGAGTAAATGCTTGAGTTTTGTCATGGTTTCATTATATCATTTGCGGACTGTGAGATTGGCTGGTTGGAAAAGGCTTACGGTATTCGATATACTAGAGGTATGAGAGGGACAATATTACAGCGCAGGCGCATCATGGCCTTGTTTGTGGTGGTGCTGTCGGTTTTGGCGGTGTGGTCGTCGCAACTGTCACAACCAAAGCTGGCGCCTGTCCCGGCTGATTTACAGCAACAATATTTCGGCAGCTCGAACGCGCTCGATGAACTGAACAAATTGGAAGTAAAGGGTCGTGCGCCCAAAACGGGCTATACGCGCAAACAGTTTGGAAACGGCTGGGGCAAAATTGATGGTTGCTCGGTGCGGGAAGTGATTTTAGCTAGGGACTTGAGTGATGAAAAAGTGGGCGAAGGCTGCAAGGTGCTTTCTGGTGTTTTGCAAGATCCATATACTGGTCAAACCATTCATTTTCAGCGCGGTGAAAAAACCAGTTCTAAAGTACAGATCGACCATGTGGTGGCGCTGAGCGACGCCTGGCAAAAGGGCGCGCAGAATTTGTCAGCGGTTGACAGGGAAAAATTAGCGAATGATCCACTGAACCTACTGGCGTCAGAAGGGCAGGTAAATCAGAACAAGGGTGATAGCGATGCATCGGCTTGGTTGCCGCCTAACAAGGATTTTCGCTGTCAATATGTCGCGCGGCAAATTGCGGTGAAGAAAAAATACCGCCTGTGGGTTACTGACGCTGAAAAACAAGCTTCCGCTCATGTTCTGAAAAAATGCAAGGGTTGATCTAAGACTTAGCTGGCGGCTCGTATTTAGCTACGACCATTTCAGCAAAGATTTCTCTTCTGTCGGTAGTATTTAGTTCTGGCCTGTGTTTTGGCCGGTAGGTGCCACTAACATACGCAAGTTCTGTCATGGCGTCTCGCATGGATGAGAGTTGTCTGTCAACTTGTTTGCAGGCGGCTTGCCTGATGAGATTTACCGACTCGTCATCTGGTGATAGCCCATGAATTTTACGAGCTTCAACAGCCAGAGCGATATCTTCTTGTGTTTCCACTAGAGAGCCGTCGATTGTTCTTCGCAAAATAGGGTCCTTTAATTCAGGAATATTTTTAAATATCATACGGAGTACTTTTGAGCCTATTTTGCGGTTCAAATACGATTCAGCTGACGCGGCTTCTTCGGGCGAATCAATGTCAAATACCTTATCGAGGTGGGGCATCAATAATAATGTTGTGATATCCTCAGGGTTAACGTAGTAATTCATTATGCCACAACGTGCTTCATCATTGGCTGTCTTGATTGGAGAATCTGGAATCCGGTTATCTTTTAGATAGAACGTTGTTTCTTTATAAACCTGAATGGCTGGTCCAAACACCCAGTCGCGCGTTTCAGGATATATGGGTATTTTGTCAACAACAGCTGGTTTGCCAGTCAACCAATGGGTTTTTGTCTGATCCAGAATAGGCCAGTTTGGCGCAATGTCCACTTGAAAACGTGGCTGGCCATCTTTATCGGTCGAGCGGATGGTAAACATATCAGTATTATGTCATAGAAAAGCAAAATAAGCAACGACACGGACACAATTACATTGACAATAAAGAAATAAAATGCTATTATAATAAGGTGAAAAGTGAGCAGATTCGCCAGTATTCGGTCAAGTCACCGATGGATCGAGAGCATCATCAGGTAACAGAGCGGGTGTTTTGCCCAGAGGAGCTTGATAATGCAGATTTTCAGCAAGCCTTGGCGCTGGCGGCTATTGCGTCGGTTAGTCGAAACCCAGGTTGGGTGAGCGATGAGGCAGCGGTATCGCAAAATAAGTTCCTCTCAGCGAATATACCACACTCCTATGTTTTAGATCCGAAAAAAGAATCACCTCTAGAAAAGAAATCGCCATATATGGTTAAGCGGTATCGAACTAAGAGAGAGGCTGGGATACAGGCTGCTACCCTAAATACGTTAAATATGACATTCGCGGAACATGAATCAGACATTACTACTTCGCGGGTATTAGCGTTGGTCGGTGATGGTTGCTCACCGCCTGCTGGTGTTATCGAGAGAGCTCCAGGTAGATCATTGCGAGAACAATATGGTATGGACAAGGACAACCGTAATTATTATGCCATCATGGAGGAGCTGAATCGTATCCAGCGGAAGATTGATAGGGTGATTGGACGTTTTGCATCAAGAGTGTTGATCAATGATATGCGACGTGAATATAATGAGGGTGCAAATATCTTTTCGGGCGTCAAGGTGACGGAAAATAGAGAATATACCGAAGTATTCACTCTATTTGATCAGCCATTTACTGAGTTTACAACTGGACCTTGTATGGTGGCTTTGTGTGAGGTAGCGCGGAAAAGGCGTGGGCTACGCGGCATGCTTGACATGACTGCTGAGTTGCTATAGAATATGCAATGTACGTCCGGCCGCCAAGGTCGGAATTTTTCATATGGGGATACGCGTATCGCAGCGCAGCCTCGTATCGTGATATAATAATCATAAGTGATAAAGGAGAGTAATATGGAAGATTTGAACATTAAGCAGTTGACGTTGGCGTTGCGGACGATTGCCGAGGAAAAGAACCTACCAGAAGAGACAGTTCTAGAGGTGATCGAGCAGGCTATCGCGGCGGCGTGGCGGCGTGATAACGGCACGCGCGAGCAATTGGTGCGCGCCAGCCTGAACATCAACAGCGGCACGGCTGTGGTGTCGGTTGTCAAAACCGTGGTTGAAGAAGTTGAGAATGACGTCAATCAAATGAGCCTCGACGAAGCCAAGGCAGTTGATCCAGCAGCTGAGCTGGGTAGTGAAGTGACGGTCGAGACCCACAACGTGACGACGTTTGGCCGCGTGGCAGCCCAAACCGCCAAGCAAGTGATTTTGCAGCGGCTGCGCGAGGCGGAGCGCGAAGTGGTGCTGGCAGAATTTGAAGATAAGATTGGTACGGTAGTGACCGGTACGATTCAGCGAGTTGAGCCGCGCGTGGTGCGAATTGAGCTGGGCAAGGCAGTCGGCATCATGCCGCAGTCCGAGCAGATTCCTGGCGAGTACTACGGTGTTGGCCGCCGCGTCAAGGTGTACATCAAGGACATCGAGCGCGAAGGTCGCGGTCCGCAGCTGATTCTGAGCCGCGGCAACGAAGAATTTGTGCGGTTCTTATTCAGTCAGGAAGTGCCAGAGATGGAAACGGGCGCTGTGGAAATCAAAGCCATTGCTCGCGAGGCCGGTCGCCGCACCAAATTGGCGGTTGCATCAGCACTGCCAGGTGTTGACCCAGTCGGTACCTTCGTCGGTGGTCATGGAACGCGTGTTCAGGCGGTGATGAACGAAATCGGCGAGCAGGAAAAAATTGATATCATTCCGTTTGAGGAAGACGCGGCTGGCTTTATCGCCAATGCCATGAGCCCAGCAGAAGTACTGAGCGTGACGGTTAATGAAGACGACAAGCGAGCAACGGTCTACGTCAGCGAAGATCAGCAGTCAGTGGCTATCGGCCGAGCTGGGCAGAATGTTCGCTTGGCGTCACGACTGACTGGTTATGAGCTGGATATTGAGGCAAAGGCGGCTGCTAAACCAGCTGAAAACAAGCCTCGCAAGAATGTAGAAGATAGTCTGTTTAATGCCATTGAGGAAGCAGCAGAATAAGATTGGCGAAAGTACTTGAGCTATTCGCCGATAAGCGATGAAAGGAGGCGATAATGGAACAGCCGAGAGATTTCTCTGAGCTGGAATCGCGCCTGACAGATACGGCGCGGGCTAGCTTTGAGCGAGCTGGTGTGATTGCCCAAAATCAAGGAAGCCCGTACGTGGGGACTGAGCATATTCTCCTGGGGATATTGGCTCAGAATTCTTCGCTAGGTGCCAAGATCTTGGCGGAAAGTGGAGTGACGCTTGATCGCGTTGAGACGGCGCTGGAATTGACGCCAAGTGCGGTGGTGTTTGCGGTCGTTGACCATGGAGTACGGGCTGATGTTTTGGCGACAGTGCGCATGGCGTGGGAGCTGGCGCTGGAATTTGGACAATCGCGAATTGGTACGGAGCATTTAGTGTATAGCATTTTGACGCAGCGCGAAGCACGGGCTACTAGGATTTTGCGTGACATGAATGTTGATTTGGAGGCTCTTCGTGGAGATTTGGAAGGCGTGTTTGACAGGCAGCAGTCAGAGGCTGAGCAACAAGTCGAGTCGGCGCCGACTGCTGAACGCAAGTCCATCAAACTGCTAGAGAAGTTTGGCAATGATTTAACAGAGCGAGCTCGGCAGGGATTGGTGGATCCAATGATTGGGCGGGACAAAGAATTGTCGCGTGTCATCACGGTGTTGGGTCGGCGCAGCAAAAATAACCCAGCTTTGATTGGTGAGCCGGGCGTGGGAAAAACTGCAATTGTTGAAGGTTTGGCACAGCGAATCGTTGATGGTGAAGTACCGGCATTTTTGGAAGGCAAAAGGATCATTCAGTTGGATCTGGCTTCCATGGTGGCGGGGACGAAATTTCGCGGACAGTTTGAAGAACGTTTGCAAAAAGTATTAGCCGTTGCCAAGGAGCATCAAGAAGTTATTTTGTTTATCGATGAGCTACATTTGCTGGTTGGCGCTGGTTCTGCCGAGGGCTCAATGGACGCTGCTAATGCCCTGAAGCCAGCCTTGGCGCGCGGCGAGGTGCGGGTGATCGGGGCGACGACGTTTGATGAATATCGTAAATACATTGAAAAAGATGCTGCTTTGGGTCGACGATTCCAGTCGGTGGTGGTGGTAGAACCTGAGGCGGAAGAAGCGGTGCGGATGGTGATGGGGTTGAGTAGTCGCTTGGCGCTGCATCATCAGTTAAGTATCGACGAGACAGCTGTCAAATTGGCGGTGGATCTGAGCCAGCGGTACGTTATGGATCGATTTTTGCCCGACAAAGCGATTGATGTGCTGGACGAAGCAGCGGCGTTGATGCGGTCAAAGCAGCCACTCAAACCAGGCCGCCGTCAAAAATTAGCTCAGCAGATCAAGCGGCTGGCAGGTAAAATTGATGCGGCCGTGGAAGCGGAAGACTACGAACGAGCGGCGCGTTTCAAGACGCAAATGAAGCAATTGGAAAAACGTGCTAGTGATCTGGGCGCTGCTGATGATGCGCTGCCGCGGTTGGATGAGGCGTATTTGAGGTCGGCAGTGAGTGCTATGACTGGTGTGCCAGTGAAGAAATTGGCGCACACCGAAGCAAAAAGTCTGATAAAACTGGAGAACCGATTAGGCAAATTTGTGCTAGGGCAAACTGAAGCAATTGCTGAATTGGCGAGGTCCATTCGACGAAACAGCACTGGACTGAATCGACACAGTGGGCCAATGGGATCTTTCGTATTTTTGGGACCGACAGGTGTTGGTAAAACTGAACTGGCTCGCGTGCTGGCGCGGGAAGTGTTTGGCGGTGAGCAGAGCCTCATCAAAATTGATATGAGTGAATTCTCCGAAAAACACACCACCAGTCGGTTGGTCGGCGCTCCAGCGGGCTATGTGGGATACGAAGAAGGTGGTAAATTGACCGACAAAGTTCGTCGACAGCCGTACAGTGTGGTGTTGTTTGATGAGATCGAAAAAGCACATCCAGACGTAATGAATCTGCTACTACAACTACTGGAAGATGGTCAATTGACTGACGCGCAAGGACGAGTGGTTAGTTTTCGCCACACCATCATCATCTTGACCAGCAATGTTGGTTCGGCGGGTATGATGAATACTGAAGCGCTGGGCTTTGGCGGCGCAAAGAAACGCAGCGCCAAGGATGTACAGCGACACAATGATCGAACGGCGCGGCAGGCTTTGGAGGAATTCTTGAAGCCAGAATTGATTGAGCGATTTGATGCCATCATCGTCTTCCAAGCGTTGAGCCGAGCAGTTGCTGGCAAAATATTTGATGCTATCACTAGTGAGCTCATCGCGGCGATTGAGAATCATGACATGAAACTGGTAATTAAACCAAGTGTCAAACGCCATATCATTGACCATGGCTTTGACACCGAACGCGGAGCAAGACGCCTTCGGCGGACTGTCCAGACTCTGTTGGGAGATCCATTGAGTGAAGCAGTGCTGTCGAAAGCGCACGCAGGATCAACATTAGTTGCGTCAATGAAAAAAGGTGAGGTGATGATTGATGTCGAAAATTAGCAAACTATGCAGCTTTTTACTGTCAGTGGCCATATTGGCTTTCAGCGGTTGGGTGGTGCTCAATCGGCAATTCGTGCTCGACCATGTGCGGGCGTGGCAATTTCAGCCGAGCGCTGAGATCATGCAGCTGGCGACAAATGCTGGCATGTCAGAACATGGTAGATTTCAGTTTTACGTGACACAGCCACGGCTGGAGTCGTCCAATGAGTTCAATGCTGAGTGTCGTCGGTCGGAAAAAGCCAGTCCAATTTTGGGTTGTTACAAGCCCGGGGAAGACACTATTCATATCTACAATGTGCCAAATCCTGAGCTTGACGGCATCAAAGAAGTGACGGCTGCGCACGAAATGTTACACGCAGCGTGGTCGCGATTGTCCGATGCGGAAAAGCAGCGACTTGGCCAACTACTGGAACAGGCGTATTCGAGAGTGAAGGACAGTAAGCTGGAAGAACGCATGGCATATTACGACCGAGCGCAGCCCGGATCTCGGTCTAACGAGCTTCATTCTATTTTGGGCACCGAGCATGCTGACTTGGGCTCAGAGTTGGAGTCGCACTATGCTCGATTTTTCAGTGACCGCTCACAAGTAGTTGCCTTGCATGCAAAATATAATCAGCGATTTGTCGATTTGGAACAGCAGGTGACTACGTTGCAGGCGAAGTTGAAGCAGCAACGAGCGGTGATTGAGCAGCGAAAGGAAAGCTACGATACGTCGATGACGGTGCTGAATGACAAAATTCGCGATTTCAATCAACGAGCTACTAGCGGTGGTTTTGGTTCACAGCAGCAGTTCCAGGCTGAGCGTTCGCAATTGCAAGCCGAAGGTCAACGGTTGAATAGTCAGAAGGCTGCGTTACTTCAGCAGATCGATCAGTACAATGCTGACGTTGAAAAATTGAATACGCTAGGTGAGCAGGCTGATCGGCTCAGTCAAAGCCTCGACAGTCAAAAGGCGGTAGAGTGATGGCGCGGGCAAAATCACAATTCATCTGCCAGCAGTGCGGTGCCAGCTATCCGAAGTGGGTCGGCAAGTGCGAAAATTGTGGCGAGTGGAATTCGCTGGTTGAACAACTACCGGTTGACACCGGCGCATCGGCGGTAGCCCGCAGCAGCGGCAAAGGTAGAGCGCTGACTGCGCTTAGGCTCAGCGAAGCGACCGCCGAGGCCAAACAAGTACGGCTAGCAACCGGCATTGCTGACCTTGACGCGGTACTCGGCGGCGGCTTTTTGCCAGGCGGCGTGGTGCTGGTGGCAGGGCAGCCGGGAATTGGGAAAAGTACCCTGCTAGCGCAAGTCGCGGCATTCATCGCTCGGCAGCAACCAGTGCTCTACGTCAGCGGCGAGGAGTCAGTGTCGCAGGTCAAATTGCGGGCTGAGCGGTTGGGGGCGGTTGACTCAGAGAGTCTGCAGCTGGCGTCCAGCAACAGCGCCGAGGACATCGCCGCCTCCATCCAGACTGGCCAGTACAATCTGGTGATCGTCGATTCCATCCAGACATTGTCGCTCGCAGAAATTGCCTCAGCGCCAGGCTCGGTCAGCCAAATCACCAACTCATCCAACGTCATCATTCGCGCCGCCAAGGCCTCGAACACCGCAGTGATTTTGGTCGGTCACGTCACCAAGGAAGGCTCAATTGCCGGGCCGAAAGTCCTGGAACACTTGGTCGACGTGGTGCTGAATTTTGAGGGCGATCGCTACGGTGGTTTTCGCGTGGTGCGGGCGCAGAAAAATCGCTATGGCTCGACGAATGAGGCGGCAATTTTCGAGATGCACGAGGACGGTCTACAGATTGTGGCTAATCCATCGGCTAGCTTGCTAGCGGAGCGGCAAAACCTCGATGGCTCAATTGTCCTGGCGACCATGGAGGGTGCGCGGCCGCTACTGGTGGAGATCCAGGCGCTGGTCAATCCGACGAACTTTGGCTATCCCAAACGCGCGGCTAGCGGCTTTGACCTCAACCGCTTGAACTTGTTGGTGGCGGTGCTAGAAAAGCGCACCAAGCTTAATCTCTCCGACAAAGATATTTACATCAATGTGGTCGGTGGCTTGAAACTCAGCGACCCAGCGGCGGACTTGGCAGTCGCTATGGCCATCGCCTCGGCCTCGGCTGGCCGCAAACTCAGCGACGAAGCGGTGGTGTTTGGCGAAGTCGGCTTGGGCGGCGAAGTGCGCTCGGCTCAAGGCTGGCATGCCCGCGTTAAAGAAGCCAAGAAGCTTGGCTTTACCTATGCCATCGCGCCAAAAACCCACAAGGATGCATTTGTGCGCGGTGTCGGCGATTTACGCCAGGCACTGATCGACTATTTACAATAACATTATTCTATAAAAGGAAATTATTATGGAAAAAACAATTGAACTTATCATCATTATCATGCTGCTGGCTATCATGGCGGAAATATATCTACTGGTCAAGCCGCGGCGGCAGGCAGGCAGCGGTACGCAGCTGCCGATTCTGGTTGACACCTCGGTACTGATGGACGGCCGAGTGGTCGATCTAGCAAAGACTGGGTTCTTACTGGGGCAGATCATCGTGCCGCGGAGTGTGTTGATAGAATTGCAGCTGTTGGCTGATGGTGCTGATCACGCCAAGCGCGAGCGTGCCCGCTTTGGTATGGACGCCATGAAGGAACTAAAAGATGTGTTGGGTAGTTCGTTCACGCTGCTTGACGATGCAACGCGCATCCCTGAGGGTGTTGATAACCGTTTGCTGCAACTCGCCAAGGAAATGAACGCTGCTATCCTAACGCTGGACTACAACCTGAACAAGGTGGCGCAAGTCGAAGGAATTCAGATCCTCAATATCAATGAGCTAGCCAAGAGTTTGCGGATGAGCTATCTACCTGGCGATGAATTGACGTTGGAATTGACACAAAAAGGTCAGGATTCTCATCAAGCAGTCGGCTATTTGCATGACGGCACCATGGTGGTGGTTGAGCAGGCCAAAAAGTTCCTGGGCCAGAAAAAACGCATTGAAATCATCCGTAGTCTGCAAACTGACGCTGGCAAGATGATGTTCGCCAAGGTTGTCGAGCAAACCACCCCGCCAGAACCAACACGACAAACAGCTGTCATCGCAAAACGTCGCTCTGTTGGTCGGAAAGTGCAGACTAGTCCAGAAGGATCAGCCAAGAAGACTACTAAAAAGCCAGCAGTAAAAACTCAGAAGCCTGTGCAGCAAGCTCGTCGTCGTTCTACGACTACAAAAACATCAGCCCAGCGCGAGGCTGAGCTGATTAGGTTGGCGAATAGTCAAGACGATTAATCGTCGCTGACAGTTTTTGAGCTACTTGCGGTGTAGTACCCTTCGTCGCGGACATTCACGGTGATAGTGTGTGATCCTGATGAGACATTGACTGAGACGCGGTCTGAGGCGCTGTTACCGCTGATATTGCTTGATTTGACTGAACGTCCGTCAACCAAGATATCAAGCGTCGCTAGACCAAATTTTCCTCCGTCAACACTGACATCAATAGTGTATTTATTACTCGAGCCAGACGCGGTGATGCTAGCGACACGAGGCTTGGCATCGCTACAGTTGTGCACATCATCGTCAGCGGTAGCGTTGTAACCTGCTGGCGCACTGAAAGACTCTTTCTTGGTGATTGGGTCGACCGCCTTGATCACGTCAACTTCTTCTCGTGCGCCCTCTGGAGTACAGGAAGTAGCCTTCTTTTTAGAGATGCGGTCAAATGTCATCTTGGACGAACTTTGTCCTTGGTTTTGGTTCCACCATGATGGATACAATTCTTTACCATTTTGTTTGATGCCAGATGGCCTAGTAAACCACATACTGGACTTCCATTTGCCAGCGGGTTGATAAACCTGTGTGTGTGCAAAGCTCATGACCTTTTGGATCACCGGGAGACCCGTTGACGAGTTCATGGAAGTCAAGGTACGACTGTCAGAGTTACCAAGCCAAAGCGTCATGGCGAGAGCTGGTGTGTAGCTCGCCAGCCAGATGTCTTTTGGTTGATTGCCTTTGTCGGAGGTTCCGGTCTTGTAGCTGGCGCGAACCCCAGGAATACTTCCTGTCACCAATGTATTTGATCGGTCAGACAGGATATCGTTGGTGATGTAAGCGGCTTGCGGGTCGACGGCCTGCTTTGATTCATCTTTCCATTTCAGGAGGGTTTCGTTTTGAGAATTAATCACTTCAGACACGGAAGTAGATTTTTTCCTGACACCCAAGCGAGCCAAGGTACCATAGGCATTAACCAGTTCAGTTTGTTTGGCGCCACATCCACCGATGGCGGCTGATAGACCATAGCCACCTGAGTCTTCCTCCTGCTTACAGTATTCTGAGTTACCAAGACCTCGGATGAACTCCACAGTTGGCTTTGGACTACCGTTACCAGCAATGTACATTGCTTTCACCGCTGGGGTGTTACGAGACAGACCAAGTCCTCGGCGAATGGTGATGTCACCCATGAACTTGTTGTCCCAGTTGTTCAGCTTGGCGCCGTAAATTGAGTCAATGTTTTCGTCTTTCAGTATGGTGCCACTTCCGTAAGCTTGGCTACCACGCTTACTGAACAGGTGAGTAAACACAAATGGCTTGATGGATGAACCTGGCTGGACAAAGGCTGTGGCGGCGTTGTCCTGGCCAAAGCCTGGATAGTTAAAGTCACGGCTACCCATCAGGGCAACGATTTGACCCGTTTGCACGTCTTCTATGACTGATGCACCGTTGTGAGCGTTGATGGCGGCTGGACGACCAGTCGCAAAGAAGGCTTTCATCTCATTTTCTAGTTTTTCTTGGATGCGCCAGTCCAGTGTTGTTTTGACAGTTAGTCCGCCTCGTCCAACAACCGCTTGACCGAGCTCTTTCTCGAGTTGTGATCGAACCATCATCACGAAGTGCGGCGCTTTCATACCTTCAGTCTGCTCAACTTGTGGATAGAGATTGTCAAGGATTGGGTATTTTTTGGCTTCATCTGCTTCTTTTTGAGTGATGTAGCCTTGTTCTGTCATGTAGTCTAAGATTGTGTGTTGGCGCTCGATCAAGGCCTTATTGCCAGCAGTATTGTACGGATTAAAGTAGGACGGATTCTGCGGAATTCCTGCTAGCAGCGCCGCTTCAGCTATGGTCAAATCTTTTGCGCTCTTGTGGAAGTATGTTTGTGCAGCTGACTCAGCACCGTTACGGCGACCTCCATATGGCGATTCGTTGAGGTATAGCGACAAGATTTGGTCTTTGTTGTACATGCGCTCAACCTCAATCGCCAAAATCATCTCTTTGATCTTACGCGGGATACCCTTGAGGCCACGTTCGCCAGCTTCATCGGCAAAGAATACCTGTTTGACGAGCTGCTGGGTCAATGTCGATCCTCCCTGGACCTGTCCTCCAGATGCCGTTGAGAACACAGCACGCGTCAAGCCACTGACACTAACTCCGTGGTGCTTGTAAAAATCTTTGTCCTCGATGGCAACAGTAGCATGTTTCAGGTGATTGCTAATTTGGTCACCTTCGACCACCAGTTTGTAGTTACCAGTTCCTTTATCTTCCCAGAGTAGCACGCCATTACGGTCATAATATTTCGTGACTGTTGTTTGGACACGTTTGGCAATTTCGCCTGGTCGAATCTTATCCAAGTCTTTGCGGAAATATGCGAACAGCCCACCGATAAACAAGATCATCAATAGCAGAGTAATACCAGCAATTTTCAGCGCCATCTTTGCGCCGCGTTTGGAGAACCAATAGTTAGCTAACCGCTTTGGATGTAAGCGATAGAAAAATCGCTTCACTGGATGCTTCGGCAAGCTTGCCAAATATTCAGCACGCTCGCGCGAATCTTTATCTTTTTTAACTTTACGCTTATGTGCCAGATTGGCATATAAGCTTAATCGCTTTGTCGCAGATTTCCTGGGACTAGAAGGCGATTTGTTGCTGCTACTTGTACTACTCTTATTCACGTAATCTATTATATCACGCACATGGTTCGCATCAACTGCCAAAAATTGATATACTGATACTAAGATTAGCTGACCAAGGAGAAAATATGCAGTTATCAGAGGAATTACAGTGGCGCGGGTTTTGGAACCAGACCACATTCACCAACGACAAGCTTATCGATTCGGAGAATTTTACACTCTATTTGGGGACAGATCCGTCAGCTGACAGTTTGCATGTCGGGCATTTGGCGGTCTATATGATGGTGCGGCATTTTTTGGAGCGCGGACACAAGGTGTTTCTACTGGTTGGTGGCGGCACGGGTATGATTGGCGATATGCGCGATACCGAAGAGCGGAGCCTACTTTCATATGCAGAAATCGAACACAATAAGCGAGCTTTGAAAGCACAGGTGTCACAAATTTTCGCCGGACGCGATTTTACCTTGGTGGACAATGCGGACTGGTTGGGCAATTTGGAATTGTTGCCGTTCCTCCGCGACATTGGCAAGAATTTCAACATGGCAGATTTGATCGGTCGTGAATTTTTCAAGGCACGCATCGACAACGGTAAAGGGCTGAGTTTTGCGGAATTTACCTACACGTTGCTGCAGGGGTATGATTTCTGGCATTTGTTCAAACACCACGGTGTCAATTTGCAAATCGGCGGCTCTGACCAGTGGGGTAATTTGGTTTCAGGTGTGGAATTGATTCGTAAAAAAGAAAACGCTGAAGTTTACGCCATGACTGCACCGCTACTCATCAACAAATCAACTGGGCGCAAATTTGGCAAATCCGAAGGTGGCGCGGTGTGGCTGGACGAAACCAAAACCAGTGTCTATAAATTCTATCAATTCTGGCTGAACGTTGATGACGAAAGTGCCATTGAGTACATGAAAATCTTTACCATGCTCGATCGCGACACCATTGAGGCCATCGCTGAAAACCATGCGGTTAACCCGGGTGCGCGCTCGGCCCAAAAGGTCTTGGCACGCGAAGTCACCGACATCGTCCACGGTGTCAATCGGCGCGAATCAGTGGAGCGGGTGACTGAAGTGCTGTTTGGCGGCGGCGATTTTCGGCAATTATCAGACGATGACCTGGACGCTCTCGCCAAGGAAATCCCGCGCGTTGATGTCGGCGTCGGCGTGATCGAAGCGTTGGTGGTTTCCGGTGCGGTCAGCTCCAACGGCGAAGCAAAACGCCTATTGAAATCTGGCGCCATCAGCCTCAACGGCGAAAAAATAGCCGAAGACCAAGCCGTCAACACCACGTCGCTACTGAAAAAAGGTAAAAATACATTTGTGCTAATCATGGAGGGAGACGAAGAATGAAAAAAATCATAGCTTTTGATTCAGATGACACCATTGTCCTGTCAAAAATGCCAGCGACACCACGCATGGCTGGTTTATTGGCAGAATTATTGAAGCATTACGACGTGTGTATTATTTCTGGCACTGATTTTGAAGGAGTGATCTATCCAAACACTGTTAGGCAAATTGAACAAGTTCCGGGCGTTGATCTCAGCCGGCTGCACATCATGCCGACCTGTGGCACTCGGTACTATCGTTTCCAGAATGGTGAGTGGCGACTACAATACCAAGAAGATTTGACTAAGGAGCAAAAGGCTCGGATTTTTGAAGCAATTGAGACCTCGGCCAAGGAACTTGATATGTGGGTGGACGATCCAGCTGGCGAGATCATCGAAGATCGTCTCAGTCAGGTGACATACTCTGCGCTGGGTCAAAAAGCCACACCTGAAGACAAATACGCATGGGCTGAAGCCAACAAGGAAAAGCGTAAATTGCTTAACGACGCTGTCAAGGCACGCATCCCAGAGTTTGAAATTCGGACGGCCGGCACTACTAGCTTGGATGTTACCAAACCTGGTATCGACAAAGCACATGGCATGAAAAAACTGATGGAAGCAACGGGCGTAGCTAAGGAAGAGATTTTATTCTTCGGCGACAAACTAGAAGAAGGTGGCAATGATTTCCCAGTCAAAAATATGGGCATTGATTGTATTGCTGTGGAACGCTGGGAAGATACCGCCTACGCGCTGGAAGGCATCAACGCTGTTTCGTAGATGAAGCTGACGACTCCACTGGAACATATCAAAGGCGTCGGCCCCAAAACTGCCCAAGCACTGGCGGCGGCGGGTCTGGAGACGGTGGCGGACGCTCTGGATTTTTTGCCGCGGGCGTATGACGATTATTCGGCGGCGGTCAATATCGCTGATCTTCAGCCGGGCAAGGTGACGGTGCGGGCGCGCTGCGAATCGATTTCCACGCGGATTGTTCGCCGAGGCTTAAGGATCACCACGGCGGTGCTGGCGGATGATTCCGGTAAAGTCAAGGCCGTCTGGTTTAATCAACCATACCGCGAATCGCAGCTGAGATCTGACGCTGAGTTTATGTTCTCTGGCCAATTTGGTATGCAGTATAACAGCTATCAGATCAGCAATCCGTCCGTCGAGCTCGCCAAACAAACAAATTCGTCCGACGCTCAGCCCACCTCAGGCATCCATCCCGTCTACAAATCCATCAAAAATCTTCGCCCAAAAACCGTGCAGGATTTGCTGAAAAATCTGCGACCTATCATGGAGTTTTTGCCTGAAACACTACCAGAAGACATTGTCCAGCGGCAAAAACTAGTCAGCCGCACCGAGGCCGTCAAGTTTCTCCATGCGCCCAACAATCATGAGGAAATTGCCCGCGGTCGTGAACGCTTGGCGTTCGAAGAGTTGTTTGAAATGATCTTGGCAGCGCAGTTGAATAAGCAAGAACAAACCAAGCTAACTGGCTGGTGCATTCCGTTCAATCAGCCGGTCGTCAAGCAATTTGTTGAGCAACTGCCATTCCCCTTGACCAACGCGCAGCGCCGCGCTGCCTGGCAGATTTTGCAAGATTTGGAGTCCGAACATCCGATGAATCGCTTGCTGCAGGGTGATGTCGGCTCGGGCAAAACGGTGGTCGCCGGGCTGGTAGCGGCGGAAGTGGCGCAGGCTGGTTTCCAGACAGCCATCATGGCGCCGACCGAGATTTTGGCGGCTCAGCACGCCAAAACGCTGGATGAACTGTTATCGCCGTTCGGCGTGTCAGTGGCGCTGCTAACGGGACATGTCAAGGGCGCTCAGCGGCGGCAACTGCTGGATAACTTGGCAAATGGTAACATCAACGTGGTGGTCGGTACGCACGCGCTGATTCAGGAAAAAGTTGCGTACCATAAGCTCGGTTTTGTGGTGATCGACGAGCAGCATCGGTTCGGCGTCAAGCAGCGGCAGGCGTTGCTGCAAAAGGCAGATTACATGCCGCATCTGCTCAGCATGACCGCCACGCCGATTCCGCGGAGCTTGGCTCTGACGTTGTACGGTGAACTGGACATCTCGATTTTGGACGAGCTACCAGCTGGGCGCCAGCCGATTGAAACGAAAATTTGGTCGCCAGCCTCAGCGCCGAAGCTCTATGAAACCATCGACCATGAACTAGCCCAGGGCCGCCAAGCCTACGTCATTTGCCCATTGATCGACGACAATCCTGACAATGACAAGAAGTCGGTCGAGGCGGAATATCACAAATTGGCAAAAACAATGTTTCGTCATCGCCGCGTCGGATTGTTACACGGTAAACTGCCGCCGGAGGAAAAAGCCGCGGTCATGCAACAATTTGCCGACGGTGAGCTTGACATACTGGTGAGCACCACGGTGGTGGAAGTTGGCGTCAATGTGCCGAACGCTACGGTCATGCTCATCGAAAATGCCGATCATTTTGGGCTCAGCCAGCTCCATCAGCTGCGTGGGCGGGTTGGACGTGGTGAGCACCAGAGCTTTTGTCATTTGATGATGTCGGGTCATGATAAGCCGAGCCAGCGCCTAAGGGAAATTGAGAAAGCTCAAGACGGCTTCTACTTGGCGGAAGTTGATTTGAAACTACGCGGCCCTGGTGAGATTTACGGACGAGCGCAGCATGGCGCGCTGAACCTAAAAATTGCCTCGCTGAGCGACACGCCACTGATTGCCCGTGCGCAAACGGAGGCCGAGCGCTTTGTCAAAGAGGGGCAGGATTTGCTACAATATAACCATCTGGCGCGTGCCGTCAGTCGCTATCAGCGATTAACCATTTTGAATTAATATGTATGCAGGAACAACAATTAGAGATGGCTCTGGCCGATTTATCGGTGTTCATCAAAAGATAGATCGAGTGGCCAGGCGGCATCTGACGCCAATGCTGCCTGATTGGTGTGAGTTTCCTGATATCAAAGATATTCTGCATTTTGAAGGCAAAAACGGCCCTGACGGCGTCAAGCGCAAAAGTCCAGCCGTTGACGAGCCGTGGCACTTCATCAATCCAGACGATCCGAATGACACGGCGCTTTTGGAGATGATTGACCAACATATCGATAATCTAGCGAAGGCGTTGCAGAAAAATAATTCTGAACGAGCTGCCTTTGAAGCCGCGTGGATGGCGCACGCCATCACCGATGGTCTGACGCCGGCGCATCATTTTCCGCTGGAGCACGCCATGCAGGAGCTGCGCGGTGGCGAAGGTCTGGAGACACGAACCTCAATTCTTAAGAAAAATGTCATGAAGGGTGACACGGGGATTGAGCTCATCAAAAACAACTGGAAGTTTTGGGGCGCCAAAGGTATGATGACCATGCATGTGGCGTTTGAAGCGGGCGTGGCGAGCGTGGTGGCCTATCCGCGCTTTAAGGACGCCGTGCCAAGCGAGGCTGAGATTTTACAGGTCAAGCAGCAAGGCTATCGGAAATATTATTTGGAGCAAGTTCACGCCGTGGCCGACCTAAAAATGTATGACAATTTTGGTAAAAACGGCTGGACGACTGATTTGGCGCGGCAAACCAACCATGAACTGATGCCAATTATCATCAAAGCCGTCATGCTGGGTTGGCTGACGTCGGTGTGGAAGCTTGAGGCCAAACGGTGAGAGTACGCATCATCGCTGGCGAATTTGGTGGACGATTTATCCAAACGCCGCCAGGCTCAACGACACATCCCATGGGCGAACGGGTCCGTTCAGCAATGTTTAATTCACTGGGCGAAACAGTCCGCGGTGCGCGGGTTTTGGATGCTTTTGCCGGCTCTGGCGCCATTGGCTTGGAGGCGCTCAGTCGCGGTGCCGAGTCAGCGGTTTTTGTGGAGCGAGACCGAGTTGCGCAGCGTGTGATCGCCGAAAACATAGCCAGTTTGGGCGTCGATGAACAATCTATTGTAATAAAAACAACGATATCAAATTGGTTGGAAAGCATGAGCGTAACAGAGAAGTTCGATATCATTTTTGCCGATCCGCCATATCACAACCCGCAGTTTTCCACAGTTTCGCGACTAATGGGGCTTCTCAAACCAGGTGGATGTATGATATTATCACACCCAGGAATAGGTGAGGTGCCAGTTCAAAACGGAATTGTTGTGGTGGACAATCGTAGTTATGGGGAGGCGCACCTCACCAAGTTCCTACGATAACCATCATAGTTAGTCAGTAGTCCCGATGTACGTCGAGGGCTTTTTGTTATGTCAGCGCAGAACACAGTATTGCAAAAGTAAACTCTATATGGTATAGATAGTTGCTAAGACATATGTGGAACCAAAAGAGGAGGAGTGAAAATATGCCACGTGCTAATCATGACCTAATGGAGCGAGAACTTACAGGGGCAACTGCTAGTAGTCCTGAGGATAGTGATATGAGAGCGCTTTATGACGCCATTTGTACGCAGGAAAATTTTGACAAAGAACAGGCACGAATTGACGATCTTAGGAAGTTTGGTCAGGAAGTTTTGGACAAGTTTGGTTACGCGGAATATAGCGAAATAACCGTTTAGCCTTTGCTGATTTGCAGGACAAATAAAAAGAGCCTCGCCGGGAAGCTCGTGATGATACTTTTTGGTGCGGATGGGGAGAGTCGAACTCCCGTCTCAACCTTGGGAAGGTCACATAATAGCCGTTATACGACACCCGCGTTCTTAAAAGTATATCACCCTTGCCAGATGGCGACAACTTTAGTACAATGAAGTAGCAAGTTTGTGGCTCTTTAGCTCAGTTGGTAGAGCAGAGGCCTGAAGAGCCTTGTGTCCCCAGTTCAAGTCTGGGAGGAGCCACCAAATATTGCATTTTATTCGCGGCTTTGTTACAATAAATCGTGAATTACATGCGGGTTTAGCTCAGTTGTTAGAGCGCTTCCTTGCCATGGAAGAGGCCAGGAGTTAGAGTCTCCTTACCCGCACCAATTTTGAATGTCGAGCTTTTTAGCTCGATTTTTAAATAATTCTATAGTAAATTAGTTCGTAGTGTGGCCATTTATTTGGTAAATATTATCTATTAGCTTTTACAAATTTTATTCTGACTGTAAGACTCTAGCGCTTGGTCCATACGCTTTAATTGTACCCATGGGTCATTGTTAAACATTACGCATCGTATATCACCTGAAGTATCTGCGCCCAATGCCAACCATACTTCAGCTCGAGCCCTATACTTATTCATAGTAGCTATTATTTGCAATTTAGAAATAATATCTTGCTCTGAGTGACCGCTCATATAGGTTATACCTCCCCAGGGCTGTCCATTATTTGTGATCTGCAATGAAAAATCATGTAATTTGCCCTTATCTTTCTTGACTTGAGAGTTAACCATATTCATATATTTCATTATATTGTCTACGGTCTCCTGAGGTATCGTCATCAGAAAGAAAACGATATCAGTTGCTGAAGGATCATTTAGTTGTTTGATGGTGTTGACAAGTTTCTTGAAGTCCTTGTTGTGCCAAGGATTAAATAAAGCATCTTCCTTTTTAGGTTTTGGTGCACCCATCTTCTTGTGATAGTAGTCTGCATCAATAATCTGACCAAAAGATTGGTCTAATACAAGCATATTAGAATCTCTAGGCATAAATAGCCCGTACCGCAGATGATATGCAAGGTGGATGATCTCATTTGATGATATTATACCTTCATGATTTTCAATACGCTGTTTAATGTAAAAAGCAAATTCATAAGGGTCTTTGAAATATTCAGCCATTAGGTCGATATCAAACAGACTTAGCTGTATCGGAGGTAATTGATCTATATCCACCAGGAGCGCGCGCATCTGATCCATTACCGCTGGGTACGGCTCATTTGACACACATAGTATGTACGCGTGCTTTATGTCTTTTGGCAGTGTAAGCTGACTGCCTGATTTATCGATTAAATTATAAGATTCATTGCCTAAAAGTGTATTACGGACTTTTATGCCCTGTCTATATGGATCGATAACTGCCTTTTGAAAGTCAGATTTAATAGCGTCAATATCACCGTTGAGTGCAGCAGCTGTCATTTTTTTGCTTTTGTTCTGGGCAATAATGGCTGTGTTACCAATAATTCCCATTACATCAATGTCGGTTATAGTGTTCTTCCCTTTAACAATCTTGACAGCTTTGTAAGTATTTGCCCTACCAAAGATACTTTTAAAATAGGCATAGGTTATATCCTCAGTTACCTCGCCAATATGCTTGTTGGCAGTGTTGGTGTATTGCTTATCTTGGCGCATCCAATATAAAGGACTTTTATATATAGCTGATGCTAGTGCCATCGTGTTCGGGAAGAAGTAGGTGTCGTTCCCTAGATTGATGATCGGCTTATAAGTGAATATATTTTCATTGCCAGGTTCGCTAAATGTTTCTGGTTGGTCGCCAAACGAACAACTAAATAGGTCGAGAAATGCCTGAATATCTTCTTTTGTAATACTTTTGTCTGCAGCTCGTATGGCTTTTACGATGAGGTCAAAAGAGAAAGCTATCTCATCAATTGCGCGTAATGACTTTGATTGCTCGTCGGTAAGTATTGAATGGGCGAAATGTATACCATTGAACATGCTCTTCAGGGCGAAGAATATAGTTTTTGATTTTGCGATACTAAAATTTGTATTATCCTTTATCCAGTCTTCATCTTGCGCGTATAGTTTTTGTGCTATTTCGAATGGTTGCAAATCATAAAACCCTATGTCACCGTAAAAGGTTGTTTCTATGATTATCTCTTTACTACTAAAGACTTCCCGAAATTCTCTCTCTTTCTCTTCGTCACTCATAGCCTCGATTTGTTCTGGTGTATGCCTCACTATAGCTTCGCTAAAATCGTACATATAAGTACTGTGAAGCTCATCAAGTAGTGACCTGGTGTATTTTATCGCCTCCTCAATTTGCTCTCCACTAATCTCATTAAAGCTAACAGTTTTGTTTTTAAGCATTAATCCCATGAGGAAGGCTACCTCGTTGTTGTGCAACCTCCTCCTCCAATCTATATTACCTACATCATGTATAGCTATAAAGAAGTCTCGTAAAATAATTTCTGCAAAGGCATGTATATACCCCCTTGTTGTTACGAGCAACTCTATGTCAGATATAATATCCTCTCGTGAGCGTTTTTCTGATATCTTTTTACTATTTTTCATAAGCTTATTATACTCGCAAGAACTGTCTGCACAATAATATGAGGGTATTGCCGAGGCAATTTTAAGCATAAGATAGCCTTAGTGCGTATTCTACGTTTCTGTTAAGTTCGAGTCTGGAAAAAATGTGCCATCTCGCTTATACTTAAAACATGACTAAAGCGTGGCGTGATGTTGGATCGTTGTATCAGATTTATCCGCGAAGTTTTCGAGACTTGAACGGTGATGGGGTCGGAGACTTGAACGGCATTACGCTCAAGATGGACTATCTTAGTGATCTCGGCGTTGACGCCATTTGGATTTCGCCGTTTTTCACGTCGCCCATGACTGACTTTGGCTATGACGTGGCGGATTATCAAAATGTTGATCCGGTATTTGGCGGTCTGGATGATTTTCGTATGTTGTTGGATGAAGCCCACGCGCGCGACATCAAAGTGATGATTGACCTGGTGCCGTGCCACACGTCTGACCAGCATCCGTGGTTCGTTGAGTCGCGTTCTGACCGGGATAATCCCAAGCGGGATTGGTATGTGTGGCGAGACGGTAGTGACGGGCATGAGCCGAACAATTGGGTCAGTTTGGCGGGCGGCAGGTCATGGACGTTTGACGCTGATTCTGGTCAGTACTATTTGCACTCATTTTTGCCAACCCAACCAGACCTTAACTGGGGCAATCCTGAGGTACGCTTGGCTATCAAAGATGTGGTGCGATTTTGGTTTGATATGGGTGTGGACGGCATACGCGTTGATGCCATCTGGGGGATTTCCAAAGATCCAGAACTGCGTGACGACTCGCCAAACCCTAATTTCTATGGCGATGCTGACAGCTACGGTGCCTATATTCATGACCATTGCAAGCACGGGCCGCATTTTGAAGCGTATTTGCACGAGCTGGCGAGTGTTTGCGATAAATATGAGGATAAACAAATGGTGTTTGAGTTCTACCCAGACGAGCGCCTTGGTGACATCTGGCGGCAATATCACGACGTCATCCACGTTCATCCGAAAGCCACGGCCTTTTTCATGGAACATCGGCAAAACGATTGGCACGGTGAACATACTGGCTGGAATATCATGAACTATTTGGAGGCGACAGGGGAGAATATATCATTCTTCTGCCTTGGCAATCATGACCAACCACGTGTGACGTCTCGCTTAGGACTGCCGCGATCCCGTGCACTGCAGTTTCTCAATCTGTTGTGTCCGGGCGTCAGCGTGATGTACTATGGCGATGAGATTGGCATGGAAGACGTTGATTTGACGCAACATGATGTGCAAGATGGCTTTCATCGCTCGCTTCAAGACGACCGCAATCGTGCCCGTACGCCCATGCAGTGGAACAGCTCGCGCTATGCTGGGTTCGCCAATGTGCTGCCATGGCTGCCAGTGCATCCTAATCATAAACAGGTCAATGTCGCCAAAGAGACCAAAGACCCAAGCTCGCTGTTGTGGCTATGTCGGAAATTATTGGAGCTGCGACATGAACTGCCAATTTTACGCCACGGTACCATGGAGAAGCTTGACACTGGTAATGGCTTTGTCTTAGGGTTTCGTCGCCAACTTGACGGTCAGCAGCTGCAGATATATATCAACTTTGCGGATTCAGCACAAACAGTGTGGTTGTCAGAAACCGGCCGTGTGATCATCGGTACAAACCCAGACATTCGTGTAGATGGTAATATGTTACAGCTGCCTGGCTATGGCGGTGTATTGATTGACATAAAGTAGCCCCGCCTGATGACGGGGCTAACGTTTGTTTGCTTTGTTTGTTATGGGTTCACAAAGTTCATGCCTGAGTACGATACGTCGTATTGGTCGTAGTTTGGCAATGTTGCGTTTGGATATTTTGCTTTGTAGGCATCGCGGATCGAAGCGGCCTGAATGTCGGATGTCACCGTGTTGTTGATGGTGTCGACCGTCAGAATCCTGGTTGGGTTGTAGTCATTTGAGTGGAATGCACCCAAGAATGAGGCAACCTTGTTACCGTGCTTACCTGTGTCAACGCGACTGGCTGCCTGTCCGACATGTCCTGAGAAGGCCATGCGGATGTTTGGATATGCCAAGATCAAATTGTCGTAGACATAGCGTGGGGTCTGTTTGCCAGTACCGTATCCAGCGCCAGTACCGATTGAGCCATCGGCGTTCAGTAGCGAGTGACTCAGGACGATAACGTTGTGCTTTGGATGGGAGGCTACGACGTTCTTAGCCCAATTGACCGCCTCAGCACGTGGCCAAAGCTCAAGTGTCAAGACAAGCCACTGTTTACCTTCAGCGGTAAAGGTTTTGTAGGCGTTGTCAACTTTGCCATTTTCAAACATTTGGTTAGCTGACAGCTTTTGGCGAGCAGCGGAGAAGTACCGGTTGAATACCGTGGTATCTCGTGCCCATTCGTTAGTGTGTCGCCAGTCGCAAGCACCGCCACCACCACAAACAGCCTTTGTGTCGTGGTTACCGATGGTGGTCAAATAAGGAATGTTTGCCTGGTCAATAGTCTTGAATGCGTTGGACGCGACGATGTATTGATCTGGTTTATCAATGCCTTCATGTCCACCAGAAGTGACCATGTCACCAGTGTGAGCCAAGAAGCGGATGTCGTATTTTTCTTTATTTTTCACGGTCCAGTTGGTGCGGGCAGCGAATTGATTGCCTGACCATTGGAAGACTTCCTGTTGTGTGTCAGGGTAGACTGCGATAGAGAATTTACCATCTTTGACTGGGTCGACATTACCGTTGCCATTACCATTGTTATGCTGGACTGGCTTGACGTAGAACCACTCTCGGCTCTCCTGGATATAGCCAGCTTTCTGAAGCTCTTGTCGATCTTTGGCAGTGACTTGGCGGAAATTGAAATGCTTGTACCGCATGCGGTAAACCATCTCTGCACCATCTTTCAATTCAGCTTGAGCGTAAAAGGCGATTCCTTTGCAGGTGAATCCGTACTTTTTACAAGCATTGTCAGCCTCATTTTTATTGACCGTCAAAAGACTTGTGTAGTTGCCGTCTTGTAGTGTTGCGTCAGCGCGATACACTGGCACCAAACCGCTGCCTGCAGTTGTTGACACCATAAAAATAGGGCGCACTGTTGTGAAGCCATTTTTGGCTGCTTGTTGGATTTCTGTTTGGGATGTTGTGACAAAGCTGTGTGGCTTGCCAGGCCTGGACACTTCATACGCAGTTGCGTTGAGCGCTGGACTGGCGGCTTTGGCGTTTGATGACGTTGCAATTGGCCACGCGATTGCCGCGACCGCAACGAGTGCAAATACTAAACTTGCTGTAAAAGCACTCAGACGACGTTTGATCGTGATATGTTTCACTTACCCTCCTCGTTTAACTGATACCACTACCATTTTACTATACAGGACAGGAGAATGCGAATGCGGTATAATGAATATATGAATCGACGACCCCTGGCGGAACAGATGCGGCCGCAGAAATTGGATGAGGTGATCGGACAAAGCCATTTGCTGGGCGAGGGTGAGCTGCTCCGCCAAATTGTGAGGTGCGCTGAGCCGGTCAGTTTGATTTTATGGGGACCGCCAGGCACAGGCAAGACCACCTTGGCGCGGATTATTGCCCGCGAGGTCAATGCCGAATTTGTTGAGTTGTCAGCGGTGACCAGCGGCAAGAAAGATGTTGAGCGAGTAATTGAACACGCTCGGCAGAACTGGAATTTGAACCTTAGAACAATTTTGTTTGTTGATGAAATCCATCGCTTTAATAAGGCGCAGCAGGATGCGTTTTTGCCGCACGTCGAGAGTGGGCTGATTACCTTGATTGGCGCGACCACCGAGAATCCAAGCTTTGAGGTAATCACGCCGCTACTCAGCCGGACACGGGTGTTGGTGCTCCAGCAACTGACCAAAGATGAAATTGTACTAGTGTTGAAGCGAGCGCTGAAGACTTTGAAACAAACTAAGCGGGTGTCACCCAAAGCTTTGGATTATCTGGCGGAATTGGCGGACGGCGACGCGCGGGTAGCGTTGGGTAATTTGGAATTGGCGCTGAGCTTTGGTGAGAAAGTCACACCAGAGGTCGTCAAGGCCGCGGCTCAGCGGCGACTGCCTGGCTATGATAAAAAGGGCGATGTGCATTATGACGTCATCTCAGCGTTCATTAAATCGCTGCGCGGCAGCGACCAGGTGGCTGCGGCGTATTATTTGGCGCGCATGATTGAGGCTGGTGAAGACCCGAAATTCATCGCGCGGCGGATGGTGGTTTTTGCGTCGGAAGACATTGGGTTGGCAGGCAACGGTGCGCTGAGTTTGGCGGTCGCTACCTTTGAGGCAGTCGAGCGCGTTGGCCTGCCTGAAGCCAAATACAATCTATTTCACTGCGCTATCGCCCTGGCTCGCAGCCAGAAGTCGCGCGAGATTACTGACTTGATGAATGACGCCTTTTCTCTGGCGCGAAAATACCCAAACTCGCCCGTGCCGCTTCACCTTCGTAACGCCTCAACCAGGCTAATGAAAGATTTAGGCTACGCCAAAGACTACAAATGGCAGGCTGGTTTTCAGCACGAAAAGGGATTTCTGCCAGAAGATATTCCGCGCCCGCCCAAGAATTAGCCTACTTTGGGCAGCGCTCATCAAACCGATCATACAGTGCCGCGTACACGCCATTGGTCCAGCCAAAGCCGTCTTGCAACGGATATTCGCCACCGCCGCCGATGCGTGATTCGCTGTCGACGTCATATTTCTCGATCATCTTGCCCTTGTCAGCAAAGACGCGCTCGGTGGAAGCCAGCCACCGTGTCCTGATTTCTTCCGCTAGCTCATCAAGTCCGTACCGCTTCAAGCCACAAACCGCCACCCATTGCAGTGGCGCCCAGCCATTTGGCGCGTCCCATTGCTGGCCATTGTCAATCAGCGTCATCCGCAACCCGCCATCACGCAAAAACTCGCGCTGTAACATTTCAGCCACTTGCTCGGCTTGTTTCTTGGTGGCGATGCTATTGTAGAGCGGGAAGACACCAGCCAGTGTCGCATGTGGCATCTGTCGACCAGTGCGGAAATTATAATCATAGAAAAAGCCGGTCGCTTCGTTCCAGCAGTACGTCCTGATAGTTTCCGCGCGCTTTTCGGCAGCCTGAATGAACTTTTTACGTAGAGCTTTTTGCTTCAAGATGCCGTAACATTGAGCGATGGTCATTTCCAGGTCATACAGCAAACAGTTGAGGTCTACTGGCACAATGTCGGTCGTCTGAATGGTTTCAATGCAGCACGCCTCACCAAACCAGCGCGAACTGAAATCCCAGCCGCTTTCTGCACCAGCTCGCAGATCCAAGTAGATCTTTGCTTTGTTGGCATTTGGGCTTTTCTGAGCGGTCTCAATATCTTCGCGGCGGCTTTCTGGGCGTGGAGTATTTTTATTGTCAAAGTAGCGGTTCAGAACGGTGCCATTTGGCATTTTTACCACTCGTCCAGTGGCGATTTGATCAGCGCTGTCGAGCTGCTTATGTCCTTTCATCCAGAATTTGTATTCTGTCAATAGCAGCGGGAAATATTCCAATAGTACCAAGCTCGAGCCACCGACTTTCCGTGGACGCATCGCCAACAGCTTCACCATAGCAGAGAAAAATGGTGGCTGACTGCGACTCAGAAAATATGTTCGATTGGCGGTCGGGATATAACCAAACCGTTGGATCATGTAGGAATAATTTTTCATCATGCCATTGATCAATTCCCATTGGTTATCAACTGCCAAGCCTAGCATGATGAAGTAGGTGTCCCAGTAAAATTGCTCCGAAAAACGTCCGCCAGGAACAATGTAGTCGTACGGCAGGGGAATGAGCGAGCCCGATGCTTTGTGAGCTTGGCGCCTCAGCTGCGGCCATAGCTGCGTGACATGCTGGCGCGCTGATTCGGCTGGCTGAGGCACGTGACCTGCATGCGACGGATTAAAATCATAAAAATGTTGATTGACAAATTCTTGCAGATTAAAATCGGGTTTTTTTGAGGCTTCCAAGTATTCTCGCTGGATGCGTCGCCAGCGCTTTTTTGGCACCACATCGACAAATGTCTTGCCGTCTTGGTAAATTTGCTGCGCTTGGACTTCGTGAAATAGATGCCCAAATAATTCGTCAGGATCTTTACGATTGATGGGTGTGATGCGCTGGCTGGTGCGCACCAAAGAGCGTTTAAATTGGTCAACATTTTTCTTTATCATACTTTTACTATAACTGGTTGCGATGGTATAATCTAGAGCAGATATTTTCATAAGGAGAATGTAAATCATTATGGCAACAGCATCACAGGAAAAAACAACAGAAAACTCAAAGGTTACAGAAGCTCATGTTTCTGAGCAAACTACGCAAGAAAACACCAATCAACAATATTTTGCACAGCCGTCAGCTGCTCCTGTACAGTATGTCGTGATGGCAAACTCCCTCAAGGGCGTGAAAGGCTGGCTAGCATTTTTGACAGTGCTAATGGGCTTTGGTGGTATCATCTATACACTGATGTTCTTTGGTGCGGTGCTAAGATTGAGCAGTCCTGAAGGCGCTGTGTCGATCATCTTTGCGCCAATCATTGCTATTCTATCCTTCACCGCTGTCGTGCTGATTAGTCTGCAGAAAAAAGTCGGCCGCTATCTGGCTATCGCCGCATACATGACGTCTGCGACGTATTTTACCTTGCTTCAGATTATCATTGCCTCAATGCGCAAGGATTCTGATGCAGAACGAATTGTTGGCACCATCGGTGGAATATTCATCTACTTCATCGTTGCTGGACTACTGTCACTATATTTTGTGGTTTCAAAGCGCGTCAAAGAAACATTGGTGGACTAATTTCGGTTTACTCCATCCACGAAAATCGCCCTCAGCTTGGGGCGATTTTCATAGGTAGGGTGTGGGCTTATCTCTTAGCGGCACGTTTTCGCTCATTGGCGTCAAGGTAGCGTTTGCGTAGACGTAGGGACTTTGGTGTCACTTCCAGCAGTTCGTCATCCTCGATGAAGTCGATGCATTGCTCCAGGCTAAACTGCGTAAATGGTGTCAGCTGTACCGTGCCGTCGGACGACTTGGAGCGCATGTTGGTCAGGTGCTTAGCTTTACAAACGTTGATTTCAATGTCTTCTTGGCGGTTGTAGATGCCGACGATCATCCCGGCGTACACTTCCGTGCCCGGTCCGACCAAGAGTTCGCCGCGTGCCTCAGCCGCCTGCAGTGCATACGGCGTGGTCGTGCCAGCTTCAAAGGCGATGAGTACGCCGCCGCGGGTCTTTGGCAATTTGCCGCCCAGCGGTTGGTAGCCGTACGGCAGGGAATTCATAATCACCGTGCCTTTGGTGGCGGTCAATAGCACGTTGCGTAGACCAATGAGGGCTCGCGTCGGCAGTACATAAGTGATGCGGGTAGCGCCGCTGGCGGTGGTTTCTTGCGATTTCATTTCAGCGTGGCGCGCACCCAACTCCTGGCTGATTGCGCCGATGAATTCGCTGCTAATCTCGATTTGCAATTCTTCAATCGGCTCTTTTTCGACGCCGTCCTCAGTGATGGTCACCACTTGCGGGCGGCCGACTTCAAACTCAAAACCTTCGCGCCGCATGGTCTCGATCAAGACGCTCAGGTGCAGCTCACCGCGGCCAGACACCGTAAAGCCGATACCGTTTTCTTCAACGCGCAGCGCCACGTTGGTTTCTAGTTCTCGCCGCAATCGGTCGCCAATTTGCCGTGAAGTGGTAAACTCGCCCTCGCGTCCTTTCATCGGGCTGGTATTTGGGCCAAGATACATGCTCAATGTTGGCGCTTCAATGGCGATCGCCGGCAAGGCCTCAGGCTGTTCTTTATCAGCAATCGTATCGCCAATGTGCGCTTCACTCACGCCAA
>CAURUU010000004.1:0-52831 GCA_963528595.1 uncultured Candidatus Saccharibacteria bacterium
GCAATAATGGCAATATTTCGAATCTTGCTAGCGTCCTTCATAAAAATATGGTCTGATGTTAACGCAGACCTTCCTTTAGAGATATTATAACACGTAAGTCTGTGCTTCGTCCAATTGTTCAGGAGTAAATGTGACAGCACGCGTGATACCGTCTGGTCTTTTTTGCAGCTTAATTTCTGGTAGCTCTGGTCCGTTCATTTCCTCTGTCATGCCGTTCATTACCACAAAGAGGCCACATGCAGCCAAATCCAACTGTGTCTTACTTACGCGCAGTCCACGCGGAGGTCTACCAGACTCTGTCAGGTCTGCTCCATAAACAGCGGGGATAGGATGAAACGGTAGATACGCAAGTCCTACAGCAAGAAAGGGTTCGTATGATATCCATGGTTTTTCGCCAGGATTCCATGACTTTCTCTCTGTTTTTAGAGCCGGATGTGATTTTAAGAATTTTTTATAGCTCGACTGGTGACTACCGTTTGGAGTGACTACCAGGTGAGCTGTTGTTTGGTCTGGCGTTTGAGAAAATATCGCAAGCCCAGCAGGGCGGGGATTTCCATGCTTAACTTTTTCTGGCTTTAAAATGGTTGACGTAAATGATAATGTTTCTGACATATTCCTTGAGTGATTATTATAATGCTATTTCTTTGGCCGCTCGGGCGATGGCGCGCTTAGACAGCTCCACGGTACCCATGGCGTTTCTGAACGGGCTAAGATCATATCGCTCATACAAGACAACATGCAAGGCGCATAGCGCCAATCGTCGTGCTGGTTCAGCAACTGCCATGGTTTTTTCAGTGGTTTGTCTGAAGGGGATAATACTCGGTAGCCTGTCAATGTTCTCGTCAAACACACCAAGTCCCAACTCAGCGTCGTGATGCTTCTTTTCGCCAGGCATCGCTAATCGCTGTTCTGGTGTCAGATGGCGTAAATATGCAGCGTACAAATCTCCATGTGTTCCGTCTGAACTGAGGACTAAATCTATGCCGTCTGGTTCACGAGCACCGGGGATCGCCAAGCCAATGGGTACTGTAGATGATTCGTGAGGAGGCACATCAAATACGCCCACATTTACCGTAACTTTCCTAAACACTCGATATATAATACTACAATGAGTAGAAAAAGTCAATGCTCATGCATGGTATATAGTCAGTCTAGAGGTAGGCCTGTTCAACGATCTTATTGAAGCTATAGGCAGGTGCCCCCTCCACGTAGATAGCAGGGCGTTTTGCTGCTTCTAACGAAAGAATATCGTCATTAGTGAGCGGCACTTCATTTGGTAATTGTCCAGTTATTCGTAGCGTACGCATAACATCCCGCAGTGCATAGCAGCCGATAGCTAAGACTTCTGGGACAATTTGCGCTTCTACGCTGCGCGTATTAAGATGATCTTTGTCGTACCATGCACGAACAACCGAGTCAATCGACTGGGCGCTCACCCCTCTGGTTATGATATCAACAATTGTATTTTCTTTGCTTCCAGTGACGGATTTTTTGGTCCCGATGATTCGCTCAACGCTGTTTTGCGCCAAACGTAGATCTCTATGAAGCCCTTCTTTTCGTACGTCCATGGTATAGCGCACGGAGCCAGGACTAATAGCTACTTGTCCGATGATGCCAAGGATTACGGGAGATTGCTCAGGAAGCGTGGGCTCGGCAGCCTCTCTATGGCGCACCTCAAACTCCACTGGAACAGGTTTTTTACGGAACCTGCCTCTTTCGACTGTCAGGGAAGAGGGTATAATCTTTTCGTCAATTATTGCAGGCATAATGGGTAAAATGGTGGGAAATACAGGGCTCGAACCTGTGACCTCACGAATGTGAATCGTGCGCTCTAGCCAACTGAGCTAATTTCCCGTACCTACATATTATACACTATTATGACGCACCTGCCAAGTAGTGGTCGCGAGCCTGCTGTTCAGTGAGAGCGGTTGTGTAGACCGAGCTGTACTGCATGCTACCGGTAAAATATTTAGGTCCTTGATATTCGCTGCCGTCAGCGTTCTTCCAATACGTCAATTTGCCGCAGCCAACTTTCCAATAGCCACCATTCGGTACATTTTCGCCGGCAGTCATGGATGGATTGGTGTCTACTTGGTTACCATCAAGGTACAGTGCTGCGCCATTTGGAGACATAGTGGCAACGACGTGATGCCAGCGGCCATCAGCATAGTTTACGCCAGCTTGTGACGTGACAAGCTTGATGCCACCACTATACGCACCAAATACAACCCGCCCGTCTTTATCAATGTAAATATGGCGATCGCTTTGTCCGCCGTAATTGTAATCACCTTCATACAGCGAGCTAAAACCCATCAGGCGTCCATTGCTTTTCTTGGTAGTGCTAAACCACACCTCCAGGCTAAAGGTGTTCGGTGCAGGATTGACCTTCTGGTCTGCCGATGTTCCGTGAGTGAGGCAGGCATTCACTCCGTTGAATACTGAAATGCGGCGGTCGTCACGCACACAACCAGCGTTTGATACGCTGGCGCGGCTGGGCGATCCATCACTCGGTGAAGGTTTGCCATGGTTGTTATTTCCAGAGAGGTCCGTCACTACAGGATTAGCCGCATAGTCGCTATTGAGCGCCCAAGCAAAATACGGCTGAGGATTTGGACGGATCTGTGAACGGCTCCAGGTGGCTTCGGAGCACTTAAAGTAGGCGCGAGCTTGAACGTGGTTGGTGCTATTTTGTATGGTCGCGGTAAATCCTGCCAGGGAAGACAATTGTACGGTCAATAGTACCACTTCAAATAGAATAATAATGGCAAGTAACGCCATGTTACGATGTCTCTCATGAACGAGTTGTAGACCAGTAATTTCTTCTTCTGGTGGCGGCAATTTTACCAATAGCGCTATGAAGAGCGGCAACAGACACCACAACAGCGCAAACACCACGCCCGTTGGCCCAAGGGACGGTCGTGGCACGTAAATATAGTGCCCTTGCACGTCGGTTTCGGTGGCGCGAACGATGGCGGTTTGACCAGTATGAACGCGGTTGCCATCGTCATCACGAATAGGGAAAATACCAGTATTGACAATGTGTAATCGCACGTCATTTCTCTGATGTGTAGCGATACTGAGCATGTCGGCGCGGAGCCACGGATTGAGAATCAGTGTGGCTAAGATAACCACCAGTGTTCCGCCGATGATGCGAACTGGCCAACGCCAGCGCTCGTGTAGTCGCTTGATGCACGAAAGCAAATAGATGATGATCCAGCCAATGAGCAAAATTGGTGCAGCACGCCAGACCCAACCCCACACAGGCGCAATCACCACTGCCTTGCCGATCACGTCTCGGTTAGCCACCGACAAAGAATCTTCTACGGCGTTGAGGTCACCTTTGGTGGTGTAGCTGTGGTCGTCGTTAACCTTAGCCAGACGATGCGTGTACACACTCCCACTGCGATAGAACGTGATGATGTCATCTTTGTTGTAGGATTGCTGCGGCTGCGTAACGATTAGCGTCCCGACTGGTGCGGTTTCGCCCATGCTTGGCGTGGCGATGGTAAAAAAGCGAAAACCAGCTAGGTGTAGTACGAGCACTGAGCCTAGGCTCAGTAGGCTCAGTGCTGCGATTACCCAAATGCTGGTTTTGCTAAATCTCATTGCCCTTTAGTATATCAGATTTTACGGCTATTTATGAGATACTAGGCGCTAAACTGCCAGGTGATTGGTTGTGAGATTTGGCGACCTTGGAAGCTAGCGTCGGTATTTGCCGGAAGTGCGGCAGTGATAACCAATGTAACTGTCTCATTTGGTGCAATTGGGTGACCAACGACTGTCTTGATATCTTGTGCTGCTGCCTGTTGGAAAGCCTCTGCCGTACCAGTCCATACTTGTGTACCGTTAGCGCGGACGGTAACGGTCATTTTGCTACACAAGTTACCGGTACCAGAGACTGATGCGCCTGGCGCGTTCTCGGTTGTACAGGTGCCACCCTTGACAGTAAAGGCGCTGGCAGCGATGCTACCCTTGTTGGTGATTTTCACCGTGGTGTCAGTGCTGCCGCCTGGAACGAGTGCTTGGCCGCCATATTTGTTGATGGTTGCACAAGTCGCACTACCACTACCTGTAGTGGTACAGGTAACTGATCCGTCCTGGTTCTTTTCTTCCATCACTAACGTACCAGTTGATGCGGTGTTTACGCTGTTGGTGATGGTTGCAACAACACCCGCAAACGTTGGTGTCAAGCTAAACGCTACCATCAGCGTCATGATGCCGCCGACAACCGCCAGGCCGATGCGTTGCCGTTGGAAATAATTGTTTGCTTTGCTCATAGTGATATAAACCCTCCTCGACTACCTAAAAGTAGATGTCTTGTATTATTTTCTATCTTGGCGCGATTGTAGCATATGCGTTTTGATATAGTCAATAAGAATTTTTATTGTTGAGATCAGTCTGTATAAATCGCTTTGTAATAAGAAAAATATCGCCATTATAGGCGATATTTTTGAATACCAATTCTGGTGCGGCAGAAAGGACTTGAACCTTCACGCCCGAAGGCACTAGCTCCTAAGGCTAGATAATTAAGTTTCCTTTTCACTTAGCGGAGGGAACTACGCACACTGCCGACAAGAGGCCTACAGCGGGCAAGTAATGGGCAATAAAGGCAAAATGATATAAGAGTTCTAACTCGTTGTTTTTGTTTGTTATTGTACGGGGCCGCAAGGAGTCAATTCTGGAGTCTAGGGCGGAGTTTAATTAGCAAAATTGAATAAGTAAAGTTCTCTACTCTTAGAGGTGGTCAATTTTAAAAACAAGGGTGATATAATGGTGTTTAAAGTTTTTAATAAGGAGTGGCGAATCAACTAAGTAAAAAGGAATAATGCTTCATGAGTAAATGGGAAGATCGTATACAGAATAGTGCCACATACACTGCAGCCAAGAAATTATTAGCCAGGTTTAATGAGATAGACTCTGACAGTATGTCTCTTGAAGCAATCGATGCTATCAATCGGGCAAAATTGGTCATTGAGCTTTTAGTGGATAGACTTGATAATACAGATAGTCGTCTATTATCAATATCAAATCTTGACAATATCAGCAGTCACCTTTCAAATGCAAGTTCGTGTTTTGATAACTGGCAAAACACTCGCGATGATATGTATCTAGGTATTTCTTACATGAATGGATATATCGATAATATATTGTCGTACATTCCTTCATTAACGCCCACTATGGACATAAAGGAAACTCGCAAGGCTATTGCGGGATTGAATAGGTCAGTCGGTCAATATAAGCGCGTAACAACAAAAGAGATTAATAATATATCTGTTAAAGGAACTGCCGCAGAAAAGACCATTGACGAAAAAGTTACTGAAGCTAAAAACGAGTTTGAAGCACTTGGTGTAAAAATAGATGAACTTAACAAAGATTTAAAAGACATAAAAGATTCATCAAATAGCATATCTACCGAGCAGCAACTATCATTTACAAAATCTGAAAATGTACGTAATGAGGCGGTTAATAAATTTATCGAAGATCAGAAACGTACAATTGAAGAAACATTTAGCAAAAAGAGTGATGAAGCCGATCGCATTACGGATGACATAGATAAAAAGCTCAACGCTACTGAGGCGAAGGCAGAAGATAGTCTTGCTAGAATAGATGAATTATTGAATATAGCTGGAGACAAAACACTAATCCACGATTATTCTAGTAGCGCTAAGGAAGACATGGAAGCTGCTGATAGATGGCGTAAAATAACGATGTTCTTGCTTTTTGCGGTATTAGGATTTTCTTGTTGGGTAGTTTATGAAATTATTCATACTAAGGATGCTTCATGGCAATTCTTAGTAGCTCGAGCATTTGTTATGCTATTTGCTGGGGGTATAGCAGGATACACGGCCACTCAATCAAGCGAACATCGCAAAGCACAACGAGCTAATCAACGAACAGCTCATCAACTTAAAGCACTAAAGCCTTATCTGCTAAGTATTGAAGGTGATGTAAAACTAAGAAATGAAATTATCAAAACAGTTGCATACCGAATATTCAATAATGAAGAGGATAATCAAGTTAAAAAGCCTAAAAGATTATTTAGAAGCAAAGAGGAAGCTCCTATTATGAGTTCGCAATTGATTGAGTTGTTATTAACTTTAGCAAAGAAAGATCTTGTTAAATAAAAAATGTTAAAAATGTGGTAATTTATTTTATCTACTGATATACTTATCTACAGAAATATTTCACAATATCAAATATGCGGATGTGGTGGAATTGGTAGACACGTATGCCTTAGGAGCATATGCCTCACGGCGTGAAGGTTCAAGTCCTTTCATCCGCACCAAAATCTGAATTTTTTCGAAATTGTCGCTTGAAAAAGCGACTTTTCATTTTTTCTTTTCCTCTCTTTCTATTTTTAAGCAAAGAAAAAACAGTAAACCTTTTTTGATTTACTGTTTTTATACTATTTTTTATTTAATTGATATTACTAAGATTAGGAATTTTACGTGCTTGAGTAGATATTATATTTTCAGTCAATGCTTTATTCTTCATAACACAATCAAATATCTAATATCTCAACAATTTCTCCATTGTGCTGTTTCAATTCAATCTTCCGAATTATTTCTTCTCCTAAATATTTAATAAAATCGCTTAATTCTGATGAAACTTCAAATATAATGTTGTGTTTACTATCATTCTCCGGATTAAATGTTGAATTATAATTTCTTTCGCTTGACCAATAATTCCAATTTACATCTGTTCTTTCGTAATAAACATAATTCTGTTTTTTTGTAACATATATTCTTTTGTTAATCAATACCTTTTCATCTTCAGATTTAAAAATATCAGAATATAATTTTAAGCCCTCAAATTGCTTATATTCTTTAATTTTATCATTTGAAACATTAAGCTTTATTTCTTTATAATCCATAATCTTTCCTCCTTAAACTTGTTGCCTATACTGGAGAGCATTATAGCATTTTTAAAGCATTTTACTCTATGACAGACCATCCATACTAAGGTTTATTCCTTGTCATGTGTCATTATGAATTACGACGCGGTGAAGCGTTTGGCTTGCACTGGAAAGACATTGACTTTACCGAAAACACTATACATATCAGGCAGCAAGTTTATCTCGTAGGACATGAGCCAAAAATCGGCTCACTCAAAACAAGGGCAAGTGTTCGCGATTTGCCACTTCTGCCGAGTATAAAACAGGAGCTGCGAGCAGAATATGAACGACGGCTCTATCCAGATGGCGACGAACTTCTCTACCTTACTAAAAAAGACAACCCGATAGACGGTAGAAGCTTTATCAAAACATTTAAAGATGCTGCTCGAAAAGTGGGATTAAAAGAGATAACGCTTCATGAGATTCGCCACAGCGTTGCTACAATGCTCAAAGAAGCTAACGTCTCGGTAAAAGATGCACAAGTTATCCTTGGGCATTCTTCAATAACAACCTTGCAAATCTATACTCACTCAACCGAAACAGAAAAATCAAATGCACTTCTCGCTGTAACCGATAAAATTTACAATAAACATAACGACAACGATCAAGCAAAAAACATCCTTATAGACGATAAAGGAGTCTAAAAGAGGCTATATTACCCCCTATAAAATACAAGAACAGGCAAGCGAGTCTGTTAGCTCCTAAGGCTAGCGCGTCTACCAATTCCGCCACTGCCGCATGTGGTGATTGTAGCATATGCGCGACCAAATTACCACCCAAATGATATTCATTTTCGTTTTTGGTTGTGCTAAAATAAACGTACGATAGGAAAGGGGAATATGAATAAGGTTGCAACGTATTTGAATGGACATTTGACTGGAGAGGTTTTGGTCAATGATTTGCTATTGGATGCAGCGCAATCAGACGGTAGTGTCCTGGCACGTCGCCCAGAGATGATCGCTCGACCATCAAATGTCAATGACATCCGTAAAATCATGCGATTTTGTTCGCAGTTAGCTGACAAAGGCCACATCCTTTCCGTGGTTGTGCGCGGAGCAGGCACCGACAGCAATGGCGCTGCCACTGGCGGCGGTGTATCTTTGGATATGCAGGCATATATGTGTCACGCCAAAGGCATCGACCCAAAACAGCAATTGGTCCACATGCAAGCTGGCATGAAATACAGTGCGGTGCGCGAACTGTTGTCCATGCATAAGAGCTTGGCATTGCCGGAAGTTTCAGCTGTCGGTCAAGACGGAACCATTGGTGGAGCAATCGCTACTGGCGCGGTGGCGTCATCTGTCGGTATAACGACCTTATTCACCGACGCCATTTCTCAGATGGAAATTGTTTTAGCAAATGGTGATGTCATTCAGACTGGCCGCATCAATAAGCGCGAATTAGCAAAGAAAAAAGGCCTATCAACGCTGGAGGGTGAGATCTATCGTCAGGTAGACAACCTGCTGGAGGATAATCAGCAAATCATCGACGCCATCAAACGCCGCGAAAAAAGTACGGCTGGATTTTGGGGCATTACCAAAGTCAAAGGCGAGGATGGCTCATTTGACCTGACACCATTGTTTGTGGGCTCTCAAGGCGCGTTGGGTATCATTAGCGAAGTGATCATGAAAGCAGAATACAGCAGCAACGACGCGACAGTCATCACGGCAACATTTGGTGATATGTCTGAAGCGCAAGCGGCAGTTGACGAAGCCTTGAAACACAAAGTCTCCAAAGTTGACATCATCGACGGGCGAATCATCGCGCGGGCTGCTAGTGAGGGCAAGAAATTCTCCTGGGCGCCACGTGAAGCGTTCAAAGGCGCAGCAGTCATCATCACCATGAGCGAGTTCTCTGACAGAGCTCGTGGTCGTGCCGCCAAAAAATTGGCTCGCAAGCTGGAGAATATCCATCCAGTTGGCTTAGCCATCCACGATATCCAAACCCAAGAAGTCGCTTCACTCTATACTCCATTGTCATTCATATTGCACTCAACTGAAGAACGTGCAACCTGTCCAGCGGTATTTTCAGGACTATGGCTGCCGTTGGAGCAATTGGACGGATTTCTGAGCGAACTACGCAAAGTAGAAGCTGAGACCAAGCTGGCGCTGCCAGTTTTCGTGGACGCGGTCAATGGCTACGTCGATTTGCTGCCAGTCTTCAACTTGCACAAAGTGAGCGAGCGTCGAGTGCTATTGAAATTAATCCCAGAAATTGCCAAGTTAGTCGCCGAAAGCCGCGGCAATGTTGCTGGTCGTTACGGTGATGGTCGCCTAAAAGCTGGCTTGATGCAAACAACCATCTCACCAGACGAAACAGCTATTTATTCTCAAATCAAACACATTTTCGACCCAGCCAACATCTTGATGCCCGACATCAAGAAAGAAGTCCCGGCCAAAGAACTGGCTGACGAGCTCAACTTGTGGTGTCGCACGAAATCATAGGTTTAAATCTCTTGCGCATCAGCCATTGGTGTCGTATAATTAGCTGTGCAATCCAAACCATGCGCGGATGTGGCGGAATTGGTAGACGCGCTAGCTTCAGGTGCTAGTGTTCGCAAGAACGTGGAGGTTCAAGTCCTCTCATCCGTACCAGAAATCATCACCAGCCTCGGCTGGTTTTTTGATGCCCGTTCCATGAGCTGGCTTATGTGAATATCTCGTTATCCACTCCCGAAACACTGTCCATTATAACGTCAAATGCTTGGGAATTCTTCTCCCACATATAATCAAATGTACTGATGGAAACAAACCGTACCAATCCGTCATTTTTGCCAACACTGAGCCGTGCCTTGGCGATGAATGTTGCTTGACCGACTTTGCAACTGGCTGTCACGTAAGCGATTCCTACGGTATTATTGTATTCTTTGTAGTCAATGACTTGAGTGGAGGAGGGACTGGAAGTACAGCGGATTGTGGTACTGTTTTTCAGCGATTCTTCAAGTGTTTTGCTAAAATGCTGTTCCGCTACTAGTGATCGGCGTAGTCTGTTGTATACCTGGATCGGAGCATTAGCTGGCGCGACAGGTGTGCGACTTTGTGACACATACACCAATGATTCTGATTTATTATCTCTGAACTTTTTGTCGCCAAAACCTGAGTAGATATGACTATCCGTCTCATAACTCAAAGCATGAATTTGCTTCCACTGCTTGGGTCGCTGCCAAGAGGTTTGTCCAGTTTTTTCTTGGACAAGATCTTTGACAGAGACAAATCCGTCCATGTACACCAAATAACTAAAGGACAGAAAAGCACTAATGATAGGGTAGAACCAGAATTTTTTGACATAGCTAACTTTACGCATAACGGTTATGTTTATCATAACATAGTATTTGCACTAGGTTTTGGTGATTGCGCTAACTACAAGAAGATCACCCCGGGCTAGGGTGATCTTAGTAATGTAAAATTCAGGGTCTACATGACAGGCAATCGTAAAAGAACAATTGGCTGTCATGTAGATGAGGACTCAGGAGATGCAGATGATAAAGATTGTACCATCCTCATCAGTTAGGTTCTCACTCGTGTACATGAGCTCCAGGAGGGTGTTATTAATTTCATCCACCAGGGAATTCCATCGAGTAGAGTCTCTTTCCGACAGGAGAGCATATTTCTTAAGGAATATGCTCATCATCTCCAGAGATTTCGATATGTCAGCTGCGTCACTTGATATGTCTATCGTGACAGTGATGGCAGGGGCGTAAAGCCCCTCCGTGTTTAGAGCCCCTGCGTAGCTCTTGAAGTCATCTATCTGGTGTGTGACATCACAGATCAAGCTAACAACCTCCTGACTTGATGTTCCGGGATGTACTTCTTTTTGCAAACTATTGCGCAGGCCTCTTTCCACCTGCTATCAATAGATTTTGCCATCTCTAGAATTCCTTGAGTAATGTTCTCCAGAGGCATGAGAAACTCCTCACCTTCAATTCTCATCTCTGCGGGTGTGCAGTAAAGCATTGTTCTCTTTACAATACAAGATGAGATTTTACCTCTCTTATGATGGTTTAAAAAGAAATAAAACCTCATCTTGTATTCGATTGCCTGTCAAAGTTCACTTTCGGACAAGGATTTACTCAACTCATCAACGAAAGCTGATTTTCATTATATCACACTTATGCTAAAAAGTCAATAGATATACGGGACTTTGTCTTTTGTTTGATGATTTTGCTACAATAACAGAGATGCAAGATACTCGAAATGTGATTGACAAATTCAAAGGTCGGAGTGAGGCGGAGATCGTAAAGGAGCTGGATGCCGAGGACCACGGCTTGGTGATTGCTCTGGAGAACACCGAGCGGGATTTTAATATGGGGACGATCGTCAGGAGTGCCAATGCGTTTGGTGTGCGGCAGATTTATGTCATCGGCAGGCGGCAATGGAACAAGCGCGGCGCTATGATGACAGATAAATATCTGCACGTGCAGTACGTCGGTTCGACAGCTGAGTTTGTCGAGCTAATGGGGGCTGAAAGCAGAGCGATTATCGCGATTGATAATATTCCAAGTAGCGTCAATATGGCGGAGACGAGCTTGCCAAAGCGCGCGGTGTTGGTGTTTGGACAGGAAGGCCCAGGGATCTCTGAGGAGATGGCACAGGCGGCGGACAAAATCATTGCCATCGAACAGTTCGGCTCCACCCGCTCCATCAATGTCGGCGCGGCAGCGACTGTAGCGATGTATTGCTGGCTGCAACAGCATGTGTTGAAAGGCTAGTGATTGCCGCTTAATAGTTACCAGTCAAGACTTCGCTTCGCTGCGGCTAGATAATAACAACAGTGACCATTTGGATCTGAGACAAAAAATAATTCTTCCACTTCATCATTTGGACATATTTTAAGACACCGGTCATTAGCATACGGTTTGATGAGGTGGGTAAATTCAAACTCAAACCCGCCAGACAACCTCTTCACTTGTTGACTCTCATCAGTTGGGTCGGGATAATCAATCGCCACCAGTATAAATGACTGACCGTCTGCCGTCTGAAATAGATAATAGACTGCGTCTGGATATAGCGTGATGAAAGAAGAAAATTCACGGACATACGTCATTTCCTTGAGTATTGGAAAGGCTTGAGTGATAAAGTCAGGTATTGTGATTGTGATGCTATTTTTCATGATGATGTATCAATACTTACTACCGTCTGTTGCAATATTGCTTGTAAATTCGCAGTGGTTATAGTCTTTACTAAGTCATGTTTTGTCAATGGCATAGCGGTTTTTTGGTAAAAATAAATTGGCGAGGAATTATAGAACGGGTCGGCTTTAAACGCTTCGGCGAGTTCATCTAGTCGGTTGGTGTATGGAGTGGGATCGAATGTTCGTAAACAGTCCTGTGCCTCTTTAGCTGTACGTTGCCAATCAAAGGATTTTTTCACGGTATAGATTTGACTAGCGGCGTTACCGTCGTAGTAGGCGATGAACTCGTCGTGACTAGATGGATAGACCGGTGCTTGATCAAAGCAGGTGCTGCGTACCAAGTCGAGAAGTATCGGGTACATACAGAAAAAGGCGGCAGTCATCTGTTCACTGGTGTTAGCGATTTCAATTGTCAGGGTAATATCCATAAAGTCTTCTGGCTGATGCTCAATTTCCAGCGGTGAGTCTTTGACTAGTTTGGTAGTTTTATCAAGTCTAGCGGATTGGCAACCAGCGAAAGCTTCCTGGCAGGATACCAATTGTCTACGCAGTTCATTTTCATCCCAGACAACGACACTTGATTTCATTTCCGCCTCGATATGAGCAACAGATTCGTGGATCATGGGTGCGTCAAATGGTTGCATATCAGCGATAACTTTTTCAAATAGTGCAATTGGCTCGTCAGCGAAGAACGCGACGTCAAAAAATACACTTGACTCAGACGTTGTGCCGCGTAATTCGCCAATGAATGCACGCTCGTTGCCGGATTTTTCCGCCACTCGTAAAAACCGCCGAATAATCAGATGCTCAAACAAATGACAGACATCGTGGTCGGCTGGTAGATTATAGGCAGAATATAACTTGTGGATCATGAGTTTATTATAACAAGTGTGAGCACCCCACCCTAGTAGTTTTATGCTACCAGGGTGGGGTCTTCTCGAAATCAGAAACTCTTGAACGGCTTCCGATCATTCGAGGTGTTAGAGGAACCGAACAGTGAGGCAGAAATGCTGCTCTTGGGCGGTTTCTTGCCCATGATAGCGTCAGAAATGGTGTACTTCGGCTGGCGGGTTTGTCCGCTGTAGCCGTAGTTCTTTTGTCCTGACTGACTGATGCTGTCGTGGTGGTTCCTGCGGTTCATTCCCTTTTGGGGACGACCAGTAGCCATGATAACTCCTCTTGGAGTCGGGCAGAGAAATATTCTCCGCGAAGTGGGGCGTCTCCAGCCTGGTGGCTCCAGGCGAGACGCCAGCCTCTGCGGTTGCAAAAGCTGATATATGTATATCAATTATTCGCGTGCTTGTCAACAAACATGTTTACAAATAGTCTACGATGTCCTATAATCAACTCATGATTTCGCCTAAATTCCATCATTCACATGTGTTGCCGAGGTAGAACTCCGATTTTTTGATTGTCCACGCCGAGTTCTGCCTCGGCGTTTTTGATTGATATATATAAGAAATAATGACATAATGGAACTAACATGAGCAGTTTATCAACACAAAGTTACAAAGGTTCGCGAGACTACTTCCCAGAGGAAAAACGTCTGCAAAATTATATTTTTAACGTTTGGCGTAAAACCGTCGAAAGTTTTGGTTACGAAGAATACGGCGCTCCGTTACTGGAGCCCATGGATATCTATCTGGCAAAATCAGGTCAGGAACTGGCAAGTGAGCAAACATATGCCTTTGAAGACCGCGGTGGGCGTAATGTCACCATTCGTCCAGAGATGACGCCATCAATCTCCCGCATGGTGGCAGCCAGGCGACACGAATTTGCGGTGCCAGCACGCCTGTATTCGATCGCAAATTTCATGCGCTATGAACGCCCGCAGCGCGGACGAGAGCGTGAGTTTTGGCAGCTAAACGCCGACCTGTTCGGTGTGGACAGCCCCATGGCCGATGCTGAAATCATCGAGATGAGTTATCGTTCGGTGCTGAACTTTGGCGCGCGCCCTGACATGTTTACGGTGCGAGTAAATAACCGCCAATTGGTCAATCAACTCCTTGGTCAATTCCTGGGGTTGGATGTCATCGGCGCCAATATGATGACCAAGCTGCTCGATAAGAAAAATAAGATTCCGCCAGAAACCTTCAAGCAGCAAGCCATAGAAATTTTTGGTGCCGAGGGCTCGCGTGAAGGCTTGCCGAAGCTGGCTCAGATGATTAGTATGAAGAGTGTTGATGATTTGCCGCCTGAGCTGAGCGATAGCCCAAGTGTGCAGCAGATACGCACGGTCATGGACCTGTTGCGACAAAAAGGCGTGACCAATGCAGTATTTGATGTGACATTGATGAGAGGTTTGGATTATTACACAGGCACGGTTTTTGAGTTCTTTGACAATGCCCCAGAAAACAATCGCGCTATGTTTGGTGGTGGTCGGTACGACGGGCTTGTGGGGCTGTTTGGCGTTGAGCCAATGGCGACGGTTGGTGTCGGTATGGGCGCAACGACCATGCAGGTGTTTTTGGAAGTCCACGGTTTGCTACCAGAGCTGGCCACGCACACCGATGTGTATATCATCCCGATCAGCTCAGAGGTCATGAGTGGCGCCGATGCGCTTGCCAGGAAGTTACGCTCCGAAGGGGTGTTCGCTGAGCTCGACATCACTGGTCGCAAGATAGACAAACAGCTGAAGGCTGCTCTCAAAAAGCAAGTGCCGTTTGCAGTGTTCGTCGGGCCAGAAGAATTAGAATCAGAAACGTACACCGTGAAAAACTTAGTTGAATCAACTGAACAAAAAGTCAATTTCACTCGCATGATCAGCGTGGTGACTGATCACCGATACGACGGTGATGAAGACGCCTTGTTTGAGGCTTAGCCCCATATCTGTTATAATCAACAGATATGAAGACGACTGTAAAGAAACTATCAGATACTAAAGTAGAATTGACCATTTCACTTGGCAGCGAAGAATTGTCAGCTGCTGAGCAAGTAGCTCTCACTAAAATGGCGAGCGATGTGAAGGTGCCAGGATTCCGCAAAGGCAAAGTTCCTGTCAGTGTTGCTGCAAAACATGTCAACCCAGCAGCGCTGCAGGAGCAGACCTTGGACAACGCCCTGAGCAAGGCGGTGGCTGAAGCTTTCATGGCAGAAAAGATCCAAGCCCTGGACCGTCCAGCGGTTGATGTGAAAAAGTTTGTGCCAGGCCAGGAATTGGAATTCACTGCAGAAGTAGAGATCATCCCACCGGTAAAATTGGGCAATTACAAGAAATTGAAAGCCAAGCGGCAAGCCGTCAAAGTTGAGGACAACGAAGTAGAAGAAATCATCACTCGGATGCGTGAAAACTTTACTGAAAAAACGGAAGTTAAGCGCGCTGCCAAAGAAGGTGATGAAGCGGTCATCGACTTTACTGGCAAAAAAGATGATGTACCATTTGACGGTGGTACAGCAAAAGACTTTGCGCTGAAACTTGGCTCTGGCCAATTTATCCCTGGCTTTGAAGAAGGCGTTATCGGTCACAAGGCTGGCGAGACGTTTGATTTGACATTGACGTTCCCGAAGGATTATCACGCCAAGGAACTGGCTGGTGCCGACGTTGTCTTTACGGTGACCTTGCACAAGGTCAATGAATTGTCACTGCCTGAAGTGAACGACGAGTTTGCTGCCAAGTGTGGTCCATTTACTTCAATAGATGAATTTAAGGCCGATATCAAGCGTGAGATTACCAATCAGAAAGAGCGTGAAGCCGACGAGAAGTTGAAAGATGATTTGGTGGGAGAATTGGCGGAAGCTTCTAAGGTGGCATTGCCTGAGCTGTTGATTGACGATCAAGTCCGGTCAATTGAGCAAGATTTGATGCAGAACTTGATGTACCGTGGATTGACACTGGACAGCTACCTACAGACACAAAAGTTCAAGGACAAGGATGATTGGCGAGCTAAAGAGGCCCGTCCTGCTGCTGAAAAGCGCGTCAAGGCTGGTTTGGTGCTGGCAGAATTGTCCAAGGAATTGGGCGTAGAAGTTTCTCACGAAGAACTGTCCACGCAAATTGAGGCCATGAAGCAACAGTATGGCAAAGATCCAAAGATAGCTGAACGCTTCAACGATCCAAATGTCCACCGTGACATTGCAAACCGCATGATCACCGACAAAACGGTCGAAAAACTGATAGAACTGAACAAATAGTCTTTGAAGAGTAGCCTGAGTGACATCGATACCACTTTTGCTGGCATTGACAAAAATGCCTTTATGGTGTAGAATAGTAGTCAGTTATGTGTGAACGTCACGAAGGTCATACTTCAGCTGCTTTCCAGTGTGGTTCGGAGTCAGAGCAGCAACCGTTATTAGAGCGGGTTACGATGTCTCGCCGTCATTTTTTGGGACTTTCTGCGGCGGTTGGTGCCGGTGCTGGATTAGTGGGAAGCGCAGGATACCGTCTTGGAGCTCGATATGGAGGGAAACCTTCTCAACCCAAGCCACAGGAGGCTGCTAGTTCATTACCGCCATATGATATCGCTCCTGGTGCGGTTATTTTGCAGCCCAAGGGCCACAGCAACCACAGAATTACTAGTGATATCGTAGAGGAGGTTCAGCAGCAAACGGGGTGGATAACTGACACGACTGCTGGAGCTTATACATTTACGAAAACACCTCATTGGATAGATGAGACTCCTCCTGATCTTCCCGATGGGGTTTTTTCTGATAAATTAATAGAGGAGATTGCTCGATCGTATCATGAAAAGTATAAAGAAATACTGGGCGATCGTGCTATTACTGCTGTGATGATCAACGGTGGCGATACAGAGGGAAAAAATTATGGCGGCCTGGCATTCCAGAAGCCTGACAACGCAGATGGGTCATATTTCGCGTGGTTTATTGCTAATTACAACCGTGCTCCTAGTAGTATTGTTGCGCATGAAGTAGGTCATGGATTGGGTCCAGAGTTGGGCAAAGGACTGGGGCATCAATTGTTGATGCCAAACCAAATCCAAGGCGAGGACGGAGAGCTACGCACGGCGTGTGCGTTTGATACCATACAAAACCTTGTGCAAGCTGGTTTTGATCTGGAAAAAGTACCCGGAGACCCTTCTCGAGTACAGCAGTATGCCTCGCCGTTTAGTGTTATGGGGCGACCAGATCTATTTGAAAAGAGTGCTCACATTATCTCCAACGCTTCCAGTCTTTCCAAAAATTCCAGACTGCTATTTTCGCCACCAGAGCTAAAACACCTTGATCCACGCCGTAAGGTTAATGACTTTGAAGGTCATTCAGAGACAGTACGGTATTCATTGTCTCAAGAATTTGATGAGCGACTGGGCGTAGTAATTCCATTGCCGCCTGATCATGTTTTGAAAAAGATTTTGCCAGATATAGAAAATATTTTCTTTGGACCAATTTGCGGACCACTGTTCGACGAACAAGGAAACAAAATCGAGCATCCTATCCAGAAGATTGGTGTATTTGCCACCTGGAAAGACAACCGTGGCACGGCATTGCTTGAAACGAGCCCATTTAACCTAATTGATTATACTTCTCAAACGGAATCAGTGAATTATGCGGATTCGCAATTGGGTAAATCGGGTGTTTTGGTTACCTCTGGATACAACCTTCGCGACGGTGTCTATATTGACATTCGAGACCTCAATAGCTCAGAATCGCAGGAGATTCTTCGGGTTGAACGTGAACGGGTAGCCGAGCGCAACCAAATTATTATGAATAATTAGTATTTTATATATTTGCTAATCATTTCCGTAGCTTCCAAGAGCTAATGAGTATTTGGTATACTAGTTGTAGTTAAAGGGAGTAGGAAATATGAGGCAGTATCTAGACGCGTTACAGCAGGTTCGCGACAGCGGCGTGAAAAAAGGTGACCGCACTGGCACGGGAACGACGGAGGTGTTTGGCGTGCAAACGCGGTATGATTTGGCGGACGGGTTCCCGGCGATGACTACCAAGAAACTGTATTTTACCAGTGTGGCGCATGAATTGTTGTGGTTCCTCAAAGGCACTGGCAACATTGAATATCTGGCGCAAAACGGCGTGCACATTTGGGATGAGTGGCCGTACAAGAATTACTTGGAGAAAACTGGCCAGAGCATTCCAGAGATCAACGGCGACGAGTGGCGCGCTGGCATGAAAACATTTATCGGTAAAATCGCGACTGATCACGCCTTTGCTGAGGAGTGGGGCGATCTGGGGCCAGTCTACGGCGTGCAGTGGCGCCAATGGCCGGATGGCAAGGGTGGGACGATTGACCAAATCCAAAATGCCATCGACATGATACAGAATAATCCAACATCGCGACGCAATATCGTTAGTGCTTGGAATGTGGCGGAAATTGATGATATCGCCCGAGCTGGTGGACTGCCGCCGTGCCACGCCATGTTCCAGTTCAATGTGCGGCCGGGCGGGGACGGTGAGAAAGATAAGCTAGATCTAGCGCTGACGCAGCGTTCGGCGGATATGTTCCTTGGCGTGCCGTTTAATATCGCCAGTTATGCATTGCTACTATCTATGGTCGCTCAGGTGACTGACAAGCAGCCCGGCGAATTCATCCACACCCTAAATAGCGCGCATATTTATAACAATCACAGCGCGCAGGTCGACGAGCAACTGTCGCGCCGTCCACTACCGCTGCCGAAACTGTGGCTGAATCCTGATATCAAGCATATCGATGATTTCACCATTGATGATATTCGTCTGGAAAATTACGAGCACCATCCACCGATCAAGGCACCAATCGCGGTGTAAAATGCCGTTATTGTGCGGCTTTTCGCCGATAGATCACAAAGTCAAGAGCGTAGACATTAGCTTCATCTGCTGGGCGGTGGACACGGTCAGTCTCTTCCCAGACGGTCATGTCGAGCTCTGGGAAAAAGGTGTCAGTGCCTGAAAATGTAGCGTCAACCTCGGTGGCGTAAATAGTGTCAATCTCTGGCATGCCCAGTGCATCACCATAGACCTGTGCGCCGCCGATGATGAAAGTTGGATAGCGTGACAATGCCAAAGCACTTGGTAGATTGACAGCGGTCAACACGCCCTTGACACCGGTTGGCCGTGAGGAGATAACGATGTTTTCGCGCTCTGGTAGCGGATGAGAGCCGATTGACTCAAAGGTTTTCCGACCCATGATGATATCGCTGCCTCTGGTCAGCCGCTTGAAATGCGCCAAATCTGCTGGCAAGCTGCGACCCCACGGTAAATCACCGCCTCGCCCGATGGCGCGGTTGGTATCATAGGCAACGATGATAGCTTTCTCCATACTTTTAGTGTACCATGAGGCGCCGGCTATATGCTATAATATAGTTCATGAATAAAGTAAATAGCTATCTGGTACCAACTGTTATCGAAAAATCTTCTGACGGCGAACGAGCGTTTGATATTTATTCACGTCTCTTGAACGAGCGAATCATTTTTCTGGGTGAGGAAGTGAACGAACATACCGCCAACATCGTGGTGGCGCAGTTGCTGCATTTGGCTCAGGTTGATCCGGAGACTGACATCTCGCTGTATATCAATAGCCCTGGTGGCAGCGTCTACGATGGCTTGGCGATTTACGACACTATGAATTTCATCAAACCAGACGTGGCGACCTACGGCATCGGCCTGCAAGCCAGTATGGGCGCATTCTTGCTCTCAAGCGGCGCCAAGGGCAAGCGATTTTGCTTGCCGCACGCCAAAGTGATGATCCATCAGCCATCGTCAGGCACGCGCGGTAAGGTGACTGACATGGAAATTGACCTGAAAGAGACGCTGGAGATGAAGGAAATGCTGGCGAAAATCATGGCCAAAAATACCGGTCAAAAGCTCGCCAAAATCAAAGCCGACATGGAGCGCGACTACTGGATGAAGCCAGAAGAAGCCGTAGCCTATGGCCTGATCGACGCGGTGGTCAAGAAAGCATAGCTTATATCTCGCAAATATCATCAAAGCGCGCGCCAGCGCCGTAAATGCCAGCTTGAGTGACGATGTTGCGCAGATTAGCGGGGTTTCGAGGCATCGTCGAACATTGCCGCCAGGCTTCTGATGCCTCATCGTAAATATCATAAATTCGTCTACTGAAATCCTTGTTGAGCATCAGCGTCGCATAATATCCCATTTTCATGGTTCTGACCTGGCCGTCCAGATAGTTGTTATAACTTGGATCAATTTCGCTCAATGGAGCTGTGCCCTCGGCGGTTTGAACAGGCGGATTGATCAGCCGCGCCTTCAGGGCTGGCAGTCCGACAGCGATGCGTCCCATATCTAACGCCATACCTTGCTGTGCGGTACTATCTTTTTCTTTTTCTATTTCTACCTGAGGCGCTACTAGCATGAAATTGCGGGATTGCGAGCAGTATGAGGTCAATGGGTCGAGAAACTCGGGGAAGTCGCCTTTCATCTCGCCAAATTGGCTACGGAGATCTGCTTGACGTGCTCGCTTATAGATTTGCCGTTGATGATAGCCAATGGTCTCTAATATTCTCCTGAGGGCAGCGTCGCCACCGCTAAAAGCGAAGCGAAAGTCCGAATCGATGCCATACATGCGGTCACGAGGATGGACAGGGTGAGTTAGAGGGACCCCGTCACTAAAATGTCCACCACCAGTCAGTGCTTGCTTGGTAGCGGTTTGCAATAGTTCAAGTTGTAGTCGATGCACTGGCTGCGCCCAGTGCTCTGTCGGTAAAATACTGTAACCGGCGGCAAAGCGACGAGCAAACTCTTGATCTGTGATTTCTAACATCATGTGGTCATTGATACGAAAGAGAGATTTGGGGTCTTGGAGCCGATCTTCATATTGCATGATGCCCATTGGCCAGCCTGACCAGCGCAAAACTTCGCGCATACCGTAGTCAACTCTATCAACACACAAAGCCGGTGATGGGCACTCCACCCAGTCTTCTGTCTCAGGGAAAACGGTTTCTTCCAGGGTTAGTCCATAGTCGGCTAATGTTTCATCGATACCAAACGTCTCCAGTAACGCCCTCAAATCTTGGTCGTGGAGGTTTTCTCCACCTTGGATACCTTGGAAAATCCAGTCTCCCAAGTGTGAGAAAGCCGTCTGTCCAACGTCAGAAAACAGCGTTCGCAGCTCCAATACGGTTCGCTGTCGGTCATCGAACCGATCATCACCTTCGGTCATTTTCCGCACAAAAGCCAAACTTCCCCAAATGTGTTGCCACCGGGAAAAGAGGGTTGTGTTGGGTACCGTAGAGAAGGATGGCGGCAATGTCAGTTACTCGACTGCCTGTAGTCTGCGAAACAGTGGTGAACGTGCCAATTCCATGAGTAGTGAATCGTACGGCTGTCGGTCACCAATTGAACAGTCTCCCCATACCGCATCATGAATCACCATCGAGTTGTCCTCTAACTCATAGGATGGCATGTGTAGCGCGCCCATGATGGTCTCGCCCGGATCACCTTGATATCCCGGCATGATGTCTTCTCTGAGGTACAGTTTGTCTGACATATTCTTAGTATAAGATGTTTATAAGCGTCGCCCAAGCATGAGCGATACGCTGGAGAGGAGCGGTCTATTAGTCTTTGGTTGCTGCACGGTCTGGGTTGAGCACTAGGATGCCTGTGCCAACTTCTGGTTTGTAGTTAAGCACGGCGACCCGTCCAAGCGGGGTGACCTTTTTGAGGTTGCCTGATGATACTTCCACGGCATCGCCTATGATATCAACCTCAATAACTTTTTGGCCGGATTTACTTGGCTGAGTGGCTTTGGGCACGTAGTCTTCAATCGTGATGCCAACTACACTGGTGAATGACCCTTCGGATACCTCGGTCGTAAAAAGTACAGGATACGGAAGGCTCTCATCCTCTGGATGAGCTGCTTCCCAGCCTGCTTCAATTCCTAACATAGTCGGACCGGCGATAACGGTTTTTCGTTCAAGTGCTTCATTGCTAGCCATGTACTTCTCCTCGTTTCTTAACGGTAATAATGACGTAGATACTTTTTATATAATAACAAAAAAGTGTTGATATGTCAATGATGTGATGTTGCTATGACGTATATTTGAGGGTGAAAATCAGTATATGATGCTTATGTCAGACGTGCTATACTTTTAACAGATACTGAGGAAAACGGAGGAAACATGGTTTATCGGCGACGGTCGACAGAGCAGCGCTATGTCAAATATCGAAAAATGATGAAACAGCAGGCAACACCTGGGTGTAATTTTTGCCAATTTAGTCCAGAGGATAAGCAGGTGCGAGTGGCGCACGAGCATTTTTTGGTGACAGACAACTTGTTTCCATATGAGATTTGGGATAGTCATGAAGTAGCTGACCACATCATGGTTGTCCCTCGGCGTCATGTTGAGGGCATCTACCAGTTGGACAAGGCAGAACGAGCTGAGTTGGTGGACGTGATTGCTGAGTACGAAGAGCAGGGATATTCCGTTTACGCCCGCGCTCCGGAAAATAAACAAAAGTCTGTCGCCCATCAACACACCCACCTCATCAAAACGCATGGCAAACCAAAAAATATGTTATTCACTAGTGTTAAGCCGTATATTTTATGGAGTAAATAAATTATGACTGTTTATAGCAATATCGAAATCCGCCAAGCCATCAATGACGACGTTATCGTCTGCCAACCGTTCAATCCAGACCATGTGGCAGAAGCCAGTTTGGATTTTACGCTGGGTCACTACTACTACAAGCAGGAGTTTGAGGGTGAATATCGCGTCTATAATCCCTTTGATGCAGCCTATGTTGCTAAATATTTCAAGGGTCCGCTCAAAGCTATGCCGCATGCCGAATGGTGCAAGGAACATGATGCAACGCCATTTCAAAACATCCCACCAGATCATCCGATCATCGTGCTGCGTCCTGGCGAGCGGATTTTGGCGCACACGCACGAGTTTGTCGGTATTCGCGCACAGGGCGGCGCAGCCCAGGTGTTGAGCCGTAGTTCATGGGGGCGCAATGGCGTGGCGGTGTGCTTTGATGCTGGCTGGATCGATCCAGGGTATATCAATCGGATTACGCTGGAAATTTATAATCTCAACATGCACGAAAGTGTCGTGTTGCCGGTTGGCGAACGCATTGGTCAAATGATTTTTCACAAAACTGGGCCAGTTGAGGGCGGCTATGGCTCTGGTGCTCGCAAGATGAGTGATAAATATCAGACAGGGAACGATTTGGAGGAAATCATCGCCAGCTGGCGACCGGAGATGCTGCTACCAAAGACATACCGCGACAGTCGTAAAACTCCAGTGCCAATTGACGGCTTGAATCAGGGGCTGCTGTGATGGAACGCTCGGGTGCCACGGGAGTTTACATCGTCATTGAGGGCAATGACGGCACCGGTAAATCCACTCAGGTGGATCTGTTGGCGGCCTGGCTGAGAGAGCGCGGACGGGAGGTTGTCGTCATTGAGGAGCCAGGCAGCGATGATGAGACTAAAACCACGCCAGTCGCCAATGAATATCGGAGGGTTCTGAAAGATAATCGGTTTAAGTTGGATCCGGAGGTCAATCTACTGTTGTTCAGTGCAGCGCGGAGTGAGCTGTGGTTTCACAAAATTGAGCCAGCTTTGCGTCGTGGCGCGGTGGTGTTGAGCTCCAGGAACTATTTGTCGACTTTGGTCTATCAGGGTCATGGCGAAGGTATAGCCCAGGAAGCCATCATCAACATGACCAAGCGTTTCACCAGTGAGCGCTACATGAGTCCTGACTTTGTTGTGGTGCTATTTGCGGATGACCAAACCAGACAGCAGCGTATCGCCGAGCGTGGTACGACAGAGGCGGTTGATAGCTTTGAGTCACGTGATGATGCATTCCAACAGAAGATTAATGACGGCTATCAAGCTGTTGCTAGGGCGCACAATATTCCACTGATTTTGGCTGAGCGTTCGCCGACTGACGTACATCAGCAAATTCTTCAAGAAATCTCCAGAAATAATATTGATTTTTGACCTGGTTTCGTGCATACTGGTATTTAGAGAAGTAGTGTATTCACGACAGGGAGAAACAAAGCGAACGGGCAAATCGCTTTTGTTACAGTCGTGAATTAGGGATCTTCCGGCCGTGATCACTAAATTAAACTAAAGCGAGGAGTTCATACCTGTGGCAAAACAACAGTCCACGGATGGCGGACGCGTGTTCTTCACCTCTGAAGACAGCTCGTTGCCGCTGCCAAACCTGATCGCTCATCAAGAAGATTCTTGGCGCTGGTTCGTCGAGGATGGCTTGAGCGAAATCTTTTCAGAAATTAACCCAATTGACGACTACACTGGTCAGAAATTGTCATTGCGATTCGGTGCGTATCGATTTGACGAACCAAAGACCACCGATCAGTTCGCCAAGGAAAACAATGTGACGTTTGAAGCGCCACTGCACGCGATCGTCGAACTAACCAACAAAGTGACGGGCGAAGTCAAAGAGCAGGAAATCTACCTTGGTGATTATCCATGGATGACCGAGCGTGGTACCTTTATCATCAATGGTACGGAGCGCGTGGTAGTTAGCCAGTTGATCCGCTCGGCTGGTGTATTCTTTACTGCTGACACCGTGGCTGGCCGTAATTACTACGGCGCCAAGATGATCCCAGGTCGTGGTGCCTGGTTGGAGTTTGAGACTGCACCAAATGGTACGATTTATGTCAAGATTGACCGTCGTCGCAAATTGCCAGTGACGACTTTGCTGCGGGCTTTGGGTCATCCAAAAACTTCAGAAATTCGTGAATTATTTGCTGATATTGATACTGGTGAGACCAGCTACATCCAAGAAACTTTGGACAGGGACACAACTCGTGGTGCCAATGAAGCGCTGATTGAAGTATATCGTCGTCTCCGGCCGGGTGATTTGGCGACGGTTGACAATGCTCGCCAGATGATTGAGCGAATGTTCTTTGATTTCAAGCGATTTGATTATTCCCGCGTCGGTCGGTATAAGCTCAATCAACGGTTGGGCTTGGACGTTGCTAACACCGCTGAAAACCGTATTTTCCAGATGAGCGACTTGGTGGCCATCATCCGCGAAATCATTCGCCTCAACAATACCCAAGAGCCAGCTGATGACATCGACTCATTGAGCAACCGCCGGGTGAAGCTGGTTGGTGAATTGGTCGCTCGTCAGTTCCGCGTCGGTATGCTCAGGATGCAGCGCAACGCCATGGACCGCATGAGCGTGGCAGATATGGAAGGCGTAACGCCAAGCCAGCTGATCAATGCTCGCCCAGTAGTGGCGGCAGTTCGTGAATTCTTCACTAGCTCACAGCTTAGTCAGTTGATGGACGAGGTTAACCCACTGTCTGAATTGAGCCACAAGCGTCGTTTGAGTTCAATGGGTCCTGGTGGTTTGAGCCGTGAGCGCGCTGGTTTTGACGTTCGTGACGCTCACCCAACGCACTATGGTCGTATCTGTTCTGTGGAGACGCCAGAAGGTGCTAACGTTGGTTTGGTGCTGAACCTTGCTACTTACGCACGGGTGAATGAATATGGCTTCATCGAAACGCCATACTTGAAAGTTGTGAATGGTCGCGTGACAGACGATGTTGTCTATCTGGACGCGGCGCAGGAAGCAGCTGAAGTGATCGCTGATGCTGGTGCTGTGTTGAACGAAGACGGTACGTTCCGTGATGAGCGTGTGTCAGCTCGTAACAACATGCAGCCATCTCAGGTTGACGCTGACCAGGTTACCTACATGGACGCTGCACACAAGCAGATTTTGGGATCAACTGCAGCCTTGGTTCCGTTCATCGAAAAGAACCGTATTGACCGTAGCTTGACTGGTTCAAACATGCAGCGCCAGGCAGTACCGCTGCTCACACCAGAACCAGCAACTGTTGGTACGGGCGTCGAAAAGTCCATTGCTGCAAACAGTGGTCACTTAACCTTGGCGTCAGGTGACGGTGAAGTAGTCAAAGCTGATGCAAATGAAATTCATGTCAAATACAGCGATGGCGTCAAAGTATATGAACTCCGTCATTTCGTCAAAAACAATGACGACCGCTGCTACAACCAAAAAGTTCGCGTCAAGCGCGGTGATAAGGTGAAGCAGGGCGATGTATTGATTGAAGGCGCTTCAGTTGCAGAAGGCGAAATTGCACTGGGACGCAACCTGTTGGTGGCCTTTATGCCATGGGGTGGCTACAACATGGAAGACGCGGTAATTTTGTCTAACCGATTAGTACAAGACGACACACTGACATCCATCAACATCAAAGACTACAATGTTGAAGTTCGTGAAACCAAATTGGGCCCAGAGATTGTCACCCGCGATATTCCAAACGTTTCTGAGGAAAGTCTGCGCCACTTGGACGAAAACGGTATTGTCCAAATTGGTTCTGAGGTCAAGGCTGGTGACGTCTTGGTTGGTAAAATTACACCAAAGGGTGAGCAGGAACTCAGTTCCGAGGAGCGCTTGCTCCGCGCCATCTTTGGTGAAAAAGCCAAGGATGTCCGCGACACTTCACAGCGCATGAACAATGCTGGTGGTGGTAAAGTCGTTGGTGTCAAGATCTTTAGCCGCGAAAATGGCCACGACTTAAAGGCTGGTGTCTTGATGCAGATTCAAATCTTTGTGGCTCAGCTCCGCAAAATCGGTGTTGGCGACAAGATGGCTGGTCGTCACGGTAACAAGGGTGTGGTCGCTAAGGTTCTGCCTGTCGAAGACATGCCATTCATGGAAGACGGTACGCCAATTGACGTAATTTTGAACCCACTTGGTGTGCCAAGTCGTATGAACCTCGGCCAGTTGTTTGAAACACACCTTGGTATGGCGGCACGAGCATTGGGCTACCGCGTGGCAACGCCGTCATTTAATGGTGTGCCATCAGCAACAATTTCTGATGAACTAGAAAAAGCAGGCCTGGCACGTGACGGTAAGAGTCAACTGTTCGACGGCCGCACCGGTGAAGCCTTTGAAGAGCGCACTACAGTCGGTGTGATGCATATGATCAAATTGCACCACATGGTTTCTGACAAGATCCACGCTCGTTCAACTGGTCCATACACCATGGTCACCCAGCAGCCACTCGGTGGTAAAGCCCAGAACGGTGGTCAGCGCTTCGGTGAGATGGAGGTGTGGGCACTGGAAGCCTACGGTGCTGCCGCAACCTTGCAGGAAATGCTAACCATCAAGTCCGACGACGTTTACGGTCGTGCCAAGGCGTACGAGTCGATCATCAAAGACGAGCCAATCGTCGGTCCAAAGCTCCCAGAATCCTTCAATGTGTTGGTTAAGGAGCTCCAGGGATTGGGTCTGAAGGTTGACTTGGTGGATGATGAAGCTGTCGTTGACGCTGAGCACGTGATCGCGTCCAGCGGACCTGAAGATAAAACCACGCCTGCGGTAACGTCTGAAGACGAAGAAGCAGAAACTTTCTTGGATGAATCTGATGATATTGGAGAAATCGAAGGAGGCATGAGCGTACAAGACATTGACGAAGTAGAAGAAATAAAGGAGGATGCGTAAGATGGCGCAATTTGCATTCAATGCTACTGGCATTAGCGATTTTGATGCAGTACGCTTAGTGGTTGCCAGCCCAGAAGATATCCTGAAATGGAGTCACGGTGAAGTTACTAAGCCAGAAACGATCAATTATCGTACTCAAAAGCCAGAGCGTGACGGTTTGTTCTGTGAACGAATTTTCGGTCCCGTTAAGGACATCAATCCACACGACTCAAAATTAAAAGGTGTTCGTTCACGCGAAGCTGCGGTTGATAAGAATGGTGAACTCGTCACCAAGTCAATCGTTCGCCGTGAGCGCATGGGTCACATTCAATTGGCCGCACCAGTGGCGCACATCTGGTTTATGCGCGGCACACCAAGCGCCATGAGCCAATTGCTCGGCATGACAGTTCGCAACTTGGAGCGAGTAGCTTACTTTGCGACCTATGTCATTTTGAAAGTTGATGAAGCAACTCGTGACCAATACCTCGCAGATCTAGAGGCTGAAACCGAAGCTGGTCGTGCTGCCATCAAGATTCGCTATGAAAAAATGGCAGAAGAAGATGGCGCTGACATCAAAGCCTTGGCTAAAGAGCAGAGTCGTGAAGTTGAAGAATTGAACGAGAAATACACTACTCGCAAAGCACAGCTTGACAGCCTAAACAAGGGCGCGCTGTTGTCTGAAACTGACTACCGTAACTTGCCAGAAGAATACGATGAGCTCATCGAAGTTGGCATGGGTGCTTCAGCATTGAAGACGTTGCTAGACGAGATCGACTTGCCACAGTTGATCGCAGAGTTGACCGAAGAGGCTGAAAGTGCCAAAGGTCAGCGCGAGAAGAAAATCCTCAAGCGTTTGAAGATGCTCGAGAGCATGCACGCAGCTGGTATCAAGCCAAGCAGCTTGACACTGAGCGTATTGCCAGTCATCCCACCGGACCTCCGCCCAATGGTGGCCCTCAGTGGTGGTCGATTTGCTACCTCAGACCTGAATGACCTGTACCGCCGCATCATCAACCGTAACAATCGTCTGAAGAAATTGGTTGAGCTCAATGCGCCAGAAGTGATTCAGCGCAATGAAAAGCGCATGCTACAGGAAGCAGTTGACGCATTGATCGACAATGCCGCTGCTCGTGGTGGTCGCGCCGTCAGCTCGACTGGTGGTCGCCGCCGCCTGAAGTCAATTTCCGACATGCTAAAGGGTAAGCAGGGGCGCTTCCGCCAAAACCTGCTCGGTAAGCGTGTCGACTACTCTGGACGTTCAGTCATCGTCGTTGGTCCAAAGTTGAAGATTCACCAGTGTGGTTTACCAAAACAAATGGCGCTTGAACTGTTTAAGCCATTCGTCATCAGCTGGCTGATTCGCAACGAGTTTGCTCACAACATTCGCTCAGCAACCCGTTTGATCGAATCAGGTGAAGCGGTTGTTTGGGACGCATTGGATGCGGTGATCGAAGGTAAATACGTGCTATTGAACCGTGCTCCGTCACTTCACCGTTTGTCAATCCAATCCTTCCAACCAGTGTTGGTTGAAGGAAAAGCTATCCAGCTTCATCCGCTAGTTTGTGCCGGCTTTAACGCTGACTTTGACGGTGACCAGATGGCAGTTCACTTGCCGCTTTCAAAAGAGGCGCAAGCTGAAGCCCGTGAATTGATGAGCGCAACTGCTAACTTGTTGAAGCCTGCTGATGGTGCGCCAGTGCTGCACATTTCACAGGACATCGTGCTGGGTAACTACTACCTGACGTACGACAAGCCGCAGGCACAGACTGACCACATCAAGTCATTTAGCTCAGTTTATGAGGCAGAATTGGCATACGACAAGGGTGACATTCATCTGCAAACGCCAATTCAGATCTTCGCAAAGGGCAAATTACGCCAAACAACCTTGGGTCGCGTCTTCTTTAACGAGATTTTGCCAGAGGACTTCCCGTACGACAACAACGTCCAGACCAAGAAACAGCTTAAGAAGGTATTGGCGCAAATCTTTAACAAGTACGGCGCCGAGGAGACTGCCAAAATCGCTGACCGCATGAAGGGTCAAGCCTTCCGCTTCGCGACAACTGCGGCCGTGTCAACCGGTATGACCGACTACGTCCACTTCGACGAAATCCCTGAGTTCGTGGCTGAGGGTGACGCTAAAGCGGCTTTGATCTCTGAACAATTTGACCAGGGTCTGATCACCGAAGAAGAGCGTTACAACTTGACGGTGAACGCCTGGCGAAACGTTGACAATAAGATTACCGCGTTCTTGAAAGATCAATTGGCGCACATGGACACCAGTATTTCCATGATGGTTAACTCTGGTGCTCGTGGTGACATCTCCAATGTGAAGCTGGCGAGCGCCATGATCGGTATTCAGATGGACGCAACCAACCACGAGATTGAGCTGCCAATCCGTAGTTCGTACACCGGTGGTTTGTCCAGCCTTGAGGCCTTCGTGGCAACCCGTGGTGCGCGTAAGGGTCTGATCGACACCGCGCTGAAGACCGCCGACTCAGGCTACTTGACTCGTCGTTTGGTCGACGTGGCGCAGGACGTCTTCACGGTTGAGGATGTTGAAGGTGACGACGAAGGTTACGCAATCTACCGTTCAGAAACCGAGGAAACGATGATCGACTTCTCGAACCGTTTGGCTGGCCGTTATGCCGCTGAGACGATTCCAGGTCACGTCAACAAGGATGAATTGATCACTCGGGAAATCGCTGACTCAATTGATGACGATGAAAGTATCCAAAGCGTCAAGATCCAATCAGTCTTGTCAACTAACAACCTCAACGGCATCCCTCAGCGCAGCTACGGTGTCGACATGTCAACTGGCAAATTGGTTGGTAATCATCAGCCAGTCGGTGTTATCGCTGCGCAGTCAGTCGGCGAGCCAGGTACTCAGCTGACCTTGCGTACTTTCCACAACTCCGGTGTGGCCGGTGGTGACATCACCCAGGGTCTGCCGCGTGTTGAAGAATTGTTTGAGGCGCGCACACCAAAGGGCCAGGCGTATGTTACGGAAATTGCCGGGTTAGTTGATGTTTGGGAAGATGGTAAGAAGTACATCGTCCAAGTCACCCCAGAGTCCGGCAACGTTGAGCGCTTGCCGCTGGACGGCCGAACCATCGTGATCAAGGCTGGCTCAAGTGTCAAGGCTGGCGATGTACTAGCAACTGGCGAAGGCGACACTCGTCCATTGATTGCGCCATTTGACGGTGTAGTTGAAGCAGCTGAAGACACCTTGGTAATCGCTGCTGAAGCTGGCGCACCAGCTCGTTACGAAATCCCAGGCACCATGCAATTGGTTGTTAAAGCTAACGACGTCGTTGAAGCTGGTGACCGCCTAACAGCTGGTTCATTGAACCTGCATGACTTGATGCGACTGAAGGGTGTCGAGGCAACTCAGCGCTACATCATCAACGAAGTACTGCGCATTTACGCCGCTCAGGGTCAAGACGTGGCCGACAAGCACCTGGAGATCATCGTTCGCCAGATGTTCAGTCGTGTTCAGATCGAAGATGCGGGTGACAGTGACTTTGTGACGGGTGACATCGTCTCCAAGGCTGCGGTGGTGAACACCAACAAGCAGCTGGCCGCTGAAGGCAAAAACCTCATTAGCTACACCCAGTTGCTACTCGGTATCACCAAGGTGTCCATTTGGAGCGACTCATGGCTATCTGCTGCGTCCTTCCAGGACACCACTCGCGTGCTGATCAACGCTGCCGTATCTGGTCGCGCTGACCACTTGCATGGCCTCAAGGAGAACGTCATCATCGGCCGCAAGATCCCAGTGGGGACGGGTGCTGTCGAAGAGGATGAAGCATCAACTGATGACGACACTGAGGAAATGGTTGAAGAATTCTCAGAGATGTAGTCACACTCGAGCCTAGTGACCGTGCAGTATTCTCCCCTCCATAACAGAGGGGAGAATTGTATATTATGATAATTTATGGTATAATAAAAGTATGAGTGAGCTGCTTGAGCAAATTGGACCTATTGGTATAGATGCTATACAATCACCTCAACCAGTTGACAGTGAGTTGAGGGAGCCTGTTTATCTGGCGGATTCTACGCTTTCGGATGGCGAGTCGCCAGTTGCTGTGCTTTTTTCGCAATGGTCGGACTACGGTGAGCGAACAAAACAGCAAGGGAGAACGGAAGTTTTGGCAGACCACATCAAGGGGTTGGCAGTTGCAGTGGATAATCCAGGGGTAAGTCCACAAGCAGACCCTATGAGTTCAGAAATCAAACAAGCTCTAAAAGAAGGCGATCTTTCAAAAGTGTCAAGATTGCAATGGGATGCTGTAGGCACGGCGCTCGACCAAAAGGGCTATGACTTTGGTGACGTGGAGCGACTGGTTGGTTATTCACTAGGTTCGCATTTGGCAGCATCCGCAGCAAAACATGCGCCAGGGGAAGTAAGCTTATCACAACTAGACTTATTTGAGACGCCGGTGATAAGTAAAAAGGCTAGTCAGGCTAAAACCATGGCCACATTAGCCATGCGTTTTCTTGCTCACGGTGGTGATAAATTGACAGAGACTATCGCTGCAAATCCTGATTGGGCAGCTCGATGCCGCGACGAAGATCCATTGCTACTACCAAAAATGGTACTGCAACGGCCAGCTGGTCTGTGGCAATACCCTCGAGCTATCACCCATCCTAAAAATGATATTATCAGTGATTTGATGAGCGCCAGCCATCGATCGCTCCGTGAAGCAGTGGTTACAGTGAGTGCCACTGATGCCGATAAAGTAAGTCCCATTAAAGATAATGAACGATTAGTGCAACGATTGGACTCGGCTGGTCTGTCGGTGATGGGCTTTGAGATCATGGATGTGGTGCATGCTTCTCAGGATAATATGGCCTGGTGGAAGGGCGTTCTGGAAGAGATTGACGCTCGAGTTAAAAACCAGTAGATTTTTTAGGTTATGTGTGGTAAAATTATCCCAGAGTTTCCTCTTTTCGGAGCAAGCGGTGGTTTGAATGTGTACAGACCGAATGCTCGGCAGAAAAGGTAAAGACACGGGGCGGAGTTGCTGAATCCAAGCCGTAGGCACTAAGAGAAGCTGGTTTTTGCGTGTAAAATCGCGCGCCAGTTCACTTAGAGCCACCAGGCGAATCGCCATCATTTAGTAAATCAACCAAGGAGAAATTGGATGCCAACAATCAACCAGTTGGTGCGCAAACCGCGCCAAACGGCCAAGAAAAAGTCCAAGTCGCCAGCACTGGGTCGCATTCACAACGCCCTGAAAACGCGTTACTACGACCAAAATGCACCGCTCAAGCGTGGTGTTTGTGTGCGTGTTACGACCAAGACGCCAAAGAAACCAAACTCAGCTTTGCGTAAAGTTGCCCGCGTGAAATTGAACAACGGCTACGAAGTTTGGGCCTACATCGGTGGTGAAGGTCACAACCTGCAGGAGCACGCTGTGGTCTTGATCCGTGGTGGTCGTGTGCCTGACCTTCCGGGTGTGCGCTACCATATCGTCCGTGGCGCCTTGGACCTCCAGGGTGTCAACAACCGCAAGCGGGGCCGTTCGAAGTACGGTACCAAGAAAGGGGATAAGTAATCATGCCTCGTAAAGTTACCAAGAAACTACAACGCCAATTGCAACCTGACCGCCGCTACCAAAGCGTGCTAGTGCAGCGCTTGATCAACAAGTCAATGCTGGACGGTAAGAAATTGGCAGCTGAGCGTGCTGTTTACACCGCCCTGGAAACTGCTGCTAAAAAATTGGATTCAGAAGATCCGTTGGTAGTGTTTGAAAAAGCATTGAAAAACGTTAGCCCAAACTTTGAGGTGAAGAGCCGCCGCGTCGGTGGTGCGAACTACCAGATTCCGTTTCCAGTTCAGGGACACCGTCAGTTGCACTACGCATTTAGCTGGCTGGTACAATCAGCCCGCGCTCGCAGCGGTATGCCATACTCACAGCGTTTGGCATTGGAAATCGTTGACGCTTACAACGAAGCTGGTGCTGCCTTCAAGAAGAAGGAAGACACCCACAAGATGGCTGAAGCCAACCGCGCCTTTGCGCACTTTGCTCGCGGCTAATTATTTGAGCATGCAAGATATCGTCCGCTCCAGGCAATCTGGGGCGGATTTGCATTTTATGTCTAATTATGATATTATCAAAAGATGAATGAACAACAGTTCTCACCCGACCGAAAGCATAATTGTTACATTGACTTTGTTGGTGCCGCCCAGCGAATGCAGGAGGACATAGCAGCTTTTGAGACGGCTCATGGAGAGCAAGATGCCGTGAATCGCGTCCTTGATTCTATTATAAAGTCTGAGGAAGACCAAAGGATGGCTAACAGGGTAGAACGAGGACTAGGGGTTCTTCTGACCCCGAGAAATGTATCTGATGGTAATCCTAATCGTCCGTTTCAAGAGGTTGCAACTGCAACTGTCAGAGGTGTAGCGATTGGCCTAGGTCTTTGTGAAGAGCAGCTGCGCGGTACTAGGATAGACCCAGAAATTTTGGTACCGAAGGCATTTGGTAGTCTGGTGGTGAGTCCGGATGAAGTACCTGAGTTACATAAGTACGCAGATAAGTACGTTCAACTTTCTGAATACGGGCTGGCGTTGATGGATCCGGCTACAGAAGAGATTGTAGAATCTTGGATTGATAGAGCGACGCCGCAAATTGATCGGCAAATCTTTACTAAAACAGGTCTAGGCATCTTTCTCCGCAATGCTAACTTCAAATTGCAAGAGTATGACGCGCGCAAAATGAGGCACGAGGCTAATGCTGGAGTTAGATGGGATGATCTACTAGGCTATTGTCAGAAAAACTCTGGAAGCTAAACCATAAAATCAAGCTATTATTTTCTGTGACTATCTGGTATAATTGGCAACAAGAGTAGTTTTTTGGTGCCAAAAAATTGACCAAAGATCTCGACAAATTAACGTAATATAAAGGAAAATTATGGCAGAGACGAATGTTCCGCTGAAAAATTTTAGAAATATTGGTATTATTGCCCATATTGACGCCGGCAAAACGACGACAACTGAAGGTATTTTGTACCGCACTGGCTTGACTCACAAGATTGGTGTGGTGAAGGGTGACGGCGACGGTGCGACGACCGACTGGATGGCGCAGGAGAAAGAGCGCGGTATCACCATCACCTCGGCAGCGGTGACTTGTTTCTGGAAGGGTCACAAGATCAACATCATTGACACGCCAGGGCACATCGACTTTACCGCCGAGGTGGAGCGTTCACTCCGCGTCCTCGACGGTGCAGTGACAGTGTTTGACGGTAAGATGGGCGTTGAGGCACAGTCTGAGACCGTGTGGCGCCAGGCTGACAAATATGGTGTGCCGCGTATCTGCTTCATCAACAAGATTAACCAAACTGGTGGTGACTTCTGGAAATCTCTGGAATCAATTCACAACCGTTTGAGCAAGCAAGCGTTCCCAATTCACATCCCAATTGGTTTCGAAAAGACCATCAATGGTGTGGTTGACCTCATCGACATGAAGGCGTACACCTATACTGACTTTGCTGACCATGAGTTGGTGCAGGGTGAAATCCCAGCAGACATGTTAGAAAAATGTCAAAACGCCCGCAGTTTGTTGGTGGAAAATGCCGTTGAGGCTGATGACGAATTGATGATGAAGTTCCTCGACCAGGGTGAAGAGGCAATTACCGTTGATGAGTTGAAATCTGCGCTGCGTAAGCGCGTGCTGGCTGGTGACTTCTTCTTGGTCACTGGTGGTGACGGTCGTGGTGTCATCGTCGAGAAGGTGCTTGACCTGATGGTTGACTACTTACCAAGTCCGTTGGACGTTGACGAAATTTGGGGTAAAAATCCAAAGACTGGCGACGAAGTGAGCCGCAAACCAGACGACAAAGAACCGATGAGTGCTTTGGCCTTCAAGATTGCGACCGACCCATTTGTTGGTAAATTGATCTTCATCCGCGTTTACTCAGGTGTTTTGAACTCTGGTAGCTATGTGTTGAACACTACTACTGGCGACAAAGAGCGCATCGGTCGTATCGTCCGAATGCACGCTGATAAGCGTGAGGAAATCGACAAGATCGCTGCTGGTGACATCGCTGCGGTGGTTGGCTTGAAGAACACTGGTACCGGTAACACCTTGACTGATCCAGCGCACCCGATTGCTCTGGAATCAATTGAATTCCCAGAGCCACCAGTATCCATCGCTGTTGAGCCAAAGTCAAAGGCCGACCAGGAGAAGATGGCGCTCGCCTTGCAGCGTTTGGCTGAGGAAGATCCAACCTTCCGCATCCACACTGACGAAGAGACTGGTCAGACCATCATGTCAGGAATGGGTGAGTTGCACCTGGATATTTTGATCGACCGCATGAAGCGCGAGTTCAAGGTTGAAGCTAACATTGGTGAACCACAAGTGGCCTTCCGCGAATCAATTAAGGGCAAGGCTGAAGTCCAAGGTAAGCACGCCAAGCAGTCTGGTGGTCGTGGTCAGTACGGTGACGTCTGGGTACGCTTTGAACCAAACGAGGCCGGTAAAGGCTTTGAGTTTGTTGATGAAATTAAGGGTGGTGTGGTGCCACAAGAGTACCGCCCAGCTGTCATGAAGGGTATTCGTGAAACCTTGGAAGGCGGTGTTATCGCTGGCTATCCAGTGGTTGACGTCAAAGCAACCCTGTACGATGGTTCATACCACGACGTTGACTCCTCAGAACTAGCCTTTTCATTGGCAGGTTCATTGGCAGCCCGCGAAGGTATCAAGCAAGCAACGCCAATCCTGCTTGAGCCAGTCATGAAAGTTGAAGTAACCACCCCAGAAGAGTTTATGGGCGACATCATCGGTGACCTGAACTCACGCCGTGGTCGCATCGACACCATGGAAGATTTGATGGGCGGCGCCAAATTGGTCAAGGCCTTTGTGCCGCTGGCAAATATGTTCGGCTACACCTCAGACATCCGCTCGATGTCACAGGGTCGCGCTGCATCAACCATGGAGTTGGCTCAGTACGAGGAAGTTCCACCAAACGTTGCCCAAGAGATCATCGAAAAGCGCAACAAATAATCACCAAAAGCCCCGGTTACTAGCCGGGGTTTTCATATGGTATAATGTATTCATGAAATCATTCATTCTGTCAACCCAGAAGCTTGCGCCCGCAAAGTTGACTGTTTGGATGACGCTGATTTTTTTGGCAGGGATCACTCTGTCGGCATTCTTAACGTCAGAGCCGCAATGGGTAAACTGGAGCTTCAGCGCTCTGGGCGAGCGCGGCGAGCTGTCTTCATTTGTATTCAATATTTCTATTGCCATGATGGCAGTCATCATGTGGTGCTTGGCGGAGTCAATGTCTGACATTTTGGAGCAGGCTGAGGCGGTAACTACTGCCAGGTTGAGTTTGGTAGCACTGCGAACCATAGCTTTTTGCGGCATGGCTATAGCCATATTTCCTAATGACACTCAACACGGGCTGCACTATATCTTTTCACGCCTGTCCATCATCGTCTTTGCATTTTATGCCTTCATGCTGCCGTTCACTACCAGTCTGTTCACACGCCAGCAAAAAAGCATCATGCTAGGGCTGTCAGTAGCTGCCGTCATGGCGTGCGTTCAAGGATTTATACATAGAGAATTTTCATTTGTAGTGTACGAAGCTGCTGCTGGTGGACTTGGGGCGTTATGGTTCTATCTGACTAGCAAATTCGCCCAGCAAGCTGTTCACGCGTCAACTGCTACTCTGCAGTCGTCGGTATCCCAACAAAAAGCTTCCTGATTTGACTGCGAATGGGACGACCAATGGCATTACCAAATGACGCGCCTACAGCAACAGCAAATCCAATCATGACAGCTCGTGCCAAACTGGCCAAAGCGACAACGTAGCCTGGGTCTGATGGCGCCTGACTGATGATACCCATCAAGCCGTTGTACAATGACAAACCTGGGACCAGCGGCACGATACCCGCGCCGATGATAGCCAAAGACGGGATGCGCCACAGTCGGGACATGAAGGTTGCTACCAAACCGATGGCTGCAGCTGCTGCACCGCTCGCCAGTAATACATCCCAGCCAGCATCAGTCAACAGCTGAAATAGCCCCCAACCGCTAGCTCCCACGATGCCGGCCAGAATGGTACCAAAGAATGGCGCGTGATTGCCAATGACGAATGCTGCAGCGATGACTGCCGCACCGATGTATTGTGTATAATTATCCACCAACGTCAAACGGTCTGGGGTTGTTGGAAAACTGATGCCTAGTCTGGTGGCAATATGAAGGCCGATGGCTACGCCAATCACGATACCACTGGTTGCCATCAGCACTCGCAACAGTCGGGCGTTTGCCGTGACGTAATATTCATCAATTGCGTCCTGAAACGCACCAACGATCATCATACCTGCCACCAACAGGACGATTCCGCCAATCACAATCAATGTCGGATTGAATGCCAAGCTGAACTTGGTATTGACACAGACAACAGCCGTGGCGATGAGTGTGATACAAAGTGACATGATGATCTGCGTGAAAAATACCGACACGCCGACACGCCACAACAGGCGCATGGCAACAGTGCTGAGTGTGCCAACCAGCATGGCTAGTAGTGCCATCTGCACACTGCCGCCGTACATGACTACCACACCAGCGCTCAACGCACCACCAGACAGAGCAATGAGTGTCCGTGGGTGGCGTTTTTCAGGGTTGATGATTTCTTCCAGTCGCTCCTCGGCCTCGCTCAGGTGAATGTGTTGGTAGCGGATCTCTCGGGACAAGGTCTGCAGCGCTTGGATGGTCTGGTAATTGACATCCACCAGGGTGATGGCTCGAATCAAGGTCAGTGGCTCGCGGTTAATGCCGCGGTCTTGCGACACCGTGATGAGCGTTGAACTGATGTCCATGTGAACTGGCTGTTTGCAGTAGGTTCTGGTGATACCAAGCATCATATGCACCACGTCTCGAGCCGACACGCCCATGCTGAGGAGCTTTTCGGAGATGGTTAGAACCAACCGTAAGGCACGCATGTTCGGCGTCAAACTCTCGTCAATTTTTTCGATCACTTGCGCAGGAATTGGCAAGGGAAGGCGAGCAATTTTGCCGAGTGACTGTAGTAAGATTTCTGGTACTTTTTTATTTATCCTGTTCATCAATAATTAGTGTATCAAACTTTATCAAATTTTTGCCAAGAAAAACCCCGCAACATGTGCGGGGACGCGGTGTTTCCGCGATTTTGCAGATATTTATTAACACGCGCCTCTGCTGGCGCGGAGCCCTCACTCTCCTATTCTTCCTCTTCATCAGACTGTGGTCCGAAGGCTGCCATGGCAAGGGCGCCTATGATGGCGCCCAGCTCCGTTGTACCCATCGATCTACTATAGAAGATCGATGGCAGGGGGTCGTTAAACTGGATTGCCAGTCCGGCTAATGCGGGAATGGCTAGCGTGATAATGATCACGCCCAGGGAAATTTTCTTGATGGTGGGCATCGTGCCCACCCCCTTTCGGATAGTGTGAGGTGCGGCCTTTCCGCGCCTCAAGCCACCAAGCATCTGGCTTGGCGGCGAAGCGCAGTCAGTGACCTCATGAGAGGCACTGAACAGGCTAAATCATAATATAGCACATATTTATAAAAAAGTCAATGACATGAAAATAGCCCACCGAACTGGCTCAAGCCGAATCGGGTTTGATCAACCCGAGAATGCTATGAAGCACTCAATCAGGTTGAGCCGATTCGGCGAACTATTTTCGGTGGGCAAGTTACTTGCCCATGTTCCAGGCTAGAGTTGAAGCCTAGGGTTATCGCTGGGCGAGTCTGGCTTGTTTAGATTCGCCCAGCGAGGCATCTGGTGCCATACCTCTATCAGTATGGCACACCATATGCCACTCGGGACATTATTTCCCAAGTGGCCTGTATCAAGGTTGAGACCGATGTATAGACCGACCCCCAACACGCCAAAGAAAACTAGATGTTCTTTGGCACCCAATAGAAGCTTACGGCGCGAGTGCCTGGTGCTTGCTACTGACATCAACGCCGTCAACAGAGCGTTGATGATTCCAACCACGACAGGAGTTCCGATGAACCCAGTGAGGAACCACATCTTTTTCACCTCCTCTCATATGGGAAAAAGATGGATGGACAAGTGCTCTTTTCAAACGCCTCACGGCGAATGAAAAGCTACTTGTATAATATCATACTACAGTAAAAAAGTCAAGTATACCGCTTACGGTCAAACAAACCACCGAACCCTAGTCAACCCTGTGTAGAACCAACCCGCTGCGCGCTGGTAGATACACCTGCACATTATCGCCATGCGGCCCTGGTGTAGTGAAATACCGCTGGTCTTGCTGGACTCGTCCGTGACCACCAAACTGCTGGTTGTCGCTGCTGAGGGCTACTCGGTATGACCCGGCCACTGCCGGCACGTCATAATCCGTCCACGACTGGTCGGGTGAGAAGTTGATGATGAACAGCAGGCCACCACGCATGAAGCTGACGACGTGGTCGTGTTGACGAATGGTCAGGTAGTGAACGCCGGGGTTATCAACGGTTTGGATGAGTTTCATCAGGCTGGCGTCAAATTCGCCCAGCCATTGGTATTTGAGAAAGCCATTGTCGCGTAAACTCCACTGGCGCCGCGCGTGCTTGAACGACCAATCATTGCCCTGACGCGGAAAGTCGATCCACTCGGGGTGTCCAAATTCATTACCCATAAAGTTCAGGTAACCGCCGCCGTGCAGTCCAGCGGTCAGCAGGCGGATAAGTTTGTGCAGGGCTATGCCGCGTTCCACGGTCAGGTCGGGGTCGGCTTTATCCATGTGCCAGTACATGGCTTTGTCGATCAGTCGAAAAATCAGCGTTTTGTCGCCGACCAAGGCTTGGTCGTGACTCTCGGCGTAAGTGATGACTTTTTCCTCTGGGCGGTGCGAACTCAGCGTATGTGCCAGCTCGCCCAAGTCCCAATCTTCGTCGCGCTTTTCCTTCAGCGTTTTGATCCAGAGGTCGGGCGCGCCCATTGCTAATCGATAATTAAAACCCAAACCGCCATGCTCGGCCGGTGCCGCCAGCCCGGGCAGCCCGCTCATTTCCTCGGCAATGGTTGTGGCATCGGAGCGAATAGCGTGAATGACGTCATTTGCCAGCCTGAGATAGACCAGGGTGTCCTTATCAACATCGTCAGCAAAATAATCATCATAACTGGTGAAGCTTTTGCCCAAACCGTGGTCGTGATATAGCATACTCGTCACACCGTCAAACCGGAACCCATCAATATGGTACTCATCCAACCACCAGCGGCAATTACTAGCTAAAAAGTGCAACACTTCCGGCTTGCCATAATCAAACAGCCGCGAATCCCAGGCTGGATGGTCGTGAGCTTTGAAATATTGCGTCGGATTACCCGCGAAATTGCCCAAGCCCTCGACCTCGTTTTTGGCGGCATGAGCATGGACGATGTCGATGATAACCCGCAGCCCCAGTCCGTGTGCCGCGTCAACTAACCGCTTAAAATCATCGGGCGTGCCAAACCGCGATGACACGGCGAAAAAATTAGTAACATGATAGCCGAAACTGCCGTAGTACGGGTGTTCGGCGATAGCCATCAGTTGGATGGTGTTGTAGCCAGCTCGCTTGATGCGCGGTAGGACGCCCGCGGTAAATTCATTGAAACTGGCGACTTTTTCCTCTTCGCTGCTCATGCCAATATGCGCTTCGTAAATCAACGGCACGTGCGGCGCAGGTGGAACGTCATGCTGCCACTGATATGGCTCATCAGGCTGCCAGACCACGGCCGAAAAATCCACCGAATCATTGTCTTGGACGACGTAGGTGGCGTATGATGGCAAGCGCCAGCCGTCGCCATTTGGCCAATAGACGCGTAGCTTATAGTTCTGGCCATGATGTAGTGCATGGTTTGGTAAATCAACGCTCCATGTACCATGTGCGCCAGGCTGTAGGGCAAATTCCTCGCGCTCCTGCCAATCGGAAAAATCGCCAACCATTACTATGCGCGTAGCATTCGGCGCCCATTCGCGAAACGTCCAGCCTGTCGCTGTCTGATGTAAACCAAAATAATGAAACCCTAGCGCAAACTCTGCCGGCGATTTTCCATCCAAAACCCTCTCAAGCGTCGACGAAACATACGCCTCGCGGGCATTGATGACACCTTCATGCGGCGCCAACCATGGGTCAAGCTCAACCAGCGTTTTCTTGCTCATGGTTATAGTATACCGCATGGAGCGATGATTATGCTTGAAGTTTAGGCTATAGAGGTATACGATACAACTATATGAAATCACCACAAGTAGAGACCGGTGTCAATTTCTTGGGTCGATTGTCCCCGGAGAATTGGCAGGAGATTGCCATGGCTAACATGCAACTTGGCAGCGAGAAAGAGGCTGGAGCGCTAGGTGATGTTGAGCGAGTAATGCGTACGGACGAAATTGAAGGTGAGCGGGTGAGGGTCATCGGTTACGCCCAAACTGAAGACGGTTCGCACGGTCTACAGGCTGTTGAGGGTGTGGCGGACGTGGTGACGTCGCTGGAGATTGACCTTGATGAGTCAGTGCCATTTGCTACGTACACCAAGGAGATGGCGGCTTTATGTGTGCGTACGGTGCAGAATGATACGGCGATGGATTATTATTTCCCAATCGACCGACAAGCAATTGCGGTAGCAGAGATCTTGCCCGACATCAGCGGTGTACCACGTTACATCCGCAAACTGCGCCATTATGTCGATAAGACTGAAGAAGTCGTAGAGGTCAATGATATTCAAGATGCCGCGTCCAAAAGGGAGTTGATAGGTGATTTGAACACGATGCTGAGTGAAATGATTTATGGTACTGGCGTGCAGGTGGAATGTAAAGCGTACATTCGGCGAGTTGGTGCGAATGAATATGGTGTTGATGTTGACGCAGATAAGCAAGTCCTCTTTGGTGATCTACCAATCTTTACTTGGCGCGGCAATCGCCCAGTCCTGGAGATGTTTGACAAAGAGGATCAGTCAATACTGTTTCGAGTTGACGTGAAAGACGTGGTGGACATCATGCCAACTGATGAGGAAGGTATTGAGGATGGCGCGGATTTGTTTGAGACGGTTTTTACTGAGGAATTTCAGCAGTTAGCGTGGGAACTGGCGACTGATCTTTCACACACTGATAAGGCTGACTTTCCGGACACGCTACGTGAACATGTCCAAACACTGAACGATGCGTTGCCGTACGTCGGTGAGCTTGATGCTGTCAGCTTGTCGGGCTTTGTGTTGGTAGAGAATGACGCGGATGGTAGTTTGAAACCTGAATTTATCGACAGCGATAGAGTGTCCGTCGGTGGGACGAAGTTTGTTGAATACGATGGATCAGTTCACGCGGTGGTAAAAGCGGCGGTATCTGATCAGTTGGACGGTCAATCACGAAATGTCTATGTGATACCTAGTCGTGACAAATTATTACGGTTTGAAAACTTGGACAATGGCGCGGAAGATCTAGAATTTGCCGTTGATGAGTTGCATAATATTGCTGAGGACGCTGGAGGTGTGTTCGAGGAGGCATTCTATCAGTTTTCTCTAGAAGAGCAGCTTGAGATACTAAAACAATATGACGATGAGGCACACAGTGTACTGGGGCTAATCGACAATCCGCATGAGTTTGATGGCGAATGTACGGTCATGGCGTATCGTTGTTTACCAAGTGATTTATTGAACGTTGTTTCGTGGAGCGACGTTCCGTTGCAAGAAGTCGGCGATGATAAGGGTGCTGAGCCGTTTACCTTACACGCGGATCGTCTAACGGTGTGGAACCTAGAACTAAATGAACCGCCAAGTCTAGATGGAAACATCCAAAAAGTTACGGACTTACCGCTGAGTTTTGGTGAGCCAGTACTGATGATTGGCGACCGTGAAAATGATATGTTCTATCTGGTGCGCGCTCGCGACATCATCGGCTTGTCACGACGCACTGAACAGGACGTTTCGTGACGCTATTTACGCTAATCCTATTCACCTAAACCTTCCGAACGGTACATTTTATAAAATCAGAGACGATTTCCTTGCGAAATATTATAAAACCCGCTATAATTAAGCGCATACGCCGTGGAGCCTTTAATTGGTCATACCCGCGTGAAATAATAATTAAATAAGGAGAACTTCTACAAATGGCAGATGCATTTGACCGAAGCAAACCGCACGTTAACGTGGGTACAATGGGCCACGTTGACCACGGTAAGACGACGCTGACCGCTGCGATTACTGCAGTGTTGGCAAAGCGCCTTCCAAGCGCAGTTAACAAACCAATCGCGTACGATCAGATCGACAACGCACCAGAAGAAAAAGCCCGCGGTATCACCATCGCGTCTTCACACCAAGAATACGAATCACCAAAGCGCCACTACGCGCACGTTGACATGCCAGGTCACGCCGACTACGTCAAGAACATGATCACCGGTGCTGCTCAGGTTGACGGTGCAGTGTTGGTTATCGCTGCAACTGACGGTCCAATGCCTCAGACTCGTGAGCACGTGCTGCTGGCAAAGCAGGTTGGTGTGCCTAAGTTGGTTGTCTTCTTGAACAAGATGGACATGGCTGACGAAGAGATGGTCGAGCTGATCGAAGAAGAAGTTCGTGAGCTTCTGGAAGCTAACGGCTTTGACAAAGACGCTCCAATCATCAAGGGCTCAGCTTTGAAGGCTCTTGAAGGCGATGAGAAGTACGAAGACGCCATCATGGAACTGGTTGACGCTATGGACAGCTACATCCCAGAGCCAGTTCGTGATATGGACAAGCCATTTATCATGCCAATTGAGGACGTTTTCTCAATCAAGGGTCGTGGTACTGTGGCAACTGGTCGTATCGAGCAGGGTGTTGTTAAATTGAACGACGAAGTTGAAATCGTTGGTTTGAAGCCAACCCAAAAATCAGTTGTGACTGGTATCGAGGCCTTCAAGAAATCTCTTGACCAGGGTCAAGCAGGTGACAACGCTGGTATTTTGCTACGCGGTATCGAGCGCAGCGACATCGAGCGTGGTCAGGTTTTGTGTAAGCCAGGCACCATCACTCCACACACCGAGTTTGAAGCTGAAGTTTACATCTTGAAGAAGGAAGAAGGCGGTCGCCACACTCCATTCTCCAAGGGTTACAAGCCACAGTTCTACTTCCGCACCACTGACGTGACCGGTGAAGTTGAATTGCCAGCTGACAAAGAAATGGTCATGCCAGGCGACACCGTAACCTTCAAGGTTAAGTTGCTCGCCCCAATCGCTATGGAGCAAGGTTTGAACTTTGCTATCCGCGAAGGTGGCCGTACTGTTGGTGCTGGTGTGATCACCAAGATCAACAAGTAATCACTCTAGTAGATTACCAAGAATACCCTCGATCATCGGGGGTATTCTTGTATTGACAATCATAAGCCGCATTGGTATGGTAATGGGTAAAGGATCGGGAGAGGGTAACAGTAACCAAATAAGGAGTAATCATATGAACAGAGAAGCGGGGTTGGATACGGTTTTTCTTGGTGGAGTCGAGCTGCAGCTGTGGCGGCAGCTGGTACACTGTCGTTAAGCTTAGTCGGCTGCGAAAAACCAGCGGACGAACAGCAACATGTTACGCAGCCAGAAGTTGTCAGCACGGAAGACACCTCTCCAGTTGATGATGGTCTTGAGGCTGAGGCTTCGTCAAAATATCCAAACATAGAGAACACCGCTGGCTTCTCTGACGATGAGAGCCTAAAAGTATGTTTCCAGGGCAAAGAGTATGCATTATCTTGGGGAGACGCACTGATTAGTAGTGGTTGGGATAAAACCGCCACAGAGGTCGATTCCACGCGCTGTGAGGGCAAAGGGTATCCTCGCGATGGCTGGAAAGAGCTGGAAACTGGCTACACTACGTGCATTCCTCGTAACCATCCTGAAGGAGGTCTGCACTATTATATTGTCACCGCATACAAGAATAACGTAGATGGGTATAACATTCGAGCTATGGATCATGGCAAGATGAGGAGCGGGCTTGATGAATCCTGCAACCCTAACCCCGGTCCTAACGACATGGTACCTATGGTAAAATAGTATAGACAATACATCTAACACAAAAAGGAGATATGGTGAATAAACAGAAATTGGTGATTATCGGTGGCGGCGGAATGGTTGGCGCGACGACAGCGTATGCTTGTGCGCTGCGCAGTGTGATTGAAGAAATTGTATTGATCGACCGCAATGCGGATTTGGCGTGGGGTCAGGCAGCGGACATCAACGACGCCATGGGGCTCGACCGCAACGTGGTGGTGCGCCCGGGCGACTATGCTGATATCAACGACGACGATATTGTCGTCATCACCGCCGGCTCGCCACAGCTACCAGGTCAGACGCGACTGGAGTTAGTTGGTGTCAATGCTGCCATCATGCGCGACATTGTCAAAAACATCATGGCTGGTGGCGCCAAGCCGTATTTGGTGGTCGTCAGCAACCCGGTTGACGTCTTGACATATGTGGCGCTGAAAGAGTCGGGACTGCCGAAAACCCGAGTGTTTGGCACGGGAACGACACTGGACACCTCGCGACTGAAATCATACTTGGCAGATGCGCTGAATGTCGACAGTAAAGCAGTCGACGCGTACATCTTGGGCGAGCATGGTGACTCTTCGTTTTCGACCATCGAAACCGCGCAGGTTGGTGAGGTGCCCATTCGAGAATATCCGGGCTTTACGGAGGAGATGATTGAGGGCATTGAGCAGAAAATCCGTGACCGCGCCTACCGAGTGATCGAGACAAAGAAGTCGACGTATTTTGCCATTGGTTTTGTGGTCTCTAAAATCGTTTCAGCCTTGCGTCAGTCAACGCGCACGGTCTATCCAGTCTGTTCGCTGGCTGAGGGTGAATATGGGCTGGACAATGTGGTGCTGGGCTTACCGTCGATTATTTGTTGTGACGGCGTGAAGATTTTGACGGGCTATCCACTGACTGAGCGCGAGAAGCAGTCGCTGAATAATTCCGCTGCGATCATCAGCGAGATGATCGCCCACCTTGATAAAGCCCAGGAAAATTGATATAATCGCCTAGTTACTACTAATTTATCTCGAGAACTCGGTTGTTCGTAAAATGGAGCAATTAGAGGTTACGAGATTGCACATAAGGAGGAGCCATGGCTCAAGATACCGGGATTAAAATCCGCATCCGTCTGAAGGCGTACGACCACAAAGTCATCGACCAATCAGCAAAACAAATCATTGACACTGCAATTCGCACCGGCGCGAACGTTGCTGGCCCAGTGCCGCTACCAACTCGTCGCAGCACCTACACAGTGGTAAAAAGCCCACACGTATATAAAATGGGTGGTGAGACCTACGAGCGCCGTGTTCACAAGCGGTTGATCGACATCACCAACGCGACACCAAAGACCATCGACAGTCTGCAGAATTTGAACTTGCCAGCTGGCGTTGACGCTGAAATTCGTATGTAATTTTACCATGTCAGAAATTTCCGCCTCTTGAACGGGGCGGATTTTTTATGCTATAATTTTCATCAAGCTTATGATAAAACAAAAATCTCGCACCTACGCTCGCAACCGCTCAAAGTCCAGCGCCTTGTTCAGTCGCAAAGGACGCGAGCGAATCTATGAAAATGACAGCACTTTTTTCCTGAAATTAGTGATATTTGTCATCCTCAGTACATTATGGTTACGTCTAAAGAATCCCTTTGAGTTAGGCGCTTTCACTGTGCAGGCAGTGCCAGTTGGCTTGTTCGTGGCACTGTTACTGGTTCTGAAGATTGAACAGTATCAATTTAATCGCAAAATTTGGTATGTCACCCTCATTTTGATGGCAATTTTGACCTCATTTACGCCAGTCGGCGTGATGATTTAGCTGATGATTACAAAATATTAAGGGGCATATAAATAACCTCTTCTACTTAATGCAAATACTATGATTGACATTCTAGCCATTTTTTAGTATAATGAAATTATGGAAAACACTCGATCTAACTCTCCGTCAATCTCGGCTACTTTAGACGGTATTAAAGCTGCTGATATAACTGTTAATTATGGGCCGGATCTGCCATCAGATCCAGAAGTTGTAAAGCATTTTAACAAACTACGCCCAGATACTTGGTCCATAATTCCACCAGAAGAGGAGTTGAATCCTCAGCAGAGAGAAGCCTTGGCCGTCTTCGACAATGCTGACAATTTGCGGGAAGATCCCAGCTATGAAACCATAACGGCTACATCTCGTCTATTAGTAGAGGCAGAGGCAAGACGCTATAGTAAACAAATAGCAACACAGGCAGTAAATAAAGGTGTAAGTTTAGGGATAATTTCTGAAAAGGACAAGGATCGCATAATAGACAGGTACGCTAGACCAACTGGAGAGATAGCCTCTATTCTACGCCACCAAGTGTTTAGTGACAACCTAGGCAAGGACAGTCTATTTGGTGAATATCTTCAGCCTGGAGCTTCAAGCTTAAGTAGGCTAGCAATACTGGAGAGTCTTGGTTTCAGCGAAGCAAGCGTCCGAGGAGCTATATCATGCGGGAGCACAGGTGCTTACGAGAGGAAGAAATCTGAAAGTGAAGAGTTTTTTGCCTTAACTGATGAGGAGCGTAAGGATCGATTGGAAAGTATCCTTAAGGAAGCCGAACAGACAATTAAAGCAAGCCGAGCAGACAGGGAAAAGCGCGAACAAGAAGCTGCTCTGAAAGCTGCTAATGAGAAAATGTTCGGGGATGACTTGGAGGGGGCTACTCGACGGATCGAGGATGACGTAGAATCACTGCAACAAGATGGCTATTCATTACTATGTTCATCAGCAAAGCTTATGCGCAGTAGAGAGAAGGCCGAACTTACTACAGGAAGTCTAGTGGAGCTGCGCCAAGCCTTTCCGGATTTATGTTACCCAAGCGGACTAAACGCGCTTGATTATTTAGCAGAAAACTATGTTGCAGACACGGAAATAGCAGTGTTAGTGGGCGCTCAAGTTATGGGAACAGGCAAAGTATACGCTCTTGGTCCAAACTTAGCAACTATTTATAAAAAATCAGATTCCTCAGAGGGCTGACCCTAGTCGGACTCGTTGACAGTCTAGCACTTGGTATGCTATAATAGAAAGGTAATTTCTATTACGCGTAATATCAACTGTTCTCCTTGATGAATGAGCAGGTCTGGCTATGATTGAAGCGCTTGTCATGAACGCCTCACTCAGAACCCAGAAACCGCACGTCATCAGGAGTATTTAAGTGGGAGTGAGGAAAAGTGAAAACACTTCTCGGTACCAAACTTGGTATGACCCAGCTCTTGGCTGAAGACGGCAAAGCCATTCCGGTGACGCTGATCCAAGCCGGCCCTGTCACCGTGACTCAGGTGAAGACTGTCGAAACCGATGGTTACAATGCGGTACAGGTCGCTTATGGAGAGGGTAAGAACCTGAGCAAGGCCGTGGCTGGACACGTCAAGCCAGCCCAAGTGACCCCGAAGCACATTCGGGAATTCCGCGTCGACGAGATCCCTGAGGGTATCAAAGTTGGCGATGAAATCAACGTTTCCGCGTTCGAAGTCGGCGATTCTGTCGATGCGACCGGAACCAGCAAAGGTAAAGGTTTCGCTGGAACCATTAAACGCCACAACTTTAAGCGTCACCGCAAGACGCACGGTGGTAAAGGTAATACTCGTAAGCCAGGTTCAATTGGCTCGATGTATCCGCAAAAAGTGTTCAAGGGTAAGACGATGGCTGGCCACATGGGTCACGAGCGTGTTACCGTCAAGAACCTGGAAGTGGCATATGTTGATCCAGAGACCAATCTGATCGGGGTGAAGGGCGCTGTCCCTGGGCCACGAAAAGGGCTGATCATTTTAGGAGGTAACAAGTAATGGCTGAATCAACCAAACTTCCTAAAGACATTTTTGCTGTTGACGTGCCAAACCACGAACTGTTGAAATTGGCATACGACAGCTACCTGGCAAACGCCCGCCTAGCAAGCGCAACCACCAAGCAGCGTGGTGAAGTTTCCGGTGGTGGTAAAAAGCCATGGAAGCAAAAGGGAACTGGTCGAGCACGTTTCGGTTCAACCCGTAACCCAATCTGGCGCGGTGGTGGTGTGGTCTTTGGCCCACGCGGCAACGAAAACTACACCAAAAAATTGTCTAAAACCGCCAAGAAAGTGGCAATTCGCCAAGCCTTGACGGTAGCCAATGAAGCAAAGAAGATCGTCGTCAAAGACATCAAGACGACTGGCAAAACCAAAGAGGTTGCAACCTTCTTGGCTGACAACAAGTTTGAGCGCCGCGTATTGATCGTCGTCGACGAAAAGACGCCAGAATTGATGCGTGCGACAAACAACATTCAGAACGTATTGGTAATTCGCGCGAGCTACCTCAGCGTCTACCACATCCTGAATGCGGATACTATTGTCATGACCCCTAAAGCTCTGCCAGTAATCACTGAGTGGCTGGGTAAGGAGGAAGCGTAATATGAAACAGATGACAATTATCCCACGCATTAGCGAGAAGGCATACGCACAGAGCGCCAACGGCGTGTACGTGTTCCGCGTTCCGCTCAACCTGAATAAAAACGAGATCAAAGCAGCAGTCGAAGCGCAATTTGACGTCACCGTTCTGAAGGTAAAAACCTTGGTACAAGACGGCAAAGCTGTGCGTTTCTCACGAGGCAAGAACCGCTATCCTGGCACAACCACACGCAAGGATTGGAAGAAGGCTTACGTGACGCTGAAAGATGGCGATAAGCTCGATGTGTTTGACGCAGTAGAGCAGCAGATGGAGGAGACCAAGTAATGCCAGTGAAAGCTTACAATCCAACCACTCCTGCTCGTCGCGGCATGACGAGCCAGGACTTGTCGGATATCACGACAAGAAAACCGCTCAAAAGTCTGATCAAAGCCAAAAAGCAAAATGCCGGCCGCAATAACCAAGGCCGCATCACCGTGCGTCATCGCGGCGGTGGCGTTCGCCGTCACTACCGTTTGGTGAACCACAATTTGCCGGCTGGTCTGACGCTGACGGTTGAAGAAATTGAGTACGATCCAAACCGCTCAGCGCGCATCGCTCGGGTGAAAGATCAGTACAATTTGTACCACTACGTATTGGCCGACACCTCGATGGTCAAGGGCAAGACGATTCAGACTGGTGAGACAGCACCAATTGAGGCATCAAACCGCCTGCCATTGTCTGCTATCCCTGTTGGTACGATGATTTATGCTATTGAACTGACTGCTGGCAAAGGTGCGCAAATGGTTCGCGCTGCTGGTACCAAAGCTCAGTTGATGGCCAAAGAAGGCAATTACGCAACCATCAAATTGCCATCTGGTGAAGTTCGCAAAGTTCGCCTGGAAGCAACCGCTGCCATCGGTACAGTCGGTAACGTCCAGCACCAGAACGTGAAGATCGGTTCAGCTGGCCGCCGCCGCCGCAAGGGTATTCGCCCAACGGTTCGCGGTGTCGTTATGAACGCCGCAGATCACCCACATGGTGGTGGTGACGGTGGTCGCCACGGTACTGGTAAAGCACCACGTACGCCATGGGGTCAATTGACGCTGGGTTATCGAACTCGCCGCCGCAAAGGCTCAAATAAATTAATCGTACGCACGCGTCACGACGCGAAGAGGAAGAGGTAAATCACGATGAGTCGTTCATTAAAGAAAGGTCCATTCGTCGATGTGAAGCTTGCGAAAAAAGTCGCTGCTCTCAGCCTTGACGATCGAACCGTTATCAAAACGTGGGCGCGCGCTTCGACTATCACCCCAGAAATGGTCGGTCGAACGATTGCTGTCTACAACGGTAAGATGCACGTGCCTGTGCTGATTACCGAAAACATGGTTGGTCACAAACTCGGTGAGTTTAGCCCAACTCGTAAGTTCCGTAAGCACGGCGGAAAGGATAAGAAGTAATCATGGCTGATACAACTTATACTGTTCGCGCTTACGCCAAAGGTGTTGACCAAACACCACGTAAGGTTAGCTTGGTGGCTGCACTAGTGCGCGGCCGCACCGTTGCTGACGCATTGGTTATCTTGGAGCACGTGCCAAAACGCGCTGCCCTGCCAGTCAAAAAGGCAATCGACAGCGCCAAGGCAAACGCTATCAACAATCACGGTTTGGACGCCAAAAGTTTGGTGATCACTACCTTGAGTATTACTACTGGTACACGCCTGCGCCGCTTTAAGCCAGCATCACGCGGTCGCGCCTTGCCATTCCAGAAAAAGACTTCAAACATTTTGGTTGAAGTAACCGGTACCGAGAAGCCAAAGAAAGCGCCTGCGAAAAAACTAGAGACCAAGGCCAAAGCAGAGACCAAACCTGCCAAGCCTGCAGCGAAAAAAGCCGCCGAAACCACGGCAAAAAAGGAGGAGAAGTAAATGGGTCAAAAAGTGAATCCAATCAACTTCCGCCTACAAGTTCACAAGAACTGGAGCTCTCGTTGGTTTACGGCCAATAAGAAAGAGTTTGCGGAGGCAATTCGCCAGGATCACGAAATCCGCGAATTGATTGAGAAGAAATTTGCCTCACGCCCAACCATCAATCGCATTGAGATTGAGCGGAGTGCCAACTTGATCACGGTAACCATTCACACGGCGAAAGCTGGTGTGGTGATCGGCCGTGGCGGTGCTGGCGTGAATGAATTGAAAAAGCAAGTTGAGAAGATTGTCGGTCAGGCAGTTCGCATCAACATCGAAGAAGTGCGCCGACCAGAACTAGCAGCTAAATTGGTGGCAGAGAACATCGCCCGCCAGTTGGAGCGCCGCATCAACTTCCGCCGTGCAACCAAAATGACCGCACAAAACACCATGAGTGCTGGTGCCAAAGGTATCCGCATCGAGGTGGCTGGTCGTTTGAACGGTGCCGAAATGGCACGCCGCGAAAAGGTGATCGAGGGCTCAGTGCCACTTCACACCCTGCGTGCTGATATTGACTTCCACTGTGCTCGCGCCCAGACACCAGCTGGTATCATCGGCGTGAAAGTGTGGATTTATAAGGGAGAAAGGAGTCGCTAAATGCTGTTACCAAAGAAAACCAAGCACCGCAAAGTGCGTATCGGTAAAAACCGTGGTCAAGCAACCCGTGGTAATTACATCGCGTTCGGCGACTTTGCACTGCAATCACAATCAAACGAGCGCATCAACTCCCGCCAAATCGAGTCTGCTCGTCAGGCGATGACCCGCTACATCAAGCGTGGTGGTAAGATTTGGATCCGGATTTTCCCGCACACTCCAGTTACTCGCAAGCCACTTGGTTTGAAGATGGGTGGTGGTAAAGGTAATCCAGAGTTCTTTGTTGCTAAGGTAAAGGCCGGCACGGTGATGTTTGAAATGCAGGGTGTTTCCGAGGAAGTAGCCCGCGAAGCAATGCGCCTGGCGAGCCACAAACTACCAGTCAAATGTAAGTTCATCAAACGGGAGGACGCATAATGGCTGAAGCAAAGAAAACCACAAAAGCAGCAGTTGTAAAGACCGTTGATGATTTGAAGAAGGAACTAGCCGAAAAGCGAAATGACCTGCTTCAGGCAAAACGTTCTCACGCTGCTGGCGAATTAGTTAATCCAAAAGCGCTGCGTTCAC
>CAURUU010000005.1:0-5325 GCA_963528595.1 uncultured Candidatus Saccharibacteria bacterium
CCCTATGAGGACACAGAAAGACTATCTGTTTGATAGGCGCAAGGTGGAAGTGCAGTAATGCATGGAGCTAAAGCGTACTAATAGTCCCATTGCCTTTTTATGTCCTTGTCCGTGGAGTTTATGCTTGCATAAACATTACGGATAAGGTAGACTTGACTAGTAATTGGTGTGTATCATCACACTATAGTTGATTAAAAATTCATCCGTGCAGAGAGTTATTGGACATCGAAGCAAGGCTTCCCCGGGTTGCCTGAATGGAACCTATGAGGAGCAAGCCTTACTTCGGTGCCCATGGCGAGGAGGAAACACCTGTTCTCATTCCGAACACAGAAGTTAAGCTCCTCAGCGGCGATCATACTGCGAAAGTGGGAAACTAGCACGGTGCCGAATTATATAGAGACCACCCGAATAGGGTGGTTTTTATTATATGAACCTGTTTATCATTATCTTTATGTATTAAGTAACTATTCAAACAACTAACAAAATAGCGCCCTTGGACAGGGCGCTATTTTATATATTCTCGAATCTCGCAGAAGACGAGAACTGTGTGGTGAACATCACTACTCTTTGAGTGTAACCTAATATGTAGATAATGTAAATATTGACAAAGTATTAGCAGTATGCTATTATGTACTCATAACACATATCATGTGTGATATATAAAGGTGAGGGTTTCCACAATAATGCATGTGGAAATCTTTTAATAGTGGAGGAAAACTTTCATGGCAGGAACAAAAGCAGGCGGTAAGAAAGCAGCAGCTAAAAATTTGGCAAAAGACCCAAACTTTTACGCAAAAATTGGTGCTAAAGGTGGACGTAACAGTCGTACTGGCGGCTTTGCTGCTAACCCAGCATTGGCTCGTATCGCTGGTGCTAAAGGCGGCAGGATTTCACGTCGCCGCAAGACAACAGCTGTCTCAGCTGACTAGTTAAATCTTATTTTGGTGATCAATAACACACCTTGGAATGCCAGGTGTGTTATTTTATTGTCCGAATTAGGCGGCAGGTTCTTGCCTCATTGACCTGCCACTGGACGTGACAATGCATGCAAGAATAGGTATCTTTTGCCTTCTGTAACCCAATAGCTCCACAATGAGGGCAGCTACTACGGGAGGTGAGCCACAACCGATAGGAATCAAGCGATTCCTGGACAACATCGTCGTCCATAGCTAGCGACACATCATAGCGTGGCGCTAGAACCTTAGTGCAGTATTCCCAGGCCTCTCGCTCCATTTCTATGAGCTGAATGTCTCGAGAGAAGGTCTGGTGACCAAGCTCGGCGTGGGCAACTTCATGAAGTAGCTGAGCAGGCGAATTATGCTTAGTATCAACTGTAATCGTTTTAGCGGCTGGCGCCCAACTAAAATCATCACCAGTAGTGATGGTGTAATTCGGAAAGTCACGCCTAACTAACAGGAGTAATTCATCGATCGACATAGTAAAACTAGTATACCATGTTACTTTACAGAGGTAGAACAGATGTGCTATAATGACTCGTAATAGACAAATGTGCAAATGTGGAGACTAGTATGAAGCAGACCAATCAACAAAGAGGCTCAGTGATGACTTTTACGGTGGTAGGAGTAATGCTGGCTATTTTGGCGCTTGGTTTGTTGTATACTGCTCGTCAGCAAGATAATAATGCTATAGTGCCTGTCGCCACAGATAACAATGCACAAAAACAAGAACTTGCCCAAAAAGATGAAAAATCCGAACAAAACAAATCTGAAACATCTAAGCCAAATACTACGACCAACATTCAGTCAAATAACTCACAAAAACAAGAACAGCCTAAGAACCAGTCTACGGGCAATGCTCAGGAGCCATCAGTGACACAGCAGCCCGCCCCTACTACTCCGACTGGCCCTGCCACTCCAGCTGCTCCTGCAGCCGCTACTAATGGCAGTAGCACTGCGAATCTACCGACAACCGGTCCAGCTGATCACATCGGGGAGTTATTGATCGTTGGCGTTATTCCGGGTATGGCAGTCGCATACGCCCGTTCTCGGAAGGTTGTATAGCCTCTCTTTGACTTTTGCTAACAGATTGTGGTACTATAAAGATAGCTTGATGTCTACTTTTTTAGTGTGACTCAAAAATATTAATTTTAAGGAAGGAGTCTGAAAAGACTTATGGCAAACGCCACAATTACAATGGATGACCTGCTGGCACAAGCAGGCGATAATGTTAAACAATTGACAGCTGGTGAAGTAGTTCACGGTACAGTTTTGTCAGTAAAGAAGCACGAGGTGTTGATTGACCTGGGGCCGTTGGGCGTTGGTTTGGTCCCAAGGCGTGAAGTTGGTTTCTCAAAGACTTGCGCTGTTGGTGACGAAGTTACCGCAAGTGTTATTGATACAGAACTTGACAACGGATACAGCTTGTTGAGCCTGCGCAAAGCGGCTAAAGATCGAGGCTGGGATGAAGTTGCTGAGAAGCTAGAGAGTGGTGAAATCATCACGATTACCCCATATGACGCAAACCGTGGTGGTTTGTTGGTTGAATACGAAGGGGTTCGTGGTTTCTTGCCGGTATCTCAATTGTCAGCTGAGCACTACCCACGAGTTGGTTCAAGCGACAAGGATGAAATCTTGCAGCGCTTGAATGCATTGGTCAATGTTGAAATGAAAGTTCGCGTATTGGACGCTGACCGAAAGGCCAACAAGTTGATCTTCTCTGAAAAAGAAGCTATCAAAGAAGGATTGGCAGAACGATTTAAGCAATTGTCAATCGGCGACACAGTTCGTGGTGTTGTTACCGGTGTTGTTGACTTTGGTGTGTTCGTGAATGTTGAAGGCATCGAAGGCCTGGTGCACATCTCAGAAATCAGCTGGGAGCGCGTCAGTAGCCCAAGCGACTACGTGAAAGTTGGCGAGACGATCGAAGCAAAGATTATCGCTATCGACAAGGATCGTTTGAGCCTCAGTATGAAGCAGCTGACCCCAGACCCTTGGTTGAAGGAAGTTGAGCAGTTCAAGTCGGGAGACCAAGTTGAAGGAACGGTTACTCGCATCACTCCGTTTGGTGCTTTCGTACAACTAAGTCCAGCAGTTGAGGCATTGGTTCATGTGTCTGAGCTGGGCGGTGACGGCACTGATCCAGAGAAGGTATTCACTTTGAATGAGCGCAAGAGTTTTACGGTGCTCGATATCGATAAAGAGAGCCGTAAGATCTCTTTGACACTTGGTGAAGCAAAGAAAAAATAATTAGAACAAAATCCCTGAGGCGTGGTGACGTACCAGAGGTGAGAGGAGCTTATTATGGCAGAAAAAATCGTCAAAATTGCAGATTCAGTAACTGTCGGTGAGCTTGCAGAGACTCTTGGTTTATCCGTGACCACGCTGATTGGTGAGTTGTTCAAAAACGGTATTGCCGCAACAATCAATCAACGCCTTGATTTTGATACTGCTCAGATCGTAGTGGAAGAGCTTGGTCTAGACGTACAGCTGGAGCGCAAGCAGGCGGCTGCTGCAGATACACCATTGCGTCATGTGCATCAGTTGACAGACAAAGCTGTAGCGCGTCCGCCTATCGTAGCGGTCATGGGACATGTTGACCATGGTAAAACGAGCTTGTTGGATGCTATTTTGGATAAAAAGACTGCTGAGGGTGAAGCTGGTGGCATCACGCAGCATATTAGTGCTTATCAAGCGGAGCGTAACGGCAGAACAATCACACTACTTGATACACCTGGTCACGAAGCGTTTGCTGCACTAAGGCAGCACGGAGCGGTTTTGACTGATGTGGTGATCATCGTGGTGGCGGCTGACGATGGTGTTAAGCCTCAGACAGTAGAAGCTATTCGATTTGCACGTTCCGCCAATGCAAAGATTGTGGTGGCGATTAACAAGATTGATAAAGACACCGCTAACCCGCAGTTGGTAAAGACGCAATTAGCCTCTGAGCATGGACTTAACCCTGAAGAGTGGGGTGGTGACACAGTCATGGTTGAAGTGAGCGCCAAGACAGGTCAAAACCTCGATAAATTGTTGGACATGGTTCTGTTGGTGGCGGATATGGAAGACCTACGTGCGGATGTTGATACACCAGCGGAAGGGCTGGTGATTGAAGCGCACATGGAGACTGGTCGTGGCGCCGTGGTTGGTTTGCTGGTGGAACATGGACAGTTGAAACCATCATATTATTTGGTTGCAGGGACAGCTTATGGTCGGGTGCGCACCATGTTGGACTTTCGTGGCAAGGCCATGAAGCTAGCGGGTCCTTCAACACCAGTGAATGTGACAGGATTTAAGGAATTACCACAGTTTGGGGATAGTTTTGTCATCGCAAAAAATGAAAAAGAAGCGCGACAGATGGCAGCTAAAGCCAAGCTAGAACAGGAGCGTCGTGCGGCAACTACCAACGTGACAGGCGCTGACATCCTGAAGATGATGAATCAGAAGCATGATGCACAAGAATTTAACGTCATCATCAAGGCTGACGTGCAGGGCTCTCTCACCTCAGTTATTGATAGTTTGAAATTGATCGAGACCAACGGCGAAGTCGAGTTGCGGGTAATCGGTCATGGTGTTGGTAATATCTCCGAAAATGACATTCATCTAGCAACTGGTGAAAATACTGTCATTTACGGTTTCAATGTTGATTTGCCTCCTGCTGTTAAGCGGTTGGCTTCTCGTGAGAAAGTGGAAGTGCGTCTATACCGAGTGATTTATGAACTGCTGGACGATGCAAAGTTGTCCATGGAGAATCTTTTGGCTCCAGAGGTAGTAGAGACAGAGATCGGTGCGCTTAAGGTGAAGGGTGTGTTCCGTACGATGCGTGAAGAGGTGATCGCTGGTGGTGAAATGATGCGTGGAAAGGTTTCAAAGGGCCTCCTGGCTCGTTTAAAACGTAAAGGTGAACAGATAGCCGAAGTTGAGGTTTCAAGCGTACAGCGCCAGCAGCAAGAGGCTAAAGAAGTATTTGAAGGTGAAATGTGTGGCTTGAGCCTGAAAACCGCCAAGAAAATTGTGGTAGAAGAAGGCGATGAGCTCGAGTTCTTTACGCGTGAGCTGGTGAAAAAGACGCTCTAGATAGAATATTTAAGCAAGGTTATTGACTTTTTTGATAATTTGTGCTAGTATTTCTTTAGAGAAAAACTCCAACTAATCTTGGCACACCCAAGTGAAAGGAACCACCACGAATGAATAAAGAAACGCCTGCGCCACGTCCAACTACTGGGGACTATGTGGAAACTCATTGGGATGAGTTAGATCCTAGAGTTCAGGCATATTATACCAAGAAACAAGAGATAGAGCAGGGATTGAAGGCAGACGAGAACCCTGAAGGTTTGAGCCTGTACGAGCAAGCACAGCGTGATAAATA
>CAURUU010000006.1:0-4658 GCA_963528595.1 uncultured Candidatus Saccharibacteria bacterium
AATTGCCAATGTGAATATCGTTGTTGGCGCGCACGCCAGTGAGGATGACGGGTTTACTCATAGTCCTATTATACCATTGATTCGGCGTGAGGTGTTTTATGAACTGCCGCAATAAAAAACGCCTCAGTTAGCTTGCCCGGCATCAGGCGCAAACAGCCGCTTAGGTCATGCGTCAGGTCACGGTCGTTCCAGGACTGGACGGCGGGAACGCGATTTGGCAGCGGTGCGATGTCAATTGGCAGAAGGCGAGCCTCAGGCTGACGGCGCAGCAGCCAGTCGACGACTGCTTCGTTTTCTTCTGGCGCCATGGTACAGGTGCTGTAAACAAGCGTGCCGCCAGGTTTTAGCAGCCGCCAAGCCTCGAGGATGAGGCGCTTTTGCAGATCACTCAGCCTCCGAATATGCGCTACTGACCAACTGTCAAACAACGAGGCGCCACGAGCGTTCAGGCTCATCAGCCCTTCACCGGAACATGGAGCGTCGAGAAGGATTTTGTCAAAGGCCTCCAGCTGACGACAGGAAATACGCCGAGCGTCGGCTAACATGAACTCGGCTGGGGCGTTGAGACGCTTGAGATTGGCCTGAAGTTTCATGAGGCGCGGCTTGGAATTGTCATTACAGACGAGGTTGGCTTGACCATTAGCTAGGGCTTGTATGTGGCTAGATTTACCGCCGGGCGCAGCGCACAGGTCGAGGACGCGTTCACCCGCCGCAGGTTGCAGCGCCAGTACTGGCAGCCAGCTGGCGGCATTTTGGATATAGCCGCGTCCGCTGTTAGTCAGCTGCTGATAATCAGCGAGGTGCTCCGGGATAATTTCGTAGCCATCCGGACACCAGACAACCTGGCGGCTCAGCAGTTTGGGGGCAACTTCCCCATCGACCAATGGATTGAGCCGAAAGCTCTGGGTGCGCGTCCGTGCCAGTATCGTCTCGACCTCGGCGCGAGACAAGCCACTCCACTGTATCGTGCGATCGATCCAGAGCCCACGCTTTCTCTGGCGCTCCTGGGCTGGATCTTTACGCTTGGCCATAGTCGTCTCCGATGGCGTGCCGATTGATCGCTTGAGCAACAACTTGGCCATAGCGTTTGTCGATCTCATGACTTGCTAATATTTTAGTGACAGCGATGTGTTTCTGTTTTGCTAATTTTCGCAGGTTTTTATTGATGATGACTGGGTCGAATTGCCCGTAAAATATTTCAACTGGTATGGTCAATTCAGCAATTTCTGTCAGCGCTTTTTGGTTGACGATGGCCGCGTCTAAGGTGTCGAGAAAGATTGGCAAATTTGACTCATCGACGAGAAAGCCGGGGTTGAATAGCTTATATTTCTTGGCAAAATCACTGGCGATCACCTTGCCGAGCGCTGGTTTATCGATAATTTTTTGGTACAGTGCACGTAGTTGGCGTTCAGCTAAACGATCCTTGCCCTGTTGGTGATACAGCGGTGGGCTGCACAGGATGAGCGAATCGATCAATGAAGGATAATATCGGGCAGCGTGTACCGCTACGAGCGCCCCTAAGCTATGGCCAACCAAGATGATTCGTCCGTCAACCTTTTGCTGCGCCAAGGTTGCGACTAGTGAATCGACCTGTGTTTTGACGTCATAGGTCTTCCAGTGCGGTCGCGGCGAATTACCAAAACCGAGTAAGTCGACCGCTAGTACGCGAGTCGTTTTATCAATCCTACGGCGCCCTACGACTCGCTGCCACATCACCGATGAGCTCCCGATGCCATGAATCAACACCACGGTGGCACGAGGTTGTTTCGGCGCTTGAAAATCATGAACGTATAGTTTATACGGGACACGCAGCCAGCGATGGATAAGTCGGTCAAACATTATATCAGTATACTATGAAAATACCCCGCCTGTACATGACGGAGTATTTTCGAGAATTGGTCTCTCCTCTGTTTAACGCTTGGAGAATTGTTCGCGCTTGCGGGCAGAACGCAGACCGTATTTCTTGCGCTCTTTCTCGCGTGGGTCGCGCTTGAGCAGCTCAGCCTTCTTCAAGACTGGGCGCAGGTCAGCGTGAGCAGCCGTCAATGCTTTGGCGATGCCAAGCTTGATGGCGTCAACTTGACCAGCGAGGCCGCCACCTTTGACCAAGATGGTAACGTCGTATTCCTTTTGCTTGCTGACGACAGCTAGTGGGTCGGTCACTTCGGCTAGCAAGGTTTTGTTGCCATCCAAGTACTCAGCGGCTGCTTTACCGTTGATGGTGATGGTGCCCTTGCCAGGAAGCAAGCGAACACTTGCTGAAGCACTTTTGCGTCGTCCCAAGCCGTAGAAATAGGTATCAGTAGCCATATTACTTTACCTCAACTTTCTCTGGGGTTTGTGCTGTGTGAGCATGCTCGCCGCCGGCAAATACGCGGAGGCGCTTGAGGCGCTCTGCTTGCAATTTGTTCTTTGGCAGCATGCCTTTGACAGCTTCTTCAATAATTCGTTCTGGGTGGCGTTCACGCATTTCTTTGAACTGTGTTTCTTTGATGCCGCCTGGGAAACCACTGTGACGGTAGTAATACTTGTCGGTTTCCTTGTAGCCAGTAACGACGGTGTTTGCAGCGTTGATAACCACGACGTAGTCGCCACCATCAACGTGTGGTGTGTAAGTTGGCTTGTATTTACCGGTCAGGTGTTTGGCAATTTCGGTTGCCAAACGTCCCAGTGGTAATTCGCTCGCGTCAAACAATACCCAGCGGCGAGAGACTTCAGATGGTTTTTGTGAATACGTCTTCATCTTATTTCTCCTCCTTCTTTGGCATTGGTTTGATGTCGTCGACAAACTCGATGATTGCCATTTGCGCGCCGTCGCCAACACGTAGGCGGGTGCGTTCAACGCGAACGTGTCCGCTGGTGCGGCCGCCGAGTTGTGGGGCAATTTCATCAACGAGTTTGTAAGCAGCAGCGCGGGTGCTGAGTGCTGCGATCACCTGGCGGCGGCTGGCTAGATCGCCCTTCTTCGCCTTGGTGATGATTTTTTCAATGTGGCGCTTCAGCTCTTTGGCTTTCGGCAAGGTGGTCTCGATTTTGCCGTGCTCAACCAGGCTGGTTGCCAAGCCCTTGAGCAAGGCTCGCCGTTGATCACGCTCACGGCCGAACTTGCGCCCTTGATATCCGTGTCTATGCATAGTTAAAACTCCAACTCCGCCATCTTGTCGCGTACTTCATCCAGCGCCTTTGAGCCAAAGCCTTTCAATTCTCGCAAATCTTGCTCGGTCAAAGTCACCAGGTCGCGAATCGTGCGGATTTCATTGTTAATCAGCGCGTTCGTCGTGCGGGCGCTTAGGTTTAATTCTTCGATGGATGTATCCAATTCAGCTTCACTGTCTTCAGTGGTTGTACCAAGCGCAGGTGCGCTCACGACAGTGGTGCTGCCAGCCAAGGCTGTGTATTGGTTGACCAAGATAGCTGCAGCCTCTTCAAACGCCTCACGTGGAGTCATGGTGCCGTCAGTTTCAATAGTCATGGTCAATTTGTCCAGGTCAGTTTCGTCACCAACACGCGTTGGGTCAACCTTGTAACGCACGCGCAACACTGGAGTAAAGACTGCGTCCAGAGCGATCATGTCTGAGTGTAGACGTGATTCGCTGGAGTCTTCAATTGTTTGGTAACCGCGACCAGCTTCTGCCACCAAGTCCATGATGACCGTTTTCTTTGGATCATCGATGGTAGCGATGACGTGGTCTGGGTTAACAACCTCTACTTCTCCGTTTGCTTGGATGTCGCCAGCAGTGATGACACCGCCGGTTTTTTCCAATCGCAACTCGACCGGCTCGTCAGTGTGAACGCGGAGTCGAACGCCCTTCAGGTTCAGCATGATGTCGACAACATCTTCTTTGATGCCCTCGACGGTGGTGAACTCGTGTGTCGCACCTTCGATGCGAAAGGCAACGATTGCGCCACCGCGGATGCTGGAGAGCAAGACGCGGCGCATTGAGTTACCCAATGTGTTGCCGTAGCCCGAGTGGAGCGGCTCAATCAGAAAGGTTGCACTGGTGTCAGAAACATCTTCGATGCTTGCCAGAGCTGGATTATAAATTGCTTTTGCCATACTTTTCCCTAACCCTTCTTTTATCGTGAGTAAAACTCAACAATTAATTGCTCGTTGATGTCAGCTTCTGCCTCTTCACGCTTTGGCTGTCCAGTGATCTCAATTTTCAATTTCTTGACATCACTCTTCATCCAGCTGAGCGGACCTTGAATTGAGTTGCTGACAACGTCGTCGATGTGCGTAAAGTATACCGACTTGGTACTCTTTGGACGTACTTCGATGACATCACCTGCTTTAACGCGAATTGATGGAATATCAACACGGCGACCGTTCAACAAGAAGTGACCGTGCCCGACCAGCTGGCGAGCAGCGCGGCGGCTGGTTGCAAAACCAGCACGGTAAACTACGTTGTCCAGGCGGCGTTCCAGCAGCTTCAACAGGTTCTCGCCTGCCAAACCTTCTTGGGCGCGTGTTGCCTCGTCCATCAGCCGAGCAAATTGCTTTTCAACCAAACCGTACAGGCGGCGAACTTTTTGCTTTTCGCGCAGCTGTGTAGCGTACAGGCTTGGTTTGTTGTGTCGGCTGTGTGCGTGCTGACCTGGAATGCCAGATTTTCGTGCCAAAACTTTATGTGCTTTTGGATGAAGCGCATAACCTTCGC